>CACZFB010000013.1 GCA_902780305.1 uncultured Coriobacteriaceae bacterium | reverse complement strand
GGTGATGCGCGCCTGCAAGCGCCGGCGGGTCGGGCCCTACTGGACGAGCTCGGAGGCGTTCGCCTCCCTGCGCACCTACGTCGACCTGGACTTCGACGGCCTGCAGCAGGCGGTGGTGCAGGCGCTCGGCGGCGCGCGCGTCCCGGTGCGCACGGGCAAGTTCGAGAACAGCATCCACGACGTGGCGAGCGCCGACGACGCCCTCACGCTGCTGTGCCACCTGGGCTACCTCTGCTACGACGCGGAGACGCGCACCGCCCGCGTGCCCAACGGGGAGGTCCGAGCCGAGCTCACCGACGCCGTCTCCGAGAGCCGCCATGCGGAGGTCGCGCGCATCGTGCGCGGGAGCGACGCGCTGCTGGAGGCCACGTGGGACCTCGACGAGGAGGCCGTGGCCGCAGGCGTCGCGCGCGCCCACGACGACGGCTGCGCGCCGGCCTTCTACAACAACGAGCAGGCCCTGCGGGCGGTGGTCAAGTCCGCCTACATCGCGGCGGCGGACCACTACGCGACGGTCGAGGAGCTGCCCTCCGGCCGCGGCCTCGCCGACGTGGTGTACCTGCCCAAGCGCGGCGACCCGTCGCCGGCGCTGCTGGTCGAGCTCAAGTGGGACCGCAAGCCCGACTCCGCTATCGCCCAGGCGCGCAACCGCGACTACCCGGCCGTCCTGCGCGACTGGGGCGGGCCGATCCTGCTCGTGGGCATAACCTACGACCGCAAGTCCAAGCGCCACACGTGCCGCATCGAGGAGGCGTGATGCCCGCGTCCTGCGTCGCAGAGCGAGCATAGAGTCCAAGCCCTTCTCAGAAATAGTGTTCCGCGGCCTCAGAAGCAAGGGGCCGTCTGATTATTGGTGTTGTTTGCCAGGGCGCTTCCTGGCTTCGAGGCCAACTTCGGCGAGATCGTCGCACGGATGTAGGGCGGACGTGTGAGAAAAGGGGCCAAACCCCTTTTCTCACTACGAGAGTTCCTCGGCCACGATGTAGCGTGGGCGGTGCTTGCTCTCCATGTAGATGCGGCCCACGTACTCGCCCACGATGCCCAGCGACAGCATAAGCGCCCCGCCGACGAACCAGATGGAGATGAGCAGGCTCGTCCAGCCGCTTACGGTGGTGCCAAAGAGCAGCGAGACGAGCGCATAGACGAGCACGAGCAGCGCAATCGCCACGAACACGATGCCGGCTAGCGTCACCATGCGCAACGGGGTTACCGAGAACGAGGTGATGCCGTCCACGGCCAGCGACAGCATCTTGGAAAGCGGGTACTTGGACTCTCCGGCAAAGCGCTCGGCGCGGCGATAGTAGACCTCGGCGGTCTCGAAGCCCAACGACGGGACGATGCCGCGCAAAAAGAGGTTCGTCTCGCCGTAGAGCGAGAGTGCCTCCAGCGCGCGGGCGTCCATCAAGCGGAAGTCGGCGGAGTTGGGCACGGTCTCGGTGCCCATGCGGCGCATCACGTTGTAGAACGCCTCGGCGGTACAGCGCTTAAAGCGCGAGTCGGTTTGTCGGTCGTTGCGCACGCCGTACACGATGTCGGCCCCGCCCAGGTAGGCGTCCACCATCTGGTCGATGGCGTCAATGTCGTCCTGCAGGTCGGCGTCCATGGAGACCGAGATGTCGCAGCCGCGCTCGAGGGCGGCCATGAGTCCGGCAAAGAGCACGTTTTGGTGGCCGCGGTTGTGTGCGAGCGAGATGCCGGTAAAGATGCCGTCGTGCGACGGGTCGTCGTGCAGCTCGCAGATGAGCTCCCAGGTGCGGTCGCGGCTTCCGTCGTTGGCCAGCAGCACGCGGCTGTCGCGCGCAATCTTGTCTGCGTCCATAAGCGAGCGCAGCTTCGCCTCCAGGCGTCGGGAGGTCTCGGGCAGTACCTCCTCCTCGTTGTAGCAGGGCACCACGACGTACAGGATGGGCCTCTGGTGCATGTGCTCGTGTTGGCTCACTGTGTAATACCTCCATATATTGCGTGGCAGTAGGATAGCACAGATGAAAAACGCGACGTGGGTCTTGTATCATGCTTATGGCTTTAACCATCTTGCCACTCAGGGAGTTTTTTATGAAAACGTATCTCGTAACCGGCGGTGCCGGCTTTATTGGCTCCAACTTCGTGCTGTACATGCTGCGCAAGTACGACGACGTGCGCATCGTGAACCTCGACGCCCTCACCTACGCGGGCAACCTGGAGAACCTGGCTTCGGTCGAGGACGACCCGCGCTACGTCTTCGTGCACGCCGACATCCGCGACGCCAAGGCCGTTGCGGCCGCGATCGCCGAGCATGACCCCGACTACGTTATTAACTTTGCGGCCGAGAGTCACGTGGACCGCTCCATCGAGAACCCCGGCATCTTTGCCGACACCAACGTTATGGGCACGGTCAACATGCTCAACTGCTGTCGTGCGGCGTGGGATGACGGCAAGGGCGGCTTCGGCGCACACCGCTACCTGCAGGTGGGCACCGACGAGGTGTACGGCACGCTAGCCATCCCGGAGGCGCTCAACGCGGACGGGTCGCCCGCCGATCCCGAGCACACCGACTACTTCCGCGAGGACACGCCCCTCTCGCCGCACAGCCCCTATAGCGCCTCGAAGACCTCCGCGGACCTCTTCGTGAAGGCCTACCACGACACCTACGGATTCCCCTCGGTCATCACGCGCTGCTCCAACAACTACGGCCCCTACCAGTTCCCCGAGAAGCTCATCCCGCTGATGATCAACAACGCCCGTCACCACAAGTCGCTGCCCGTGTATGGCGACGGCCTCAACGTGCGCGACTGGCTGTACGTGGACGACCACTGCAAGGCCATCGACATGGTGGCGCGCGAGGGACGTCTGGGCGAGGTGTACAACGTGGGTGGCCACAACGAGCGCGCCAACATCTACATCGTGAAGACCATCATCGCCGAGGTCGCCCGCGCCACGGGCGACGACGCCGTGACCGAGGACCTCATCACCTACGTCCAGGACCGCGCCGGACACGATCGCCGCTACGGCATGGCGCCCGACAAGATCCGCGAGGAGCTGGGCTGGTATCCCGAGACCCCCTACGAGGAGGGCATCGTGAAGACCATCCGTTGGTACCTGGACAACCCCGAGTGGGTTGCCAACGTCACCTCGGGTGCCTACCAGGACTACTACGAGCGCATGTATGCGGGGCGGTAACGCCATGACCAACGCCTTGCACGAGCCCGTCTCGATTGTCCTCACGACCTACAACGGCGCGGACTACCTGGACGAGCAGCTTCAGAGTCTCGTCGCGCAGACCTACAAGAACATTGACGTGTGGATTCGCGACGACGGGTCCAGCGACGCCACTCTCGACATCGTGCGTCGCTATTGCGGTCAGGAGTTCGACGGCATCGCTTTTCATCTGGTGGAGGACGACCTCGGCAACCTGGGGTCGGGACATTCCTTTCGGCAGATTCTGTTTACCATCCCACAGGCGAGCTACTATGCGTTTTGCGACCAGGACGACGTGTGGGAGCCCCAAAAGGTGGAGCGAGCCGTGGCGACGATTGCCGAGCTGGGCCAGGACGAGCCTGCGCTCTATGCGGCGAACTACGCCGTGTGCGACGGAGAGCTCAACCGCATTGGCCATGGGCGCACCTGCGTGCCCATCGAGCAGATGAACGTGGGCCGATGCTTCTTCAACTATGGCGCGGGCTTGGGTCAGGGCTTTACGCTGCTGTTTAACCATGCGCTGAAGGAGATTGCGTTCCCGCCGGGATACGGCGAGCGTGGTCCCGACACGTGGCTTTGGGCCGTGACCGCCGGCTTGGGTGCGAACTACGTGTACGACGACTACGAGTCGGCCAAGTACCGGCGCCACGACGCCACCATCACCGCCACGGGCAAGGGCAAGCTGGCGCTGTGGAAGACGCGCCTGCGGCAGTTTAGGGAGGGCACGTTCTTCGTGCGTACCGCCAAGGCGGCCGACTTCTACCGGCAGCTCTACTACGACCAGATGACCAAGCCCGAGGACCGGCTGTTCCTGGACGTTTTTGGCCATTACTCGGAGTTCGGAAAGCGCCGCCTGCGCAAGGCGCGCTATCCGTATCGCCTCAAGCTCACCGTGGCGGAGGAAATCGCCACGCGCCTGGCGTTCATCTGCGGTAAGTATTAGCCACAACACCTGTTGTACAAAGGGGACTGTCCCCCGGACACAGGGGACTGTCCCTTTTGCACAGGGGACTGTCCCTTTTGTACAGGGGACTGTCCCCTTCGTACAACGACGACGCTACGTGGCATCGCGTGATCGCAGGAAACGGAGCGCTACGACGGCGCCCGTTGCCGCCAACACCGCAATCAGCGCCCAGCGCAGCACGCTGGGAAGCGCATAGACACCCATCGCCAGCACGAGCAGGGCCGCCAGCGCACCGCATACCGCCATCGCGACCAGTATGTAGCGAGTGAGCTCGGGCGCGACGCGCCGGACCACGGGCAGGTGCAGGCACACGGCAACGAGGTACGAGATCATGGTGGTGTACGAGACCGCCATGTAGCCGCCCATCTGGATGGCCACATAGTTGAGCACCACATTGACCCCCGCAATCGCAATGCTAATCACGCCGACGGCACTGCTCCGGTCGTAGAACTTTTCGATGTCGGCAAGCTTGAGCATGAGGAACTGGAAGAGCACGCCGCCCAGCATGGGGCCAAGCAGCCAGATGGCGTCCAGGTACTTGGAGCCGCCCAGCACGAGGATTATCTCCTTGCCGGCAAGCAGCACGGGCACGAAGATGGCGGCGAACCCGGCCATCACCAGCACGATCGCCTTGCCCGCCGTCGCAAAGTCGCGCTTGTCCAGCCGCGCGTAGAGCCAGGGAATCCACGCGGACTCAAACCCGCGGTGCAAGATCTCCACGATGTAGATTACCGTGGTGGCGACCGAGAAGATCGCGGCCGCGGTGGAGCTCACAAAGGACTTGACCATAATGCGGTCCGACTGGGTGAGGATCTGCAGGGAGATTTGGTACATGATGAGCGGCGCGGACTGCTGCACGGCATAGCGCCAGTAGCCGGTGTTGGGGCGCACCTTTTTGCGCATCGCCACCAGCACGAACACCACGGCACCAATGCAAATGATGGGCGCGTAGAAGCTGATCACGCGCACGTCGAGCAGGGCGCGACCGTCTATGCCGTGCGAGGTGGCATACAGGCAGGCGGCGACCGCGATTACGAGCGCGGGAACCGAGGCGAGCATCGAAAGCAGGGTCACCCGCTTGTAGGCCAGACGAATGCGGTGGTAGCGCATGCGTACCAGAATGCAACTGTAGAAGGCGCTGTAGAGCACCACGATGGCGAGCATGGCCCCCGTGTAGTCGAGCAGTTGGCACAGCTGCTGCCGGAACAGGAAGGCCAGGGAGCCAAATGCCGCCCCCAGCAGCACGATGAGCAGCATGACCGAGCCGGTGTACTCCTCGAACCGGTCCTTGTAGCGGTACTGGGCCACCTCGATGTTGGTAAAGAGGCCCAGCGAGAGCAGGGGCGCCCAGATGTTGAGCCACGACTCGAAGGTGCGCACGTCTCCGTACACGTCCTGGGGCAGGATGCGTGTAAAGATGGGCGTGGCGAGAAAGGCGACGGCTCGCACAAGTATCTCGGCGCCGATGGCCCACACGCCCGCCTTGAGGTAGGTCGAGTTCTTGGCCTTTTGTAGGTAGGTGGCAAGTGACATGGGATCCCCTAGCTACGGTGTGGCAAGACGTTGTGCAACCTGCTTATGGCGCGGTTGGCAAATGAGTCCTTGCGCAGCACGAGCACCAAGACATAGAGTGCCATGCCAACGCCCCCGCTCACGAAGAAGGTGAGCAGCGAGTTGCCCAGCAGGTGCGTTACGGCAAGGTGCGCTCCCGTTATGGCGGCCAGCCCCAACGCCACGGTGATGCAGGCGGGCAGCTGCTCCGCCAACAGCGCCCGGTAGTCGCAGTATGGCCTGCCCAGCCAGGCGGCCGTGCCCAGCACCATGACCTCAGCAACGCCGGTGGTGATTGCCGCGCCGTTGGCACCATACTGCGGAATCACGATCAGGTTGAGCAGGAAGTTGACGACGGCTCCCACGATGGTGGAGGTGAGGATGAGCCGCTCGCCCCGATTGGGCAGCAGGATGGAGTTCACGACGAAGGCGGCAAACACGGCGGGGGCCAGGGCGAGGCAAAGGATGCGGAGCGAGTCCGCGGAGGCCGCAAAGGCCTCGCCACCCACAATGAGCACCACGTAGTCCGAGAGCAAAAACAAAAACACGATTGCCGGCAGTACCGTAACCAACAGCGCATGCAGGATGGAACCCAACAGCTGTTGGTAGCGCTCGTGGTCGCGCTCTCCCACATAGAGCGACAGGCGGGGGATGGATACCATAACGATGGCGTTGAGCAGCTGCTTTACCAGCTTGTAGATCTTGACGGCAACGCTGTACAGGCCGACCTCGTAGTCGCCGCGCATGACTCCCAGTAGCGTGACGTCTATGTTTATGTATATGGAGGACGCCAGCGCGTTGCCAAACAGCACCAGCATGGGCACCAGATGCCGTCGCGCGTCGAATCCCCAAACCAGACGGATTCTCGCGTACCTGCGCGACCTCACAAAGTTGAAGACGTTTGCCCCCACTGCCGAGAACACCGTTATGCCCGCATAGAGCATGTAGTCGGATGGCGACTTTACCAGGGTAAACAGCAGCACGGCCGAGAGCACCTGCACGACGAGCGTGCGCGCGGTAATGTAGCCAAAGTCCTCGCTCAGGGTATAGAGCCACTCCACGCCAATGGTCGTGCCGATGAGCGTGGCGGATTGAATGGCGATGAGCGCGCCGTATCCGTGCAGGTGGGGCCAGGCGACGAACAGGATAACCAGCAGCATGTAGGCCAGCGCCGTGGAGGCCATGTTGATGGTAAACACCTCGCTCGAGAATCGGTCGAGCTTGGATCGGTCGTTTCGCACGCGTGCTCCCTCTCGGGTGGCGTAGTTCGAGATGCCCAGCCCGGCGATGAGGGTGAAGTACGAGATAATCGAGATGGAGAAATCAACCTTGCCAAGGTTGTCGGCCAAAAGTACTCTTGTCACGTACGGATAGGTGACAAGAGGGAACAACATGGTGCTTACGGTGCGAATGCCGCTGTAGAGTGCGTTTTTTGCCACTGATTTAGCCATGGGGACATTATGCCACACCGTAGGGGGATGTCCAAAGGGCGCCTCCTCGCGCATAGACTACGTGAAGATGGTTGGGAGATTTGCTATGGGTTTGCGTTACTCGGAGGATGTCGAGCGCCTCGCCGTCGACGATCGCATTGCATGGGAGCGCCTCGACGGCTCGACCGTGGTGGTCACGGGCGCCACGGGGCTCATTGGCGGCCTGTTGGCGCGCGTGCTGGTGCGGCGCAACGAGGTCGTTGGTGCGGGCATCCGCGTCGTGCTGCCGGTGCGCAACGTAGCCAAGGCCCAGGCGGCGTTTGGCGAGGCTGCAGGTGTTCGCATCGTCGCCTGGGATGCGTCTGCGGGCGCGGTCCCCGAGCTGGATGCGTGCGACTATGTGGTGCACTGTGCGAGCAACACCGACAGCAGGCTTATGGTGGAGCGCCCGGTGGACACCATTACCACGACGGTTGCGGGCACCCAGGCCATGCTCGAGCTGGCGCGTGCCCACGACGCGCGCATGTGCTTCGTCTCGTCGATGGAGGTCTATGGCAGCGGCGCCGATGACGCGTTGGACGAGAGCCGTGGCGGCGAGCTTGACGCCATGAGCGTGCGCAGTTCGTATCCGCAGGCCAAGCAGCTGGCCGAGACCCTGTGCGCCGCGTATGCGGGGCAGTATGGCACAAACGTGTGCGTCGCCCGTCTTGCCCAGTCGTTTGGTCCGGGTATAGCGAACGCCGACCGACGCGTGTTCGCCGAGTTCGCGCGCTGCTGCCTGGAGGGACGCGACATAGCGTTGCTCACCGACGGCTCGAAGCAAAACATGTACGTGTACACGGCCGATGCGGTGCGGGCGCTGCTTACCCTGGCAACGCGAGGAGAGCGCGGGCTGGCCTACAACGTGGCGAACGAGGACACGTTCTGCTCCATCTATCAGATGGCGCAGATGGTCGCGAAGGCGTTTGGGACCACCACGCAGGTGACGCGCGTGGTGGACGAGGACGCCGCGCGGCGCTATGCCGTAAGCGGCAGCATTCGCATGGACGTCTCACGCATGCGCGCCTTGGGTTGGGAGCCCGACTATCAGCTCGTTGACCTGTACCGTCGCATGATTGACGACTGGGTTGCTCCGGACTGTGACATAATGTAGCGTGCAGCCTACGCGAAGGGATGTGAGACATGCGAGTTGAAGCGGTGATCTTTGCCGGCGGCGTGGGTCGTCGCATGGGGGGCAGCAAAAGGCCCAAGCAGTTCCTCGAGCTGGGGGGCCGTCCCATTATCGACTACACCATTGAGCACTTCGCGACGCATCCTCTGGTGACGGGCATCGTGGTGGTGTGCCTGGAAAGCTGGATTGACTACCTGCAAACCGTGCTTGCGCGGCGCAACTATGCCGTGCCCATTACCGTGGTCGCAGGTGGCACCACTGGCCAGGAGTCCATTTTTAACGGCGTGAGGACCCTGCACGACGCCCATCCCGGTGACCGCGAGGCCATCGTGCTCGTGCACGACGGCGTGCGCCCGCTCATCAACGAGCAAACGATTTCGGCCTGCGTGCGCTCGGTGCGCGAGCGTGGCTGCACGGCTACGGTCGCCCCGGCAATCGAGACCATCGTGCTTACCGATGGCGAGGGGGCGGTGAGCACGGTTATACCGCGTGCGGAGGTGGGTCTTGCGCGGGCGCCGCAGGCGTTCTGGCTCGAGGAGCTCTATGCGGCGCACGTTCGGTCGCAGGAGGACGGTCTGGACGAGTTCATAGACTCGGTGAGCCTCATGACCCACTACGGGTACACCATCTATACGGTGGAGGGACCGGCCGAGAACATAAAGGTAACCACACCCATGGACTACTATGCGTTTAAGGGCTACATGGAGGCCCGTGACCAGCGCATGCTGTGGTCGGGTGACGAGTAGTCTGGTGGCAAAAGGCTTGGTGACAAGAGCATGAATACCAATCCGATGGTGAGCGTGATCATACCCGTGTACAACTCGGAGCACTATCTGCCGCATGCGGTGGAGTCGGTGCTTTCGCAGTCGTACCAAAACCTCGAGCTCGTGCTGGTGGATGATGGTTCTCCCGACGGGTGCGGTGCCTTGTGCGACGAGTTTGCCAAGCGGGACGACCGGGTTGTGGTGGTCCACAAGGAGAACGGTGGCATCTGCAGCGCGCGCAACGCAGGACTAGACGTGGCCCGCGGCAAGTACCTTGCCTTTTGCGACAACGACGACGAGTACCTTCCCGGGTTTCTCGAAGAGAACGTGCGCGTAGCCGAGGAATATGGCGTGGACGTGGTGCGTTTCCTGCGCGAGCACCTTATTGTGCGTGATGGCGAGGTGCTGCGGCGAGACGTGCTGCAAAGCGTGAGTGACGGCCTGTCGCTCATATCCAGCGAGAACATCGCCAAGAAGTACTACGAGCTCTACCGTTACGGATGTGGCGTGTGGACGGGGCTGTATAGCCGTGCGCTCGTGGAGCGGGAGCACATCCGCTTTCCGGAAACCATGCGCTTTGGGTTCGAGGACTTGTACTTCAACCTGCTGGTTACCAGCGCAACCTCAAGCTTTGCCATCAATCCGCAGGTATGCTATCGCTGGATTGACCGCTACAGCCACAGCACGAGCCGAAAGTTTTCCACCAACCGCATGGATTCCCTGCGCACGTGCCTGCGGTTGGAGGGCGAGATCGGCAAGAAGCATGCCCTGCCCGAGGCGGACCCGGCCAAATGGGCGACGTACCTCATCGACACGTACGTGATGCGCCTGCTACAGCAGATTACGGTACCCACGTGCGACCTGACCGTTCAGGAGAAGGTCCACCAAGTCGAGCTGTTTGCCGACGAGCCGGTGCTGCAGGAGGCCTTTGCCGACCTACCGGACTTTAGGCGCAAGATGCCCCGAACGCAGCGGCTTATTGCGACGCTCATGCGCAAGCGGCACTGCACCACCCTGTTGCGCATCTTTGTGGTCAACGCGCGCCTGCACCGGCGCGTGTACTAGTCGCTTGCCCATCGAACGAAGGCGCATCACCTTTGTTCGACTGCGGCCATCCAGTTGGCAACGGCCTCGCATGCGTGGCCGGTGTCGGTGCTGCCCAGATCCTCGTAGTGTTGCTCCAGCTTGCGCGCAAAGGCCTGCTCGTCGAACTCCAGAACGTTGCGCGCCAGCTCGTCCTTGGTCTGTGCGAGTGGCCAGGGCCAGGTGCGGATGTCCGAGTAGAAGCCGCGCTGTAGGTCGAACTCGTCCAGGTCGGGAACATAGAGGAAACATGGGCGTCCGGTGAGGCCAAAGTCCCAAATGCTGGACGAGTAGTCGGTGAGCAGCACGTCGGCCGCATAGAGCAGCTCCTGCATGTCGGGATAGGTTGAGGCATCAACATAGTCCTGCGTCGCGGGTAGCTTCCCCGCGACCAGGTAGTGCAGGCGGAACACGATGGTCCACGTGCCGCCAAACCGCCGTGCGAGGGCGTCGCGCGCGATGTTGAGGTCGAAGTAGTCGCTGGATATCTCGCGATCTTCTCGGTAGGTGGGCGCATACAGGAGGATGCGCGTGTCCGGGTCGATGCCCAGGCGCTCCTTTACGCGCTGTGTGACTTCGGGCGTGCTTTGCCGAACGAGCAGGTCGTTGCGTGGCATGCCACACTCCAGAACCTCTCCCTCGTGCTCGAAGCTTTGGCGTATGGTGAGCTGGGTGAACGCCTTGGAGCTGGAAAGATAGACGCACGGCTTGTGTCGGGACAGCGCGTCCATAAGCTGCTTTCCCTTGGAGGCGCGCAGGAAGCCCGTGCCCACGCGCTTGTAGGCGCCGCCGCCATGCCACGTGTTGATGATGTGCATGCGACGCAGTACCGGAAACCATGCGGGCAGCTGCGAGTTGGTAACCACGAAGCCTGACGTGAGGCAGGCGCGCGCAAAGGCCAGGCTGTTGTAGCGCACGATGTGCATGCCCCGTTGCTCCAACCACGCGAAGTCTTCGGGTTTGGCAAACGCCCACACGATCTCGTACTCCGGGCTGGCCTGCATGAGGTATTCGCACAGGTATTTGGGGTTGCACGAGTACTGCTTGCCAAAGTAGCTAAAGAACACGACGCGCCTGTTGTGGAAGGTGCCCACGGCCAGGACCTTGAGCACGTGCTGCAATACGAATGACATGCCGGCCAGAATGTAGTTCATGGGACCCCCCTTGTCTTGCGCGATGAGTTATGGGTTTTTACCTGCGATTTACTAGAAGGATTATACTCAAATGGCCAATTGCACCCAATCGTTGCAGGAGATTCCGCCATGGACAACCAATACCCACCAGGTGCCCTGGAGCGCGTTCAGGAACTGGAGTACCAGCTGCTGGCCGAGGTCGATCGCATTTGTCGGAAGCATGGCCTCACGTATTGGATTGACGGCGGCACCTGCCTGGGGGCTGTGCGCCACCAGGGGTTTATTCCCTGGGACGACGACGTGGACGTGGGCATGCCCATGGAGGACTTCCGGCGCTTTGAGGAGCTGTGCCAAAGCGAGCTGCCCGACGACATGGCCCTGCACGTTATGGCCACCGACCCGTCGCAGTACGTGCTGTGGGGCAAGCTGTACCAAAAGAACACCACCTTTATAGAGAGCGACGCCAACGAGGCGGGATGCGACGAGTGCGTGTTCGTGGACGTCTTCCCCTACATTCGACTGGACGAACGGCGCGACGACCACGGCGTTGGGCATCTGCGCCGCACACAGCTGTGGACCAAGCTCATCTACATCTATCGCATAAAGAATCCCAACGTGCTCAAGTCGCTGTCGTGGCACAAGGTGGCGCTGGTTGGCTGGCGTACCATTCGCGGTGTGCTGCGGCTCGTCACCAACCAGGACCGGTTGCGTCATCGCTTTGAGCGGGCTTGCGTCGCCAAGCATCCGGGTCGGTGGTGGGGCAATCCCTCGGCGGCACGGCCGTACCCGTTCTACGAGACGACCCTCATGCCTCCGGTCGAGCTGCCGTTTGGCGAGCTTACCGTGTTCGCCCCGCACGATTGGGACAAGTTCTGCACTGACTTGTACGGCGACTACATGGAGCTGCCGCCGGAGGAGAGCCGCAAGACACACGCCCCGCTGGTGCTGGACCTGGGCGACGGCTTGCGCTTCGACCGCCGTAGCGAATAGGCATCCTTCTACGTAATTGTGGTACAAAGGGGACAGTCCCCCGCGTACCACGGAGCGTCAATAGCGGCCCAGCAGGAAGCACAGGCGCACGAGCGCACGGCCGCGCCGGGTGGGCTGCCAAAAGTCGAAGCGCGTGGCCGCGCGCACGCGAGTAACCAGCGAGGAGCGATAGTTCAGCAGCAGGTCGAGCTCGGGCTGTAGGACGGGGTTGATGCGTGTGCCAAACTCCTGCACGAGCTGCTGCGCCACGCGGGACGGCTTGCGGGTGGACGGGGCAAAGAGCCCGGCAACGTCTGCGAACACCGACGTCAGGGATCGGTGGTGGTCGCTCAGCTCTCCCACGACGTTCGCGCCCGAGAGGCGCCGCCGAATGAAGGACCGCGCTATGTCGGCCTCCACCCGTCCGCAGTTGAGCGCGACCAGGTGTACCCAGGTATCGTGGATGCGCGGGTACTCGTTCAGCGGGTGCTCGCACAGCAGGTTGCGAAGCGCTCGGTTAAACACCATGGTGCAGCCGCAGGCCCAACTGCGCAGCAGCAGCGTGGCGGGATGGCGTACGACCTCGTGGTAGTCGCGCAGCTCCAGCGACTCGCCCTCGTCGCTAAAGTTGCGGACGTCGGAGTAGTACAGCGCGGGCTCGTCGTGTCCTTCGAGCAGGGCGATGGCCTCGCTCAGCTTGTTGGGAAGCCAAATGTCATCCTGGTCGGAGAAGGCATAGTAGTCGTAGTTGCCAGCAGTTTCCTCATATACCATCTGCATAAAGTTCTTGCCCACGCCCAGGTTGTCCTGGTTTTGCGAGACGGTTACGTTGGGATGGCGGGCGGCAATCTCCTGCAACAGCCGATACGTGCCGTCGGTCGAGCGGTCGTCGCAGACGCGCAGCCAGACGTCCACTCCTTCCTGGGCAAGGATGCTGTCCACCTGCTCGCCCAGATAGCGCTCGCCGTTGTAGGTGGCCATCATCACGAGGACGTGGGGGGTGTTGGACGTGTTGCTCATGGGCCTACCATTTTATGTCGAAGTGGGCGGCCTCGGTAATGGTGCGATAGGCACCAAGGAACTGTGGCAGCAGACCAAGCTTGTACATGCGTGAGGACGTGAGCAGACGCTTGAACGAAGGTCCGTTGATCCGCGCATACTGCCCATTGATGTAAGGCGAGTGCCGCCAAGTGGGGAAGTGCTCGTCGAGGTAGCGCGTGCACCGATCCACGGCGGCACGCAGGTCCACGTCTCGGTTGTACGACAGGCGGTAGTTGAGCGAGATGCCCAGATGCAGGAAGGCCGCCGCATCGAGCGCCTGCATAAGCGCCTCGGGCGCCTCGTCGTGCTCGTACCACTCGTGCACCTCGACGAAGGCGCGGTACACGGCGTCCACCTGCTCCTCGCTCACCGAGGTGATGATGGAGCCAGCGCGAACCATATAGTTTACCAGCGAGACGGGCACGAAACAGACCGTGCCCCGACCCTCCAGGTAGGCGAGCAGCTGAAACATGAGGTCGTCGAGCACGGGCGGCGGCTCGGTAAGGTCGTGCATGCCCTTGAGGATGTCCGCGCGAAACACCTTGTTCCAAGGGGCGCCGTTGAGCTCCACGATGCGACCGGGGTCGTCGGCGATGCAGAACGGCTCGCGCTCACGGCACAGCTCGCGCGAGAGCACCTTGCCGGTATCGAGGTCGACGCGGCTAAAGCCGCACACGGCGATGTCGGCGTCGGCTTCGCCAGCGGCTTGGTACAGACGCTCGGCAAAGTCTGGCTCGGCGTAGTCGTCGCTGTCCAAAAAGCCGATGTATTCTCCGCGTGCTACGCGAATGCCGTCCCAGCGCCCGCGCCACACGCCTTCGTTGCGCTTGTCGATAATAACGATCTTGTCGGGATAGCGAGCCTCCCACTCACGCAGGATGTCGATGCAGCGGTCGGGCGAGCCGTCGTTTATGCACACGATTTCGATGTCCTGCAGGGTTTGTCCCACCAGCGACGCAAGACACTTGGACAGGTAGCGCTCCACCTTGTAGCAGGGCACGATTATGCTGAGCCTTACGGGGTTCGTCTTGCTAGGACTGCTGGTCATCGTCGACCTCCTCCATGGCTTGCAGTGCCTGTTCCTGCACGAGCTCGTCCAACCGCGCGTTGAGCGTGGAGATCTTTATGGTGTTGGAGAACTCGCGCATGAGCAGCACGCAGATAACGACCAAAAACACGAAGTTGCTCGTTGCCTGGAACCCAAACAGCCGCGCGAAGAAGGAGGGGATGTTGGGGAAGATGGCGATGACGAGCAGGGCAAACGAGAACACGATCCAAAACACCGAGTCGTCAATGCGTACGCGTGCCTTGCGCACGCGGCTCGCGATGACCAAAAACGTGATGGCCGAGCCCAGGATGCACAGGATGCGGAGCGTGAGGGACATGCGCACTCCTATCTAAACCATTGGAAGAACAGGATGGACGCGCAGGTGCGGGTCATGTAGCGAATAACGTGTGGCAGGTCGAGGTAACTCTGCCCACCCTGGCGCTCCTGCATGGTGGCGGGAACCTCGGCTACCTTGCCTCCCCGGCGGGCGATAAGTGCCACCGTGTCGGGTTCGGGAGTCAGGTCGCGCCCATGCGCGAAGAGCTCGATCATGCGTCGGTTGTACAGGCGCATGCCCGAGGTAGGATCAGTCAGGCGAACGCCTGACGTCAGGCGTATGAGCGTGGAGATGAGCCGTGATCCCGCGCCGCGCGCCCCCTCGATGCGCTCGCCGGCAAGCACGCGCGAAGCAATAACGATGTCGGCGCCCTGCGCCTCCATGGCCGCGCCCATGGTGGGGATGTACTCGGGCAGGTGCTGGCCGTCGGCGTCGAACTGGACCACGGCGTCGTAGCCATGGCGCAGCGCGTACTTCATGCCGGTTTGAAACCCGCAGGCGAGGCCACAGTTGATGGGCAGGTTTACGTGCGTAAACCCGCAACGCTCGCAAATGAGCTGCGTGGCGTCGGTGGAGCCGTCGTTCACCACCAGGTGGTCCACCTCGGGACAGGCTGTGGCGAGCGAGCGAACCGTCTGCTCGAGGCAGTCCTCCTCGTTGTATGCGGGTATTACGGCTAGAGTCTTCATGCGCACTACTATACCAAGAATGTTCGTTTGGGTCGTGGCACCTTTTGCACATCCCGTGCTAAGCACAAAAAGGGTTACTTTTCCCCAGCGCACGGCGCGGGCAAGCAACCCGTGAAGAGTAGCCGAAAGGTGCGGCCTCGCGCGCGGATGTGCGCCCCCATCGGGTATTATGGGAATGCAAAATCGAACGACCGCGGGTGGGGGAGAATTCGCATGTCACAGGTGACTTCGGGCAACTTTACGTTTACCACGACCCAAATTGAGGGCGTGGTGATCGTGGACACAAAGTCGTATGGCGACCGCCGCGGCTACTTTATGGAGACCTACAAGCGTACGGACTTCGAGGCGGGTGGCATCACCTGCGAATTCGTGCAGGACAACCAGTCGTCCAGCACTCGGGGCGTACTCAGGGGGTTGCACTTTCAGATCGAACATCCGCAGGCCAAGCTCGTACGCGTGCTGAGTGGCACGGTGTTCGACGTGTGCGTGGACCTGCGTCCGGGAAGTCCCACGTGGGGCAAGTGGGAAGGCGTTGTCCTCTCTGCCGAGAACCGCCGTCAGCTTTTTATCCCGCGTGGCTTCGCGCACGGCTTCCTGGTGCTCTCGCATACGGCGGAGTTCTCGTACAAGTGCGATGACTTCTATCATCCCGGAGACGAGGGCGGGCTCATGTGGAACGATCCCGCCATTGGCATAGAATGGCCCGCGCTCTTGGGCGAGGCGGCATTCGATCCGTCCAAGCTGGTGCTCTCCAACAAGGACCTCGAGCATCCCTCGCTTGCGAGCCTGCGCAAGACGCGATTGTTATAAGCACGAGCACACGGAGGAGACGGGCATGAAGCGCGACGCCTTTTCTCGAGCGGACAAAAAGGGAAACCCACGGGCGGCGTCTTTGGTCCGCGCAACGTCGATGTGCCGGGGCGAGGGAGTGGGCTACCTCGCGTTCCAAACGCTCGTGCCCTCCCGCGAGCTCACCTCCGTGGCAAAGGTCAAAGGCGGCGGACAGGTGCCCTGCGACCTGGTGCCGCAAGGTGCCGATGGCCAGTGGGTTGCGGTTGTGCCACTGCTTGCCAAAGAGGTGATGATTTCCGTGCTGATGGAGGAGCACGAGATAGGGCGGCTGGAGTTTCCCGCGCTTCGGTCCAAGATCAGCTCGCGCCTGCTTACGGCCACCAAGCCCGAGGAGGCGGCGGCATTGCGGGGGATGGAGCAGCGCGAGCGTTCCGGTTGGCCGCAGGTGAGCATCTACGAGGTGTGGCCGGCAGCCAACGGCGACGTCGTGTGGCGCGTGCGGGCGTCGTTTCCCACCGACGACGCGAGCCTGCCGGTTTGCCTGGAGGCGTTTGACGTCCGTGGTACCAGAATCCCCGCGAGGGTGTTCGTGCTGGAGGACCACGTGGTTCCCAACATGCGCGACACGTCACAGAACGAGCGTCTCATCACGCTGTCGTGCGTGTTGCCCGAGTCCGTGCAGTCCTTCTATGTAATAGCGTCACTTACTGACGACACGTCGCTTGCGGGCTTCTGTGGCATGAACGCACCGCGTGCCCAAGGCATGCTGGCAGATGCCCGGCTGCGTTTGGGAGGAGCCGCGGCAGACCCCGAATACCCCACGTGGTTCAAGGCGCACAAGGCCACGCAGGCTGAGCTCGCGCGACAACGAACGGCGTCCATGGAGCTCGCCGCCAGCGAGGCCCCGCTCATCAGCGTGGTGATGCCGGTGTTCAGGCCCGATGCCACCTTCCTCGAGGAGGCCGTGACGTCGGTGCTGCGGCAGTCGTACGGTCAGTGGGAGCTGGTGGTGGTCAACGCGAGCGGACCGTGCGAGCCGGTGGACGCGGTACTAGCCGGCGTGTCCGATACGCGCGTGCGGATCCTAAAGGTGGAGAACCGTTCCATTGCCGAGAACACCAATGTTGGCATAGCCGCGGCACACGGAGACTATGTGACGTTCTTGGACCACGACGATGTGCTTGAGCCGGATGCCCTGTGGCACTACGTGCAGGCCATCCACAACAATCCGCAGGCCGACCTGCTGTATTGCGACGAGGATCGCCTGGACGAGGGCGGTGTGAGGACGCCCGCCTTTAAGACCTTCCCCAACTACGGAAAGCTCTACACCCACAACTACGTCACCCACCTGCTCATGGTGAGCCGGTTCGTGTTGGAGAACACCGAGCGTGCCGACGTCGCGCTTTCGGGCGCGCAGGATTACGACCTCACCCTCAAGGCGTTCGAGGTCGCGCGTGGCATCGTGCATGTGCCGCGCGTGCTGTACCACTGGCGCGACCACGAGGGCTCCACGGCGGGTGGCGACAACCAGAAGCCCTATGCCCACGAGGCGGGGAGACGTGCCCTGGAGGCGCATCTCTCACGCCGCGGCATCGTGGCGTATGTGGTGGACGGCCCCTTGCCCTACACCTACGACGTGCGCTACGAGCTGCCCGACTTCCTGCCCAAGGTGAGCGTCGTGATTCCCACGCGCGACCATCCCGACTTGTTGCGCACCTGCGTCACCTCCATCCTCGAGCGCTCGACCTTCGTGAGGTTTGAGGTCGTGCTCGTGGAGAACGGCAGCCAGGACCCGCGTACGTTCGAGCTCTACGACGAGCTGACGGCCCGCGACGAGCGTGTGCGCGTGGTCACGTGGAATCCTCCCGAGCCGGGGGCGTTCAACTACTCCGCAATCGTGAACTGCGGCGTGGAGCAGAGCGAAGGCGAGTTCGTCGTGCTGCTCAACAACGACACCGAGGTCATCGAGCCCGAATGGATCGAAGAGCTGCTGCGCTGCTTCGCGCGTCCCGAGGTGGGCGTCGTGGGCGCAAAGCTCTTGTATGGGGATGGGCTGGTCCAGCACGTGGGCCTTGTGGCCAACCCCAACGGCGACTTTTGCCACGTGTGCCAAAACGTGGAGGGTGGCGAACAGGGACCGGCCTATGCCGTGGCCATGCCTGGTGACTACAGCATGGTTACCGGTGCCTGCCAAATGGTCCGCAGGTCGGTGTTCGACGAGCTGGGCGGTTACAACGAGCGACTTGCGGTGGGCTTCAACGACGGCGATTTCTGCCTGCGCGCCCGCGAGCGCGGGTACGTGTCCACGGTCGCCGCGCATGCGGTGCTCTATCACCGCGAGTTCGCGTCGCGCGGGCGCGAGCGGACGGATGTGCGCCTGCGTGCCCGCTACCTGGCCGAGAAGGGCCGCATGCTGGTGCGCCACGCCGAGTTCTTCTCGGCCGGCGACCCGGTGATAAACCCCAACCTCGACGGCTTCGGCACCTTCTTCGAGCTGGGGGAGTAGCAAGGTGCTTCTTTAGACGCGCCCTCGCATTCCCAGCAGATACGGGTGGTGGACTCGGGGTATTGTCCCGGTTGCCCGCCCGCAATAGGCGCTTATTTAGGACACACCCTCATCATCTCCGCCTGCTCAGCAGGCTTTTTCTCCGTCATGCGCATGAGCACATGCTATTATATGATATTGGCCGCGGTGGATGCAGAGGAGCCTCTTTTGCTTTGGGGTAACCTAGCGGCTACGTATGGGAAGGGAACGAGAAATGAGACAAAAAACGAAGTTGCTGCTCGTGTTATTCTGCATGGTTGTGATTGCGCTGGCCATGTTTCCAGCCGTGGGCATTGCCCAAGAGACCGTAGAGGTCGAGGCATTCAAAGAAGAGCCAACAGACGTTAGCACGCAGAGTATGAACCACGTGGTAGCCTGGCTTGAGCCGGCCTCGGGTGAATCCAGAGCGTTCACTGATATTGACATCGCGCTAATCGCGTGGCAGGAGTCCGAGGCCACCACAACCCTGCTTTGTCTGGAAGACGATGTGGCGATTGCAGACGGCGAGACGACCATAACGTTGAATGGTAGCAAGACGCTGGATCTGAATGGATACGCATTCACGGGCGGCATCAAGGTGAGGCCAGCCGACCAAGTCGTAGACGGTGCGTGCTTTACGATTAAGGATGAAAAAGGCTCAGGTTGCGTAGCGGGTACTGTTGACTTGGATGATGTTAAGGCCATCATGTGGAGCGGTACCATCAAGAACGGCACATACGTAAACGGCAATGGCCAGCTCACTATGAAGGGTGGCGTCATTGCGTCCGAGGATGGCGATGGCGTGTTTATGTATAACTACGGTGACAATGCAAGCAAACAGGCCGTATTTACTATGGAGGGCGGCACGATAACGGGCTGCAAGCATTCCGGTGTCTCGATTGGCGACCACGCTACGTTCAATATGTATGGTGGCTCCATAACCAGTAACGGCGAAGGCGTGTACGTGGGTGATGCAATTGATGGGGCGGAGTTTAACATTCGCGGAGCAGTGCGGATTGTGGACAACGGTAGCGATGGAAAGGTTTCTAACGTTAGGATAACGTGTAGTCCCTATCCTTATAATGAGGGCTCCACGTATAACAAGATCAACGTTGTGGGCTGGCTCGAGGATGCATCGGGAACGCCAGCCGAGATTGGTGTCTCACTAAAGACTTGGCCGATACAAGAATTCGACTATAGGAGTTGGCAGAGCATAGGTGTGTTCACGACTGGTTATCTGACTTACTACCCAAACGAAGATCCCGCCAAGTACTTTACGAGTGATGCGGCCGCCAGCGGGGAGGCCGGCTTCTTTGTGGGTAGACACTTCGTGCGTTCGCCGGGAGATTCAGATAACATCACCGGCGTCGAGGGCCAGATTATGCGGCACGAGCACAGCTGGACGTACGCTGCCCAGCCCGGCACTGCCGATACCATAATCGCAACATGCAGCCTGGGTGACGACGAGGAATTTATACGGGAGATCAATGCTCACGGCGCCTGCACAAACAGCGACCCCAGCAGCGAGACGCTTCCAGAAAACCTTGGCAAGGCCACCCTCAAGATTGTGGCGCCACAAAACAAGGTGTACGATGGCCAGCCGGTGGCAGCCACGCTTGAGGCCGATAAAGACTGGAACGCGGGTTATAAGCTTCCTAGTTACGATGCCAAAAACATCACCTACTATAAGGATGGCTTGGACGGCAAGGCATTGGGGAATAACGCTCCCAAGGACGCTGGTACCTACTATGCCAAGTATCAGCTGGAACGTGAGGGGGACCCTGTCGTAATATCCGCGGGACCCTTTACCATCTCCCCGCGCAAGGCCACCGTCGCTTGGTCGAACACCATGTTTGCGTACGACGGGTCCGAACACAAGCCGACCGCCACCGTCTCCAACAAGGCCAACGGCGACGACGTGTCGGTTAGCGTGAGCGGCGGGACCGCCTCGGTGGGCACCCACAAGGCAACCGCGAGCGGACTTATTGGTGGGCAAGCGAGCAATTACGTGCTTGCTGAGTCCTCCACCGACTACCGCATCGTTGCTACTGAAATCTCGTATACCGCACACTCACAGACGTATGGCTGGAACGCGCCGAGCGGTGCCAAAGGTAGCACGGCGGGTGTTACTGGAGAGTCCAAACGGCTCGAGGCCATTACCGTGAAGCTCGACGGCGGCACCATCGAGTACCGGAGCCATGTCCAGGGCATTGGCTGGGAAGGTGCGTGGGCCAAAGACGGGGGCGTATCTGGGTCTATCGGGAGCTCCAAGCGCATTGAGGCCATCCAAATGAGGCTTGGTGGCGACCTCTCGGACGATGTTTCCGTGTGGTATCGCGTGCACAGCCAGACGTACGGCTGGCTCGGCTGGGCCAAGGACGGCCAGCCCGCAGGCACCTCTGGGCAGAGCAAGCGTGTTGAGGCGTATCAGGCAGTCGTGCTGCCCAAGGGGCAGGTACCCGAGGGTTTCGTCGAGGGCGAGCCGTCGTTTGTGGGGTATGTTGGTGGCAATGCGCAGGTCCAGACCTTAGGGTGGCTAGGCAATCGCTCGGGTGGCATGTTTGGCACCACTGGTAAGTCCAAGCGACTTGAGGCAATGCGTCTGAGCGTCAGCGGCCAGGCGTTTGATGGTGGCATTGAGTATCAGACGCATGTGCAGAGGTCGGGTTGGGAAGGCACGTGGAGCTCAAACGGCTCCATCGCGGGCACTGTTGGCAAATCTCGTCGCGTCGAGGCGGTTCGGATTCGCCTGACGCCCAGTACGGAGCTGTCCAAAAACATGAGCGTGTGGTATCGCGTGCACAGCCAGACCTATGGTTGGCTTGGCTGGGCAAAAGACGGCGATGATGCTGGTACCGCGGGTATGTCCAAGCGTGTTGAGGCCGTGGAAATCCAGGTACTTCCCCAAGGACAGGTGCCTCGGGGCTACGATGCCGGCAAGCCAGCGTTTCGCGGCTAGTCACGGATGACTGCTCCAGCCCGCTCCAGCCCGTGGGGGATTTCTTCTCCCGCGGGCTGCTTCGTCACTCCGCCCTGCGGCCCAAGAGCCTGGTGGCGTTGCGCGGCAGCGAGGTAATGGCGCGGCCCACACGGTACGAGGTCGAGTTGAGCACGTTGTGGAAGTCCTCGTGCTGCTGCTTGAGGATGCGGTCTTGCTCCTCTATGCAGCTCTGCTGGTTGGCCAGGTGCAGGTCCTTCCAGGAGCACTCGGTGCGCAGGTAGTCCACGTCGCGCTTCTCTAGGGAAAAGTAGAGGTAGAGCAGCTCCTCGGTCGACTTGGTGACCAGGGCGTGGCAGCGGTCCCACCGGTCGGGGTTTACGGCCACCTCGCGCGAGACGCCCATGAGGTCGAGCCGCTCGACACCTTCGGCGCGCATGGTGTCCACGATGGTCTTGAAGTCACCAAACGACCTGGTGCGCTGCAGGTTCATGGACACGCCCTCCTGCGCCCAGCTTACAAACGCGTCGTGATACAGGTCCCACGTGCCGCGCTCCTCGAGCGTGGCCCGCAGCGCCAGGAAGCCCTCGTAGAAGTCGAGGGGTGCGACGTCGCTGGTAAAGAGCGCGCTGTGGGGGTTGTTCACGCGATAGAGGTGCAGCTGGCGGTCGAGCAGCGCGATGCGCGAAGCCTCGCTGAGCGCCCTGCAGGTAAAGAGCAGGTCGGCGGAGCGGCGCACGTGTTGGAACTCGAGTCCGTGCTCGCGCACGAACGACCCGCGAAAGAGCTTGTTGTGCACCCAGTTCTGGAAGGAGTTGAAGATGCGCGTGGGATGCTCGAGCGGGCAGAAGACGTCCAGCCCGTCGAGCCACTCGACCTCAAAGCAGTACTTAAAGTCGCGTATCTCGCCCGTCTGGTCGTCCAGCTCCTGCGTCTTAAAAATGACCACGTCGGCCTCGGTCTGCTCGCCGCGAGCGATGGCCTCCTCCAGCAGCGTGGGCTGCATGAAGTCGTCCGCGTCTAGGAAGTAGAGCCAGTCTCCCGTCGCCGCAGCACGCCCGGCGTCGCGTGCCGGGCCCTCGCCGCCGTTTTGCTGGGTAATCACACGTATGCGTTCGTCCGTTTGCGCAATCTGTCGCAACAGCGCGAGCGTCCCGTCGGTGGAGCCGTCGTCCACGCACACGATCTCGGTGTCGGTCACGGTTTGTGCGCGGGCGCTTTGCAGGGTGGCTTCCACAAAGCGCTCGGCGTTGTAGCAGGGAATGACGATGGACGCACGGGGCATGGGACTCTCCTTGGAACATGCTTTCGGTTCTTGTTAGTATAGCCTACGCTCGTGACTCGCGGTCTGCTTGGGACTCGTCCGCGTGTCTTGGCTTGCAGACCTGCAGGTAAGGGCGCCCCAGCCTGTACAGCGAGGGGAGGCCCTAACAGCGGTTTTTCTCAAACGCGCCTGTGACCTGCGTGTTTGTACACGACTTGCAGATAGAGACGGGCAATTCTGTGTAGTTGAGACCAAGCTTAACTGTAGGTGCAACCGCACTGCCGCGGGCCATTGAACGCGCCGCTGCTCAACCGCTCACCCCGCACGGGCATCCGCCCACCGACGACGGGGCCATTCCCAAATGAGGGCGCTCCCGAGTCGACACCCATGCCTACCAGCGAAAAGACAAAAACCTGGGCAATTGCTGTGCGCCCAGTGTGCAATTGGTGCGAAACCTTCTGTGTAGCGTGTGCCCCCACGTCGGTTCGAGCGGGGGAGGTTCTTATGATGGTTGTGTTCGGGAACGTGTGGGCTCTGTGGTGGTGGCGCAACACCAACGTGCAGGTGACGGCTGACGGCCTACGGACGAACGTGTGCCATCTGGACAGGGCGCCAAGCACGGTGGACGAGCTCAGGAAAGAGAAGGTCTACGACATGCGGCAGGCGTACCTTGCACGCGGGTTTCCGAGGGAGCTGCCCCTCGATCTGGTCTCCAGGGACTCGGTGCCGCGGGCGCGACTTGCGGGGGTCAAGGTTCACCAATGGAACGGGACGGTCCCCCTGGGGGCGCTGTGCGTGGCAGGCTCGCGTTACGTGTGTTCGCCGGAGTTCTGCTTCATGCAGGTGGCTCGGGGCATTCGAGGCATTTGTCCGGAGCGGCTGATGGGGTGGCAGTACGTGGTCGTGCTCGCGGAGCTTGCCTGCGAGTTGTGCGGCACGTACTCCAAGCAGGAGACCAAGCGGGGCTTTAAGAACCGAGATGTGCCGCTGGTGAGCGCGTGCCAGCTGTTCGTGTTCTTGGGCGGCGTCAGCCACGACCGTGGTGCGTCGCGTGCGTACGATGCGATTCGTTGGGCCCTGGACGGTCTCAACTCGCCAATGGAGACGGCTCTCTACCTCATGCTGTGTCTGCCGCGTGCCTGGGGTGGTCTCGCGTTGCCGCGTCCGCGTTCAAACTGGCGGCTTGAGGTACCGCGCGAGCTGTGGACAAAGACGCGTCAACGCCACATCGTGCCTGACCTGTACTGGCCTGAGCATGCGCTCATCGTCGAGTTCTTTGGCGAGGACTTCCATGTGGGGCGTGAGGAAAGCGATTCCGAACGTCAGGAGCTGGCGCAGGACATGGGCTACAAGGTCATCACGTTTAGGAACGAGGACTTGCAGGACCTCAAGCGGTTTAACGCCAAGGCCGGCATGGTCGCACGCTACCTTGGTCGCGAGCTGCCGGAGGCGAGTGATTCGTTTGCAAACCTGCAGGACATGCTGCGAAAGATGCTCGTTGCGCACCCGCGTTGGGTATAGGCTGCGTCGCCGACCGTCTCTTTGGCCTGCCCGCAGATGGGGGTGGGCTTGTCTGTACAGCCTGGGACACCCTTAACTGCAGCTATTCTCGGAAACACCCCCGTACCTGCGGCTTTGCAGAAGGCCACAGCCAAGGGGGCCACCGTCTGTACAGATAAGCCCGTCCTAGCCTGCAATCCGGTACACAGGGGACAGTCCCCGCTGGACAAAAGGGACAGTCCCCTGGACACAGGGGACAGTCCCCCGCGTACCACGGCGGCGGTGACAAGGGCTCTTTGTGGAGTGGTCCCTAGCGGCGGCTCATGGTTTATACTCAATGCGTTGCACCACGACGAACAACACATGGAGGGCAGTTCCATGCAAATAGACTACCGACTGAGCAACGTGATCTTCTTCGACGGAACGAGGTCCGACGAGTTTCCCGAGCTGTATGTGCGCAAGAGCGAGCGCGTGCAGCACGCCGACGACGGCGCAAGCAGCCTTGGCGATACGACCTGCACGACCTACGACTTCGCCACCTACTTCAATGCGCTCTCGTGGGAGAAGTGGCGCACGTACACACGTGTGGACAACGCGCACCTGCACGTTGAGGCCAGGGGCAAATTTTCCATCGCGCTCGTTGCCTACGAGCGCACCATGGTGCGTCCCAAACGGGTGGTGCTGGAGAGCAAGACCTGCGACTTTGCGTCGTACGAGACGCTCGACCTCAGCTACCCGAGCACGGACGCCCTCTTCCTCACCTTCGAGCTCACGACCTATGGCAAGGTGGACGTGCGGGAGGCGTACTACTACACCCGCATCGACGACGCGCTCATTCGCAACGTGGAGCTGAGCGTCGCCACGACCACCTTCTGCAAGGAGGACTACGTCATCCCCAACATCGAGCTGTTCCGCACCGGCGTCCTGGGATGCGACGAGCCCGTGGCCAAGCACCTCACCCTGCACGTTATCGACAACGGCCGTACGCTCGACGCCGCACGGCTCGAGGGACCGGGCATCTTCGTGCATCCCAACCCCAACGTGGGCGGCGCCGGCGGCTTTACCCGCGGCATGATCGAGGCCATGGAGCAGGAGCCCAAGGCCACGCATGTGCTGCTTATGGACGACGACGTGCAGATTTCGCCCGAGAGCCTCAAGCGCACTTACAACCTGCTCACGCTGGTGCGCGACGAGTACCGCGACGCGTTTGTAAGCGGCGCCATGCTCTCGTTCGAGCAGCAGGACGAGTTCCACGAGGACACGGGCTGGGTGCGTCCCGACGGGACCTATGCGGCGTACAAGGAGCGTGGCGAGGACGAGGAGCGCTACGTCATCACCACGCTGGAGGGCATCACGCACGTGGAGACCGACGCGCCGCACCACGAGAACCGCTACGCCGGCTGGTGGTACTGCTGCATTCCCATAACGTGCATCGAGCGCAGCGGGCTGCCCCTGCCAATGTTCATTCGCGGAGACGACGCCGAGTACGGCAATCGTGCCGCCCGCGGCTTTATTACCATGAACGGCATCTGCCTGTGGCACATGACGTTCTTCGACAAGTTTAGCGCCTCGCTGGACCGCTACCAGTTCCAGCGCAACTCCTTTATTGCCCAGGCGACCACGGGCGTGTACCCGCACGTGGACTTTATGATCAACTTCCACTACGTCGTGCTGCTCGACCTCAAGACCTTTAACTACGACGGCGCCGAGATGTCGCTGCGCGCGCTGGAGGATTTCCTCAAGGGCCCCGACTTCATCAAGCACGTTAAGGGTGCCGACCTCATGCGCGAGCACGGCAAGTTCAACGAGAAGCTCGTGCCCATCGAGGAGCTTGAGCGCGAGGAGCCGGCGGTGGCATTTGCCAGCTTCAACACCAACGACCCCTACGACACGGGCGAACGCAACATCGTTACCAAGCTGCTGGACTTTGGCTCGTACAACGGTCAGCGCGGTCCCGCCAAGCTGGCCCCCGGTGGTCTGGGCGTGATGCCGTACAACGGCTGGTTCTATCCGCCCAACGACATCCGCGGCAAGGACATGCTGCTGGCGGTCTCGCGCGACGGGCGCCATGGCGTGTTGCGTCGCAAGGACCGCGCACGGTTCGAGCAGCTGTTCCGCAGGTACAAGGCGCTGCGCAAGGAGTTCGACAAGCGCCACGACGAGGTGTATGCCCAGTGGGCGGCCGCTCGCGAGGAGCTTACCTCGGTCGAGTTCTGGAAGTGGTACCTGGAGGATCAGGCGAGCTCGTAATGACCCAAGCGACGATGACCGCACGGCAGCGACCGCGTCTGGGATTTGGCGCGACGTGCCGTGGCGGCGGAAAGATCTACGTGGTCCTCAAGGGGACGGACCTTGAGGGCGCGACGCTTCGTGCCACCGCGCGGGTGCGGGGTAACACGGAGGTGCCCGCACGCATCGTGCAGACGGACGACGGGCGCCAGGTGCTGGTGCTCTGCGTGCTTGCGGCGACGCAGGTCGTCGTCGTGGAGGCACGCAACGAGCAGGGCGCGTGCGTCGCCCGTGCCACGACCAACGTGGGCAGGCATCTGGCGCGCCTGAGCTCCATGGCAAACACGCTGATGAGAAACCCCGACGTCGACGTGGTGCGCAACTGCGACGAGCGCCCGCTGCCAGGCGACATGGAGCTGGTCTCGTGTCGTACGGTGCGGGGAGGCGACGCGGGCGACCTGCTGCATGTGGTGTTCTCGTATCCCGTGGAGACGGGCAAGAAGGACGGCACGATAGACGTGCGGGCCTTCGAGGTGGACGGGACGCCTGTGGATTTGGCGCAGGCAGACGATTCGTCCCGTGGGTACGCAGGGGGTCGATTGCGGGTGCTTGGCTCGTGCGTGGCGCCGCACCTGCGCATTCCCGAGGTGCCCTGCCGCTACGTGTGCGTCTCGGTGCCGGCGGCTCGGCTGGCGGCACTCTGGGTTCGCTCCGGCAATGCGGAGGGCCTGTGGCGCCTGCCATGCGACACGGGACCGTTGCCGTCCGTGTGGGCACGATCGATGTGGGCGCAAGACGCCATGCCGGCCGCGGTGTCGCCCCAGGTAAACGTCGTTGCCATCGAGGGCACGGACTGCGTGCTGGTCTCGTCGGCGGCGTGCGCCGTGAACGAGGACGCCGTTGCCATGCTGACCGAGGTCGCCATGCGCGAGGGCGTGGGCATCGCCTCGGGTCGCTGCGTGTTTGCCGACGGAACCGTGGCGCGCGGCGAGCTGGTTGTGGAGCATCTTAATTGGCGCGTCGCGCACTACGGCGAGCTCGCGGTAGACGGGCAGCCACACGAGGTCGTTGCGGCATGCGGCGAGCTGCTGGTGCTGCGTCGGTCGGTGTGGGAGACCGTGGGCGGCGTGGACGAGGGCGCAGGCGAGCGGTCGTGGTTTGCGGACCTGTGCCTGCGGGTTCGCGCGTTGGGCCTTGCCGTCGTGGAGGTGCCGCGGGCGCAGCTGCGCGTGGATGCCACCGCGCGCGACATGGGTGTGCCAAGTTGGGATGAGCTCATGCAGGACGTGTGTGCTGACGCCTGGCTCAAGCAGCGCTGGCCCGAGGTGCTCGGCGTGTCCGAGCGGACGGGCGGTGCTGCGGGCGATTCCGTGCCTGTATCTGCGCCCGTGCCCGAGCAGGGCATGCGCCTGGCGGTGAGCAAGGTCGTTCGCGACTGCGACGAGGACATCGTGCGGGGTGACCTGGAGGTCGTTAGCCAGGAAGGGGACGTGTCCGGGGAGCTTGCGCTTACCGTGCTGGACGCACAGGAGAACCCCGCCACGTCCGCGTGGGTGTGCATGGGCGACCGCACGGAGGCGCTGGGGTCTGACCTCGCACGTCGCGTCGTGGGCTTCTCGGTGCGCGTGTCGGCTGAGGCTAGCGAGTTCTTGCTGCGTGCGACGCTTGCCGGACCCACGACGCAGGAGCATGACCTGCTGGTTGGCCGGGCCGAGCTGGTCGGCATGCGCGACGCGTGGCAGTGTGCCATCGTGGTGCCGGACCGCGACCCCGCTTACGACGAATGGGTGCGCACGCGGCATCGCGCCTGCAGGGCGGACCTGGCGCTGCAGCACGAGCTTGCCACTGGAGCCGAGGACCCGCTGGTGTTCTCGGTGGTCGTGGACTCGCAGGATGCGCCGGACGAGGAGGTCGCGCGCACGCTGGAGTCGGTGTGCGCACAGACGTATGCACACTACGAGCTACTGAGCGATGCGGACGCCAACCCGCAGGGAGACTTCGTGCTGCGGCTGGAGCCCGGAGACGTGCTCGAGCCGGACGCGCTGTTTTGGATGGCGCGCGAGGCGCGGATCCATCCCAATGCGGAGCTCGTGTACGCCGACGAGGACAGCCTGATCGACGGGCGCTACTGTCTGCCGGTCCTCAAGCCGGACTTCGACGCCGTGCGTCTGCGCCATCAGGACTACTTGGGCCGCATGGTGGCAACGAGAGCGGATGTGACGCAGGCGGCCGTGGGGTGTCATGTTCCGCGCGTGCTGCTGCACACGGCGATTCCCTGCAAGCTCGGCTGGCGCACGCCGCCCGAGCCGACGTGGGAGGGGAGCCGGCCGCTCGTCTCGGTGATAATCCCCAACAAGGATGCGGCGTCCGTCCTGGAGCGCTGCGTGCGCTCGGTGCTCGAGCGCACGGCCTGGGACAACTATGAGGTCGTTGTCGTGGAGAACAACAGCGAGCAGGAACAGACCTTTGCGCTCTACGAGCGGTTGCAGGTCGACCCGCGCGTGCGCGTGATAACGTGCGAGCTCGAGCATGGCTTTAACTTCTCCAGGCTGTGCAACGAAGGCGTTGCGCAGGCCAGAGGGTCGTACGTGCTGATGCTCAACAACGACACCGAGGTGCTGCAGGCCGACTGGCTCGACCGGCTTATGGAGACGTGTGCCCGCGACGAGGTGGGGTGCGTGGGTGCCAAGCTGCTGTATCCCGACGACACCGTGCAGCACGTGGGCGTGCTCGTGGGCAGTCACCTGGGTCCGTGGCATGCGAACATGGACGTCCCCGCGGCTGATGAGGGCTACCTGGGCGTTAACGTGGTGCCACACCGCATGCGGGCGGTGACGGGGGCGTGCCTGCTCACGCGGCGGTCTGTGTGGGATCTTGTGGGCGGCATGGACGAGGAGCTGCCCGTGGACTACAACGACGTGGACCTGTGCCTGAAGATAGGGGAGCGGGGGTACGCCGTGGTGGTGCGGCCCGACGTGACGCTTCGTCACTATGAGTCGGTGTCCCGAGGGCGCGGTCGCTCGGAGCAGGCGGCGATTGGCTTCGCGCATGCAGAGGGCGTGCTGCGCTCCCGCTGGGGGCACCTGGTCTTTGCCGAGGACCCAAACTTCAACCCGTGCTTCCGTCACAATTGCGGCAGATTCGTTCTCGACGTGTAGGGAGAGCGCATGTTTTTAAATGACTTCTATCATATGCTCGATCCGGTGGCCTTTACCATTGGCCCGTTTGCGGTCCGCTGGTATGGCATCGCGTATCTTATCGGCTTTATTGTTGGAGGCTATCTGCTCATGCGTTATGCGCGCCGGTGGAAGCTGGAGTTGAGCTCCGACGATGCGCTCAACGTGGTGACGGGTATCTGCCTGGGTGCCGTGGTGGGCGGGCGCCTTGGCTACGTGCTGTTCTATGGCGGCGGGTACTATCTGTCGCACCCGATGTCCATCTTTGCCGTTAACGAGGGCGGCATGAGCTTTCATGGCGGGCTTGTGGGCGCCATCATTGGGGGCACGATCTGCTGCAGGCTGTGCAAGGTGTCGGTGCTCACCATGTGCGACTTGGGGATGTGCGCGGCACCGGTGGGCCTGTTTTGCGGCAGGTGTGCGAACTTTATTAACGGCGAGCTGTGGGGCAAGGAGACCGACCTGCCGTGGGGCGTGATGTTTCCCAGCGGTGGCAACGTGTATCGGCATCCATCGCAGCTCTACGAGGCGATACTCGAGGGTCTGGTTATGTTTCTTATCCTATGGGCGCTGGCGCGCAAGGTGCCGCCACGGCCTCAGGGGACGTTTACGGGCGTGTTCTTGGTGTGGTACGGGGTATGCCGCATCCTCGTCGAGTTCGTGCGCGTGCCCGACGCGCAGTTGGGCTATTTGTTTGGCGGCGTGGTAACCATGGGCCAGCTGCTCTCGCTGCCGCTGGTAGCAGCGGGCGTCGCCCTGCTCGTGTGGGCGCACAAGACCCAACGCCCGCAGGTGGGCAAGCTGGAGGCATAGCCTGTACTCGGGGGACTGTCTCCTGTGTCCGGGGGACTGTCCCCTGTGTACAGGCAGTGTGCTCGTTTACCTACAGCTCGATGGTCTCGATGCCGTCCGCGCGAAAACGCCGCTGCAGCTCCTCGATGATGGCGATGCTGGCCGAGGTGCCAATGCGCTCGGCACCGGCGCGCACGTACGCCAGGAAGTCGTCGGCGGTGCGAATGCCGCCCGCGGCCTTTACCTTAACCTCCGCCGGTACGTTGGCGCGCATAAGCCGCACGTCGTCGAGCGTGGCACCGCCCGTGCCGAAGCCGGTCGAGGTCTTTATGAAGTCGGGCCTCACCTCGCTGGCAATCTTGCACAGTGCGAGCTTCTCGTCCTCGGTAAGATAGCAGTTCTCGAAGATTACCTTGGAGATGACGGGGTCGCTCGCGCCCGTCGTGCCGCCGCCACGCCCCTCGCGGCACAGCGCGACGATGCACTCCATCTCCTCGCGCACATAGTCCCAGTTCTGGTTCTTGACCTCGGTGAGGTTTACCACGTAGTCGATCTCGTCGGCACCGCACTCGATGGCGTCGCGCGTGTCCTGCACTTTGGAGAAGATGCTGGTCTGTCCCAGCGGAAACGATATGGCGGCGCCAACGTGTACGTTTGAGCCCTCCAAAAGCTCGTGGCACAGATGCGCCTGCACCTGGTTGACTGCTACCATGGCAAAGCCCTGCGCGCGGGCCTCGTTGCATAGCAGGCGCATGTCGTCTGCCGACGCGTCGGCATGCAGGTTGGTGTGGTCGATAAGACGTGCGAGGTCATCGAGCGTATAGCTTCTCATGGCGTGCTCCTTCCGGGTCGTGAACCGCCCCATGGTAGCACGCGACGCAACCGCGACGCGCCGGGAAGTTTGCATCCCGTCGTGGGCGCTCGCTGGACACAAGGGACAGTCCCTTGTGTCCAGGGGACTGTCCCTTGTGTCCAGGGGACTGTCCCTTGTGTCCAGGGGACTGTCCCTTGTGTCCAGGGGACAGTCCCTCAGTGGCGGGGCGTAAGGGCGAGCAGCGAGAAGACCCGGCGGGCGGCAAGCAGATAGTTGCGCTCGGCGTGCGCAAGGGCGTCGTCCAGCGTGCAGACGTCTAGCACGGTGGGGACGAGCGCATCCACGCCCACGTCCAGCAGCTCGCAGGCGTCGGCGTCCATGCCGCCCACGATGGCCACGCACGCGATGCCCGCGCGCTTGCAGCGGGCGGCGATGCCGCTTATCACCTTGCCGTGGGCGGACTGCGCGTCGGCGTGCCCCTCTCCGGTAACGCACACGTCGCAGCCCGCGAGCAGGTTGTCGAAGCCCACCAGATCGAGCACGCGCTCTATGCCCGGCTGCAGCTCGGCGTGCAGGAAGGCGCGAGCGGCAGCGCCAAGGCCGCCCGCGGCGCCCATGCCGTCGTCGGCGGGGTCGAAGTCGGCGAAGGTCGCCTCAAGCACGCGCGCGTAGTGCGCCATGCCGGCCTCCAGCTCGTCCACAACGGCGGGCGAGGCACCCTTTTGCGGGCCAAACACGTGCGTGGCGCCGCGCTCGCCAAGCAGGGGGTTGTCCACGTCGCACATCACGTGGAACCTGGCCTGCGCGACGCGTGCGTCCAGACCGGTCAGGTCGATGCTGGCAACGCGCGCCAGATCGGCGCCGGTGCCTTCTAGCTCGTCTCCGGCGGCGTCGAGGAACCGCGCGCCCAGGGCTCGCATGCAGCCCATGCCACCGTCGTTGGTGGCTGAGCCGCCAATGGCCAGCGTCACGTCGCGCGCCCCGTCGTCGAGCGCGTGCGCGATGAGCTGGCCCGTGCCAAAGGTCGAGGTGAGCCGTGGGTCTCGGTCGCACGGCTCAAGCAGGGGCAGTCCGGATGCTGCGGCCATCTCGATAATCGCCCCGCCGCCCTCAAGGATGCCGTAGGATGCCTCGACCGCTGCCCCGCGCGGTCCGCACACCAGAGCGGTGCGTAGGGTGCCGCCCGTGGCGGCCACCACAGCCTCCACCGTTCCCTCTCCGCCGTCGGCGACGGCGATGCCGGTGGTCGCGGCCCCCGGAAACGACTCTTGGGCGGCTATGGCAAGCAGCTCGGCGGCACGCGCCGACGAGATGGTCCCCTTAAACGAGTCGGACGCAAACAGGAATCGTGTCATGGTCTGCTCCCTAGCGCGCGAACGCGAAGTACGCGATTACCACGATGCCCAGCGCGATGCGATACCAGCCAAACGGCTTGAAGTCGTGCTTCTTCACGAAGCCCATGAGGAAGCGAATGGCCAGCATCGACACCACGAAGGCCACGACGCATCCCACGCCCAGAATGGCGAGCTCCTGCGCGGCGAACGAGCTGCCCTTGAGGAAGAACTTTACCAGGCGCAGCCCGCTTGCCCCCAGCATAACGGGAATGGCCAAATAGAAGGTGAACTCCGCCGCCACGGCACGTGAGCAGCCCAGCAGCAGGCCGCCGATGATCGTTGACCCCGAGCGGGAGGTACCTGGCACGATGGAGAGGATCTGGAAGACGCCAATGCCAAGCGCTGTGCCCCAGCCAAGGTCCTCGACCCGTTGCACCGGGGCGTTCGCATCGTTGGTGAGCGCCAACGCGCCCCGCTTTTGCGAGGCGAAGTGCGAGCCGCTGGGCTTGCGCTCGCGAATGGTCTCGATAACGATAAAGGCTATGCCGTAGGCGATGAGGGCCCCGGCAACCACGAACGGACTACCCAGGTGCTCCTCCATCCAGTCATCGAGGGGGATGCCGATGGCCGCCGCGGGGATGCATGCCACCACGACCTGCGCCCACAGACGCCAGGTGGAGCGCTTCTGGTCGGGCGACTTCTTTGGCGAGAAGGGATTGAGCTGGTGGAAGAACAGCACGCACACGGCCAGAATGGCGCCGAGCTGGATAACCACCAGGAACATGTCCCAAAAGTCCTTGCTTACGTCGAGCTTAACAAACTGGTCGAGCAGCAGCATGTGACCGGTGCTGGACACCGGCAGCCATTCGGTGATGCCCTCCACCAAGCCGAACAGCGCCGCCTTGAGCAGTTCCACGATCTCCACAGTCATCCTTCCGTCGCGTGTGGCTCCTTGCGCACGCACCATATTGAACCTGCCGCGCGCCCCGCGCCGAACCGCACACCAAACCAGCACAACCGCGCACATATCCATGGGCGTATTTGTGCGCCGATACCGCTAGACTACAGTCAGCCGTACAAGGAGGTACTATGAACGTTCCCGCGCCAAACTATCAGTCGCTTGGTTACGATCGCATCTTTGTTGCCGTGGACGGAACCCCGCAGCAGGAGCTCGTCATTCAGCGCGCCATCATCATTGCCGCCAACAACAACGCAGAGCTCTACATAGGGCACGTGGTGGATTCCACCTCGCTCGAGACGGCCGGCTCCTATCCGCTCGAGCTGCTCGACACGCTCGAGAAGAGCTTCCGCGAGGGCATCGCCCCGCAGATCGCCGAGTGCGAGATGGAGCCCCAGATTCGCAAGGTCGAGCTCCTGGTTAAGATTGGCCGCGTGCGCGAGACCCTGCGCGACGAGATGATCGACGTGGTGAAGCCTGACCTCATCATCTGCGGTGCCCTGGGCCTCTCCAACTTTAGGTATGCGCTCATGGGCTCCACGTCCACGTTCCTCTCGCGCATCCCCGGGTGCGACACGCTGGTCGTGAAGTAGGTCTGCGGCCGGATCACGGTCGCACGCAAAGGGACGAAGAGGGGACGGCTCGCCGCCGCCCGGGGGACTGAGCCTCGGGTGCCTGCGAGCTGCCCAAGTACGCGAAAGCCGTGGATATACGGTGACTCGTGTATATATGGCGTAGAATAATCAAATCTGTAGCCCAACCACGGAGGCATCTATGAACCTTCGAGGACTTGCTCATACCATCGTGCCCGCAGTGGGGTCGGTCGCCTTGGCCGCGTCGCTGTGCCTGGGCGGCGTGCGAGCGTATGCCGCGACAAACGACGATTTGGTAAACCGCGTGGAGCAGGCCACTGCCGAGTACCGGGCGGCAGAGGAGGAAGTCGAGCGCATCGAGGAGCAAATTGCGCAAAACGAGGAGAAGACCGCCGACATTCAGGCCCGTCTTCCCGAGCAGCGCGCAAAGACCGCGGCCTCGATTAGGAATCTGTACAAGTTCCAGCAGAATTCGCCCGGCCTTCTGGACCTGCTGCTCTCGGCGGAGAGCTTCAACGACTTTATCTCGACCATACGCTACATCGATACCATCCACGAGCGCAACACCAACGAGGTGCAGGCGCTCGTGTCGTTGGAGCGCGAGCTTACCCAAACGCAGCTCGCGCTGAGTGCCGACCGAGATGTTGCCGTGCAGAAGCAGGAGGATGCGCGTGTGGCGCTGGAGCAGGCGCGCGCTACCAAGCAGGAGGCGCAAAAGCGTGCTAACGCGACGGTTGCCTCGGAGGCCACCAGGCGTGGCGAGGTGCTTGCCGCGGTGCAGGAGACCATCAACAAGGGCACTTCGAAGACGGCAGGGTCGTCCTCCAGCCAGACGGACGGCGAATCGGGCGAAGAGGCCACCATTACCACGAAGTCCGGCAACACGACCAAGGTCGAGCTGCCTTCCGAGCCCGAGCTGGACACCAACCCCATCGTGGAGAACACCACGAACTCCGAGGTGAGCGACTGGGCGGCGCGCATCGACGCGTATCTGGCGGGAACGGCCCTGGAGGGACACGGCGCGGCGTTTGCCCAGGCAGCCGCCGACTACGGCGTGGACCCGCGCGTCTCGCCGGCCATCTCGTGCATAGAGAGCGGCAAGGGCGAGGTGTGCTTCTTGCCCCACAATGCCTGGGGCTGGGGAAGCGCGAGCTGGGACGACTGGGACAGCGCGATTCGCGACCATGTGGAGGGCTATGCCAAAACCTATGGCAGCACCGTCACGCTCGAGGGTGCCGAGATGTACTCCGGGGAGGACATCTACCCGGAGTGGTACTCGTTGGTCCTCTCCGAGATGGACAACATCTAACGGCAAGCAAACAAGGCGCAATCTGAGAAAAGGGGTTTGGCCCCTTTTCTCATTTTTGGAGGTAGCTTATGAGCAGCACGCAAAAAAAAGACTATGCAGCGCCCATGGACCAGATGGGAGTGGGGACCACGCATGCGGGCTTCGTGGTGATCGACGTGATTGCGCTTCCCGAGCTCTCGGGCGTCGCGTACGTTATGCGTCACGAGCAGTCCGGCGCCCGAACGCTGTGGATTGCCTGTGACGACGAGAACAAGGTCTTCTCCATCGCGTTTAAGACGCCGCCTGCCAACGACAAGGGCGTCTTCCACATAATCGAGCACTCGGTGCTGTGCGGGTCCGAGCGCTTCCCGGTTAAGGAGCCCTTCGTCAACCTGCTCAAGACGTCCATGCAGACCTTCCTCAACGCCATGACCTTTGGTGACAAGACCATGTATCCAGTCGCCTCCACCAACGTCGCCGACCTCGAGAACCTGATGGACGTGTACTTGGACGCGGTGCTGCATCCCAACATCTACACCCGTCCGCGCATCTTCGAGCAGGAGGGCTGGCACTACGAGCTAGGCGAGGACGGTCGCCTGGCATACAACGGCGTCGTGTTCAACGAGATGAAGGGTGCCACGTCCGACCCCGACGACGTGCTTGGCCTGGCGATGGACCGGGCGCTCTTTCCCAACACCGCCTATCGTTTTGAGTCTGGTGGCGACCCGCGGGCAATCCCCACGCTGTCGTACGAGGAGTTCCTGGACTCCCATGCCCGCCACTACGACCTCTCGAACAGCTACGTGATCCTGTATGGTGACCTGGACGTGGAGCGTGAGCTTGCCTTTGTGGGCGAGCGCCTTGCCGCTGCCGCCGCACGTGGTGCGGGAGCCCCCAATCCCCTGGAGCTGCAGACGCCCGTCGCGGCACAGCCCACAAGCGTGGAGATGGACACGGCGCCCGAGAACGCCTCGGTGGCCTTGGGCTACGTAATTGGAACCGCCGCAGACCGCGAGCGCGTGCTGGCGTGCGACGTGCTGTTTGACGCCTTGGCGGGCTCCAACGAGGCACCGCTCAAGCGCGCGCTCCTGGATGCCGGCCTGGCGGACGACGTGGTGGTCTCGCTTATGGACGGCGAGCTGCAGCCGCGCGTGGTAATCCAGCTCAAGGGCGCCAAGGAGGGTGTCGCGAGCCGGTTCGAGGAGCTGGTCCAGACGACCTGTGCCAAGCTGGCCGATGAGGGCATAGGACACGACCAGCTTGCGGCGTCGCTGGCTCAGGCTGAGTTCAATCTGCGCGAGCAGGACTTCGGCCCGTATCCCACGGGCATCGCGGTTGCCATACAGGCTATGTCGAGCTGGCTGTACGATGACGCCAGGCCGGTGGACTACCTGCGCTACGAGGACGAGCTCGCTCACATGAAGGCGGGGCTCGACGACGGCTACTTCGAGGGGCTGCTGCGCGAGGTGGTGTGCCAGAGCGAGCATTGCGCGCGGGTCGAGCTCGTGCCCGTGGAGGAGGGGGCTGCCGCGCAGGAGGCGGCAGAGCTCGCCGAGCGTGCTGTCACGCTCAGCGACGAGGACCGCGCCCGCATTAACGAGGAGGTCGCAGCCCTACGGACCGAGCAGGAGGCTCCGGACGATCCGGCGGACGTCGCCAAGCTTCCACGCCTTGCGTTGGCCGACATCGACGATGCGCGCGAAGACCCCGCTGGCGTTGAGGTCGCCGCACCGCTGCCTTGCGTGTGGCACGACCTGGACACGCGCCACATCGACTACGTATACCACTACTTCGACTTGCGCGGTCTTGCCTTCGAGGACATCCCCTACGTGGGCGTGCTGTGCGACCTCCTGGGCAAGCTGGGCACGAGCGAGCGCGACGCCGCATCGCTCGACACGCTCATCGAGCTCAACCTGGGGTCTCTCAGCTTCTTTGCGGACATCTATGCGTACGACGACAGCCTGCTGGAGTGCGCGCCCTACCTCGTGGTGAGCGCCTCGGCCCTTTCCGAGAAGGTCGAGCGTCTGGCCCAGATTCCGTGCGAGGTGTGGGGCAAGACGGACTTCGCCGACACCGACCGCATTCTGGCGATTCTGCAGCAGCGTCGCATTGTGCTGGAGCAGCAGTTCGTCAACGCCGGACATGCCGCGGCCATGGCGCGCCTTGGCACGCAGTACAGCGTTGCGGCCGTGATGAGCGGTTGGGTCTCGGGCGTCGACTACTATCGATTCCTCAAGGAGTTGTTGGCGGATTGGGACGCGAGGAAGGACGAGGTTTCGCATCGTCTCGCGCAGGTGGCGGCCCGCGTGTTTGTGGCCAACAACGTGCTGGTGAGCTTCGTGGGATCGGCGCAGGACCGAGACGCCTATTGGGCGGCAGGTGGTGAGCTGGGGCTGCCCCATGCTGGGGAATCGGTCCACAAGTTGGAGATTCCCACGCCCGCGCCCGCAAACGAGGCGTTCGTGATTCCCTCGAACGTGTGCTATGTGGGTGCCGGCACGGGCAAGTCGCGCCACGACGTGGACAACCTTGGCCTGTGGAGCGTGTGCCAGAGGGTTCTCTCGTACGACTACCTGTGGAACGAGGTGCGCGTTAAGGGCGGTGCCTATGGTACGGGATTCAGGCATACGCAGACCGGTCTGCAGCAGTTCTGGTCGTATCGCGACCCTGGCATCGACGCCACACTCGCGCGCTACGACGCGACGAGTGACTGGCTGGCGAGCTGGGAGCCCACCGACGACGAGTTCGTGGGCTACGTGGTTTCGGCCGTCGCGTCGCACGACTCGCCGGCGAAGCCGCGCCAGATCGCGCGTCGGCAGGATACGCTGCGGCTTGCGGGCAAACCCGTGGACTGGCGCGCGAAGGTGCGCGCCCAGCTGCTAGCCGCCACACCCGAAGCGCTGCGCGACCTGGCACAGCCGCTTCGAGACATAGCCACGAGCCGCTCCGTATGCGTCTTTGCCCCGGCGGCGGCCATCGAGGCCTCGGGCGTCACGTTCGATACCGTCGTGGACCTTATGGGCGCATCGCAAAACTGAGAAAAGGGGCCAAACCCCTTTTCTCAGTCGCCCGGCTGCCTCGGTGTCCGCGGCAGCCGACGCAATACGGGAGAGCTCGGGCATTAACGAGGTGCCGAACGACGTCAACGGTGGTCTAACAGGGGTTGAATAGTACGCGCAACGTCCGATTGCGGGACATCTTGCTGCCTCATTAACAAATGTAACTTGGCTTATCGACGTGGAAGAACTTGCACCATGTCTCAACTATCCTGGCGTGGTTGGCCGATATTATGTCCATGAGCTCCCGTAAATCGTGAGAGGGTATTCGACCATCATTGTGGGCTAGCACGCATCCGCCTGCTCTTGTAAGCCAGACCTTAGTCGCGTTTTGCGATGGGTCGCCCTTCTTAACATGAACGTGTATGGGCTCGCCAAGCTCATTCGACCAAAAATAGACCCGATACCCGTGCACGATGAGGATGCTAGGCAATCTTCAACCCTCCCTCTGCCGCATATCTAAACAGAAGGTGGGCGTTTGACGCGAGAAACTCACGGAGGGACTGAAGCTCCTCCTCACTGAATCCACCCTCCCACACTTCCATGTCGTAGGACGGAAGCTCGAAGCGAACTGAGTCGAAGCCATTTCGCCCAGGGCGCTCAAAGTGCACGAGCACCCTCCCGCCCAGTTCGTCATCAATCAGCTCTGAGTGCACGACCTCGGTACCATCGCCCAATGTGAGATAGGGATACATCATCTCATACCTCCCCGCATGAGACCGGACCCTTCTTTCAAGCACCAGTATAGCCGTACCCACCGAATGGCGCCTTTAAACCCGGACCCCCGGTGTCCGTTTGGGAAGAGGTACCAATGTGACATGCGCGCATGTCACATTGGTACC
>CACZFB010000012.1 GCA_902780305.1 uncultured Coriobacteriaceae bacterium | reverse complement strand
GCCGTGCGGGCGCTCGGCGTGAGCCGCACCGACGCGTTCTTCGACGGGGCGCGGCTCGAGGCGTGGCGCGAGCAGGCGGAGGCGGCGGTGCCGGCCATCGCGGGGCGCCGCGCGCTGCTGTGGGCGCCCACGTTCCGCGGGCAGGTGGCCGAGGCCCGCGCGCCGCAGACGCTCGACGTCGCGGAGCTGCGCGACGCGCTCGGCGACGGGTGGGTCCTGCTCGTGAAGCACCACCCGCTCGTGCGCGAGCGGCCGGCCGTCCCGAAGGGCTGCGGGGGCTTTGTCTTCGACGTGACCGACTCGCTGCCCATAGAGGCGGCGATGGCGGCCAGCGACGCCTGCGTGACGGACTACTCGTCGCTCGTGTTCGAGTACTCGCTGCTGGGCAGGCCGATGGCCTTCCTCGTCCCCGACATCGGCGAGTACGACGACTGGCGCGGGTTCTACTACGACTTCGACGCGTTCGCGCCGGGCCCGGTCCTCTCCACGACCGCCGAGCTCGCCGGGTGGGCGCGCTCGCTCGAGCCCGGCGCGTGCCCGCCGGAGGTTTCCGCCTTCCGCGGGCGCTTCATGTCGGCCTGCGACGGCCGCGCCACCGCCCGCATCGCCGACGCCGCCCTCGCCCTCCCCGCTGGGCAAAGGGGACAGTCCCCTGTGTACAGGGGACAGTCCCCCGCGTACCGCGCGGAGGTGTCGGTGGTGGTGCCGGTGTACAACGCGGAGGCGTGCCTGAGTCGGTGCGTCGCGTCGCTCGACGCGCAGACCGCGTCGCAGGAGAGCTTCGAGGTGATCCTGATCAACGACGGCTCCACCGACGGCAGCCTGGAGCTGTGCCGCAGCATCGCGCGCGAGCGCCTAAACTACGTGGTGCTCGACCAGCCCAACCAGGGCGTCTCGGCAGCGCGCAACGCGGGCATCCGAGCCTCCCGTGGCCGCTACATCATGTTCCTGGACTCCGATGACTGGGTGTCCAAGCACACCATTGAGGCGCTGGCCAGCACGTTCGACCGCTACGCGAGCGAGGTCGACCTGGTTGCCCTGGGCGTCACGTACGAGGTCGAGGAGACTGGCGCCACGTGGCGTCATAAGCGCGACCGGTGGCTCACGCGCACGGGCGTCTATCCGCTGGACGAGTACCCGTACGTGGCCCAGTCCACCACCAGCGTGTGCATAAAGAACGAGGGCGATGCGACTCCGCTGTTCCCCACCACCATGCGCATGGGAGAGGATCAGTACTTTAACGCCAAGCTTCTGGCCAGGCGCAACGTGCTGGGCTACTGCGCCGAGGCGACGTACCACTACGTTTCTCATGACAAGAGCAGCACGTCCAAGTGGGATATCCCCAAATATGCCTTCGAAGACATGCTGCGCTTGTATCACTTCCTGCTGGAGCCGGTGACAGGGGAGGGTGAGCCCGCGGACAACCCCAGCCCCAGCTCCAGCCCCTGGCCCTACGGCTGTGCGCTCATCCTGTACAACATGGGCTGGCGCCTCCGCAAGGGCGTGCTGTATCCCGAGTTCGGAGACGCGGCCACGCGCAAGAAGAACCACGAGCGCCTGTATCAGGTCTTACGCGCCATCCCCAAGACGCATTGGGAGCAGAGTCCCTACCTTTCCAACCAGCAGCGCCTGGAGCTCATGCAGCGCGCGGGCATCGTGGGAACGCCAACGAGCGCGCTGCACGCGACGGACGTGACCTATGTGTCGTTTGACCAGGGTGGCGTGGTGCGCTTTGGCCGCCCGGCCATCGCCATTACCTGGGCGCTACGCACGCGCGACGTGCTGCGCATCCGCGGCATCGTGTACGGGCCGTTTTTGCAGGTGGGCAATGAGCTGGAGCTTGACTGGAACTGCCCGGGCGGTCCGGTGCGTGCGCAAACGCGTCGCGTGCAGGTGTGCTGCGAGGAGGAGGGCGCGCGCATCCGCGACGCCTGGTGGTTTGCGGCAGACCTACCCGCCATGGGCCTCAGGCCGTATGTTGCCCGGCCGCACGCGACGCTCGACGGTGCGGCCGTTCCCGCCTTCGACCTGCGCTTTGACCTCTGCCGCACCAACAGTCGGCGCATCCACCGGCATGCCCGCGCGTTTGGCGCCCTGCCGCTGGAGGCCGCGGGAACGTCGTTGCGCGTGGGGACGCTCAAGGGCCTGCCCACGTCCGCGATGCCTGCGGTCGTTCCTCTCATGCGCGGTCGAGACCAAAAGCGCACGGGTTACGCCGACATCGCGCAGATAAAGACCCTGCGTGCGGCGCTGCCCCGCGCGATGCGCCCGTTTGCCAAGCGACGCACGTGGCTCTATGTCCACGCGCCGCAGGCGCTCGAGCGAGACCGTGCCCTTACCGACGGCATCCAGCGGCTCGACCTCGCGGACTTGGAAGGCGTCGTGCCAAAGCTTGCGGCGCTGCTTGCCGCCGAGCGATTGATAAGCTCTGACCGCGACCTCAGCGACCTGCTGCCCTGCGACTACGCCACGTGGGACAGCGTGGCCGACCTCACCCGCGCCGACCAGGCCTACGTGCTCGTCGCGCCCGCTGGCGAGACCCCCGACCTGGCCGGCACGCCGTACGACTGCCTGGACGCCGATTCGGCAGCCCCGGCCCCCACCACGCCCGAGGCTCCCGCCACGCCCGAGCCCCCGGCCTCAGCCGAGCCGGCCCCCACCCCCGACTACTAGAAAGGCGGCCCCATGGCCAAGCAAGACGCTCGCTCCATCCTGCCCAGGCGGCTGCGCGCCAACCTGCGCACCGTCGCCCGCGGCCTCCGAGCGCTCAAGGCGGAACGCACCCGCGCGCAGGCCGCTGGGCGCGACTTCGTGTTTAGCGTAATCGTGCCGGTGTACAACACGGCGGCGTACCTGGAAGACTGTGTCCAAAGCGTCATCGCGCAGTCGGTGGGCTTCAGTGACATCCAGCTCATCCTGGTGGACGACGGCAGCACCGACGACTCGGCCACCATCTGCGAGCGCTACGCGCGCGAGTACCCCGCCAACGTGACGTTTTGCTCACAGGCCAACGCGGGCGTCTCGGCAGCGCGCAACCTGGGCCTTGCGCAGGTACGCGGCTTGTGGGTGAACTTCCTGGACTCCGACGACCTGTGGAGTCCGCACGCCTTTGCCTGCGCGCTGGCCTTTCATGCCGCGCACCCGGAGGTGCGGCTGGTGGCGCTCCGCCACTGGTTCTTTGGCGCCAACACCGCCCAGCATGCGCTGGCCTACAAGTTCAAGCGCGACCGGGTTATCGACCTCGCGGCCGACCCGCAAAACCCCCAGCTCTCGCTGAGCAACGCCTTTGTGGAGGCGCCGCTGCTGAATGGCCGGGCGTTCAACACCGCACTGGAAACTTCGGAGGACTTTGCGCTGGTCAACGAGGTGCTCATGGACCTCGGTGCCTATGGCGTGTGCGCCAGCGAGGGCTACCTGTACCGCAAGCGCGCTGGTGGCGGCTCGGCCATCGACGGCGCCGCGTCCCGGCTGTCGTTCTACGAGCAGACCCCCGAACTGTGCTACCGTGCGCTGTTCGAGTTGTCGCAGCGCCGATTTGGCACGGTGATCCCCTACATCCAGCACTGCGTGATGTACGACCTCCAGTGGCGCCTGCGCATCCCCGTGCCTGGCATGCTGTCCAGCCAGCAGGTGGAGCGCTACCGCCAAACGCTCGTGTGGCTATTGGAGAGCATCTCCGACGACGTGATCTTGTATCAAAAGCGCATGAATCTGGATCAGAAGCTCTATGCGCTGGCGCTCAAGTATCACACGACGGTGCAAGACATCGTGCGGCATACCATGCGCACGACGGAGGCGCTGGTGTGGCAGCACGAGGACACGACGCTCGTGCTCGCCACGCTCGACGAGCTGGAGGCCGATCTCGTGGTGGAGTTCCTTACCGCGCGCGAGGGCAGCGTGACCATCGAGGGGCACTGCGAGCTGTTTGGCGTGTTTGCCCATCCGTGGCTGCGCGTGCTGGCGCACGCGGGCAACACGTGCGCGGAGACAACCCTCGTGGAGCGTCCCGACCAGGAGCAAACGGTTACCTTTGCGCAGGACACCTACCGTAAGCTGGGCTTTTGTGTGGATCTGCCGTGGGACGGAACGCATACGCGCTACGATCTGGAGGTCGTTGTGGGCGGCGCGCGGCTGCACACCACGTTGACCTTTGGTCCCTACGCGGGTATGGAGGCAACCATGCCGCACACCTACTGGGATACCGGTGGCGTGCTGTGGACCATGCCCGACGAGCACAGCGTGGCCGTGGAGCCCTCGAGTGCGCGGCGCCGCGTGCAGCTGGAGACCGCGCTGCGTGCCGAGCTGCTGCGCCGGGCGCCGGGCGGACACCGTCTGGTGGTGTGGCGCACGCTGGGTTGCGAGGCAAGACGCCGCCGCGAACGCGAGGACACGCAGGTGTGGCTCATCTTCGACCGACCCACCAAGGCGGGTGACAATGGCGAGGCGCTCTTTGCGTACCTGTGCGAGCACCCGCAGCCAGGCGTTGAACCCGTGTTTGCCCTCTCGCGCGCGAGCGAGGACTGGAACCGCTTGGCCGCGATGGGGCCGGTGGTGGAGTTTGCCAGCGTGGCGTATCGAAAGGTGTTCTTTAGGGCCAACGTTATCGCGTCGTCTTCGGCCGACGCCCTGTCGCTCAACGCCTTTGGTGGCAGGGGACGCTATCTCAAGGACCTGTATGGGTTCCGCTACGCCTTCTTGCAGCACGGGGTAATTAAGGACGACCTGTCCGGCTGGCTTAACCGATACAACAAGAACCTGGCCATGTTCGTGACCTCGGCGCAGCGCGAGTACGAGTCGTTGCTGCGATACGACTACGGTTATGGGCCCGACGTGGTAAAGCTCACGGGTCTTCCTCGCCACGACAGTCTGGTGCAGGCAGCGCGGGACGCTCGCCCGCAGCGTGTGGTGTACGTTATGCCGACGTGGCGGTCCAACCTTGCGGTGGGTCACATCGATTCGCGCACGGGGATACGCCCTGCAAACCCGCTCTTTGAGACATCGGCGTTCTTCGCATTCTACAACGCGCTGCTCTGCGACGCGCGTCTCAACGAGGCATTGGCCGCTCGCGACTATCGCCTGTGCATGGTGATGCATCCGGCATTCGAGGCCGAGGTGGACAAGTTTGCGTCCGGTCCTTGCACGCAAGTGGTCTCGCGCTGCGACTACCGCGCGGCATTTTTACAGGGCAGCCTGTTCGTTACCGATTACTCGAGCACCGTCTTTGACGTCGCTCTGCTCAAAAAGCCAATTGTCTATGCGCAGTTTGATAAGGACGATTTCTACGAGGGGCATTCGTACCAGCAGGGCTACTTTGACTACGAGCGGGACGGCTTTGGCCCCGTGTGCACCACGCTGGACCAGACCGTGGATGCCATCGTTGCCGCGCTGGACGCGGGCTGCGTTATGGACGAGACGTACGTCGCGCGTGTGGATGCGTTCTTCGGTGAGCAACCCGCGTCTCGCTGCGGCGCCGTGGTGGACGTGCTGCTCTCGTGGTCCGCGGGGGACAGCCCCCTGGACAAAGGGGACAGTCCCCTGTGTACAGGGGACTGTCCCCAAAATACAGCGGCCGGCGAGGAGGGGGAGGGACGCATGAGCCCTAAGGTTTCGGTGTTGATGCCATCGCTCAACGTGGGGAAGTACATAGACCAGTGCCTGGCGAGCGTGGTGGCACAGACGCTCGAGGATATCGAGATCATTTGCATCGATGCCGGCTCCACCGACGGCACGCTGGAGGTGCTGCGCGACTACGAGCGGCGCGACCCCCGCGTGCGCGTGATCGTCTCGGACCAAAAGAGCTACGGCCACCAGATGAACCTGGGCCTGGATGCGGCGCGCGGTACGTACGTGGGTGTGGTGGAGACCGATGACTGGGTGGAGCCGCACATGTTTGCCACGCTGCTACAGCTGGCGCAGGACTACGATGCCGACGTGGTGCGGTCCAATTTCTATTTGTATTACAGCGAACCCGCGCCCCGCGACGAGTTGTTCCAAAACATGCGGCGGTGCGACTACGACACGTTGCTCAATCCCTGGGACGAGCTGGGGTTCGTGAGCAGCTCACCGGCCATATGGAGCGGGCTGTATCGGCGGTCGATGCTCGTGGACGCACGCATTCGGTTTAACGAGACGCCCGGAGCGTCGTATCAGGACACGTCGTTCTTCTTCTTGGTGTGCGCGGTGGCGCAGCGTGCGGTGGTAACTGAGGAGGCGTTTGTCCACTATCGTCAGGACAACGAGGCATCGTCTATTAACTCCGCCTCCAAGACGTTCTGCGTTTGTGATGAGAGCCGCTACTTTGAGCAGTGCCTTGAGGAGCGCGGGCTTAACACGCCGGAGCGCATGGGTCGATACATGCTGCTCAAGCAGGACAAGTACCGTTGGAACTATATGCGCGTTTGGCCCGATCTGCAGTGGGAGTTTTTGCTCAGGGCGCGTGATGAGTACTTGGCGCATCGCGCGCAGGGGCTGCTGAGCGACCATCATCTCTCGGCGGAGCGCAGGCAACGGCTCACGTCGCTTATGGACGATCCGGCGGGCTTTTTCGACGCCACGTGCAAGCAGTACGGCGGGCGTCCGGCCGATGACGAGCTGCCCGCCGAGTTGGCGCCGACGACAACCACGCCGGTGCGGGCTGCGTATGCGGCCGTGCTCCAGGCGCAGGAGGCGATGGGAGCGGCATGTGCCCAGCCCTGGAACGGCACGGGCAAGAAGGACGCGGATGCGGCTGCCCAGGCACTCGTGGCGGTCCACGCGCAGTGGCAGGCGCTCGACCAGAAGACGCGGCGCGCGTTTGCCGAGCGTCTCTCGCCCACGGAACGTTTGGTGCTGCAGGCGAGCCTTGCCTACGTGCTCGATGCCCAGATTGCGGAGATGTTGGCCCCATTGCGCAGTCCCGCCGCCAAGCAGGCCGTTCGTGTTGTAACGTATCCCATGAGAAAGGCGCGCGCGTTTGTACGCAAGCGTAAGCAAAGCGAATAAAAGGAGAAATCATGGCAGCATACGACTACCTCATCGTGGGTGCCGGCCTGTACGGTGCGGTGTTCGCGCGCGAGGCGACCGACGCCGGCAAGAAGGTCCTCGTTATCGACATCCGCCCCAACGTGGCGGGCAACGTGTACACCGAGGACGTGGAGGGCATCCACGTGCACAAGTACGGCGCCCACATCTTCCACACCAACGACCGGCGGGTCTGGAATTACATCACCCGCTCGCCCGTGGCCAACTTCCACGGCGAGCTGTACTCTCTGCCGTTTAACATGTACACCTTCAACAAGATGTGGGGTGTGGTGACGCCCGAGGAGGCGGCGGCAAAGATCGAGGAGCAGCGTCGCGAGGCGGGCATCACCGAGCCCAAGAACCTCGAGGAGCAGGCCATCAGCCTGGTTGGCACCGACATCTACGAGAAGCTCATCAAGGGCTACACCGAGAAGCAGTGGGGCCGTCCGTGCACCGAGCTGCCGGCGTTCATCATCAAGCGCCTGCCGGTGCGCCTGACGTTCGACAACAACTACTTTAACGCGCTCTACCAGGGCATTCCCGTGGGCGGCTACACCAAGATGGTGGAGAACATGCTCGAGGGCATCGAGGTGCGCCTGAGCTGCGACTACTTTGCCAACAAGGACGAGCTCGACGCCCTGGCCGACCGCGTGGTGTACACCGGCGCCATCGACGCGTACTTTAACTATCAGCTTGGCCCGCTGGAGTATCGCAGCGTACGCTTCGAGACCGAGCTGCTCGACCAGCCCAACTTCCAGGGCAACGCGGCCGTCAACTACACCGACCGCGAGACCCCCTGGACGCGCATCATCGAGCACAAGTGGTTTGAGTTCGGCAAGGACGCCGAGGGCAACGACCTGCCCAAGACCGTGATCTCGCGCGAGTACAGCTCCGAGTGGAAGCCGGGCGACGAGCCGTACTATCCGGTGAACGACGCCAAGAACGGCGCACTATACGAGAAGTACCGCGAGCTCGCCGCCGGCGAGACCAAGGTGATCTTTGGCGGCCGTCTGGGCGAGTACAAGTACTACGACATGGACGCCGTCATCGCCTCGGCGCTGGCCAAGGCTGTGGAGGAGCTGGCGTAGCACGCAGGCACGTAGCGTCCGCCTATCAATGGGGGTTACCCCCTTTGATAGGCGGCGCCCTTTCTCAGTGTTCGCTGGCAACGTCGATCCGGTACAGGCGCATGTCGCCTTCGGCGAGCACCACCGAGAATCCCGGTGTCTGGTCGTTGATGGACGCAATACCTGTCCAATAATTCGCGGCGTTCTGTGTGTACTGCTGGAGCCAGACACCTTGTTCGTATGGCACATTCTGGTCTAAGAGCAACACGTAGGTCGCGCCAATGCGCCGAACGGCGTCGCGAACCTGTTGGTTCGTGGCATAGTCGTTCAGGTTCGTTCGGATGAGTTGCGCGTCGTCGGTCTGGCCGCGAATGTCCATGGTGCGGTAGTAGGTATTTGTGCCATTGACGGCATACGCCCACGCACTGCCATCGCCAGGCGCGTTGATGACTCGTGACCCGACCGGCATAAGTTTGTTGGCCCGATTTACGAACTCAATTTCTTGCTCACCGTATACCTGCTCCTCCGTGTAGCCGTAATACAGCATAGCGAGGTCGCGTGCGGTGCCCAGACCCCAAGCGCGGAGTCCCTCGGAACTCGGTGTCCACACATAGGGAATGAACGTAATAACAACTATGGCTGCTATTGCCAGCCGACCAGCGAGGGCACCATGCCGAGCGGTGAGGACTTCGAGTATGGCAGCCATTCCCACGGCCGCGACCGGAATAAGCAAGATGGTGAGATTCTCGCAGAGGCGACGTACGTCGGAGTACCATGGCCCACAAAGCCAATGCTCGAAAAATGGGGCGTTGATGGCAGAGACAAAATAGGAGAGCGCAAAGAATGCTATGGGTAGCAGGATCCACCGGACGTCTTTGCAGCGCCATATGGCAATAACGCCAAAGGCGCTGGCAAGCCCCATGCCCACTTGCACGGTGGTGTATCGAAGGCGCAGGCTGAGTAGTGAGCCAAGTGCGCGGAGGGGTGAGACGGCGCTATCCTTGTTATAGTTTAGGGTCGATTGCAGGGCGGGCACGTAGTAGCACGCAACCCACACGAGGACCAATGCGATGATATATGCGAGCATAATGCCAAGACGCTTGGCGCGAGGACTCGTTGCTGTTGTTACGTATTGCCAAAGCATATGCGCACCAAGACCTGCGCAGATTACATATGCCGTAAAAACCGTGGACGGATGTGCCAGGGCAAGGGTAATAAACGAACAGGTGGCGAAGCAAACAAGCGAAAACTTGTTGTTTTGAACATACTTGGTCGTTACGCTTGCAATCACCACGGAGAGCGAGCTGGTGAGCAGGGAGAGACCCAAAAGAAAGGGGTAGAGCGGTCCGCTGGTTATGGTGAGCCATGGCCAATTGGCAAAACCCACCGTGGCCACGGCGCCCAGCGTGACTGCGTATGGGCGTTTGGGGAAGAGGCTTGTCGCGAGTGCGTAGGAGCCGAGTGGGAGCATTATGGCGCACGTGGCGATGATCAATGCGTTCGTGCCAACGGTTACAGGCACGGAGCAAATGAGGCATATCAGCGCAACCACATCGTGCCAAGCTGCTGGATAGAATCCGCCGTTGCCGGCAATTGGCCGGGCGGCAAGGGGCGTGGCAAGATAGGTGCTCGCATGCAACGAAGACCACTTGCCAGAGTCCAAAAAAGATCGTACGAGGTTGAGATGCATCTGGTTGTCATAGCGGGAAAAGAACGCATCGGGACCCGCAAGGCTCATTACAAATACTCCAACACAAACGATGGCGGCAAGTCCAACATAGAGGACGGGAATGCGGAGGTCTGGGGATATGGGTCCGTACCGTAACTCTCTGGCATCTGTGGATTGAGCGCTCTTGGCCCGCGCAAAACCGTAACCGCACAGGGCAATGCCGAGGGTCGGGGCGATTATGGTTAGGGCGTTGCAGGATATGCCAAACTCGTAATAAACAATTGGAAGGGCGCCATAAAGGCAGATGCTGTAGATTGGTGCAACGCAGAGCGCAACGATGGGGGAGAAGCCCAAGGCACGAAAGAGGATGTATCCAGGTATGTAGCACAGCATTGTTGCGACCAGTACCGCCGTGATTAGTCCCACCCACATATGGCGACTCCCTTCGTTGCGTTCTCTAGAATTCTACAATGAGACTATGCGCGGTGGTGGCGTTCGTCTGAGGAGAGGTGTCTCTTCCCTAACGGACACTCTCACTGTTACCCGTGCCGAGGCCAGCGCCAGCTGAGAAAAGGGGTCAAACCCCTTCTCAGTGCAGCCTCCCGAAAAGAGCGCCGTTCCATCGTTGATGTTTGTTGGGAAAGTCGGCGATCACGCTGCCTGCGCGTTTGTTCAAAACTGGGCAATATGCGCGAGAAACGTGGGAGATTGCCGCTCTTTTGGTGCGAGCTTTCTGCGCAACGGCTCCCCTAGACTCTTCGGTCCTCTGGCCAACGAAGAGAAGGGATCCATGGCGAGAAGACCAAGCAAACGGCCGTGCATTACGCTGGGGTTCGTGTTTAAGAGCGTGTTCGGGGACGACCCTGGGCGATGCCAGCGCCTTATCGAGGTCGCCCTGGGCACGCCCATCGCAGAGGTGACCATCGTCCACGGTGAGCACGAGCTCGACGTGCTCCATAGCGCCCGCGCCGGTAGGGTGGACGTCTTCGCGCGTGACGCCGAGGGGAACGAGTACGACGTCGAGGTGCAGGCGCGGCACAAGGAGGACGAGTGGATGCGCGCCCGCCACTACCAGGCGCTCATGGACACCACTCGGCTGCGCAGAGGGGATCCGGTGGAGTCTCTGCGCAAGTGCGTGGTCATATTCGTGTGCGACTTCGACCCCTTCGCGCGCGAGGAGTTCCCGTCGGAGCAGCGAGGCTGGCGCGTCTACGACTGCGTGACGACCTGCTTGCAGACCGGGGCGGTCGTGCCCGACGGGCGCCGGGCGGTGTACCTCAACGCTCGCGGGACGCGCGGGGAGGTGAGCGATGAGCTCGACGCTTTCCTCCGGTTCGTCGCTGGCGAGCGGGTTGACGGCAGCGAGCTGGTGGAGGATATTGAGTCTAGGATAGATGAGCTGATGGTGGATCCCGCGTGGTTGGAGGACTACATGACCTTTGAGGACGAGCTGGAGGCCGAGCGCATCTGGGCCCGCAAGGAGGGCCGTGCTGAGGGCCGCGCTGAGGGCCGCGCTGAGGGCCGCGACGCCGTGGCGGACGAGAACGCGCGGCTCGCGAGGGCGCTGCAGGCCGCCGGCCGCGAGGGCGAGCTGGTGGGCGCCATGGTGGACCCCGCCGCCCGCGAACGCCTGCTCGCCGAGTTCGGCATCGCCGCAGGCTGAGAGTGAGAAAAGGGGTTTGGCCCCTTTCCCACTATGGTTGGAGGACTACATGACCTTTGAGGACGAGCTGGAGGCCGAGCGCCTCTGGGCACGCAAGGAGGGCCGCGAGGAGGGCCGCGCTGAGGGCCGGGACGCCGAGGCGGACGAGAACGCGCGGCTCGCGAGGGCGCTGCAGGCCGCCGGCCGCGAGGGCGAGCTGGTGGGCGCCATGGTGGACCCCGCCACCCGCGAGCGCCTGCTCGCCGAGTTCGGCATCGCCGCGGGCTGAGGCTGAGACGCCGCTGACGGACACCCCTGCCGCCGTCAGCGGCGACCCTTGCGGGGTGGTTACACGTTTTGGGTCGAAAAGCGCCAAGAAATCGACGATATGTGTCGTTTTTGAGTCTCAAATCTCCACCGTCGCCAAAGGAGCCCGGCATCGCCGCAGGTAGGAGGCTCAAAAATGCAGCCCCGTATTTTTCGACACCAAAATACGACACATATCGCCAAAATAGTGGCTCTTTCCGAAGCAATTCGTGTAACCACCTGCCCGGATCGCCCTGGCGGCGCCGCTCGCGACCTCGGCGCGCCTCTTCTGGCCCCCACGCAAAGTGGTACATCACTCTTGCGAGACCGTCTTACCGGTGGAAGGTCACTTTTCACTGGCTGGCCGGCAGTGAACAGTAACCGCGTTGGCGACTCTATCATGCAAAACTTTGCAGATTCTTGCACATGCAATGTTTTGCATGAAAGGAGTCTCATGTCAAACATGCCCGTCAACGCCTCTCGACAAGCCGGCATATACGTTCGCCGCGCACGCGAGGAGCTGGGGATAACGCGGGGCGAGCTGGCTGCTCTGGCGGGAGTCTTGGAGTGGCTTATCGCCTCGCTGGAACTTGGTGATGCAAAGGGGGTTCGTCTGGACAAGTTGCTGTCCATCTGCGGCGCCGTTGGTCTGGGTTTGTGCATGGAGCAAAAGGCCTTGACCAACGCCGCGCCCGAGCCCGCCGCGCCCGCGGCCGCCGCACCCGAGCCCGCAGAGCCCGCTACGACGGGTCCGGCCTCCCAACCCTCATACGACGAACGCCTTAAGCAGTTTGTTGCCGACCACGCGTTTAACCCACACGCGGATGAGGGAGCGTGGGCATGGCAGCAATAGACCTGTTGGTGACCATCCAGGGAGTGCCCTGCGGAACGGTGCACCAGAACGAGTCGGGCATCGTGAGCTTTGCGTATCTGGATGGTTACGAGGGTATACCCCTCTCTGTATCGATGCCCGTCTCGAACCGCACGTATGGTCAACGGATCGTGCGCACCTACCTGTTTGGCCTTCTGCCAGACAGTGAGAACCAACGAAGAGCTATCGCACGGGAATACGACGTACGGCCCAACAACCCCGTAGCGCTGTTGTCGCACATCGGGCGCGATTGCCCTGGGGCGGTGCAGTTTTTCCCATGTGACGAGCATGGTCGCGTGCTGGACGATTGGATGTGCGTCGAGGCCTATCGTCCGCTCTCCAACCACGAAATAGCTCTTCGACTTAAGGAGATTCGGACAAGCGACGAGGACTCTTGGGTTGGGAGAAACGAGAGCTGGTCTCTTGGCGGCAACCAAGGGGAGTTTGCCCTGGCCCGTGTTGATGGCGCGTGGTGCTCCTGCGAGGGCAGGGCTGCGACGACGCATATTGTTAAAAAACGGCGTCCGCGGATACAGGCTTGAGGCGCTCAACGAGTTCGTGTGCATGAGAACGGCCCAACGCTGTGGAATCCCTGCCGCCAAGGTGTCTTACGTCTTCTTCGAGGATGAGCCAGCGCTCGTGGTGGAACGCTACGACCGTTTAGCGAACCGGTCGGGTGCGATTGTGCGTCTTCATCAAGAGGATTGCTGCCAAGCTCTTGGCTGCATGCCCGGCCAAAAGTACACCAAAGACGGTGGGCCAAAGACCGCGGATTTGCTCAGGCTGCTCGCCTCAACAAGTGAGGCAGACATAAACCTCAATTTGTTTACGCGCATGCTCTTTTTTAACTGTGTGATTGGCGCGCCCGACACGCACGCAAAGAACTACTCCCTGTTGCTTGGGGTGGGTGGGCGTGCTCTTCTTGCAAAGATGTACGACGTCGCCTCTGGGCTTTGCTACGACGAGCTGCGCAGGAAGGGTCGGTTGGCGATGGCGATTGGGGAAGAGCATCGCTTTGGTCGCGTTGGGCGTGGTGCGATCGCTCGGTATGCCGGCAAAAACGACCCCAAGACTGCCACCATAATGAAGCGAGCTGGTCTCGATGAGCAGGCGTGCGCCGACATTTTGGCGAATCTTGCTCGGCGAGTGCCAGTGGCAATGGAAGAGGTTTTTAATGAGGAGTGCTCGCTTACCGGGATAGAGGAGCTTCGCTCCCGATTGCTTCCGCAAGTTGGCTACGTGTGCGAGAGGACCCTTGCAGGCCTCTCGGCGGTTCGGCGCGCCTGGCGGACACGAGCACGGGCTGAGCGGACACGCCCCGATTGGCCACCGGACACCCAGCCGCACCCCCAATGCGGAGAAATCCTCACACAACGGCACGCACCCCAGATTACTGATAGACTAGTCCCGACGGTAAACACGCCCCAAACGAGAGGTAAGCAACCCATGGTTGAACACAAGCTCGCCAACATCCTGCTCGAGCATAACGAGCGGTTTTTCCAGTATCCAAACCTCTTTTATCACTCGGCAAACGAGATTATTGAGGGGGAGGCCGGAGAGAGCCTGCTTATGCGTGACTCTACGTACGACTTTGCCACCTACTTTAACTCCTGCTCAATCGCAAAATGGCGCGAGTACACCGTGGTGACCGATGTGCACCTGCACTTGGAGATACGTGGCAAGGCACGCATTACGTTCTTTACGCTTAGGGAGCAACCTGTGGGCGTCGGGATGACTCGACTCGAGAGCATCGACATTGACTGCGACGACTATGAGGTCGTGGACTACACGTTTACCGTTGAGGCAACGGGGGACGACACCCTTGCGACCTTTAAGATTACGACACTCGACTCGGTTGCCATTAAAAATGGCTACTACTACGCGATGGTGGATGAGGCGGACGTCAGGGGCGTACACTTAGCCATTGCCACTACCACCTTTAAGAAGGAAGCATTCATCACACGTAATGTTGCGCTCTTCAAGAACGAGGTGCTCTCTGGCGATGACCCTTGTGCCGGACATGCGTCCATGATTGTGGTGGATAACGGCCGTACATTGGACCCGTCGGAACTCGAGGGCGACGGCGTGTGGGTGTTTCCCAACAAGAATGTGGGTGGTTCGGGCGGCTTTGCGCGCGGCATGATGGAGGCCAAGCGCCTGTCGACCGACGAGCCAGTTACGCACGTGCTCATTATGGACGATGACGTCTCGCTTTCGTCCGAGAGCGTTAAGCGTACGTTCAACCTCGTCTCCCTGGTCAACGACAAGTACGCCGAGGGTTTCGTAAGCGGTGCCATGTTCTCGCTGGGCGACCAGTACGTTCAGATTGAGGACGTGGGCTTTACCAGTCAGGAAGGTCGCTTCGGGCCAATTAAGTTGCGTGCCCCGATGATTAACTACTTCGAGATAGTACGCAACGAGCGGCCCCTGCCTCCTTACGAGAATAAATACGCCGCGTTCTGGTATTGCTGCATCCCCATGGCCACCGTCGAACGTGAGGGCCTACCGCTGCCACTGTTCATCCGTTACGACGATGCGGAGTACGGTCAGCGCTGCGCTCCCGAGTTTATGACCATGAACGGCATCAACGTATGGCACGAGGACTTTGACGACCGTTACAACCCCTATTACGAGCGCTACTGCGGCGTACGCAATTCGCTGGTAATCCAGTCTGCCAGTGGCGTCTGCCCCCGGGTGGACTTTTACAAGCAGATTTTCCTCAAGGGGTTCGACATCGAGATCAAGCAGTTTAACTATGGTGCGTGCGAACTCATGTTGGATGCTCTTGAGGACTACCTTAAGGGCCCAGAGTTCCTGCAGATTGAGCAGTGCGAGAAGCTTCTTAAGGAGAAGTCTGCCAAGGCGGAGAAGTACGTGCCCATCGAGCAACTCGACACGCGGGGAGTCGACCTCAAGAACGTCTTGCCCAAAGGTAGGGTTCGTGCGTGGGAGGGCCGCTTAGATCGCTGGACGCATAACGGTCAGCGGTTCTTGCCTCGGGTATTCGTAAAGCACGATCCTACCGGTGTTGAGTTCAACGCCAACCGGTATCCCATTCAACTCGTGCACTTCCGTGACTCCTTCCTAGTGGTTAACCGGCTAGGAACTCAGGGTGCGCTGCGTCGTATGAACAAGGTGCGCTACCGCGAGCTCATGAAGCGCTACCACACGCTCACGCGTCGCTATGCCAAGGAGCAAGAGACGGTGGCGGCAAGCTGGCAAGAAGCTGGCCCCTACCTCAAGTCCGACGAGTTCTGGGCCACGTATCTGGAGCTAGATAAGTACACGCACGAGTCGGAGTAACGTCGAGCGGAAAAGGAGGAAGCGGGAAAGGGGGGGACATACCTACTGTCCCGGGCACGTATGCGCTACGAAGCCCTGCAGGTGTGTCCCCCTTTTCCCGCCAACGAACGACCGCCCCCTTCCCGTAAAATAACCCCACAAGGAGAACCCCATGCGCGTAACCCCAAAACGAGTCGTCCGCGCTGTGCGTCGCCGCCTGCGACCCGCACCCGAAAAGGTGGCCTCGGCCCCCGAGGTCGTCCGCGAGCGCGTCGTCGTACGGCAGCTGGTGCTGCCCGAGGAGGAGTGCGAGGGACCCGAGCCAATCTCGGAGCTCGACCGCACGTCCCTCCTCGGCCGCCACGCCCTGCCGCCCCTGGAGCGCATGGCGCCGGAGGAGCGCGCGGGGCTCGTGGACTCGATGCTCAGCGTGGAGCGCATGCGAAGGCTCGGCATAAGGCCCGAGGACCTCGAGTTCCCCGAGGCGTCGTGGAAGCGCATATACAACGAGGTGTGGCGGGAGACGCGCGGCGTTGGCGCGGGCCCGGAGGTCGCGTTCTCGGGCGCGACCGCGTCCGAGCTCAACGCGCTCCTGCGGCGCTCCGGCGGCGCGTCCGTGGATGTGGAGTCCCCGCTGATCGTGCTGGACGAGACGGTCGTGGTTCCGGGCGGCGTCGCACTCCGCGGCCGTGGGGCGCGCGTCGTGGCGGGTGCCGCGCCTGTGGCGAAGGCCTTCGTGCTCGACGGTGCCCGCGACGTGTTGCTCGACGGGTTCGAGCTGGACGGCTGCTGCGACTACCCCGTCTACGTAAAGAACAGTGAGCGCTTCGTCATCTCTGGCATGCGCGTCACGCGCTGCGCGCACAAGGCCGTGTGCGTGATGGGCGCGTGCCGGCACTTCGCGGTCCGCAACAACCGAATCAGCGATTCGGGCAACGGCGCCATCTTCCTCAACGGTGACGTCGAGCTCGGCGTGATTGAGCGCAACGTGGTGGAGCGCGCCGGGGGGACGGGCAACCTGAGCGGGGGTATCGTGCTTTGCTCGAGCGACCTTGATGACATCGATACTCCCTACAATCCCCTCAAGCGCTGGTGTCTTGCGGAGCGATTGGAATCTCCGCACGACCTAGTAATTGTTGGGAACCGCATCGGAGCGGGCGAGTCCAACGGCATCTACTCGCACGCGAGCTACCGGAACTACATCATCGAAAACACGCTCAAGCAGAACAACAAAGAAGGTATGTGCCTCGATTTTGGCACAGTGGGCTGCTTCGTCGCTCGAAACGTGGTCCTACGGAATGGCGGGAGGTTTGACATGGACGAGGAGAAGCTTGTTGAGGACTTCATACAAGACTTCGGCGTCCTCTCCGACGGGTCCTCGCCGGCCAAGGTGCCCGGCATATCGATGGATAACGCTGCCTACAACATTCTTTATCAGAACGTTGTTGCTGGCAATTACGGATCGGGTATTAAGATGGTGCGATCTGGAGCGCGAAACACAATCCTGTCAAATGTGGTAACGGACAATAATGCCGGGGAAAGTGAGGGCTTCCATTTTTTTGGAATCGAGCTGGCATCCGACTTGCGAGAGGACTACGCTCTCGAGGACATCAGAGAGCTCGACTTTACACCATGCTATGAGAATACCGTGGCTCGCAATATCGTTTCCGGTCCTCACTATGCTGGCGTCTTCCTTGGTCGAGATGCCTACGTCAACGACTGCTTCGACAACGTGGTGATGGACGCGCCGAGGCCGTTCGAGGTGGTGTCGGGGAGGCTGAACGCGCGGGTGAACAACCTCTGCCAGTAGCGGAGGGCGGTCCGTGACATCGGGAGGTGACCGTGAACGTATTGAAGTCCCTGCAGACGATAGGCAAGCATTGCACTGGCTGCTCTGCGTGTCGCAACGTATGTCCCACGGATGCGATTCACATGAATCCGGACAGATGGGGTTTCCTATACCCCTCAGTAGACGAGAGCCGTTGCGTTGGGTGCGGACTCTGCGAGCGCGTCTGTCCAAAGCTCAATCCCGATACGGACAACGTAAAGACGCCAGATTGCTACGCTTTGATGGCGGATGACGAGATTAGGATGCACAGCTCCTCCGGCGGAGCGTTCACCATACTGGCTGAATGGGTCCTCTCTAGCGGAGGGATTGTCTGCGGCGCCACGATGGACGAATCGTTTGTCGTGCGGCACATCTGCATCGATTCTCATGATTCGCTCGGTCTTCTTCAGAAGAGCAAGTACGTGCAGAGTGACGTCGGACTAGTCTATCGGGAGATCGAAGAGTACGCTAAGTCGAAACGGAATGTCTTGTTTGTTGGGACTCCCTGTCAGGTAGCGGGACTGGAAAGGCTCGCCACTGCCAAGGGCTTCAGGGACGCAGTGCTCCTAGTTGATTTTTTGTGTGGTGGCACCCCATCCCCAAAGATGTGGCACGATTACCTTGACGAATGCCATGACATTACCGATATAACACACGTTGATTTTCGCCCAAAGCAGTTTGGGTGGGGGAACAGCGCCATAACACTGGATGTAATTGGGCAAGACGGACAGTCGCGAACGACAGACATCGACACGAACGTGTACGAGCAGGGTTATCACAGGTTTCTCACAAAGCGCGACAGCTGCATCGTATGCGAGTTCTGCGGCTACCAGCGCCAAGGCGACCTGACCATAGGGGACTTCTGGGGCATCGAGCAGCACGACGAGAGGCTGACCGACGGCAAGGGAACGAGCCTGCTCTATGTTAACAACGAGGTCGGGAGAAGGGCGTTCGAGTCCGTCCGTTCCCAGTTCAAGGTCGTGGAGCAGACCCCCTTGGAGGCGTCCCGGTTCAACTCAATTATCAAGAAGCGGACCCCGCACCCCATGCGCGAAAGGTTCTTCGGGATGTATCCGGACGTGTCGTTCGCGAAGAGCGTCGACCAGTGCATGAAGGATTACCACGACGTAATCGTGCTCGGAAACATAACGGGTGAGAATTACGGCTCGCACATCACGCACTACGCGCTGTACTCCGCCCTGCGTGACATGGGTTATACGGTTGGCATGCTAAACGTCCCCCAGGACTCGAGGATCAAGGCCTCGGATATCCCAAGGCTCTTCTCGGAGAGCCCATACCGTCCGGGCGATTTGCTCCCGCGCTACAGGAGCAAGGCCGCGATGAGGGAGCTGAACGACCGGTGCGGCGCCTTCGTCACCGGCTCTGACCAGCAGTTCGCAACGTTGCTTTACAACAATGACGGCGAGTTCGTGACGCAGCCCTTCGCAGACGCGAGCAAGCGCAAGGTGGCCTATGCGGCATCGCTGGGCAGGGACTCGGTGGACAGTGACGAACGCGAGCGTGCCACGATGGGGTTCTTCCTGCAAAGGTTCGACGCGGTGTCTGTGCGCGAGGACACGGCCATTGCCCTGTTCCAGCGGTACTTTGGCGTCAGCGCATCGCACGTTCTCGACCCGGTCTTTCTAATGCCGCGGTCGGACTACGCTCGCTTGTTGCGCAGGGCGGAGCCGGGCCTCGACGGCAGGAAGTACCTCTTCACCTACATGCTCGACGCCACTCCGGAGAAGGAAGACATGGTGAGGCAGCTGGCGAGCAGGCATGGCCTAGAGGTGTTGGCGATCTCCGACGCCAGTGACGACGGCACCCCCGCGAGCTTCGCGACGGCCTATAGGCCGACGCTCGAAACATGGCTTGCGCACTTTGCGCATGCGGAGTTCGTGGTGACGGATTCGTTCCACGGCACGTGCCTGTCGCTGATCTTCGGGCGGCAGTTCCTGTCGCTGGTCAATCGCGAGCGCGGGGCGACGAGGTTCGAGTCGCTGTTTCGATTGCTCAGCCTCGAGGACAGGGCGGTATACTCAAAGGAAGACTTCGAGATGCGCTTGGCCGCCGACGGAGCAGTCGACTACCAGAGGGTCAATGCGCTGCTGGACCACGAACGCGAACGCAGCCGCCAGTGGCTTAAGGCCGCCGTCGACGGCAGCGGAGATTTGCGGGCCCTCGACGCTTACGACATTCTGGACAGAAGGCTGAATGAGCTCGAAGCGCGGCTGGGAGAGCTGGTCTCACGAGAATTCGAGTCCACCTCGCTGATTGCTATGGGCATGACGGGCGCTCGTCCAACGGGGCTTGGGGACGAGATGCAGAGGTCGCTCGACAGGCTTGTGGAGACGGCCGAAGGCATTCGTGGCGGCAGGGGCCTGTACGATGCCGGCGGGCTCTTGCCGGCGATTGAGTCGATATACGTCTACCTTAAGGTTCTCAGGCGCTGCAGCGACCGCTATTACGTGTTCTTTGCCGTGCGTGATACACCAGGCTTCTGCCTCGATGAAACCATAGTAGCCGGAATGGCGTCGCTCGGATGTCGAGCCAACCTCCACAACAAGCACTGGTGCGCATATGTGGCGGCAGTCCACAAGGGGCGAGCGCTGTTCGAGGAGCTGTCGGCGCCAGACGGGCGGGCGGAACACGGGTTCTCCGTGGCGGACGTCGGCGGGGTCGTGCGCAGCAGGTCCTACAACGCCGGAAACGAGGCGAACATCATACTCAACGGTGCGGACTATGCCGTGAACGGGCGAGGCCTGAACCTGGTTGTCTGGGACGCGTGGAACAGGCGCGTGGTGGACTCGGTCGCCTTCGACACCCATGATCCGTCTCTGTTTGCCCTGCGCGAGCATCAGGTGACCGTGGATAACATGCCTGGGGACTAGCGCCATGGACAGTCACGTCGAAGGACCTCGGCCCAACGGAGGGGAAAGATGATGAGGGCGAAACGAACATATGAGGTATCCCTTGGCGTGCCGTGCGAGCGTTGGGGGCGCTCGTTCACGTACCGATACGGCTCAACTTCCGGGATTGCCCTGAGGCTGAGCAGGCAGTCCGCGTCTATAGAGGCCAAGATGGGTGTCGAGTACGATGCCGATGCGCTGCTTTCGCTGGGCAACCGCCTGTTCACCGACGCGATCCGTAAGGCTTGCCTGCTGCACCTCGTCGCCTACTCCGAGCAGTTGCAGTGTGATGCAATTCACGTAAGCATCGATGGGACGGAACGGGAGGCGGCCGATGCGGCTGGCGTCGCGCGGCTGATTGCCGGAGAGCGGCTGGCTCGATTGGTGCCGGAGGGGGCACTTTCGGATGGGGTGGCGAGCCGCCTCCTCGGGGCAAAGAAGTCGTCGGCGGACGGCCTTGACGCGTCCCTCTTATGGGCCGAGTGACGCTATGTGCCGAGCGGCCGCCTGAGCTGCCGGCCTCCTGGAATCTCGGCACATAGCGACGTGGGAAGATCACGGGCCCTTGAGGAACTCCATGATGTCCTCGCTTGCCTTGTAGGGCCTCCGCTCCTCGACCTGCCAGTCCCGCCGGACCTTCGCCAGCGCCTCCTCCTTGAGCCGCATGTCGGACACGACGTACTTGCGGGTCGTGTTTATGTGCTCGTGGCCCAGCCAGATGGCCACGGTGCCGATGTCCACGCCGGCGGCGAGCATCGCCATAGCGCATGAGTGGCGGAACGTGTGCGGTGAGACCTGATGCGCACGTCTCGGCCACCGCCGACACGAGCGTGTGTTCCATGCGTTGGTGGCGCTCCTGGCGGTCGCCATGCGTATGAGCGACCTCCGCTAGGCTTCGCTAGCGACCCTCCTCCATAGTCATGCCTACGACCATCTTCTCGACGGTCTTTGGTAGAATAATTCCATCTGGACCCTCTTGTACGCGGCTCGTTTGGTGACGCTCATCGTGTCGGAGACCTGGGACAACAAATACGTGCAAACAGCTGTTCTTACCAATCAAGGTCTAGTATGGAAATTCGCTTTAATGCTTGGGGGTGCATCATGCAATCCAAACGATTAGGTTACATAGACATCGCCAAATGCACGGCAATCGTTTTTATCGTCGTCGGCCACATGGGTATCGTATACAATGCGGACGTTATTGTCGGTGGTATGCCAAGCGGCATTGTGTCGTTTGCGTTTACGTTCCATCTGCCCGTATTCCTGATTCTGAGCGGATACTTTTTTCGGGAAGATGCCGCGCCGTCTATTACGTTGTTGAAGAAGGATGCAAGGAACCTGCTGCTTCCATATGCAGTTACCTCAGGGCTTATTGTTGGCGGCTGTACCTTGGCAGCACACTACCATGGACTCAAACGTAAAGCTGAGCTTCTTCGCTGGGTGCAGGCTGCGCTTTGGGGTGCAGGTGGACGCATTCCGAATGCGCTGTGGGATGTGGAGCGCATAGGCGGAATCTGGTTTCTCTTGGCCCTCTTTTGGGCGCACCTACTAATTGTCTCGACCCATAAGCTGCCGGCCTGGGCGAGGCTGCTAACGCTTGCGATTTGCACGTGTGCCATGAGCATCTCAGCGCATTACGTTTGGCTGCCGTGGTCAATCCAAGCCGGGTTTGGATGCGCCATATACCTGTATGTTGGCATGCTCATCAGGCGCGTGGACGGCTTTTCCTACAAGAAGCCGATAGCATTCGTGATTGTCCTGATGGCTGCGTGGGGTTATGTGATATTGCAGCGAGGTGGAGGGAGCCTTGCCTCGCAGGATTATCCGCTTGGTGCTCTAACGATGCTCGGAGGAGTTGCGGCGACTCTGCTTATTGTCTCTGTCTGCCGCTCTATCGAGACGCGTGCGGTGCAAATGTCGCGCTTTATGCAATGGATAGGACGCAATACTCTTGTTATCTTGTGCGTGCACATTCTGGAGGACGATGTAATCTGGTGGGGGCAGGTTGGCGCGTGGTTTACGGGTGTCACGGGTGGGCGGCCCTGGACTTGGGTGCTGGTTCTGCTGATTCGCTTTGCTGTGGATGCGGCTCTGGTGGGGTTGCTCTGGGTTATCCCGCCCCTGCGCGTAGTATTCTTTCCTCAGGCACGAAAGAAAGGTGAGGATGACAGCACAGAAGGTCGCTGAGTGTGCTTAAACAACATGATGTAGGGAGCGTCATGCGCATTGAGGGCACCTAAGACGACATGTCAGCGACAAGTGGGTGCTTGCAAAGAAGGACTCTGATAAGGTCAATGAGTCAGTTACGCTTCATGTGCGCGCGCGAGTTAATGCATAGCTCCCCATGCGGTGTGTAAGCCGCCAATATCTCTGAGCACATAACCGACCAGATTAGCGGTGGGGTGAGGCAGTGGATTGCCATTGGCTCGAGGAAGCTGATCGTGACGTATTTATTTATGACGTGCACCGAGAAGGCCAGCATCCTACTATAATAGATTCTGAAAAACAGGGTAAAACACTTGAAAGGGGCAAACATTGTCTGACGTGCTGTACATCGTAATACCCGCATACAACGAGGCGCAGAACATCGAGAGGACTGTTTCCGAGTGGTATCCCGTGGTGAAGGCTCATGCCGGGGACGGCAAGTCGAGGCTAGTGATCATCAACGACGGAAGCACCGACGACACCTGGGACCGGCTGCGGGCGCTCGCCGCCGACCGCCCGCTGATGGAGCCGCTCACGAAGTCCAACGGCGGCCATGGCTCCACGCTGATTTATGGATATGGGCACGCGATTAGCTCGGGTGCCGACTGGGTGTTCCAGACCGACTCAGACGGCCAGACGGATCCTGGAGAGTTCCCTCTGATGTGGGATGCGCGGGAATCCTTCGAGGCACAGTTTGGCAACCGCACGGAGCGCGGTGACGGTAAGGACCGGGCGTTTGTTGAGCGCACGCTGTGTAGGATTCTTAGGCACTACTTTGGCGTGAGAATGCCCGATGCGAACGCCCCATTCCGCCTGATGTCGGCACAGTTCCTAGGCGATTACCTGCCGAAGCTTCCCGAGGACTATAACCTTCCCAACGCGATGCTCGCAACGTACGGCGTGTACTACGGCCGCAAGGTCCGCTTCGTGCCAGTGACCTTTAAGCCACGCCAGGCGGGGAAGAACACAATCAACATAAAGCGGATCGTCGGCATCGGCTGGAAGGCGCTCTCCGATTTCCGTATGCTCTCCAAGGCCATGTAACATGTGGCGACGCGTCAGCGACCTCATCAGGACCCATATCGATATAATCGCCTATGCCGTGTTCGGTGTGCTGACCACAGCGGTCAACGTTGTCAGCTACTGGGTATGTTCCCATGTCCTGGGAATTTCTACGGTTCCCGCGTCCGTCATCGCGTGGGTCTTGAGCGTGGCATTCGCCTTCGTGACTAATCGTCGCTGGGTGTTTCACAGTAAGGCTATCGGTGCCCGTTCGGTTTTAATTGAGGCACTCTCATTCTTTGCAAGCAGATTCGCTACAGGTGTCGTTGATTGGGTCGGCATGTGGCTACTTGTGGATGTCCTAAGCCTGCCAGACGTGCCGGTAAAGCTCTTGGTGAACATAGTCGTTATTGTTCTGAATTACATAGCAAGTAAACTGATAGTGTTCAGACATTGATGTGTTCGGACGGTATACCATGAAAGACCGTTCGTAAGGAACGAGGTCCTTATGAAACTCGTAAAGAGATATTTTAATCCAGGCGTAATTATCTTCGTCGTTTTTCTATCAGTATCGTACGTCTTATTATTCTCCTACAGCACCTCACCGCTTTATCCATACTGCTATGGTGGTGATTCAGGTGGGGATAGCGCCCACTTTATGACGGTTGGTAAGGCTTGGGCAGCTGGGAGGTTGCCCTATCGCGATATGTTTGATCACAAGGGGCCACTCATCTACTTTATCGATATGGTGGGCTTTTTGCTCCTTGGTAGCAAGTATGGCATAGCGATCCTACAAATCATTTTCATGTTCTTCACCTTCTCGAGCATCTGGTGCATAAGCCAACTTGCCCATGACAGCAAGACCTTCGGCATTTCTGTTCTCGTATTATCTGGGATAGCTATGAAGGTCAACTACATACTGGGCAATACCGTCGAAGAGTATTGTCTTCCTTTTTTAGGTTGGGCTTTTTTTCTTCTTTTTCGCTTTTTCCAAAAGCCAGAACACACTCATGATTGGAGGTGGACTGTCTTCTACGGTGTAACGGCTGGTGTATGCCTTTTGACAAGAGCGACAAATGTTATTCCAATCGTAGGTGGCATCCTAACCGTTTGCGTGATGCTTATTGTTGGCAGAGAGTTTGCGAATCTCGGACAAAATGCAGTTGCTTTTGTTGGGGGATTTGTGCTAACGATTCTTCCGTTCACCTTGTATTTCTTGGCCAATGGCTCTATAGGCTATGCAATATATGATATAATATTATTTAATGTCGAATACTCTCGTGGCGTGCTTCCTTGGTTCAAGGACACTGGCGCTGATACCGTAATCATTTTTTTAAAATCCTTCTTCTTATTCTATTGTATTTTCTTCGCTGGATTGATTTATTTCTCCAAGAGAAACTGGATCATGGGCACCACCTGTATTGTGACTGGCCTGTTGGAAGCGGTTGTGTTTATGAATAATCAAGCATGGAGCCAGTATGCCTTGGTGTGCCTACCCCAAATCGCTGTTCTAATGTGTGCTGTACGCTCGGCGATTGAGGATGAAGATTCGTCCATCCGCTTCGTTGGGATTATGTTTGTTTGTGCCATTGTCATGTTTACGAATATGGCATTTTGTGAGCGTGTGATTACCGCAAAAGACGCGCATAGGGCATATGCCAGTGAAGGAAAGCGAGACTGGAGCACACTTGTTAAGCGTATTCCTGCTGAGGAAAGGGACTCTTTTGTTGCGTACGGAGAAAATGACGTCAAAGACCTCTACTTAATAACAGATACTATTCCATGCTACAAATACTACATGATCCAGGACTTTGTATCGAGATTCTCAAAGACGCTGCAAGAAGACATTAAGATGACCTTTGATGAGGGAAATGCGAAGTGGCTCTTAGTGGATAAGGAATCCCATACGCTTGATGATTTACTCCAGCGCCGCTATTCATTGTTCGATGAAAATGAACGTTACGGGCTATATAAACTTAAAGAATAGTAGGATCTGGAGGGGGTTGTGGGCTGGCCTTTATGCGAGCGGGATGCTCCAGTAGGGTACCGACGCCCGCGTTCCTGCTGCAACTACAATATCGCAGCGAGAGTTGCGATTATAAAATCGCTGGCAGCGCCGGTAGTTTTGTTGCGGATGTTACCATTCCTAATCACAAATATAAGTTCATGTTATGTCACGCTGCCATACAGGGCTCCTTCTATAGTAGGGTTGTCCGCAAAGCAAAGTACTTGCCTCTCTCGCAATTGGGCGCCCGATGTTGTCACCCCCGCTCGAAAAGTTTTTTGCCACTTGTCCGATGGTGCGCTATTTCAGAATAGCTGTATGATATTTCAGATGATTGGATGACGAGTAGCGTGCTTGTTGCATAATGCAAAGCGAAAGTCCTTGCACGGCGTAGATGTCGATATAGACCGACACTACGCTAACGGCTTTCGAAGAAACGTTCGTTACGTCTGCCAAAAAGGTAGGTGTGCCAATGCGTGAGATTGTTGGAAAGAGGGTAAGGCATGATTGACTACAAGCTCTTCACTATCGGTCCTGCTCAGATGTATGCGAGCACTTTGGAGATAAGGTCGCATGTCGTGCCATACTTTCGCACGGCGGAGTTTTCACAGGTTATGCTTGATAACGCGAAGCTGCTCAAGAAGCTTGAAGGTGCAGAAGAAAACGCTGAGGTAATTGTGCTTACGGCTTCTGGCAGCGGCGCGATGGAGGCGACAGTGACTAACTGTTTTGATTGCCATGACAAGCTGCTCGTCATCTGCGGAGGAACCTTTGGCGAGCGGTTCGTAAAGATCTGCGAGATTCACGGCTTTCCCCATGAGGTAATCTATCTCGGCGAAGACGAGGAGCTCAAAGGGGAGCATTTGGAGCGCTTCGCCGATGGGGGGTTTACAGGGCTGCTTGTGAACATAGATGAGACCTACACAGGGCAGCTCTATGACCTACACATGATTTCAGAGTTCTGCAAGCGTGAGGGCATGTACTTAATAGTTGATGCAATAAGTAGTTTCCTATGTGATCCCTACGAAGCCGCGGCTAACTATGTAGATGCAACTATTGTGAGTTCGCAAAAAGGGCTTTGCCTTGCGCCAGGACTATCGTTAGTTACCCTTAGCCCTCGCATGGTCAATCGTCTTAACAAGATTGACCCGCACTCGCTTTACTTTGATTTTAAAGACTACATACTCAATATGAAGAGAGGACAGACCCCCTTCACACCTGCGGTAGGAGTGTGTTTTGAGCTCAATGACATGCTGCATAAGATTGATAGGCAGGGTTTGGATAAGAGGCTCAGCGAAGTAAAGGCTCGCTGCGATTACTTTAGAGGCCTTCTTAACGAGCTTCCCGTGCATATACCGTCCTTTCCGCTGTCTAACGCGATAACCCCCGTTCGTTTTGAAAAGGAAATCGCAAAGGAGTTCTTTGAATACCTCAAGAACGAAAAGCACGTTATGGTCAATCCTGTGGGTGGGGAGCTTGGGAAGCGCAGTATCCGTGTGTCGCACGTAGGGAGTCTTGCGCTTGACGACTACGATATGCTTGTCCGCGAAATGAAGGAGTTCTTTGGTATATGAGCGAGGACGAGAAACGGGCTTTTGTTGAGCTGTTCCATAACGAGGGTTCGGGTCCAAGGATTGTATTCATGGAACCCAAACGAGTGGTATTCGAAGAGTGCGTGAAGATGAACTGCTTCTATTGTGGGAAGTATGGACAGAACTGGAGGTGCCCTCCTAATCTGCCTGACATCGACTATCCAAAGATGTTCTCCGAATATGATGAAGGCGCATTCGTTGTGTATACCTTTAGCTATCGCGATAAAACGGAATACGAGTCGATTCGTAGTGAGTCGAGCGTGACTTTGCACAGGACCTTGCTTAAGATGGAGAAGTGGATGTATAACCACAACCGTTCCACGACCATCTCTTTTGGGGCAGGCTCGTGCAAACTGTGCAAAAATGGGTGCGGAAAGGACAAGTGCAACAATCCATACCTGTCTAGGAGTCCCATTGAGGCGACAGGTGCAAACATCCTTAAAACTGCAAGCAAGTTCGGTATTGACATCCGGTTTCCGCCCTCAGGGGAACTTATGCGGGTTGGTTTGATTATGTGGCAGGATCCGATAGGAGAGGAACGATGAAATATATATTCATGGTGGCTGGTAAGGGCTCAAGGTTACAGCCACTTACGCTCATGCATCCAAAATCTATGTATAAGCTGGACATGCGGACAACGCTTATTCAGCGTATGGTTGCGTTGATTCGCAGGCACGATTCGGATGCGGACATTGTTGCGGTTACCGGATACATGCATCGCAGTATCGAAGAACAACTAAGCGGGGTTACATTCATATACAATCCGTTCTACGAGGTGACCAACTCCATAGCGTCGCTTTGGTTCGCTCGTGGGCACTTAGACTCTGAGGGAGTTGTGCTAATAGACGGCGACATTGTGATGTCCGATGAGCTTGTACGCGAGATTATGTGCCGCCCAGTGGTACGCCCGGAGGTTTTACTGGACAGTTCTATTAGAACCGATGGGGACTATAACGTACAAGTGTCAGATAACCAAGTTCTCGTTATGAGCAAGGACCTAGATTCATACTACGGAGAGTATGCGGGTGTTACGCGTCTTGACAGGAAGAGCGCACTTATCATGCGCGAGGAGCTTGAATCCATGGTGGAAGATGGCTTTTATGACCAGTGGTACGAGAATGCGCTCGTGCAGTTAATCTTTAAGAACGACTTTGACCTCTATTACACTGATATCGCCGCATATGACTGGACTGAGGTAGACTGCGTTAACGATTTGTCTCTTGCTAAGCAGATTCATCTCCGCGAGAAAAAAACTCAGTAACCGACGTGAAGTACCTGTATGCGAGCACTATGCTTGCTACCGGGCTTCCGCAGTCGACTGGCGACGTTTGCTCTGTTCTAGCTGGGCAAACGTCGCCAGTCGACTGCGGAAGCCAGGCCATAAGGTAGCCCGATTGATTTTATTGTGTGTGTTAATTAAAGCGGATAATCAGGTAGCTTGTGGTTTAATATGGCTACCATGGATGAAGCGGCTACGAAAGCGACCCTAAAGGACGCAGCTTGAACGCGTATAACTGACTGTTCTGTATTGCCATTTGGCCAACGCAAAAGACGATAGATCCCTGTTGACGGAGGATATGGGTATACTATGTTCGATATTCTCTATAATCTGGTTATCACCCCAATAACGCTCCTTATTTCTCTAACCTTTTCTCTTGGCTATAGATTAACGCAGAGCCAAGGACTTGCAATAATAGGCGTTAGTCTTGTGGTAAACCTGCTCTGCTTCCCTCTGTATAGACTGGCAGATATTCAACAGGAAGAAGAGCGGTTAAAGCAACGTAGCATGGAGCGATGGGTCACCCATATTAAACAACACTTCTCGGGTGATGAACAGTACATGATGCTCACTACATATTATGCCGAGCAAGGATATAATCCACTGCGCACACTTATTAGCTCGCTATCTCTCTTACTCCAGATACCGTTTTTTATAGCTGCCTATTCCTATCTCTCGGAGCTTCAAATTCTGAACGGGGCACATTTTCTGTTTCTGTCAGATCTTGGACAACCAGACGCGCTGTTAAGTATAGGATCTTGGTCGGTGAATGTGATGCCGATCGCCATGACCCTGTTCAACTGCGTCTCTACGTTTATCTACACACGTGAGCATACATTGCGAGATAAGGTTCAAGCGTACGCATTAGCCGGGGTCTTCTTAGTTCTGCTCTACAACAGTCCATCTGGCTTGGTATTCTACTGGACTTGCAATCAAGTTCTTTCGCTTCTAAAGAATCTACTCCTTTTGGTATTCAAGAGGCCAAAACGCTTGCTATTTGCAGCAGCTCAAGCTCTCGTTCTTTCCATTATCATTTGGTTTGCTGTGGTTCATCGTACATATAGTATCAAACAGCTTCTAATCTTACTGCTTATCGTAGGCTTGATTGAGCTGGTAGCGTTCAAGTTGTTTAGAAATGACAAGCGCAGCTACCCTGGCACTACCCATCCGGTATTAAAGGGGTGTGGCAAACGATTAACAAACGCACTGTTTATTGCACTAGGCGTGCTCTTAGCCTTACTTATGGGACTAGTTATTCCGTCAAGTGTGCTAGCAGACTCTCCAACGGAATTCATAAGTGTACAGACACTGGTGAACCCGAATCTCGTGCTTCTCAACTCTACCGTAGTGTGGATCGGTGTGTTTGTGCTTTGGGGCAGCATCTTCTTTTTTCTTTCTCCAAATAACGTGAGACAGTATTTTGTACTCATCTACGGAGTGGTGGCGGCTATTGCCTTAGTCGATTATTTCTTTTTCGGTAAGGGGCAAGGTACAATAACAAATGCGCTAGTGTTCGAACACGGCTTCGGTTATACACGAATGGAAAAGATTCTTAATCTTATGATTTTGATGCTTACCACAGTTATTACAATAATAGTTATGCATTTTATTGGAAAGATGGCTTTACCTGCAGTGGCAATCATTTGCGTCGCGTTAGTCGGTCTCTCTGTACCTAGCATCGCAACAATCCAGAGCGCGTACGACGAGGTACGACAAAAGACCATTAGCTCACGAGAACAGTTTTTTGATAGTGACGGTAAGATACGAGAAATACTCGCCCTTTCCAAAACGCAAAAGAACGTTGTTGTGTTTTTCCTCGATCGATCAATCTCGGGGTATATACCCTTTATAATGCACGAGCGCCCTAAGCTCATTGAGCAATTCGATGGATTTACTTATTACCCAAACACTTTATCATTTGGACAATGCACGAATTATGGTGCGCCCCCGATGTATGGCGGGTATGAGTATACTCCAACCGAGATGAACGCTCGCGCAAACGAAACCTTGGCATCGAAGCACAACGAGGCATTGAGGGTTCTGCCAAAACTCTTTAGTGACGCCAACTATAGGGCTTTTGTAACGAACCCTCCATATGGCAATTACCAATTAGATTCAGATCTGTCTGTTTTTGATGATATTGCTAATCTTTCTGCATACAATACAAAAGGCATGTACTCTGGTTACACAATGGCAAATTGCGGAATTCAGTCAACGGGAGATCTTGCTGATCGATTCGTAAGGTACGCAGTGCTTAAAGTGATACCTGAATGCATTCAGCCTGATTATTACGACGAGGGAAAGTATCTCTCACTTGATTCGGGAGCGACTCCTACCGATGAACAGATAGCGACATATTCCGACCTGTTTGTGCTTCCCAGAATTTGCGCTGCCGATTCTGGACGTGGATGCTTTTTGTTTCTTGCAAATGAGCTGCCACACACGCCGAGTTATTTCCAGCTCCCTGATTACACGCTGGTTAAACGCATCAACAATGAAGGACTTGAAGATATGTCTCGCTTTCAGTTGCCTGATGGCCAAAAGATGAAGATGGAAAACGACTTACAGATGATGCATTATCACTCGGATATGGCTTCGTTAATTAAGCTTGGAGAATGGTTTGATTGGATGCGCGAACAAGATGTGTACGACAACACGCGAATCATAATTGTTGCGGACCACGGAACCCCTCTCGCACAATTCAGTGAGCTTTTATACGACGATGAGCTCGATATCGAAATGGTCAATCCATTACTCATGGTTAAGGACTTTGACAGCCGAGGATGGAACGTATCGGATGAGTTTATGACTAACGCAGACACTCCATCGATTGCGCTTGACGGTGTAATGGATAACCCCGCAAATCCTGCCACTGGAAAGCGCATTGACATGTCTCCGAAGTATGAGAAGGAGCAAATTATAACGTCTTCAAGCCAGTGGGATTTGAGTAAGCATGGCAAAAACAAGTTCGATACGTCTGACGGAAACTGGTATTCCGTCCACGACGATATCTTCGATTTGAATAACTGGAAGCTCCTTAGCGGGGAGGTGCAATAAGTGTTTGCTATCATTAATTGCACACTTTCGTACATCGATCCAGGAACGGGCAGCATGTTGTTTACATTGCTGGTTGGATTGTTGAGCGCAGGGTACTTCTTTCTCAGGAAATTCGCTATAAAAATCAAGTTCTTAATATCAGGTGGCAAAACAAAAACACGTGGAGTGCGCCTGCCTTACGTAGTATTCTCTGATGACAAGCGATATTGGAATGTCTTTGAGCCTATTTGCAATGAATTTGAACGACGTGGAATCGACGTTGCGTATTGGACTGCATCACCAGATGACCCTGCACTTGCATGCAATAGCTACGAGCATGTAAAGTGTGAGTTTATCGGTGAAGGGAACAAGGCTTTTGCGCGACTGAATACCATGGCTGCAGACATTTGCTTGTCCACCACGCCTGGTCTGCAGGTTTATCAGTGGAAGCGTTCTAAGGAAGTCGGCAGGTATGCACACGTGCTGCATTCGGTAGATACAGCAGCGGGCTATCGTATGTTCGGTTTAGATTACTATGATGATGTGCTCCTTTCTGGCGAGTTTCAAATTGAGGAGCTACGGGAGTTGGAACGTTTAAGGGGGCTTCCGGAAAAGGCGGTAGAGGTTGTTGGCTGTACGTATATGGATAGTATGGCGAACAGCGTGTCAAAGATGTCGAGCGCTGATAGCGAGCGAACTGTGCTGCTGGCGCCATCGTGGGGTGAAAGCGGCATCCTATCTGTATATGGATCCGAGATAATCGATGCTTTGATTAATTCTGATTGGCAAGTTATAGTGAGGCCACATCCCCAGTCAATGAAAAGCGAAAGGGAGATGATAGATGCGCTTATGTCCAAGTATCCCGAAGGCAGTGGGGTAGAATGGAATTTCGACATCGACAATATCGAATGTCTTTCTCGTGCTAGCGTACTCATTTCCGATTTTAGCGGCGTGGTCTATGACTATGCGCTGGTGTTTGATAGGCCTGTAATCTATGCTGAAGGGCAGTTTGATCCAGCCGTTTACGACGCGGCGTGGTTTGACCACCCGCTCCAAAAATTTAATCACTTCAGATCAATGGGGATTCCATTGTCGAAGAATCAGCTTCCAACAATAGGTAAAGTTCTCGAAGCGGCTTTAACAGATGATGATTTGGCTCAGGGAAGACGCACTGTGCGAAATGAAGTGTGGCAGCATCGTGGGAAAGCAGCGGTACGAGTAGTGGACTATCTTGTTGGTAAGCGGGACGAAATGATGGAATAGAGTGCAATAATTACAACTCAAGAAGGTGTGGCTACTCTTCCGGAAGCAAGCTGTTTACCTAATGACGCCACCGATTGAAGGGTGTCTGATTCGCATAGAGTGGTGTTCACTGCCATGGAATTGCGTCCAGATTGTCTTATAATACCCAATCGCCCCGTGTTCCCTTGTGTCGGAGAGATGATTGATTCAACATTATTGTATTCACAGATTAAATACCCTAGATATTATATCAATTGGACGAAAAACTAGTCAGAGGCGATATTGTTGAGCGTGTTCGGAGGTTTGCATGAGCCGTAGTTTCGCTGGATCGCAATTCAGATGTGACAACGTTCAAGAGATGAACGAGCTTGAGCGCCTTTGCGGTGCAATGCCGGAATCAGTCAAGCTCGACAATGTGCCAAAGAAAGATGAAGCCAAAGAGTATCTGGATAGACTTGTGGAGTTTACAGACGCGGTAGCCGATTGCATTCCGCACGATAACAAACATGCGGACCAATGGGATACAGACGATGTCTTGCTTTGGAACGTGGTGTGCAGCATGAGCAATTGGTCTAGATCCGCAATCGCGGCGGCTGATGGTTACATCGGGGTTGAGGACTGGTCGCTCATCAATCTGGCGACAGAGATAGTTTATGAATCCATTCCACACGACATTCGCGTCGAGAGGGCATATGACGGGCTGCATAATTTGGTGAGTGGCAACCGCTCCTGATACGCAAGTTATAACGTTTAGAGTTGTAGTACCAAGAGCGGTTGCCACTCAACTGAATTCTCACACGAGTCAGATTGAGTCGTAAGCGAGTCTGTCAGGCAAATCGAGGAGGGTGTGTGGTGCCTAACGCTGGGTCAAGACAGGGTCGGGAACCAGTACCATAATGACGTCATGGAGTGCGAGGTACCTGATGGCGGGGCTGGTCTTTACCGACACCCTAGTCGACGAAAGGCGTCCGTGGGTCTTGAAGTTGGAGTCGCGGAAGCGTGGCCGGGCGATCAAGCTCGCTTCCGCGTGTTCCGAACTGCGACGTTATCAATGCAAGGGCATAGGTGTCGATAGACTTTCTGAGGATGAACTCGGCCGACGCTAACAACGCGAGCTATATGCCGTGTTAGCAATACCCAGCGGAGTTTTCCCTCTCCTCCCGCAACGCCATGGTCCACAACCTCAAGTTGCTATACAATCGATACGGTCACCGCGCAATCGTGCGTGACACAAGGCTCGGCCTTAGGCTCGCGTCCCTGAGGCCGAGCCGTTCAACATCGAGCGATCGTGTCGGGGAAATTGGCGCAGCAATCACCTTCAGCGAGCATGCCCAAACGGCACGCGCACCAGCGCAATTTCCATCCGGCGTCGGCCGCGGCCGGCCCGGAAAACGAAGGCGAAACCCGCAGCAGACAAGGAATACAGTATCGTCTGCACACGTCGATGACCTTGAAGACGGGCTTGTATCCCTTGTCCCAACACTACCATGAAGCCAGTGATGATGCCCGCGTCTGATGCCCGCGTCCGCAGGCTGAGGACGCAGCACTTCGAGAGATGAGGAGGGCGTCAAGAGGGCGCTTCGTTGAGTGGTAACCCCTTTTTGGGATTCTGTTTGTAATCGCGATTGCAATCCTATTGGTGTGTTTTATACGGGCAATGCGGAGACGTGCGTTCTTGTCTGTTGCTCTACCTTTCGCCTTGGTCGTTCTGAGTGTCGTGTTTTGCTATGTAGTGCGTGAGAGTTGGTGGGCAAGATACGCACCGTACCTGTATTTCGTTCCCCTGTTCGCGTTCATGGCTGTGTGCAGATTTCCTCTGTTTGGAGTTGATGGCGGAAGAGGGGACGGGCGTGAAGTCCCTGCCATGCTGTTTGCTTTCGCCCTAGCGTTAAATGCTTGGCAGATGACCGCTTATCCAGTGCGGGTCTTTAGGGAGTCGCGAGATATAGGAAATGCTCTTGAGCGGATGAGCAATCTTGAAAACGTGCGAATCGACTTGTGTGACTACAAGGGCATTGCCTTTAATTTCTTGGAATACGGTTGTCATTTTACCGTTGAGGAGTTGTCTGATGAGACTGTGCTGTTCTACTACGACAGGATGCGAGTTGAGAAGGTGGCCATTGAGTCTGGTACGTGAGCAATGAGGTAGTACGTGGGGCTCGAATTGCGGGGTGTCGTTGTGGTTGTGTGAAAGGCGGTAGGTACCTTGGAACGTGATTATCAAATTGATGTTCTCCGTGCGGTGGGCATAACATTGGTAATTGCAGGACACTCAGGTAGCCCATTGGCGGGCTGGATATACTCGTTTCACATGCCACTATTCTTCTTTGTCTCGGGGTTTCTTAGATATGGCAAGGCAACTTGTTCGTGGAGACTCTTCCTTATACGGAAGCTGCGAGCGTCTATTGTGCCTTACGTAGTATTCTGGGCCATTAGTATGATCCTATATCGGAATATCGAGTGTCTGGTAGAAAGCCATCATTTTGCTCCAGCAATAGGGATTAACGAAATCAAAAGCTTGCTTCTTGGTGGAAGATGGCTGGCTGATTATTCAAATAACTTTCCACTTTGGTATCTCCAGCTGTTCTATATTGCTGTGGTTATCTTTGAAGTGATGGTTCGGTACTTTAAGCTAGCGCTGCTGTGGCCGGTATCACTGTTATTGGCACTTGTGAGTAAACCTTTGCAGGAGCTGTTGATTATTCCAAGCCAAAACGGCCATAGTTCCAAGCCGTCGGTCCACCGTTCCATGTGCCGGCACCCATTACGGGCTAATGGCCACCCTAGACCTCGCGATAGGTTCCCAGACCCCCGTCGTCAAAAGCCTCCGGATGGGCGTTCGGCAGGACTGACACCTCGTCGTCGTATATCGTCGCGAAGGTGCCGTAGCCGATGTGTTCGTGCACGATGCCGACGGCGAGCTCGAAGAGCATGCCGTAGGGCGAGGAGTCCACGTCCTCCGGCGCGATCTGCTCCGTGGCGACGTCGACTATCAGGTCCTCGAGCTCCTGCGGGACTGGCATCCACAGGTGCTGCGAGCACACCGTGCGCAATGCGCGCCTAACCCTTCTTCTGTCGCTCGGCATATGCCCTCAGCTCCTCGTCCATGCATCGCTCTCGCATCGAGACCTCGCCCTTGAGCTCTATGACATAGGCGTTGCTCTTGAGACGGTCAAATGCTAAGTCGCACGTTATGCGAAGTTCGAGCGGGCGCGGGCGGCTGAGGTAGTGTCGGGAAAGTTGGTGTGACGACCATGTTGGCGTTCGAGTCCGCGTTGTCCGCTTGGGAAGGGCGCACAACCAGACGCATGTGGTCATCGACTCCGGGCGCTCGACTATAATTGTTGCCTGCTCAACCTCCTTCCTTCTTGGTGCGATGTCTCCATCAACGTGCAGAAAGGCTGCCGCACGTGAGCCAGAGACTAAATGATTCCTCCTTCCCATTTGGCACCGTAGCGATGCTCATTCCCTGCTACAACGAGGAGCAGACCATAGGTAAGGTGGTCGACGACTTCCGGCGGGTGCTGCCCGGGGCCACGGTGTGGGTGTACGACAACAACAGCTCCGACCGTACGGCCGAGGTGGCCCGCGTGCACGGCGCGCGCGTGCGGCGCGAGCCGCGCCAGGGCAAGGGCAACGCGGTGCGCCAGATGCTGTGCGACATAGACGCCGACTGCTACCTGATGGTGGACGGCGACGACACCTACCCGGCCGAGGCCGCGCCCGACCTGGTGCGCCCGGTGCTGGAGGGCCGCGCCGACCACGTGGTGGGCGACCGGCTGTCCAACGGCACGTACGGCGAGGAGAACAAGCGCCAGTTCCACGGCTTCGGCAACGGGTTGGTGAGGTGGCTGATTCGCGTCCTGTACGGCTTCGACTACGCCGACGTGATGACGGGCTACCGCGCCATGAGCCGGCCGTTCTGCCGGACGTACCCGTTGCTCAGCCCCGGCTTCGAGCCGGAGACCGAGCTCTCCATTCATGCGGTGGACCATCGCTGGCGCATTGAGCAGGTCGCGATCGAGTACCGCGACCGGCCGGAGGGGAGCGAGTCCAAGCTCAATACGGTCTCCGATGGTCTTAAGGTGCTGCGCATGATCGCGAGCCTGTTCAAGGACTATCGGCCGCTGCCGTTCTTCCTGCTGCTCGCCGTCGCCTGCCTGGCGCTGTGCCTGGCGCTGGGCCTTCCCGTGGTGGCCGAGTTTGGCCGCACGCACCTGGTGGAGCGCTTCCCCACGGCGTTCTTGGCCATGGGATTTGGTATTCTCTCGGCCCTGTTCGTCGCGGTGGGGCTCGTGCTGGACACCGAGGTCAAGGCGTCCCGGCGTGCTTGGGAGCTTGAGTGCCTGCGCGCCTTCGAGGAGGACCGCAGGCTGCGCGCGCGGAGCAGGGAGCTGGGCGTGAGGGCGGATGTTGCAGCGGGGTAGCCGCCCTCGGCCGGCGCGCGTGACGCTTGGCTTTCCCCGTGACTTCCTCGAGTGCGTAACTTTTCGGGGCCGCCGGCGGGACCGCCGTGCGACGGTGTGCCATCTGCCTGCGGAAACGCGATTTGCATAAGGCTTTGCACTGTCCAAAGTTACGCACTTTCGGTCTGGCCGTACCGATGGCGCGCCCTGTCCGGATGAGGCAGTGATTCAAGGCTCTGGGTGGCTGGCCGCGCTCCCTGTGGAATGGCCGTTACACCAACATTCCCGACACTACCGACTACATCGGAGATCCCTTTAGCTGGCTTTCCGTTTTCTTTCCCTTCGCTCTTGCGGAACAAGGGTACGAGTTCTCCATTGTGGCAAGGACGTTTGCGGCAGCGTTCTCGTTCTTCTGTTACTGCAGGCACATGAGGTTCCGTGATGACACGTGCGTCCTGTGCTCGTTGGCCTATGCGACGGGCGGACACTTCTTGGTGGCGCATCTGCACCCGTTCTTTGTTAACCCAATGATATGGTTTCCCTTGACTGTGGTTGGGACGAACAGGATATTGGGAGGGAAAAGTCCGGTACTTTACATCGCTTCTGTGGGAGCTACGTTCTTAGGATACTTCTACTTCGGCTACATGGAGCTCCTGCTGCTCGTACCCTATTGCCTCATCTCTTATTTGCTTTCACCCCATGAAGGTGTTGGGAAGCTTCGCGCATTGTTTGCGACCATACTCAAGTTCGTTGGCTCCAGCTTGTTGGGGGGTGGGAATCGCTGCCGTGCTCGTACTTCCCATCATTTCTGTCGTGCTTGGATCCGACCGACTTGCGGTGCAGCATATTGTTCCCATGCTTTATGAGAGCTCCATGTACCGGGAGGTCGTTTTCTCGTTTGTGGGCTATAGCTCACCGGGCAGAGACACCTTCCTGGGACTTGGCTCGTCGGTGTTTCTGTGCATGTGCCATACGACCTGACGGTGAGTCGGAGTGTTATCTTGAGGTCTATGGTCTGGAGTACCTGAGCGAGCGTGCTGAGGGGTACTACATGTCTGTTCTCGACCCGGATGGCAAGATGCTTGGTGACGTGGCGGCTCCTACCATCCAGAGCCACATGTACGGGGGAAAGACCGACTGGTGCATCAATTTGGGAATCATACCGGCAGACGTGCATGAGATTGCGCTTGCGTTCGATCAATCCGGCGAATATGTGCTTCAGTCTGCTCGAGTCGTGAGCGAGTCGATCAAGCTCATTGAGGAGGACAGGCGGCGCTTGGCCTTGGGTCATGATAAGGTTGGATACGAGTTTCATCACGATGCCATGGAATGCGAGGTGCCTGATGGTGAGGATGGGCGATACCTTGTGATAACCACGTCCTGGTCGAGCGGATGGACGGCTACCATCGATGGCGTCAGCGCAGAAGTGCTGAAGGCCGACACGGCATTTATGGCTGTGCGGGTGCCGTCGGGAAAGCACGCGGTTCGCCTTGCGTATCGCACGCCATTGTTGCTGGAAGGGCTGGTCGTGAGCTTGGCGTCCATTTTTGCAACTGCGTGGTTGGCCCGAAAGCATAGAATTGAAAAGCGTGCCTAGCCTTTGGGCTTTGCATCCTACGTGGACTACTGCCCGCCTCCATAGAAAGCGAAGCTAGCGTGAACCTCTCCGACCGTAGCATAAGACGGCTTCACTACCTGCTGCTTGGTGTGTCTGTGCTCATCTGCAGCACCCCCTTCTTGGCGTACTATCTGACTCGGGGCCACGACACCGGCTACCTCCTGTTTCGCCTGGAGGGAGTTGCGAGGGGGTTTGTTGCGGGCGAGTTCCCTCCGCGCATGCAGACCTCCCAGCTCCACGGGTATGGATATCCCGCAGGTGTGACGTTCCCCGATCTCTTCCTCTATCCCTTCGCGTTGCTGAGGGCCGCGGGGCTTGGGCTGAACAACACGTATCGGGTTCTCTTCGTGTGCCTCAACGCATTCACGGCGGTCATCTCTTATGAGTCACTGAGGCGGATTGCCGGACGCAACCTGGCGCTCGCCGCCACCTTGCTCTGGATGTTCGCGCCGTACCGAAACGAGGACGTGCTGCTGAGGGGCGACTTCGGCGAGGCGATGGCGCTCTCCTTCCTGCCCCTGTTTGCGCTGGGGGTCTATCGGATCGTCTGGGAGCGCGATGGCGCTCACCGGTCCGAAGGCCGGGCGCTGGATGGCTGGCTCCTCTGTGGTATCGCGATGTCGGGCGTGGTCTACTCGAACCTCTGCGTCACCGTCATCATGCTGGTGTTCGCCGTGCCCGTCGCCGTCGCCCTTGCCGTGGCGAACGGAAGGCTGCTGGCGCTGGTGAAGGGCGCGCTTAGGGCCGCCGCCCTCGCGCTGCTACTCACCGCTGCGTTCACCGTGCCCTTGGTCGACTACCACCTGAACGCTCGGCTTGCCTATACCAGCGGCTTCGCTAGCATGACGCGGGGCTGGATGGAGCTGCATGCGTTGCACCCCGCCCACCTCATGCTGCTGTTCGCCCCGTTTACGGGGGCGTCCTTTTGTGGCAGGACCGACCCCATAGGGTTTGGATGCATGCCGCTCGCGCCTGGCTGGGCGCTTCTGGGTGCCGGCGTCTGCGCGCTGCTCGTGCTCGTCACGCCCGAGGCGTGGGGGAGGGGCACGCGCCGCCCGCGCCGGAGCATGGCGGTCCTGCTCGCATCGGTCGCGATTCTTTTGCTGGCTTGTACCAAGCTGTTCCCCTGGGGCGGCGGCGCGGGCCCGCTGGACCCGCTCGTCTCGGTTCTTGCGAACCTGCAGTTTCCCTGGAGGCTCCTCGGGCCCGCGTCGTTCCTCCTTGTGCTTTGCTTCGTCTTTGCGGTGCGCGTTACGAGAGGTGTGCTTCCGGCGTCCCTGCGGCGTGGGGCGGCCGTCGCGCTCGTCGCGCTCGCGATGCTCGAGTGCGGGGTCGGCGTCACCACGTTCATCTACTATGGGCAGCGCGTGGACGCGTGGGAGGTGCTGACCACCGACACGGGCGTGTACGACGCCCAGTTCGTTCCCGCCGGCACGAACCTGGCCGAGCTGCAAGGCGCGCTCGCGGACGAGCCCGTGCCGACTACCGGCGTGGACGTCGAGAGCTTCAGCAGGCGGGGTTCGAGGGTCACGCTTACCGTGCGGTCCCGCAGCGCGGGGGAGTCGCACGTCGATCTGCCCCTGCTGCTCTATCGCTACGTCTCGATCTTGTCCGCTTCGCCTGGGGAGCCGGCGTGCGTTCTCTCCGCGGGACCCAACGGGGTCGCGAGGCTGACGGTGCCCGGAGGGTACGAGGGCACGCTGGAAGTGGGGTTCGCGGAGCCCGCGCTTTGGCGCGTGGCCGAGGCCGTCTCGCTGCTGACGCTCTGCGCGGTCGTCGTGGCTCTCGCTCGAAGGAGGGGCTAGTGGTGTTGTTGGCGACAGGGTCGAGCTGCTGCTCTCGGGAGTTTATACTCTTCCAGTGGCGTGGCGATTGGGGTGCGGCGCCGCTAACAGTTTACGAATACGCTTGTGGGCGCCTTCCCATTCAGTGTTTTTGCATGCGTTGGTCTATCTAGAGCCAATTGAAGGCTCAGAAAAGATATGATTCTGTAAATCTGACCGGTTCCAGTAGTAACTATTATGAGCTCATGCGATCGAGTTAGTGAATGATTTATGTCGGTTAGCTTACAGTCTGATTATGGGACACAGCGTATGCTTAACCAAGGTACGTATGCGCTTTGTGAGGGTACGCATTGCGATACAGAGATGAGGCCGAAAGGTTGTGACATCGGGCTTTCTTCCATACGGTACCTAACCTGTACCTCAACACTATTGCAGGAACTAGGTTAATTTAAAAATGGTAATTAAACGACTGGCATAGTATTGCAGTAAGTACGATTATGAGTGTTCATTCTTACATGCAAGGTGGTTGAGAGGAGAGCTGTGGGCACCTCACATCGGATTCATTGGCTAGATGCTGCACGGGCGTTTGCCATCATTAGCGTTGTAATGTGTCATAGCGTCGAGAGCGTCTATACGTTTGATGTTGAATCCATCGGGACGCTAAGCCTAGCCTCAAGGATAATCGCGTTCTGTGGCTTCACTTTCGGACGTATTGGCGTTCCGCTGTTTTTGCTGATGACAGGCTATCTGCTGCTTGACCGCGACTGGGACTCCGATGCCATGATGACATTCTGGAAGAGGCGGTGGCTTCCCCTGCTCCTGTGCGTTGAGTCGTGGATAGTGCTTTACAGTGTTTTTCTTTATGCCACTGGAGGGGCTGGGAATATAAGCGTCCCGAAGGTGATACGATGCATGCTCTTTGTGGACGGAGTCGACATGGGACATTTTTGGTACGTGCCCATGATTGTGGGACTGTATTTGTTCTTGCCGATCATGGGAGCGGCGCTCCGTCACATCGACCCGCGGACGATAGCGGTTCCCTTGGTAGTTTTGGGTATATTCGCCTTCGTTGTGCCTATCGTGATACATGTTTTTGCCGCGTTGAAAATACCCATAGAACTGGCAGTTCGACTCGACTTTGGGTACAGCGGAGGTGTTTACGGAATATACCTTCTTTGCGGATGGTGCGCCAAGAGGGGTGTATTTAAGAAATATACCGTACCAGTACTTGCTCTTACGGCTCTGATTTTGTTCGTGGGTTGTGTCGAGTTCCAAGTATGGTGCTATGGAAATGGTCACGCATACAACATCTGGTACACAAATGCGCTGCTGCTGTTGTGTGGAATCTCAGCATTCGAGCTGTTCTCCCGCCTGCCGTACCATCTCTTCGTAAACCAGGGTCGCCATAAGAATGGAGAACCTGACAGCACTCTGTTCGGACGCATCTGTTACCTGTTGTCCTACTATTCCTTTGCGATATATCTCGTGCATTTTCCAATACAAATACTACTGAGACCGTATATAGAACAAATACCTACGATTATGCCCGTGCAAACTACCATTGCGTTCTGCTCAGTATTCGTGTCAAGTGCGCTCGTTTCGTGGGTGCTGTCAAAGATTCCGCTATTGGGCAAGCCCTTACTGTATTTAAAGTAAGGACTCGCTGTAGTTGGTTTGCTCGTAAGTGTTGCCGCAAATCAGCCAGCAGAGATGAGAATCACTTCGACATACGTCTAACCAACATATTCGCTTTGTTAATGTTCAGTTGTGTCCACTTCTTGGCTAGGAATATGGTATCGCCGTCCAAGGAGAACGGGACATATCTGCTCGCCTCCTTGCCGGATGGTTTGGAGTCTCTCAGCACAGGTCGACCGAGTCCAATATTTACACGACTCCATTCATCATCAAACAACAGTTTTCCGTTTTGACCAAGCAGTTCGTGCATCCTTCGCACAAGCTTCTCTATCTCTGTTATGGTACCTGAGCGATTGCTCTTTCCGCTCTTAGGGCTAGCTTTTGCCTTGGCAGTTCGGACGGCCTTTTGCTTTGGTCGGTGTTTGCCGTTTGCCCTGTTGGAAGCCGCATCTTTCTCTGGACCCATCTCGTTCGAACCATGTGTCTGCTCTTTTGTGACTGCGGAAGGCGTGCTTGGCAAACTCTCCCTTATGAAGAATTCCCTCTGTTCAGCTTCTGCTTTGATTGAAGCTGGGATCGCATGCGAGACCGAGCTATCTGTCTGTTGGAGGATGCCAATCATCCCAAGTAGATCGTTTAACCCATCACCCATCGGCGTGAGTGTTGTGGCGCCGGAGCGGATGTATCCCTCTGCAGACTGCGCCCAAGACGAACGCTCCCAGTAGCGTGTCTCCACTTCCGTGTCGCGGCCGCAAAGCAACCACACGGCGCTTGGGGGACCAAGAACGCTCGAAGTTTCGTGGCAATACTTTCTTAGGCAGTTTTGGAACTCGCTATCCGGATCGTTACCCATAACACCATGCGTGTAACGGTATTTTGCATCAATCACGACAGTCTTTTCGCCGTTTTCCGTGCTGAAGGTGAGAAGGAAGTCCGGCGTATAGTACGAGTCGTATCCCATCGCCCCTACCGATGTTCGGTGGAGGTAGATTCCATTCTCTTCTCGACTGTCTCCGTATATAACCGGCTGGTAGTAGAGGGTAACGGTACCCATCTCCCCGTCGAGTACATATCTGTTTGCGACCTGCCCCTCGTTTCGATAGTACCTGCTCGTCCGAGATAGGGAGTACTCTACGATTCCGATTGGTGACTCGACCGTGCTACAGGGCCTGAATCCGTGCTCGTAAAGGCGCGACAGGACTGATAGGAGTACGTAATACTCGTAGAAGCGATCCATCCTAGCGGTGCGCAAGGCAAGAAGGGACCCCCGTATATCGAGATCGCCCATAGCACACCACTCCATAATCAACTCATATAGCTGCGTGTACGGCACGACTTCTTGGAAGACCTTCGACCTCCTAGGTGGAAGAAATCTTTCTGCCTCGACACCAGGCATAGCAGTTTTATATGCATGCTGCAGGATGGTCGCTTTCTTGCGCAGGGCATCAGCTCGTTCAAGAATTGTCTCCATTCGCCGTTGACCCGAGGAGGTAATGAGCAAGGAAGTGAATACGTAACCTTCTACCGAGAAGGGGTTCATGGCCCTCTTTATGGATTCGCTATAACCCCTTTCCGACTCGATGAGCGTAGAGATTCTGCCAAGCCTCTGGGCACATGCCGAGAGGAAGGAGACAATCAGCCTGTTCTCATATGTGTCATAGGAATGTGTTCTTTGGTCGGTCTGGACGAAACGTGGCATATAGAAGCCGCTGCCCATCCTGATGCCGCTTTCGATGCGTGACCTTTGAAGCAAGTCGGGATGAGATGCGATCCAATAGGCTTCGCGTGCGCCAGCGACGCGCACTTTGTTGCCCGGCACCCTTGTGGGCACCTCCCTGATGGATGATCTTACGTGACCTCGAAAGCTGGGGAGAAGGCGTTCAAAGCCTGTCAAGACTTGATGCGTTACCTGGAGAAATGTTGATACGGATCTCGATGCGGAGCTAGTCGTTCCGCCCTCAACGATTGAGAATCGTCCATCACTAGATGGGGTCCCGGTGAGCATCCATTGGAGGGGTTGGCTCGGCGGGGCGCTGAATAGGGCGTCGAACATGCTGTCGACACGCTTTGTTTCTTGTTCGCGGTTTCCACGGACGAGGACTGGGATGTCGTCGCTCTCGAGAATCATTGTCTTGCCGCTGGCGAACGAGAGCGATACTTCTATTCGCGCGAAGCCATGGATGAGCAGCAGTATCTTGCTTTCAAATTCTGAGCTGCCGAGTAACGTTGGGGCGTATACATAGAAGGAAACTCCGTCGTCGGTTCGGTAGTTGACGCGCTCCTCGGCGATGCCCTTTGCGACTTCCTCGCCGTCCACGACTATCGAGATGTCGCTGATGATGCCCGGTGAATCCGTGACAACACGCAGCTTGTACTTCTCGTCTTCCTTAAGGCATCCGTCAGGGGAGACTTTGAGCAGCTCTGGCCTGCTGGAGGGTGAAAACAGGGGGAATTCCGCCCATACTCCAGCTGAGTCTCCTATTCGCAATGCATACACGATTGCTACCTATGCGAAGAATTGGTAATAGCCGCTGCTGGACCCGGTGTCGAGGATGTGGCGTAAGCGACCCCGCGTTATTGGAAGGTTTGCACACTGCTCTTCGAGCGTGTGTAGGTACCCGTCGTAGTTCTCTGATGAGCCCGAGATGGATGGCAGTATCTTTTGGGATACGGCGTAGTCGAGAGGTGCGAGTCGTGTGTCTGCTGAGTCTCGATCCATAAGAAGGGACGTGGTTGCTACGTAGTTCCTTATCATGATTTGGCTGCGCTGGCTCACGGGATGATGGTGTGCTGAACATGTCTTGAAGATCGCATCGAGCATCTCCTCCAGGCTTCCGTCAATGGCCACGGCCTTTTTCGGCCCAAATGCCTGCATCAATCTTTGGTAGGAGATTGCATCGCAGGTGGTCGTCGTTTCAGGTATTTCAAGATTCTCTTCGGGCTGCGCGACGGCATCGTATTCAATCATGTCTGGATCGAGCATAATCACCCAGCTTCTGTCGAGGTATCTTGGCGAGAGTTCCTCGGTTGTGTGGTCGTAATTGACCGTGGCGAGGAAGCGCACATGGCTTGGCACGAATAGAGGTGTGCCACCTCCGAGGGAGAGCTGCAGAGGTTTTCGCGAGAAGGAGTCGCATGCTCGGAGGAAAGGTGCCCAGTAGTGTTCGATAGGGGAGAGGTTTGCCTCGTCAAGGAGGAAGAGATAAGGTGCGACGAGATCTGCGCCTATGCCGCTTGTTGCCTCATCGCTGAGCGCCTGCAACGCTGTGAAGACCGCCGGATCTGACATCTCCATCGTCTTGGAGAGCGGGTTGTAGTATCCGATATAGTCCCTGTAGGAGGTCCAACCTCGCTCCACGGAAATCTCCGAGTAACGAGGGGTGGCCGCCGAGTTAAGTCCGAGGGCGTCTGCGATTAGGGAGCACAGGCTGGTCTTCCCCGTGCCGGGCAATCCGGCGAAGGTTGTCATGTAGCCTTGGGAGACGCAAGTGAAGAAGTTGATCAGGTCATTTTTTGAATAGGAACGGCCGGCATTCTCGACGACTCGGTCGTAGAGCATGTCGATGAGGTCGCGATCATCCGCGCAGGGACTGACAACCGAGGGGAATTGGGGTGCGGTAGTGTTTGTGACAGAAGATGATGCGCCATTGGCGTACGCGATTGCCCTTCGCACAACCTCAGATTGGATGATTTCGCCAGAGAGGCGAGCCTTGTCGTCGAGGGATGAGAGGACATTATCGATTTGGTTCTCAAGAGAAGCTATATCACCATGAAGCTCGTCTCGCTGGGATTCCAGTCCCGATAATTCGCTTCTTAACGACTGGCACTGCGACTCGATTGCTTCGAGCTCCTCCCTACGAGCACCGAGCACCTCATGTTCGTATGATTCGAGGTCTTGCCGAACCCTAGCCTCTTCTTTGCGTGCTGTGTCTAGCTCATTCCTGGCTGTCTCGATGGATTTCCTCAGACCGTCGAGTTGGGTGTTAAGGCGTGATCGCTCGGTTTCATACTCTGTCTGCAGCTCGGGAAGTGCTCGAATCCTGCTTCGGAAGCTGGGGAAGTTCTCTGGGGCGAGAACGATTTCGGCGAGCTTGCGGTCATCGAGCCCTACCATTACGGCTTCCCGAAGCTCGTCGGGGAGATCCACGAAGTGGTCGACGTCGGATACGATGCCGAGAAGTCGCTTCATTCTTGCCTCGTCGACATTAGCTTCGGCCAGCTCTCCCTCGATTGCGTTCATCTCGCGCTTGAATCGTCTGAACTGGTTCTTTCCGATTCCAACGAATTCAGGTGACTGCTTCATTGCGCGTTCCAGAATCGTCTGCAGCTTATCGAGAGGAATCCAGTCAAACTGGCCCCGGTATCCGCCTGAGCCGATTGCCTCGTCAAGCTGGCTCTTTAGCCTGAACTCAGCGACTGGGTTATCATGCATGTCGCGGATGACGACATCATCCATGGCAGACGCGTCAATGCTTGAGTAGACTCTGAAATCGTATTCCGATGATCCACGAAGAACGATGCCTCCGTTCTCTCCAAGGGAGTACTCAAAGGGTCCATGCAAACGGTTTCCGTTTCGGATGACAATTAGGCTGGTGTTGATTGACTCGACGGAAGAGGGGGAGGAGAGGCCAGCGGATTTTCTCGTTGGCTTACTGATATCAAATGCAGTGCTGAGCTCTACAACGGTGATGAGGTTTGACGATAGTCCGTGGGCGCTGAGTTTGGTTATCGTAAGCTCGGGATTGACATTGCTTCCCTGTGGTAACCGTGCGCAGTATTTGTTGGAATTCGGGTCGAGCGATCCAGAGTATTCCGGGTTTTCGTCGGGCTCGTCTTTGTTGATTCTTACGACGACAATGTCTCCGCACTGCTTCTGTAGTTCAGATGCAGTTGTTCTATTGAGCAAGGCCACAAAGGCGCCCCTGTTGGGAAAAGCTTCAGAGCTGATGGCAACGAAGTCCTTTTCGGTTGATGCATATTGGGGATATGGAAAGCAGTAATAGACCGAACTTGGATCACGAAATCCGTAGTGAATCCAGGAGAGAAGGTCGCTGCGCATACAATCGACGGCGTTTGTAATCGACTTCATAAATGCCCCCGTTTCAGTTACGTAAGGTACGCACCAATTATCCTATCTTAAAATGAGCGTTGAAAGAGGCTGACCCGTAAACCATGCGTGGTTCTGTTGTGAATGGCTGCTTAGCATTCTGAGCAAAGCTCATCCTACTCAAGTGCCTTTCTTTACGTATCTGGCACGCCTGCGGAGGTCTATACTCTTCCGGTGGCGCGGCTCTCGGAGCGCGCGGCGCCACCGGAAGACGATGTGCGGAGGCGATATGGCACGTTCAAACACCACTTCTGCCGGTCGTAGGCTGGGCGAAGTCTGCGAGGCTGTTGCGCGCCTCCTCCAGCGCTTCGTCGGCATTCCCGTCGCGGCGATCATGTGCCTGGTGATGGCGGTCCTTGCGGTGGCCATCGTCTTCGTGACCGCCTACCCGCAGTACCATGGGAGCCTCATGCGTGTGTCGGCGTTCGGTGAGCTCGGCGTGTCGTGGCAGCTGGTCGCGCCGGCGGCGGTCGCGGTCGCGTGGTGCGCCGTCCTGGCGTGGCTGGCGGCCAGTGTGCTTCCCAGGTTCTCGGTGCGCGCGGTGACGGTCGCCTCTCTGGCGGTCGCCCTCGCGGTACAGGTGGTGTGGACGACGGCATTCATGACGAACTACAACAACTTTGCGGATGTGGTTCAGCTCGACACCCTCGCTAAGTCGTTGCTCAGACATGATCCGAACGGCTTCGTCGGCATTGACGAGTGGGTGTTTCCGTATGCGGGGGAGGCCAGCGGCTACCTGCTGCGCACGCCCTACCAGGCGGGCGGCGTACTGCTCTTCGCGGCCATGTACCGGCTCTTCGGCGTAGGCAACATGTGCTCGATCCAGGTGCTCAATGTCGTGATGAACGAGGTGTCCGTCCTGGCGACGATCGGCATCGCGAGGGAGGTGGCGGCCGGCGACGAGCGCGGCGAGTCCGTGGTGAAGGCGACTGCCGTGCTCGCGTGCTCCTTCGTGCCGTTTCTCATGTCGGCCACCTTCGTGTACCCGAACGCGTGCGGCTTCGCTTTGGCGCTCTGCTCGTGCTGGGCCTCCGCCCGGGCCTGGCGTGAGGCGGAGCCGGACAGGCTGCGCGTCTGCCTCGCGCTCGTCGGGTCGTTCCTGCTCATGTGGGTGGCGACGATGGCGAAGGCGACGGTCATCCTGATGGCCATCGTCCTGGCAGCCGCCTGGTGCCTCCACGCGCTCCGCTCGAGGCGCCTATGGGAGGGCGCCGTCGCCGCGCTGGGGCTCGTGCTGTGCCTCAACGCGTCGTGGCTGCCCGTGGCCGTGGTCGAGGCCCGCACGGGCGTGCGGCTCGGCGAGGGCCAGCCGCTCCTCACGAACGTGGCGATGGGCCTCGCGTGGTCCGACGTGTCGGACCTGCCCGGCTGGTATGGGAACACCGCGTTCGACTGCTTCAACGAGTGCGAGGGCGACATGGGGAGGCAGAGCGCGTGGGTGCGCGACCGGATTGCGAGGCGGGTCGCCGAGCTCGCCGCAGACCCCGCCTATGCCGCGGGGTTCTTCGGGCGCAAGCTCGCCACGGAGTGGCTGGACCCGAGCTACATGGCGCTGCTGTTCTCGCGGTGCTGCCTGCCTGGCATGAGGGACGCAGGCGTGATCTCGGGGTCGGTGGACCCCAGGGGCACGGGGTACAGGCTCGTCCTCGCGGTGCTCGACGGGATGCAGACCGTGCTGTATGCGCTCTGTGCCGCGGGCTTCGCCCTCGTCGCCCGGGCCGGCCGCCGCGGATGGCAGGTGGGCACCGCGCGGCTGATGCTCTGCGGCATGGCGCTCTGCGGGTTCGTGTGCTACGTGTTCTGGGAGGCCCAGTCGATGTACGTCCTGCCTTTCGTTGTGGCGATGCTGCCCGTGGCCGGCTCCGCGCTGGCGTCCGTGCCGCTGGGTCGCGCTCGGTGATGGTGATTGCTGCGCCAATTTCCCCGACGCCACCGCTCGATGCAGAACGGCTCGGCCTCAGGGACGCGAGCCTGAGGCCGAGCCTTGTGCCAAGCGCGATTGCGCGGTGGCTGTATCGATTGTAGAGCATCTTGAGGTCGTAGGCCACGGCGGGGTGGGAGGGAAGGAAAACTCCGTGGCGCACTTCTAGCACGGCATATGACTCGCATTGGTAGCTTTGGTCGAATTCATCCTCGGAAAAGCCGCCTGATACTCTCGCCCTCGCATTCATGGCGCTGCGGGTCGGATTACGCGGAAGCGAGCCTGATCGCCAAGCCACGCTTCCGTTAAACCAACAACGTGTGGTTGTGGCGCCGGAGGATTGTGCGCTCATCACTCCGTCCTGTTATCGTATTCACATCATGAGGTCATGAGGCTTACCTCGAAGTATTAACGATTCGGGAATGACTCGACATACGCTCGACTACCGCTTGCTCGCAGACTTCTTGGGCTGTGCGTCGACAATGATTAGCTCGATTGATGCGTGCGTGTCAGGTGAGAGATTTTGGTAGTGCTCCACAAATGACTCCACGCGTTCTTAGTTGCCCGTCTGGTTATTACAAGACAATCTGGACATTGTTCCGTGTCGGTGGACACCATTCCGGTAGTGTCGTGAAAGTTGGCGTGATGACCATGCTGGCACCCGCGGCAGCGTTGTCCGCTTGGGAAGAGGCGCACAACCAGACGCATGTGGCCATCGACCCGGGGCGCTCGACTGATTATTCCGAGGTAAACCGACAGCAGTTCCAAGATTTGACGGCACCCATTCCAAACTGAATCGGCACCCGTTCCAGGCCATCGGCACCCATTACGCCCCGTCGGCATCTTCTCCGGCGGGTCCTTTACCTTTCGTGGAGAATCCTGTCTGGCACAGCAAGGATGACTGTGTCAGCGACAGGAAAGGGGTGATTCACGTGAATGGAAGCGTGAGTTACCGGGACATCCTGAGACACCACGCCAACCGCATGTCGCAGTCGCAGATCGCATCTGCGTGCGGCTGTGCGAGGTCGACGGTCCAGGACGTCCTGAAGAGGGCCTGCGAGAAGGGCGTCACCTGGGAGGACGTCGCGGGCCTGAGCGAGACGGCGGCATACGAGCTGATCAGGGGCAGGCCGCGCGACCAATCGTCGGGATTCGCGGCCATCGACCACGAGCGCATCAAGGCCGAGATGGAGCGCGACCGCACCATGAGGCTGACCATCCTGTGGGAGGAGTATGCCATGCTCGCCGCCCGCAACGGGGAGAGGCCCTACGGGTACTCCCGCTTCTGCGAGCTCTACGCCAAATGGTGCGACGAGCACGACGTCGCCGTGACCAGGAAGTTCATACCGGGCGACATCGGCGAGTTCGACTGGGCCTTATCATTACTTACCGGTAAGCACCATTACCGGTAAGTTGCCGTTATCAGTTAACTACCTAGCAATAACCCTTTGACGAGGCCGAACGTTCCCGTGCGTTACCGATAACCCAACATGTTCACCGTAGGTTTCCATCCGTGGAGAGGAGCAACGATGAACAGGATGGAGTTCGAGGCGACGGTCCCCAAGATGGCCGCGCAGTTCGCCGAGCAGGGTTACAGCATGACCACGCTCGGCCAGTTCCTGCAGTTCTGCAGGTCCATATCGAGGCGGTTGCCTGAGTCGGGCACCGGTCCCGACGTGGCGCTGGCCGCCGAGGCGTACGTCGACGCGCTCGAGAAGAGTGGCACGACGAAAAAGGTATGCGCGGTCCATCGTAGACACGTGCGCTGCATCGCGAGCTTCCTCGCGAGCGGCGAGGTCGACTTCTCGCACGCGAAGAGGGTCAGGCGCAGCCCCATCGGCGGTGGATTCGACGCAGACCTGGAAGGTTACGTCGCGCATATGCGGAGGCGCGGGCTAAAGGACGCGACGGTCGTGAAGTGGACGGGCTACGCGTATCGCTTCTTGGTACACCTGCACGACCGAGGCCTCGGGTCGTTGGCGGAGGCCACGGCCGCGGACGTCAGCGAGTTCCTCGCATGGGTGGCGGAGCGCCATGCTGCGTCGGGCATGGCCGGCGAGCTCTCGATGCTCCGCTCGCTGCTCGACTTCTCAGACGCGAGAGGAATCACATCGAACGCGAGGGGCTGGGTCCCCAAGGGGCGAGACGTCGGCACCACGCCCGTGGCGCCGCTCTCCGACGACGAGGTGCGGGCGGTCATCGCCGCGATCGACAACACTACCCCAATGGGAAAGCGGGACCTGGCGATCATCATGCTGGCGGCACGCACGGGAATGAGGAGTTCGGAGATCGTCGGCCTCCGGCTCTCTGACATCGACTGGCACGAGCCCGCGATCACCGTGCGACGTCCCAAGACGACGACGGTCGACAGGCTGCCCATCGACAGCACGCTCGCCTCGGCAATCGCGGACTACGTCCTGAACGGACGTCCGGACTCCCCGCGTGACGAGGTGTTCCTCGTGCACCATGCGCCGTACGGGCCATTTGAATTTGAATTTCCCCCAGTTTCGTTGACAGGCGGGAATCAGGCGGCGAGCGGTCGGTTGGCAAACTTCTCCTCGAACTCGCAGGGGCTCATGTAGCCCAGGGCCGAATGCAGGCGAAGGCGATTGTAGAAGCACTCTATGTACTCGAATATCTCCAGCGCCGCCTGCTCGCGGTCGCGGTAGGTCTTGGCGTGTACGCACTCGGACTTTATCGTGCCCATGAGCGACTCGACCTTTTATCCGAATATTCGGATAAAAGGTCTTATGCGACGCATCGTTTTATCCGCACATTTCGTCGAAGCCGCTGGCAGCGCTGGTGCCGGCGTGCGAAACGTGCGGATAATCACTTGTCCACAATATGGGAAGTCTCTTAGAAAGGAGGACTCCCCATGGACGAGGAGTACGCACGCAACGTCGAAGAGGTGATGGCCTATCTGGCCACGAAGGGCCGGTCGCGGTGGACCGTGAGAGCGCACGAGCAATGCTACTCGTGTCTCGCCTCATACCTGCGCGAGAGGAAACTGCCATATTCCGAGGCAGCCGCCTGGGAGTGGTTCGAGGGCGTGGCCGACGGCCTGGACAGGACGAGGCGCAGCACCTGGGCTGGGGCTCTCTGCAAGATCGCCGACCTGTACGACACGGGCGAGATACGGTTCCACTACAGGGCGTCGAAGATGGAGGACCGACTGCGCGAGCGGCACGGGTGGCTTGTGGATGGATACTGCGCGCATCTTCGGGAGTCGGGCCTCGCGCCTGCCACCGTCCACAACCATCGCGCGGCCGCGGTGCGCTTTCTGCTCGGACTGCAGGAGCACGGCGTAGGGTGCGTCGCCGACGCGTCGTACGCCGACATGATCCGAGCGCTGCTGGCGTGCGAGGACCTCACCTACCGCGCCAAGACGGACTACCGCGGCAAGATACGGTCGATCCTGGGATGGCTGCACTCGGAGGGGGTCGTCAGGTACGGGTTCACGCTGCTGGCCGACGCCATGTCGCTCAAGAAGGGGTACTGCTGGAACAGCGTTGCCCCGGAGGTGGTCGAAGGGCTCCGCGAGTCGCAGGCCGGCGACGACGGGCAGATCGAGCTCGGAGGCTACCTGGAGCTCGTCGACGGACTCGCGGGCGAGCACCGCGCGTGTGGGTACTCGCACGGGCGCATATGCTCGATAACCCACTACGGGAGCCTCCTGTACCTGTTCATGGACGCGAACGGCCTGCGCTACGACCCGACGGTGGGACACGCGTGGGTGGGATCGATGGCGCGGTCGCTGTCATACGGCGAGCTCTCGAGCTGCCGTAGGACCGTGATGCTCTTGGAGCAGAGCTACGAGGGCGTGGCCCACGACCTGAGCAGGGCATTCGTCTTCCGGCAGACCCTGCGCGGCCGCCTCCCCAAGTGGTGCGAGCCCCAGGTGGACGCGTTCCTCTCCATGAAGGCTGCGGAGGGCTGGGAGAGGTCGACGCTGGTCATGTTCAGGACGTGCGTCTGCCGCTTCTGCCTCTTCCTCGACGGCGTCGGCGTGACCGGGTTCGGGCAGGTCACCGCCGAGCATGTCAAGCGGTTCAACGTCGAGGACTGTAGAACGGCAAATTGCTGAGCGCGCACGTGGCACATTAAACAATGTGACCTTGTGAGGTGCCGGGGCGCCCGCCCGGGCAGGCCATGCGGTTTTCAAGGTTCAGGCCGCGGCGAGTCTCCCTCTCGGCCGCGGGAGCCGCCCGATCGTGCCGAGCGCCGCGTCCCGCGAGGCGCCGGCGTCGGCTCAGGGCAAGGAGAAGGGCCCCGCGGGCGTCGTCCGCGGGGCCCTCGTCGGCGGTCATCCGGGGTCAGAGGGGCATGTCGTCGTACCGGGTCGCCACCCGTCGCCTGGCGACCGTGCCGTCGACGTAGACGTCCAGGAACGGGCCGGACCCTCCCCAGGGAAGGCCGCCCGCCTCGAGCCTGAGCCCGTCGGCCCACGCGGCCTCCCCGGAGGCGTCGACGACCGTGACCGTGAGCCCCTCGTCGTCCGGGACGCCCTCGATCGCACGCCTGAGGTCCCCCACCCACACGCAGCTTCCCCAGCTCATCTGAGCGACACCTCCTGGCTGGCCGACAGCACCATCTCGGCGTCCACGGAGGCCGCCCTCTGCTGGGCCCCTATGCGCAGGGCGCCGGTGAGCACCTTGTTGAGCCGGCGGATCGAGCCGTTGCAGCACCCGTGGGCCGCGGCGACGGCCGCCGGGTCGAAGATGGAGGGCGACGCCCCGGCACCGCGCAGCAGCGCCTCCACGTAGGGCGCGGCCTCATCCGCCTGGATGCCGCGGAACGCGTAGCTCACGACGACGCGCTGCGCGAGCGCGGAGAGGACGTCGGCGAGCACGGGCTGGCCGGCGAGCACCAGGGCCAGGCAGTCGCGGGAGTCCATGTCGAAGTTGGCGAGCATCTTGAGGTCGCGCAGGATCTCGTGGGAGAGGTACTGCGCCTCGTCGACGGTCACGACGGTCTGCAGGCCCTTGTCGACCGAGCGGTAGCGCAGGTGCTCCTGCACCTGGCGGAACATGTCGCTCTTCCTGTAGGCCGGCTCGATGCCCAGGCCCTGGCAGAGCTGCCGGTAGAACTCGACGGGGCTCACCGTGGAGAGGCAGATGTAGACGTGGGCGGCCGAGTTCGGGTTGAGCGCCGAGGACCAGGCCCTCAGGGCGTAGGTCTTGCCGGCGCCGGGCGGGGCCGTTACGAGGCCGATGCCCCCGGCGCGGGCGAGGAAGTCCAGGCGCGAGGTGGCCTCGCGGAAGTCCCTGGTGGAGAAGGCGTCGCGAGCGGGCAGCGCCTTGTCGAAGGGGTTGCGGGTGAGGTGCCAGTACTGCTCGAACACCATGCTAGGCCTCCTCGCTCCAGTCGATCGCGTAGGCGTTGTCGCGCCTCGCGCGCGAGTTGGCGGCCCTGTCCGTGGGGCGCATCTCGCGGAGCGTGCCGTCCGGCAGGACGCACCACGCCACCGAGAGGTCGCCCGGGACCCAGCGGACCTCGGCCCTGGTGCCGATGAGCCGTGCCGGGGCCTCGAAGCGGACCCGCTGCACGAAGACCGAGGCGTCCTTGTGGACGCGGCGCTCCTCGCGGCACGTGAACGCCTCGTCGAGCCACGCCTCCGACTCGGGCATGCGCGGCGGCACCTCGGCGGCGTCCGCCGCCCACGCGGCCGCCGGCGCCTTGCCGTGCGCCGAGTGGGGCTTGGAGTTGTGGCGCAGCACCCATCCCGCGAGGAGGTCGTTGAGCTCGGCGAGCGTGTGCCGCGCCGACGGGTCGAGGTTGTTCAGCAGCTCGGCGCGGAGGGCGCGGTTGGCCCGCTCGATCTTGCCCTTGCTCGCCCCGTCGCGGACCCTGGTGTGGATCAGCACGCAGCCGATCCTGCCGCACGCGCCCGTGAGCTGGGCGTTCGAGTAGGCCGGGCCGTTGTCGACGTACAGCTTGCGCGGCACGCCGTAGGTCGCCACCGCCCCCTTGAGCAGCACGAGGAAGTTGGCGCCGGAGTCGCTCTGCGCGAAGCGCGCGGCCACGACCATGCGGCTCTTGTCGTCGATCACCATCTGCAGGTAGGCGCGGCCGAGCGTGCCGTCGGGCATGGTGACGTGCGGGCCGTACATCGTGTCGGCCTGCCACATGCCGTTCGCCCACTCCTCCTCGAAGGCCCTCCTGTCCCTCATCTTGGGGTTCGCGGCCCCCCGGGGCAGGTTGGCGCGCACCCAGCGCTGGATCGTGCTGTCCGAGAAGTCGGCGGCGCGTATGGTGCCGTCGGCGATGAGGCGCAGCCGCATCTCGACGCAGTTCATCCTGGGGTGGGCCTCCCTGAGCGCGCGTATGGCCGCCGCCACCTCGGGTCCTATCCTGCGGGAGGTGCCCGCGTCGCTCCTGCCGGAGCGCACGAGGCCGTCGAACCCGAGCCTGCAGTAGCGGCTCTCCCAGGTCGCGAGCGTGTTCGGGTTGAAGCGCCTCACCGTGCCGTCGGGCAGCGCGACCGGCCGCTCCGAGACGTCGCGGAAGTACGCGGCCTTGCTCGGCTGGGTGTAGGTGCCGTTGATGACCGGCGCTATGAGCGAGAAGCGCAGCATCGCCACCTCGCCCGCGTCCCCCTTGTTGGGCATAACCATGTCCTGTCTCCTCTCCTTCCGGGGATCTCGCCTACGAGGAGGAGGGTAGCGGGCGGCGGGGCGGCGGTGAACTGGCGGCCTATGTAAAGGCGCCCGCCGCGCAGGGGCCCATCATCAGCGTGATCTGAGGGATCACGCCGGAGGAAAGGGTGTGATAGTAGAACATGCGGTGGTAGGATTCGTTCATATCCCGGGTCACCGCGTCCTGCACCCGCACGCCGCCGGAGTCCACCAGGCCGATGCAGGGGACCCGCTCCTCCAGGGCCCGCCGCATGATCTTCTGTATCTTCTTGGCCGTGACGCTGCCCACGGAGCCACCCTGGACCGTAAAGTCCTGGGCGTATACATACACGCCCCGTCCATATACTTCACCAAAGCCCACGATGACCGCGTCTCCGGGAATATCCTTCTTGTCGATGTCGAAGCCCGTCATGCGGGGCTTGGCCCAGGCATCGATCTCCACGAAGGTGCCGGGGTCCAAAAACAGCTCCACCCGCTCCCGGGCGGTCAGCTTGCCCCGGGCCTTCACCACCTCGGCCAGCCGCTC
>CACZFB010000011.1 GCA_902780305.1 uncultured Coriobacteriaceae bacterium | reverse complement strand
GCTCGACGAGGACCACCCCTACGTGGCCATCACCTTCGACGACGGCCCCTCCGAGCCCTACACCTCCCAGTGCCTGGACATCCTGGCCGAGCACGGCGCGCGGGCGACCTTCTTCAACCTGGGCGAGAACGTCGAGCAGTACCCCGAGCTCGCCAAGAGGGTGGTGGAGGAGGGCCACGAGCTGGCCAACCACACCATGGCGCACAACCAGCTCACCTCGGTCCCCGACGCCACGGTCCGCGACGAGATCGAGCGCTCCGCCAGGGTCATAGCGGGGGCGACCGGCGTGGCCACCACGCACCTGCGCCCGCCCTACGGCGACTTCACCGAGCGCAGCTGGCTCGCCTCGGGCGGCGCGATAACGGCCTCCGTGCGCTGGAGCGGCGACTCCCAGGACTGGAGGCTGCCCGGGGCCGACGCCATCGTGGAGAACGCGCTGATCAACGTGAGGCCGGGCTCCATACTGCTGCTGCACGACGGCGGCGGCGACCGCTCCCAGGACGTGGAGGCGCTGCCCAAGCTCATAGAGCGGCTGCAGGGCGACGGCTACGAGCTCGTGACCGTGTCGGAGCTGCTGCGGGCGGCGGGCGACGTGCCCGAGGAGGTGTGCTCGGGCACCGGCACCATGCCCGAGGGCGCCGTGTGGCCGCAGGAGATCGCCCCGGAGGACATCGCGGCATCGGGAGGAACGACGGGATAGTCACATGAGACGGTCGGACACACACAAGCAACCCCGCAGGCTCCGCTGGCGGTCCTTGCTTCCCATAGTTGCGGCTGTGGCGGCAGTCGTGGGGGGCTGGTACCTGGGCGTGCTTGGCATCGTTGCCTGCTGCGGCTTGGCCGCCGGTGTCTCGACCTTCGTCATGATGCGCCACACCACTCGCCAGCAACAGAGGCGGGAGGAGCATCCACGGACAACCACCGGCGACCTCGCGTGCCCACAGGTGCCGGTGGCTACGGACCAGCCGACCCAGACGGAAGGGCAACGGGAGGATCCGAGCCAGACGGAAGGGCTTGCAGACGCTCCCGAGCAGGATGGCACAGCCGTGGAGGAGCCTCTGGACAAGGGCAACCTCGGCCCCCATCAGCAGGAACGCGAGACCCCCGCCGAGGACGAGGCATCCCAGGCGCACGACGAGCGCTCCGCCATCGATGAGGCACCCCAGGGCCAAAGCGACCGGCACGCCTTCTCGTTTGAGGCGTTTACCCTGGAAGTCCTCACCGCAGACGACCCGATTGAGTTTTTGCGGGAGTTCGTGCAATCGGTGCAGGGCCCACACGACCAAGACGAAGCCGATGGCACGGACTCCCCCACACCGTTCGAGCAGTTCCTCGCCCGGCAGCTCGAGGAATCCGACCTGCTGTCCTCCGACGAGGAGCTTCCCGAGGTACAGATGGTCTGGCCGCGTCACAGCCGGCTGTTCTACCTGCGATGCGCGCCAGGCAAGGTTACCTATGGCGCCCACCTCGCGCTGCTTCGCATAGAGGCGGCGCTCAACATGGGGCTCTTCGTCTCGCGCTACTACCAAGACGACGTCGAGGCAGACATGACGGACCTCTACCGGCTGCAGGCGCGCATCCTGCGCTCCATCTGCGCACAGGCGCCCGACGTGGAGACCGCCGACTGGGGCTATCTGGCCATGCCGTGGCAGTCGGGCCATGGCCCGCAGGAGCTGGGAGAATGGGCGCTGCGCCAATCCATTGCCGAGGCCATAGAGAGCGCTCAGGTACCCTATCGGCTGGAGGCGTCGTTTAGGACCAACGTGGCTTCCGGCGACGTCGCCATACAAGCCGCATACGTGCCCGCGCACGTCTTTCCGCGATCGGCATACGCCCAAGACCTCGGCATCGTGCCCACCACGGCACAGATGCGATCCAGAATGGCGTCTCGCTACGCCGCGAGCATCGGCATCCTGCTTGCGGCCCGCACGTTTAAGGCCAACTCGCGCGTCAGGCGCGTATGGGTCTCGTGCGTGGAGGAGACTCCCTCACGCCACTCGTGCCGCTACTCCGTGTGCTTCGACCGCAGGGCGTTCTCACGGCTGCGCATGAGCGCAATCGGCGACCCCCTGCACGTCCTTCGGGACTTTGGCGCCCCGTCCGCCAACGACGTGGACGGGCTCCTCCCCACCGAGCCATGCTTCTACCTGGAGGACGAGCGCTTCTGCCCACGCATGCGCCACGACCTGTGGCACCTGAGCGAGCGCTCGCTTGGCACCGGCGCCACGCTCATGCTCGGCGCCAACCGCGTCTCCGACCTCGTGATCCACGAGGAGCTCCCTCGCTCGATCGCCGCCGACCGCATCCTCGGCATGCTCCAGGACTCGAAGCAGCCAAACTCCGCAGAGCGCAGCGTACGCGCCATACTGGACGTGGCGCACGAGACGTCGGACCTTACCGTGCTCGACGCCACCGAACGCCTGGTCGAGAAGATCGTGGAGGGCAAGGTGGACCCCAACGACGACGAGGCGGTTCGAGACGAGCTCATGCATGGCGACGCGCTGAGCCGCGCGGTTACGCGTGCGCAGCGCCTTGCCCAAAGCGGACGGCATCCGGAGGCGCTCAAGCTGTTGCAGGACGAGCTCGGGCGCATCGATCGCAGCGGGTGGTACGACGACACCAAGGTGATTGCCTGTCGCAGTTTCGACAGCTTCGCCGAGCGTTGCCTCTACAACCGCATGAACCATGCGGACGGGCGAAGCGTCGTGTTGGTGCCCGATGTGTACGTGGTCGCCCACCTGTTTGCCTCAGCGCTCATCGTTGGCTCCCAAGAGCCTTCCCCGAGCCTCTTGGAGGTCGCTTGCGAACACGCACGACGTGCCCTCACGGTTGCCCCGCTCTCCCCCGTCGCGCATCTGGGCGTGGTGGCGTGCCTCGAGCGCTCGGGAGACCTCGACGGCGCCGCTAACCAGCTCATCAGCCTGCTGGAGGTCAGTCATACGCCACAGGCCATCGGCATGGCCTACTACCGCATGGCCGGCATCCAGTTCCTGCTCGACGAGTACGAGGCGTGCTTGGCCTGCTACCTGCAAAGCGCGAACACGTTTGCCCCGCTCACGCCGCTCATCGCAACGGAGTGCCAGATGCTCGTTGCCCAGGGCGTGCCGTTCGACCTGGACATGGACGAGCAAAAGATCGAGCAGACGTTGCGGCGCCACCACATTCCTCTGGCACCTACCGAGACCACGTCGTACGCCCTGTACGAGTGTGCCGCGGCATCGGTGGACGCGGAGGTGTTCCCCGTCGCCAAGGAGCTCCTGCGCATCCTCGAGATGCTTACCGGAGACGACGTGATTCGCTGCATGCGCCAGTCCATCGAGCACGAGCCCGACGTGTGAGGTCATGTGCCTGGCTTCCCAAGCGGACACCGCCTACCGCAGCCGAGCAGCATCACGCAAGTATGTCCATCAGCCGAGCAATCCCAACGATGTAGATAACCAGGGCACGCCTGAGCTCCGCCTCCGAGACGCCCTCGTTTGGCCCGTGCTCCTGCCCCACCCAGCCGGGTGCGGGACACGAGGGATCGTCGGGGCCAAACGCCACGGCCTTGGCAAAGTGCCGGGCATACGTTCCGCCGCCAATGGTTATGGGTCCCTCGTCGCATCCCCGCACGAGGTTGTACGTATCCACCAGCGCGCGCACCTCCGCATCGTCGGGTGACTGGTAGAAGGGCGCAGCGTCGTCCCAATCCACCATCCTACACCCATGCCCCTTGGCCAGCGTTTCCACACGCGCTCGCAACTCGTCGCCTGTAACACTCGTGGGATAGCGCATGTCTATGGTCTGGTACATGCGCAGCCACCCGTCGCGTTCCTCCGTGCATACGGTACCGCCCACGCACGTAAGGCGGCCAAACGCCTCGTCACGCGTGGCCAAGCCAATCCCGGCCCCGTAGGCGTCCGAAAGCAGGTCTCGCTCGAACTCGAGGAACGCACGCTCCTCGGCATCGCACAGGCCACGCTCCAAAACGTACCGAACGAGCATGCCAATGGCGTTTTGCGTTCCCTCGGGCGTTGACGCATGCCCGCCGACTCCTTGCGCGTGCAGGCGATACAGGCGTCCCTCCTCAACCGTCTCCACGGTTATGCCATCGCAAGGCGAAGGCGGAGTCACGCAGCGTACCAGCGCGCTGGCCTGGCCAGCAACGGCGTTGGAGACCGTACCGCCCTCCAGTCTCACCACGCGTGCCTCGCTCGCCTGAACCGGTGCAGAGCACACCCGTGCCGTGGCATGGCCCTTCTCACCGCAGATGAGCGGGAAGCATGCATCGGGCGTAAAGCAGAACTCTGGCTGCGGGTAGTGACGCAGGTAGTGCTCCACGTCCTCCATGCCCGTCTCCTCGTTGCAGCCCACGATGCAGCGCAGGGTAAGCGGGAGCCGTTCTCCCATGGCTGCCTGCCGGCGAACGAAGAAGTGCGCGGCATACAGCGAGAGGACCAACGGTCCCTTGTCATCGAGCACGCCACGGCCAAGCAGGTATCCATCCCGGCGCGTGACGCGCAACGGGTCGGTATCCCAGCCCTCGCCCACCGGAACAATGTCCGCATGGGCGACGGTCGCCACATAGCGGCTCGCCTTGCCGACGAGGTCGCCAAAGCCGATGTAGCCCTCGTGGTCAGTCGTGGCAAGCCCCAACCGGTCGGCCACCGCAAGCGCCCGCGTAAGCGCCTCGTGAGGGCCCGGACCAAAGGGCATGCCATCTGCCGCGCGCCCCTTGTCCTCTACGCTGTCCACCTGCACCAGATAATCGATGTCGGCAACGACGTCCTCCCACACGTCCTCCACAAACGCCTGGGCTTCCTTAACCATTTGCTCTATGTCTTGCATGGCATCCTCCACGAAGTCGTTATTTGTGCCGTTGGTATGATACGCTCTTTTGGCGATTTCGTCGTAAGGGAGCATGAGTGGATACGAGCAGCCTGGCCTTGCAACCCCACAACGTAGGGGCAGCGATCTTCGACTTCGACGGCACATTGGCCGACACCGCCGCGCTCTGGCACGAAGTGGACTGGAACTTCTTCAACAAGCGGGGCATCGTTCCCGAGCCACACTACGCACAGCGGCTTGCAGCCCTCGGCTTTGTCGAGGGCGCACGCTACACCATCGAGACCTACGGGCTCGACGAGTCCGTGGAAGACGTTTGTGCCGAGTGGACGGAGACCAGCGAACACCTGTATAAGGAGAGCGTCACCCTGCGACCGGGCGCCCTGGAATACCTCAGGAGACTCGCAGAACATGGGGTGCCCTGTGCCCTTGCCACGACGAACTCCGCCTCCGTGTTGGAGTCCATGAGGCACGTGGACGTGCGAGGGCTCTTTGGCGAGCGCGTGTACGGTTCGGAGGTGTCGCGCGGCAAGGACCATCCCGACATCTACCTGGAGGCCGCTCGCCGGCTTGGGGTGCCGCCTGAGTCCTGCACGGTGTTCGAGGACATCACTCCGGCACTGCACGCCGCGCACCGTGCCGGCATGACCACCTGTGGTGTGCGGTCTGGCGACGCAAACCAGCCCGTCGAGTCGCTGCGTGCAGCCGCGGATCTCTGGATCGAGGATTGGCGCGACCTACGCTAGCCAGAACAGGGATAATCCCCCGTTGACAGACTGACCCATTAACAAAAAAGGGACGGCGCGTCGCACCGTCCCTCCACAGCCTGTTTGTGCGCTGGCTAGATCTTGCGCACGTTGGAAGCCTGAAGCTTGCCGTTCTGGCCGTTGGTGATGTCAAACTCGACAGCCTGTCCCTCGTCGAGCGTCTTGTAGCCATCCATTTGAATCTCGCTGAAGTGGACGAACAGATCGTCGCCGTCCTCGCGAGAGATGAAGCCGTAGCCCTTGTCGCCGTTGAACCACTTAACAGTACCCTGAGCCATTTCGTGCCTTTCTTTCTTTAGCCCCGCGGGGCAAAACACTGCGCTTTCGCGCGATACCTGTGGTCTAAAATAACCACGGGGGATATATTACCCCAAGACCGACCAATTCATACCGCCAATCTCAACAAGTCCGTCCCCGGAGAAATACTTGACGAGGAAGACTTGTTGGTGCTAGGCGTTAGAACGGCTTCCAGCCCGCAATATGCTGCGGCGTGGGGGTGGTGTCGAGCTGCAGGTACTCCTCTGCCTCGGCGGGAACCGTGACGTCGTAGGTAATGTGCAGGGCCTCGTTTGGCTTGAGGCGCGTGAGACCGGAGGCTATCTCGTAGTTGTCGGTCTTGCCGGTGTTAAAGGTCTTGGAGTAGATCATCTTGTTCTCGTCGTCGATCTTCACGTTTTCCAGCTTGCTGTCCACCGGCGCATACACCAGCACGTAGGTGAGCATCTCGCCACGCTGCTTGATGAGCTCGTTGTTCTTGGAGCCAACCACGTAGTCGGGGGCGTCCTTGGCGAGCTGGTCGGTAAGGTGGTTCTCCAGCGTGGTGGTCACGTGGTAGGTCTTCGTGCCGTCCTCGTTTTGCACCGGCTTGCCGAAGTCGGTGTAGGAGTTGAGGTACCAGTCGATCTTGGACCAGGTGAAGTCGTTAAAGTACACGCCCACGTATGGCTCTGCGGGGTCCTTTTTGAGCGCGCCCGTAAGGCCCAGGGTGTTTACGATCTCCTGCTCGTCCACGTCGCGGAACCATATCATAAAGTCGCGGTTGGCGGCGCCTGTGCCTATCATCTGGCCGAAGTCGGAGAGGTCTATCTTGCCCAGGCCGTGCGTGAGCTCCGAGAAGGCCAGCTGGGCGATTTGCGCGAACGTGGCATCCTGCTTCTTTACCGGTAGGTCCCAGTACACGCGCGAGAGAATGAACTCGGCGGCGTTAGAGCCGTCAACGTGGATTCCCTCCACGTCCACGGAGCCACCGGTGAGCTTGAGGATCTCGCCAAGGAATATGGGGTCGACCGCAATGATGCCGTCCACCATGAGGTAGCCGTCACCATAGCCCTCCTGCTCGAGGGCGTAGATCTGCGAGATGACCTCGGCGACACGCGGGTAGTTGGGGTTGGTGCCCACCGAGGTCACCATGTCAACCGAGTCTGTGTTATATATGGACTGCTCGTCCTTTGCTATGTCCACCTCCTGGCGCACGCTTTGCGGGCTGGCAAAGTCGCCCAGCTTGAGCTTGCCGTCCTTCATGACGAGGCGTCCCCAGGAACCGGGGAAGCCACCAACCGAGCGCAGCTCCGCATTGCTCTGGGCGAGCACCAGGTAGTTGCGCTCCTCGCCATTGGCACCAAGCATGTCGGGAATGTGCTCGGCAAGCACGTCGGAGTTATCGGCTATGGTGACGACGGTCTCCAGGATTCCCCCGCCCTGTGCGATGGCATCGTTGAGCTGCGGCATGACGCCAGGCTGCATCTCGTCGAACGATTCGCTTGCTCTCTTGAGCGAGGGAGCCAGGTCGCCCAGCAACAGCACGGCGTCCTGCAGGCTCTTGGCGTTAATCTCGCCGTCGCTCATAAAGCCGCTCATGGAGATGCCGGCGAGCTTCTTCGAGACCGGCTCGAGACCGTTAACGATCACGTCGTCGGCCACGTGCACGAGCTCGCGGACGTTGCTCACGTCGGCGCCCACAAACGGCGTGCAGCTCGCGAACTCCCATATGGGCGACTCCGCCTCGTAGCGCATGGTGCCGGTTGCCTTGGCGAGGTTGGCCACGTTCTTGCTCACGACCTCCTCGTTGCCCGACTTCATGCCGTCGAGCAGGCCCGACGCCGACTGCTTGGCCGCCTTGGCCTGGCCCACCACCGAACCCACCGAGAGGCCCAGCATCAGCAGGACGAGCACGATACACAGCACCGGCACGCCCACGATGATTGCGATGCGCTGTCGCCTGGTGGGTATAAAGCGCGGGTACTCCACATCGGCACCCAGATAGACGTTCTCGCGCCGTACGGGAGCGGTCCTCACCTCGCTTGACGTCCAGAACGACGAGACGTCGTCCAGCTCGGCGTCAAACAACTCGTCGCGATCCGGCTCGCTGTCGTATCCTCCGTATGGATTGCCCGCCCTGTTATTCGACATGCGGAAAACCCCCATCTAGTTCGTGGCGTATTCCCCAATACCTTACCGCATGGACCGATATGTGGCACCACTCGTATTGTGTGCAAACGCAAACTCCATTCCGGGATGCCGCCCTTCGCGTGCCCACAGCCGATCTAAGGCAACCTTGAACTGTGGTGATATCCCCAAATTCGCGCCGCCAAAATAAAGAACTTGCACGTTACTGCTAAGATGCCTCATGCAACGTACCCAAGGTTCAAGGAGATTCTATGTATCGGGTTCACTGCATAAACAACATCGCCAAGGTAGGCACCGACGCCCTCGGCGAGCAGTTCGCGCTCACCGACGACGTCGCCCAGGCCGATGCCATCATGGTGAGGAGCGCCAACTTGCACGACATGGCCTTCTCCGACCGGCTGCTCGCCATCGCCCGCGCCGGCGCCGGCGTCAACAACATCCCCCTGGAGCGCTGCGCCGAGCAGGGCATCGTGGTCTTCAACACCCCGGGCGCCAACGCGAACGGCGTCAAGGAGCTCGTGATCGCCGGCATGCTGCTGGCGGCCCGCGACATCTGCGGCGGCATCGACTGGGTCGAGCGCCACTACGACGACCCCAACGTGGGCACGCTGGCCGAGAAGGCCAAGAACCCCTGGGCGTCATCGGCCTGGGCGCCATCGGCGCCATGGTGGCCAACGCCGGCCGCAGCCTGGGCATGCACGTGCTGGGCTACGACCCGTACCTCTCGGTTAAGTACGCCTGGAGCCTGGACCGCCACGTGCGCCACGTGAACGACCTCAAGGACATCTGGGCCAACGCCGACTACGTGACCATCCACGTGCCCGCCACCGACGCCACGCGCGGCATCATCAGCCGCGAGGCCATCGCGGCCATGAAGGACGGCGTGGTGGTGCTCAACTACGCACGCGACGCGCTCGTGGACGAGCGGGCCATGGCCGAAGCCCTGCAGGAGGGCCGCGTGTCGCGCTACATGACCGACTTCGCCAATACCTACACCACGCAGATGGCACGCGCCATCGTGACGCCCCACCTGGGCGCCTCGACCAAGGAGGCCGAGGACAACTGCGCCATCATGGCCGGTAACGAGATCCGCGACTACCTGGAGAACGGCAACATCACCAACTCCGTGAACTACGGCACCGTCGACCTCGGGCCCATATCGACGCAGGCGCGCCTCGCGGTGTTCCACAAGAACGTTCCGGGCGTCATCGGGCGGATTACCGCGGCCATTTCCGAGGCCGGCGTCAACATTGAGAACATGACTGACAAGAGCATGGGGGACAACGCCTACTCGCTGCTCGACCTCTCGGGCGCACTCGACGAGTCAATAGAGGCCGCCCTCATGGACGTGGACGGCATCTATCGCGTGCGCATCATCCAGGGCAAGTTTGCCTAGCGAGAAAGGACCGCATCCATGTATCGCGTTCACTGCATGAACCGCATCTCCCAGGCAGGCGTGGACCAGCTCTTCGGCACGTTTGCGCCGGCGCAGGGCCTTGAGGACGCCGAGGCGGTTATGGTACGCAGCGCCAACATGCACGAGGTGGAGCTTCCCCAGGACCTGCTCGCCATCGCACGAGCCGGCGCCGGCGTCAACAACATCCCCATCGGCGAGTGCACCAACCGCGGCATTGTGGTGTTCAACACGCCGGGCGCCAACGCCAACGGCGTAAAGGAGATGGTTATCGCGGGCATGCTCCTCGCCTCCCGAGACATCCTAGGCAGCAATCGCTGGGTGAGGGAGCATGCCGACGCTCCCAACATCGCCGCTGAGGCCGAGAAGGCCAAGGCGCAGTTTGGCGGGACCGAGCCTGGGCGTCATCGGCCTGGGCGCCATCGGCGCCATGGTGGCCAACGCCGGCCGCAGCCTGGGCATGCACGTGCTGGGCTACGACCCGTACCTCTCGGTAAAGTACGCCTGGAGCCTGGACCGCCACGTGCACGCCGTGCGCAACCTTGGCGACATCTTCTCGCAGGCTGACTTCGTTACCATCCACGTGCCGGCAAGCGACAAGACGCGCAACATGATTGGCCGCGACCAGATCGCGCAGATGAAGCGCGGCGTCGTAGTGCTCAACTTTGCGCGTGACATCCTGGTAGACGAGAGCGCCATGGCCGACGCGCTTGCCGCGGGCCACGTGTCGCGCTACGTTACCGACTTCGCGAATCCCCTCACCACCCACATGCCGGGCGCCATCGTCACCTCGCATCTGGGCGCCTCTACCGTCGAGGCGGAGGACAACTGCGCCGCCATGGCCATCTCGGAGCTGCACGACTACCTGCTGGAGGGCAACATCACCAATTCCGTGAACTTTGGTGACGTCAACCTTGGCCCCATCGAGACGGACGAGCGCATCGTGGTGCTGCACCGCAATGTACCCAACATGATTGGCAGTTTCTCATCGATCCTTACCGACGCCAACCTCAACATCGAGAACATGGCGAACAAGCGCAGGGGCGAGGTTGCCACCACGCTGCTCGAGACGAGCGGCCCGTGGGACGACGCCGTGATCGACCGCATCTGTGCAGTCAACGGAGTGTTCCGCGCGCGCATGATTCCCGGAAGATAACCCCGCGATGGCTGGGTTGTTTGGACTCATCCCCCTTGCGGCCCTCGCCTGCGAGGTCGTGCTGTGCGTAAGATACGCACGCGGTCGCAAGGAGTTCGGCCAGCCGGTGCCCAGATCCTCTTGGGTCTGGGCACTGCCCTCTGCCGTGATGCTGTGCATCGTTGCCATATGCGGCCTTTTGGGCATGGTCGAGGGAGAGGCGCCGTGGTTTTTGGGCACGCTGAGCTGCGCGGGCATCGCCGCCTCCGGCGTACTGGCGCAGCGGCGAGACGACGCATGGCGATTCTTGGACGGAGCGGGCAAGCGGGCTCGGATAGGGATTCTCGTCTGCCTGGTACTCGCCCTACTCGTGTTTGTGCTCTTTGCCATAGAGGCGCCCTTCAATGCCCTGCTCCCGGTTGGCGGCCCCAGCCACTTTTGGCTGGAGTTGCTCCTTGCCGGGCTCCTGTTGCTCGGCTTCTATCTGCTCGCGCAGCGCCATGCCGGCGCCTGCGTACTACCGGTCGCCCTCCTCTTCTTTATTGGCTTGGCCCAGTACTTCGTCAAGCGCTTTAAGAACGCGGCGATTCTTCCCACCGACCTCTTTGCCCTGGGGACTGCGGCTGCCGTGTCGGGTGAATACGTGTTTGCCATCGACGAGCACGTGCTGCTGGGAGCGGCCTGCGCCGCTGGTGCCATCGCGCTGCTTTCGCTCGTGCGGCCACCCGCGCGCGACAACGTGGACGCAAGGTCGCGCGGCGTGTGCCTGGCGGGAGGCGTCGCCTCGCTGGGGCTGCTTGCCACCCTGGTGCTCGTGCCCAGCTACATGGGGGTGTTTGGGGTGTCCATGGAGTATTGGTACACCATGGATTACTATCAGATGCAGGGTTTTCTGCCGTCGTTTATAGCCGTCATGCAGGACATGCCCATCCACAGGCCCGACGGGTACACGACCGAGCGAGCCCGCGAGCTCACCCTCGAGCATGCGCGGGCGTATAGGGAACAGGCTGCCGCCAACGCGGACAGCGCTCGCACGCAAGAGCAGTTCTCGCGCATCCGGCCGTCGGTGATCGCCATCATGGACGAGTCGTTCTCGGACCTCTCCGTCTTCGACGGCATGCATGCCGGCTACACGGGCCCGAAGTTCCTCAAGGAGGAGCTTGGCGACGCGCTCGCAACCGGGCAACTCAACGTGTCGGTGTACGGCGGGGGCACGTGCAACTCGGAGTTCGAGTTCCTTACCGGCAACGCCATGGGGTTCATCGGGCCAGGCAAGTACCCGTACTCGATCTACGACCTCTCGCGCGTGGATGCGCTGGCGGCCAACTTCAAGGCGCTGGGATACCGCACCTACGCGTTGCACCCCAACTACCCGGCCAACTGGAAGCGTGACATCGTGTATCCCCAGTTTGGCTTCGACGAGTTCTTGTCCATAGAGGACTTTGGCGGCATGCCCGATCCCGCCATGGACAAACAGACTCCCAATGAGCCCCACAGCGAGGTGTTCCATAGCGGCGTAAGCGACGCCGCCACCTACGACCGCGTCCTGGAGCTGCTCGACAAGAGCGAGGAGCCCGCGTTCGTCTTCGACGTCACCATGGCAAACCACGGCTCGTACGAGCAGGACAACATACCCAAGTCGTATTACGGAGACTACCATCCCGCCGACTACGACGGCGAGGTGCCCGACCACAACCTCAACGAGTACCTCGCGTGCATCAACCGCTCCGACAAGGACCTCAAGGCGTTTATGGAGGAGCTGCGACGTCTGGAGCGACCCGTGGTTGTGGTGTTCTTTGGCGACCATCAGCCCAGCATCACCAAGGACTACAACGACACGTGGTACGCAAACGAGGACGAGGACGCCCACGCTCGGCGCGAGCACGTTGCTTACTACACGATTTGGGCCAACTACGACGTGGACGGTCGCGAACAGACGAGCAGGCGTCAGGACACGAGCGTAGACTTGCTGGGCATCCAGGCGCTCGACCTCATTGGCGCGCCAACCACCGACTACCAGGCCGCGGTGCTCGACATCACGCGACAGATTCCGTCCCTCTCGGTTACGGGCTATCAGGATGCCGATGGCGCATGGCACCGCCCCGACGACGAGGGCCCGACGGCGCAGGCCTACGCCGACCTCGCCAACATCGAGTACCTCAACTTCGCCGAATGGCTCTAGTGATACGCGGGGGACTGTCCCCTGTGTCCAGGGGACTGTCCCTTGTGTCCAGGGGACTGTCCCTTTTGTCCAGGGGACTGTCCCTTTTGTCCAGGGGACTGTCCCTTTTGTCCAGGGGACTGTCCCCCGCGTACCACCACACGCAGAAAGATGCGCTATTCGCGATAAAAGGCCCCGTACTGCGGGGGATCGATGGTGCGCAGCAGGCGATAGCCACGAATCGCCAACGGCACGTAGAGCGCGATGATCACCACATACAAGATCGCCGTCTCTACCGCCTCGCTGCCGCTCGCCACGTACGAGACGTCCAGCGAGTCCCCGCACAACCCCATGGCAACCACCAAGAGCATAAAATCTCCCAGCCCGTGCAGTGCCGCGCATCCCACCAGGCTCTTGGTGCGTAGGGTGAGGACGGAGAGCAAATACCCCAGCAGGCCGGTCTGAACGGTTTTGAGCACAGCCTGTGCGACGGACATGGGGTCGGCAAGACTCACCGCCGCAAAGTCAATGTGGGCCAGGCCAAAGAGCACCGACGAGACGATTATTACCACATGCACGCTCCGCCACGTGCGACCAAAGGCAGCGAGCATGCCATGCAGCAACAGGCCGCGAAACATGCCCTCCTCCATAACGCCGATGGCCAGACACAGCACCAACAGGCCTGTCACGCGCAGCGGCCAGCCATCGGCCACCACCATCGAGCTGTCCAGGAGGAGCTCGGCCACCGAGAACACCAGAAGGCCACCGTTAACTACCAGAAACCACCATCCTTGCCGGAATGACTCCGCCAAGGCCTCGCGTCGAAAAACGAACAGGCTGATGCCGCCCAAAAGCGCCGTGGCAACGACCACGCCAAGCGCGCCTCCCATGGTTGCCCCATACTCCTCGTTCAGATGCAGGGGCATGCACACGAGCACGCCAAACACCTCGAAGACCACAACCAGCCCCTGCGCGAGGAGACTGAGGGCAAAGGTGGTCCTCCCCTTGCGGGGTCTCCTGCCACGGGTCGCTTTGGTTGCCAGCGCAGGTTGCTGAGCATTGGCTGCCGGCTGCTGGACGCTGGGTACGGACGGCTCGGCCCCGGGTACGGGCGGATGCATCCGCATGACTGCCGGGCGTTCCTCAAGCGACTCGCCACACGCAACGCAAAAACGCGCCTGCTCAACGTTCTTTTTACCACAGTGAGGACAACGCATGTCCCGCTCCCATCTTGTAGCGAATCGCATTGCATTATACTGAAACATACGAGCTGAGCTTTTCAGCTACCAAGCACAGAGAATGGAGCGTCTTATGAACGTATTGCTCGTATTCAACGACGGCCTTATCGAGTCCTTCGACACCAAGGATGACATGACGCAGGAGTACACGCACGCCCAGCTCGTAACCTACGTGGAGGAGGACGACGAGCGCGACGACGTCTACGAGGTAGGCATCCAGCTCCTACCCATCATCCACTCGAAGAGTCGCGACCTGCCCACGATCCGTCGCATTTGCTCCACGACCTTTATCTCGGAGTACCAGCATCACTCGCGCCCGTCGTTCGACGTGGTGTGTCGCATGATCAGCGGCCTCAAGCAGCTCATCGTGGACGGTGCCGTTATTTGGGAGGGCGATCCCGAGCCGTACCTCTCGGACGAGTCCTATCTTAACGAGATGCCCGAGGGTCGCATCTAGCCACGCAACCGTCGTCTGGTAGTATTTTGGGGACAGTCCCCAAAATACTACCGCGGGCGCCGAGCGTTGCGAAGCGGTTTCGTGTGGCATGTCGCAAAGCATGCGAGGCACTGAGGTGCGGTAGAGTTTTTTTGTCCTATAGCACTCACAGAGAGGCATGCCATGAAGATCGGTTGCGTTAAGGAAATCAAGAACCACGAGTATCGCGTTGGCCTCACCCCCGACAATGTGCGGAGCTACGTGGCCGCCGGCCATCATGTGTACATCGAGATGGGCGCCGGCGTTGGGTCGGGCTTCCTGGACGAAGAGTACGTTGCCGCAGGTGCGAGCCTGATGGAGGACGCCAGCGAGGTGTGGCAGCTCGTCGACATGATGGTAAAGGTCAAAGAGCCGCTGCCCGAGGAGTATCCACTGTTCCACGAGGGTCTCATCCTGTACACCTACCTGCACCTTGCCGCCGACAAGGAGCAGATGGACGCGCTGCTCGCCGCAAAGATTAAGGCCGTGGCCTACGAGACCCTCCAGGAGACCGACGGCAGCCTGCCCCTGCTCGCCCCCATGAGCCAGATTGCCGGTCGCCTTGCCGTGCAGGAGGGCGCCAAGTACCTGGAGAAGACCTACGGCGGCCGCGGCGTGCTGCTCGCCGGCGTTCCGGGCACGCCCAAGGCCAACGTCGTGGTGCTCGGTGGCGGCACCGTGGGCACCAACGCCTGCAAGATTGCCGTGGGCATGGGCGCCAACGTCACGGTCCTCGACATCAGCCTCAAGCGCCTCGAGCAGCTTGACGACATGTTTGGCTCGCACGTGCAGACGCTCGTCTCGAACGACGCCAACATCGAGCGCGCCGTCCTGGACGCCGACCTGGTTATTGGCGCAGTACTCATCCCTGGCGGCAGCACGCCCAAGCTGTTTAAGGCGGAGTACCTCCCCGAGATGAAGCTCGGCGCGGTGTTCGTGGACGTCGCCATCGACCAGGGTGGCTGCGGCGAGACCTCGCAGGTAACCACCCACGACGACCCCATCTTCCTGGAGCATGGTGTGGTCCACTACTGCGTGGGCAATATGCCTGGCGCTGTGGCGCGCACCTCCACCATCGCCCTCACCAACGCCACGCTGCGCTATGGCTTGGAGATCGCCAACCAGGGACTTGAGGGCGCCGTCGCCAATAGCGCCGTTATTGCCTCGGGCGTCAACTGCTACGACGGCAAGGTGTGCTGCAAGAACCTTGCCGACAGCTTTGAGGGCTACGGGTACGTGGACGTTCGCGACCTGGTGTAGCCACCTGCACAAACGCCCGTTAAGGGACAGCCCCCGCATGGCGTATGTACCATGCGGGGGCTGTCCCTTAACGGCCAATCCAATGGATTAGTGCCGACGGAAGGCGATGGCCACGGCCAGTCCCGCGACGAGCACTACGACGGCTATGCCACAAATGATGAGCGTCTCGGTCGTATAGGCCTCGGTCTGGGTCGTCTCGGTCACGGTTGTGTTGTCGTCAACCGACTCCGGCGTGTCCGTCTCTTCGGGCCGCTCCCCCGGGCCACCGGCCGGCTGACCGCTCGCGTTGCCCTGGTCGCTCGCGTTGCCCTGGCCGCCCTGCCTTTCGCGGTCGCCCGCGTTGCCCTGGTCGCCCTGATTGCCTCGGCCACCCATGCCTGATTGCGCGTCGCCGGTGTCTCCTGCAGTCGTCGCAACTTCGTCGAGCGTCACTTCCTCTTCCACCTCGCCAATCACGATGCGATAGGTTTCGCCCTGCACCATTTGCGGGCAGCTGAGGTTGACGGAGGTAAAGCTGCATGGCGCCGCATACGAGAGAAGCTCGTTGCCGTCCGCATCCTGCAACGTCACGGTTGTTCCCGCCTCGGAGCCACTGCTGTAGCCATAGAGTACGGAGCCTTGCGTCGACGACGAGTCGAATCCCTCGGCCATGGACGATCCGCCGCACGCCACCACGGTGCCGCCGCTTATCGTGCACACGCCGCCACTCTCGCTGCCGTAGTCGATGGCGCTGTTGCTGCCGTCACCCTTCATGCTCACGCGTACGTCTCCACCAGTAACGATGATGTCTCCGTTCGAGTCCAAGCCGTCGGCGTCACGTCCGGTTTCGTTCACGATCGTGATGCTTCCGCCGCTTATGTGAATCCAGGGACTCTCGGCCTGCTCGGTTGTCGTTGTGCTGGTGTTGGTGTTCGTGTTGATAGTGGTGTCGACGGTCGCGGTGCCGCTGTTCTCGGATTCCGTCGCGTCGCTTTGGGTCGCGCTGCCCTGCGGCATTTGGCCCTGTGGCCGGTCGCCCTGTGGCCGGTCGCCCTGGGGCCGGTCGCCCTGCGGCATTTGGCCCTCGGGTCGCTCCCCCATCTGGGGCGGTTCGTGATTGCCCGCACCAGCGTCGTTCGGGACATCGCTTTGCTCACCCTCTGTGTCCTGGCTCGCCTCACCGTCTTGGCTCGCTTCGCCGTCCTGGCTATCGCCTCCGTCCTGACTCGTGTCGCCATCCTGTGCCTCGGACATCTGTCCCATGCCGCCGCCCATGGCGCCACGGCCGCCGCCCATGCCTCCGCCGGGGCCATCCATGCCCATGGCGTCCGAGCTCTCTCCGGTGCTCGCGTTGAGGCCGTCATCTGCGGGATACGCCGTAACGTCGCCGCCGGTCACGTCGATGTAGAGCGCCTGGATTCCCTCGTAGCACTCCTCGATGAGGACCGTACCACCCGAGATCGTGCATGTGCCGCCCGACTTGATGCCGTGGTGTCCCTGGTCCGTACCCGTGGAGATGGTCACGCCGCCACCGGCAATGGTCACGTCGCCCGGCGCCACCATGCCCTCGTCGGCACTCGTCACCGCAATGGTGCCCGAGTCCACATAGAGGTAGCCGTTCTCCTCGTCCACGGCCAAACCGTCGTCGCCCGCGGTCACGTCGAGCGTCGCCGAGCATACGCGCAGGCTGTCGTTTGCGTGCATGCCATCGGTGGACGCATCGACCGTGATGTCACCGCCGGCAATCACCAGATCGTCATTTGCCGAAATGCCGTGCTTGTAGCCCGCCGTCACGACGAGCTTACCCCCACCGTTTATGGTGAGGTCGTCATGGGCGAAGATCGTGCCGTCGGTATTGTCGGCAAGCGCCACCTCGTCATAGGTCTCCCCGCTCGTCAGCGTGTTGGTGGTGCCATCGGCAAGCGTCAGGAAGACCTTGTCCGCCTGATCAACCACGATGCAGGCATCTGTGTCGTTGGTAATGCTCACGCCGTCGAGCAGAATCCACACCTTGGAGTTGGCGTTTGCGTCCACGGTAAGGCTTCCCTGCTCCAACGTGCCAGACACCACATACCGTCCGGAGCTGGCAATGGTCACGTCGCCGTTCGAGACGTACGCCCCAGAGCCCACGACGGTGGCCGTGTCCCCGTCCAGCGCGATGGTCGTTGCGCCAGTCGTGTCCCAGCTCCCATTGAGGTCGTTGTCAGTAAAGTACGTGTCGTCGGAGTGGGCGTCGGAATCAGCGTCCACCGTCGTCTTTATCCCCAGCTTCTCGCCATTCACAAACGCAATGGTCACAGCGATGGTCAGCGCCGTGATAACGAGGGCGATGGCATCAAAGTGCTTGCGCATAGCAGACGCCTAGCCCATGTAGTCGCCGTTATAGCTCACCAGGACGGCGCTGTCCACGCCATTGATGTCGGCCAGGGCATTCACGATGTCGGTGTTGTCATCCTTGAGGCGCACCTCAAGGTTGAGCTCGATCATGTTGCGCTGGGCGGTCTTGCTCTTAACCACACAACGTGCCACGTTACCCTCGAGGTAGGACAGGGCCTGCTGCTCGGTGGCGTGGTCCGCACAGCGAAGCACCACGATGTACGGGTTGCTCAGGTCCCTGCGGTTGGCGAAGAACAGGATTACCAGACCCACCAGCACGCTGCCGAACACGGCCAAGGGTATCATGCCGGCAGCCAGCACGATGCCGGCGGCTATCGACCAAAAGAGGAACGCGATGTCCAGTGGCTCCTTGATGGCCGTGCGAAAGCGCACGATGGAGAGCGCGCCCACCATACCAAGCGACAGCACCACATTGCTGGTAACCGCCAGAATCACGAGCGTGGTTATCATCGTGAGCGCCACCAGCGTCACGCCAAAGGTAGAGGAATACATCACGCCAGAGTATGACTTCTTATAGATAAAGTAGATGAAGACACCCAATCCAAAGGCCAACACGAGCGCCAGCACCATGTCGAGGATGCTCACAGCCGTCACGTTCTCCAAAAAGCTCGAGGTAAAGATGTCGTTGAATGACATACGTCGTCTCCTTCCAAAACAACGATCCTGGTTACGCGTCGTTAGCCATAGACGCGGCACTGGGCATACTTAGAAAATGCGGTCACGCGCCTGCCAGGCGTCTGCACGCAATCGCGAATGATGGAGGGCAGGTAGTCGTCCCATTTGACCTCCATGAGTATGGGCACGTCTCCCGCGGGAATCGTGACGCAGTCGGGATCAAGAAAGTCGGTGCGCGCAAGTCCGGTCCGCAGACCGTAGTCAAAGGTCACGCGCACGTTTCCTGGCGCATAGACATATGGCTCGCGCGTGTACTCCACGATCGTCTTGGGGAGCAGACCCTCAGAGCGCATCTTGCAATACAGCTCCTGGACGAGCGGACGCTCCGAGTCCATCATCCAGCCGATGTCGCCATCCACGATGGCGCGCGCCTCGTCCTCTGTGAGCAGGGCACTGTATTTGGTGCCCAATCCCCCGCGCTTGCTCTTCTTTTCCAGATGGATAAACGAAGTGTCGCCGTTGTACAAACGGATGCGAAACTTCTCGCGCATGTTGACGCCGTCAATCTTCTCGCGCAGTGCCTTGTCGTCTAGGTTGTCGAAGTACAGGCTACGAATGAGGTACTTTCCGCCAATGACATGCCGGTCCAGCTGCATAACCGTGCTCACACGCGATCGGATGGTTAAGAGGTCAATATATGCCAGCTGGTGCTTCCACTCGTGACGATAGCGTATGGACTGTTTCATAGTTCCACCTCCTCTCGCCCTCGCCTTGCGAACGGCTTCAATGTATCTACCGAACTTAAAAGGTCGCTTAAAGAACGGGGAGACGCACTGGCTCTTCGCACAATGCGAGCAAGCTTTAAGGAAACCTGATGGCCGTCTGGGCAAAAGTGGTACACCACTTTGGAGCGCTCGGGACCCCAAGACGTACCAAAGATGGGTCCGTTTCTGGTACATCTTGGGGGATTTCACGACAAATAGTGGTACACCACTTTTGGGTGAGCCTCGCACCCGGCCCTACCAGCTCAGTCCCCAACAAGTCCTGACAAAAATGGGGACCGCGATGCATAAAGTCACAGAGAAGCTCGTCGGCATCCACGCTCACCGGGCAAAACGTACCGCTGATCGGGACATGGGGAGCAATCCAAGAACGTGGAGTCAGCGTTGGTTCCGTGCGTTTTTCAAGCTTGTTGCCCCAGCAGCGCCGAATTCCGGGAAATATGCGCGCGCTCAGTGCGCATTCTCTGCTCGCTGGAAAGACTAGCATGCCCACATGGACATCTTTACCGCCGACATCACCTCACTGCAGCTCCTGCGCCTCGTGCGCTGCGGGTCTGACTTGCGCCTTGCGCAAACCGACGTGGACGGACCCCGCACGCCCGTACCCCCCAAGAGCCCAAACGTCAAACTGTGCAGGTTGGGAATCCCCGCCCTTTGCAACCTGCTCGGTATCCCCCACAATGGTAAGCTTCACCTCTTGGTTCCGCGCCAGACGCGTCGGGCAAGGGCCCAAGGAATCACCCTCGCCACGAGGTCGTATCCCCCATCCAAGCAAGCCCTCTTGGAGGTCACGTCCACAGATCCGCGGTATCCGAGCAAGCTGTTGCCAGTCCGCGGCAGGCTCTTCGTAGAGTCTCCGCCCGCCATCGTTCTGGGCATGGCAGCAATGCTCACCCGATTTCAAGGCAACGGAAAGCTCTGCCATCAAGAGGCCTTTCTTCGACTGCTCAAGCTTTGTTTGGAGCTTTGCGGAACATACAGCCTCGACCCACTTGACCCTCATGGCGGCAACTGCCGTTTTAACCTACCAACCGCCATGTGCACCCAAGATCTGAAAGACTTTACGGATGGGTTGGCAAAGCGAAAGGGCATGCCGCTTGTTAAGGAGGTCCTTCCGCACGTGTTCGAGCTCTCTGGATCTCCGCAGGAGTCGTATTTGGGAAGCGCGTTGTTCTGCCCGACGCTTTACGGTGGGCTTCAACTGGGAGCGTTTGCGGCAAACGAACAGCTCGACCTCAATCCCACACAACGTCGCGCCATCGTGTGCAAACAGCTGACCCCCGACTTTTCCATGACACAGTATCGGCTCGTCATCGAGTACAACGGTTCGGTCCACGATCAGGGAGAGATGCCCGAGCGAGACAGGATCAAGCTCCTTGATTATCAGACGCTCGGTTATTTGGCGTTCGTATTCGTCAACAGGGATGTGGGCTCGGTCTCGGCGCTCAACGCCAGCGCGCGACGCATCGTTGCGGCAATTGCGCAGTACGAGGGCGAATCGGTTTTGCGAGCATTTCAAGAACTCGTTACCGACGAGGAGTTTGCGGTGCGACAAAAACTACTCCACGACGTCTTTCGTCCGGCCGCCAATCACGACGATGTACCAAAGATGGGTCTGTTTCTGGTACATCTTGGGGGATTTCTCGCCCAAAAGTGGTGCACCACTGTTGAGACGAGAGGAACCCGCCCGGCAACGGGCGACGACCGGCCTGGACAAACCCGATATCGGAGCTTTTTCCAAAACAAAGGGGTTGCCAAGGGAGCAGCAATTCCCTATACTGTTCTTCGTTGCCTGAGCGGCACTATATACGGGCGTTTAGCTCAGGGGGAGAGCGCTTCCCTGACACGGAAGAGGTCACAAGTTCAAATCTTGTAACGCCCACCACAAATCAGCAGGCCAGAGCCTTATGACTCTGGCCTGTTTTGCTGTGCGCGCCATGGCTCACCATGGCGCCCACCAAAAATGCACCATGCGCTGACGAGGTGACAGCCTACCTCATGACTTCATAATTCGGGCAGCTGGTAGCAGTGGGGCACCACCAGCTATCGCCTCCCGCAATGCTATCAAGCTGCTCGTCGCTGAGCTCCACGCCCTTCGCCTTGGCAAGCGCAATCAGCTCATCGGCGGTCTTGCAGGCTCTTACTTTGGCCTTCTGCTCATCGGTCAGGTCGTTAAATTCCATGTCCGTCTCCCTTCGTTCTGCTGTTGGACCATCTTGCCTGAATATGTGGCCATCTTATCACTGAAACATGGGCCGTTGCGCTTTGCTATAGGTTACCGTTCACGGGCTGGCCACAAGCCACGTTAATCAATGACCGGCGGCGACCTAGCAAAGGGGGGTAACCCCCATTGATGGATCGACACATTCTGGCCAGCCCGTGAACAGTTGTGTTTGCAAAATAAAGGTCTATTATTCCTTATAGAAGCTTAGCGAAGCGAGACGCATCGGCTGGAAAGGCGGAAGAGACCATGGCGCGCAGACACAAAGCACTCAAAGTTATAGGCACAGCCCTTGCCGTGGTCGCCGTTGTTGCCACTGGCGCGGTTTTGATTTATCGCGACGACAACCTGCATACCGAGGAACGCCTGATTGCGAAGGCGTATGAATCGGGCTTCTTGGAGCAGCAGGTCGAGGTGGATGGCTCAACCATAAACTATGCGGAGGGACCAAACAACGGTCCGGCGCTTCTGCTCATCCACGGGCAGGGTGTGGAATGGGAGGACTACGCGAGCGCCTTGCCCGAGCTGGCAAAACGATATCACGTGTTCGCGGTCGACTGCTTTGGTCACGGCGAGTCCGCACACGATCCCGCGCTCTACTCGTGCGCGGTAAACGGCAACAAGCTCATCGCGTTCGCAGGTCAGGTCATCGGCGAAAACTACGTCGTTTCGGGCCACTCGTCAGGCGGGGTCTTGGCCTCCTACGTGGCATCCAACGACCGTGAGCACGTATCTGCATGCATGTTGGAGGATCCGCCACTGTTCCGCGTAACGCCCGAGGAGGCACAGGAGGGCGCGGGCACGTTTGCCTGGCATGACGGCTACATCATCGCGCACTCGTTCCTGCAGCAAAACGAAGTCACTGCCTATCCGGCATGGTATGCCTCTCACAGCTATCTCTTTGGTCTGTTCGGCGGCTTACAGGAGATGCTGGCGCAGCAGACAGCCGCGTTCTGCGCGGAGCATCCCCATGAGCACGTGACAAATGCCTGGGTTCCACGAGCTTGGACCCGCGGCATGTATTTTATGGACGACTGGGACCCGCGTTTTGGCGATTCGTTCTACGACGGCAGCTGGATGGCTGGCATTGACCAAGAAGCTATGCTAAAACAAATCGAGTGCCCCGTCGTCTTTTTAAAAGCCAAGACGAACTACGGGAAGGACGGAGTGCTCTATGCGGCCACGACCGACGAGGATGTGAGGCGCGTGCAGCAGACCATTCCGCACTGCGAGACCATCGAGATCGAGTCTGGCCACGATATCCACTCCGAGCACCCAAATGACTTCGTCAACGCGGTGGATCGGGCTGCTGGTCAATAGAATCTATAGTGCGCTCCCGTATCGGTTCACGGTCCGTCCGTTACTTTTCACAGGCTGCCCAGAATGTGCCGCCCTTCGATGGGTCATATGCTCGTATGCAGTTATGCCCAGGCTCCCAGGATACGAGAAGCTGAGAAAAGGAGTTTGGCCCCTTTTCTCGCCGCACCTTTCGACACGCGGTACCATGGTGTGAAAGCAGACGTGTACCCCATTCTTACGAGGAGCCACAGTGAAACGGAAGAACACGACGCAAAGCAGCATTCGCAGCCATATGCGCCCGGTATACCAGCGGCTCAAAAGCGCAATCGCGCTCTTTGCCGTCTCGCTGGCCGTCGTTTTACCTATGGCGGGATGCGCGCAAAGCACATCCGCTCCCAACACTGAGAATGGCGAGAACGCCCAACCGAAATCTCTCACCAAGGCCGTAGAGGTCGACGGCAGGCAGGGGGTCGCGACCGAGAACGGATCGTATTGGATTAGCGGATCGACCACGCTGTCGAAATACGACAGCGCGTGGAACCGCCTGAAGGTGAACGATGCCCCCTTCGATAAGGGATACCAGCTCGAGGTGAACCACATCGGCGATATTGATGTATACGACAACGAGGTGTACTGCGGGGTGGAGCTCTTCGAAGATGGCGTTGCCTCGAACATTCAGATTGCCATCTACGACGGGGACACGCTGGAACTCAAGCGCACGTTCAACTTCGAGCGGGAAAGCGGCCAGGATGAGTGCAGCGGCATCTGTGTGAATCCCGACACGAGGGTCGTGACCATGTGCGCATGGACCGACACCGGCAACCATATCTACAACTACAGTCTCGATACGGGCGAATACCTGGGTAAAGTGCGACTCTCCCCTTCCCCAAAATGGATACAGGGAATCGCGTACCACGACGGCACGTACTACCTCACCGCCGATGATGGCGATGCCGACCAAAGTGCCCCAGACCACGTTTACTGCTTCGCGCTGGCTGACGGGGCATCCGAAGCGCAGGTGAGACTCGCGAGGACGCTCGACGACGTCCAACGACAAGGCGAAATCGAGGGCCTGAGCTTTAACAAGGAATCGGACGAGATGCTTGTGCTGTACAACCGCGGCGCACGAATCGTGCAGGGTATGCCGGTCGGTTTCTACGATGGCTATGACCACGAGATCCACGAGGTGTATTCTTACGGCACCTTTTGAGAAAAGGGGCCTGATCCCTTTTCTCATTTTCGGGATGTATAATCAGGCTGGTATTGCGCAAGGGCGCATCCCAACGTCACGAAAGGTTGGTGTTTGCATTGAGTGAGGAACAGCGCTCCCTCCTTACGCGCGGCATGGGGGCATTCGCCGTGGTGCTTGTGGTATTGCTGGGCGTAGGTACGTTTGCGGACCTGCAAATCGCCCAGGCCATCTATGCGCCAAACAACCCTGCCGTCATCTTCGTCTCGAGCTTGGGGCTCTTTCCGTTGGTCTACCCCGCCTGCATCTTTATGGGCGTGCTCATGCAACGTTGCCTTGCCAGCCAAAAAACGCCGGCGCTCCGTGTCGCGGGCGCCATCTTGTGCACACTGCTTGCAATGCTCTTTGGCGCCCTGATCACGAAATCGGTGCTCTCCATACTGGACGGATTCGGCGGCATAGTTGGCAGCGAACTCCCCACGGCCGTTCGGCTCGGCATCGGAGCGGTAATCGGCGCCGGCCTGTGCGCCGTGGGCTTTAATGCCGGCAAAGCGAACGATGCCAAGGACCTGGCGCGTCAGGTGCTCGTGGTAACCGTGGTGCTGGCGTTCTCGTTTCTGCTTGTCGAGCTCCTAAAGAACTTCATGTCTCGTCCGCGTCCGCGGCTGCTGTTCGCGGGATACGATGGCATCGAGTTCTGTCCCTGGTACCGCAAGTTCTCGGGCGCCCCGGAACTCATGGCAGCACATGGCATCGAGAAGGACGCGTTCAAGTCCTTCCCCAGCGGTCACTCCCTGCAGGCGGCCTCCGTCCTTGGCGCGTTCTATGGTCTGAGCCTGGTCTACCCCAGCCTGCAAAAGAAGCTGGGCATCGCCCTTGTGGTCGAGTTCATCTTCGCCCTCACCGTTATGGCCTGCCGCATGATTCTGGGCGCCCACTTCCTGAGCGACGTCAGCATGGGCGCACTTCTCAGCGTTATTGCATGTATAATTCTCATGGCATTGCAAAAGCGCTGGTCGGCAATGCTGCATGCTGTGTCCGACGACCAACGCCGATAAGGAGCAAAGGAGACCCGTCATGAAGATCACCGCATTCAACCCCATCATCCTTACGACCAATGCCGCGGAAATCGTTCCTCTGTTCGAGGAGCTCGGCTTCACGCAGGCACACTCCAAGGAGGGAGCTGACGGAAGCTTTACGAGTTACGACCTCAAGTACGGCGAGGACTTCCGCGTGGACGTCACGCAGGTGGACAGCATGCCCCAGGACATGACGGCGATTCGCATGAACGTGCGTGATTTCGACGAGGCCTACGATCTCCTCGTCTCCAAGGGCTTTAAGGACGTCAACAACGGCCAAGCCACCGACACCGGGACCTCCAAGGCCACACTCCTTATTTCGCCTTCCGGCTTTGGCATAAGCCTGTCCCAGCACATCCGCAAGTAGCGTCGGCACCAGTGACCTATCAAAGGGGGTGACCCCCATTGATTGCCGCAAGCGGCATTTCAATGGGGGTCACCCCCTTTGATAGGACGGCACATTCTGGACGACCCGCAAACGTCCGCCAGTTGGCGGTTGGTACAAGGCGGCTTTGCATGATAGACTGAATGCCGCAAGCTTATACGCGGCAGGATTGGACGGCACATGGCAGAAATAGATGTATTGCAAGTAACCCGCGACGTGGTGTCCGACGGGTTGCTCGACGAACAGGACGTGGAAACCATTCTTGCCGCAGCTCGCGAGCGCAGCGAGGAGCGGCCGCTTACCACCAAAGAGCGCCACGAGATAATGAGGATCGTGCGCGATCGCATGAAGGGCCTGACCTTCTCGGAGCTTCCCATTCTGGTACGCGTCTATAGCATCCTCCTCATCCTCGTCAGCCTCCTTGGCATAGCCGGAGGCATCATGGCCCTACTCCCCATGCTTCACAGTGGCTGGCTCGAGGAGCAGTTGGGCAAGATAACCACCACCACCGCAGTCGTTATTGGCATAGCAACGACCTGCTCGTTCGTTTCCACGGTGATTTCGTTTTTTGTGGGGATACGTCTTATCAAGGGCGAGCGGGGGGCTGCCAGCTCGCTCATCAACGTAAACATCGTATTGACCGCAGTCTCGCTGGTTTGCGAGTTCATGCTGTATGGCATTGGCTGGGAGCTCCTGTTCAACTTCGTGCAGCTCGCGGTCCAAGTGGCAATCTCGGCCTACCTGAACCCCTCGCTCGCAAACGAGTCGAACCTGCAGGCCGACCTGCGCAAGCTGGATACGGAAGTCCACGCAAAACGGGGTACCCTCGGTTTGGCCGACCCCGGCAAAGGCTATATTCGCCTCGACTTCTTTAACCTGTTCTGGATATTCGTGGTCGGTTGCGTCGTTGGCCTCATCGTCGAGGTCATCTACCATATGGTCATCGTTGAGCCTGGCGTCTATCAGGATCGCGCCGGATTGCTCTGGGGTCCCTTCTCCCCCATCTACGGCATCGGCGGTGTGCTCATGACCATGGCACTCAACCGCTTTAAGGATCGCAACATCATACTCATATTCGTTGTCTGCACCATAATCGGCGGTGGCTTCGAGTATTTTGTCAGCTGGTTTATGGAAGTGGCGTTTGGCGCCAAGGCCTGGGACTATTCCAACGAGTTTTTGGGCGACCTGTTTGGCGGACGCACCTGCCTGCTCTTCGCCTCCATGTTCGGCGTGCTTGGCACCGCGTGGATCAAGCTGCTGCTCCCCGTGTTCCTGCGGTTCTTCAACCTCATTCCCTGGAAGCTGCGCTACAGCGTCACGCTCGTGTGCGCCACGCTCATGCTGGTTGACTGCGTGATGACGCTGCAGGCACTCGACAATTGGGGCGCGCGCAAGGCAGGCCATGTACCAGCGCCAGGAATCGAGGAGTTCTACGCCAAGAACTTTGACGACGAGTACATGGCGAATCGCTTCCAGTCCATGACAATCGATCCCAAGAAGTCCGTTCGCGCGTAACGTTAGACGTCATCGACATAACGTCGCCCTCGCCGCGTGAGGCCGCAAGTGACCGTCGGGGGGACTCCCTCCCCCCGACGGCTATCCCCTCAGGTACACGACCTCGGTAGGGTTGAAGAATCGCGGCACGGGTGCGGTGTTGGCAAGGCCGGCCGAAACCACCAGCCGCCCGTCGTAGACGCCCTTCGTAAGGCGGGGCCAAACGCCTTGGCCTGGGGCGTAGACCCCGTGCCCAAAGACGCGCCATTGCCCGCCGTGCGCATGTCCCGAGAGCATGAGCTCGATGCCCTTGGGGACGAGGCGCCTATACTCTGGGTGGTGGGACAGGAGGATGTGATACCCAGGCGCCAACGCAAACGCCTCGAGCCAGTCGTCGTCGGGCACGCGCTCCATCAGGAGCTCGGCAGGCGAACGAACGATGCCCGCGACTCCGATGCCCTTGGGATATCGGTGCGCGTTGCGCTCCTCTTCCGTAAGGTTGGCCAAGCGACGCCGATACCTCATAACATACCCCGAGGTCAGCCCGCCTATGGCGAGACCGTCTTGCTCTATCCAGCCGTTGTCCAGCAGGACCACGCCCGTATTCACCATGTCATTCAGGTCTCGCTTGTCCAGCATCCACTCGTGATTGCCCAAGCTCACGTATGTGGGCGCGATGGCGGCGCAGGCCCGCAACAGCGCCAGCGCGTTTGGCTGCGTGCGCAGCGGCGACGCCCCGTCCTCCTCCGCCGACCCATAGATGAGGTCACCGGTAACGCAGATGAGTTCGGGCTGCCGCCTGCGCAGGCTCTCTTCCACCGGCCGGTAATCCCCGTTGTGCAAGTCGGACAGCAGCGCCAAGTACGGGGCACCAGGCACGGTATAGCAGGTTTCGACCACAGGTTCACCTCCAGACGGACACCACAATAGCACAGGGCTGCGTCCGCTTGGGAAGAGGGTTACTCTCGCTGGGGCGCACGAACGAAAGCTTGCGAGGCGGCTCTGCCCCAAACGGACACTGCTATTATGGACACTGCAGCACCCGAGGAAGGGACGAAGCACCATGCCCAAGGGCACGAAGGCCATCATAATCGCAGTCGGCGCGCTCGTCCTGCTCGTGTTGGCCCTCTCGGCAGTGGGCTCTCCCCTGCCGCCACCCTTCCATCCCGTCGTGGAGCTCGACTCCCCCGCCTGCGCGAGCGCAACCACGCGCATGGGTGTAATAGCCGACAGCCAGTCCAAGCGCCTGCTGTTCCTGGATGCTCGCGACCAGGTAACGGGCATCGTGGACCTCGCCTCCACCAGCACTCCCATCGACACCGTGTGCAACGTCTGCGTTTGCGGCGACTCCGTGTACGTCGCGGGCACCAAGGCCGCCGGCGACACCTCGCTCATCTCGTCGGACCACGTGCTGCGCTTCTCTCCAACGGGCATGTATCAGGGGTCGGTGCTCTCCATTACCAGAGCCTCAGACGCCCAGTCCTCCAGCCCGGCAATCACGGGCCTTTGCCCCGGCGAGGGCTGCGTGTATGCCTGCGTCTCGGGGATTACGCCCAAAGGGGCATTCACGGACCTTGGCATGGTCACGGTCGTGGAGCTGTCCCACTCGCACAGACCCAAGACGCTGTTTACGCGCCGCATTGCGCAAACATCGCTGAACGACACGTGCTACGACCACAACAGCGACACGCTTTGCTCGGTGGATCTTCGTGGCCTGCTCACCACGCGGCACGGCGAGGAGACAGAGCGAACCCTGCCCGAGCTGGGCACCGTCCTCAGCGCCGCCATAGACCAGCAGGGACAAGTCCTGGCGTGCGTGGACCAGTCGAAGGCGGTAACGGCAACAGGAGGCAACAGGCAAACGCTGCTTAGCGACTTTGCGTACACGTCCGTAAGTTCCAACGGGTCGGTGTTGGCTGCCTGCGACCGCACGAACGGCGTGGTCGTCATGCGGGACGGGACATCCCCGCAACGTGCGATAACGACGGTTGGACTGGCACCCCTCCTCTTGGTGCGCAGTACCGCCGTGTGGTGTTCCGGTCTGCTGCTGGTCGTGTTGGGCGTGGCGCTTATGGTACGCAACGTGCGCACGGCCGTGCGCACGGGAGAGACGAGCAAACTGGGTTCCATGCTGGGCATCGCGGCCGTGTCGGCTGCCATAGTCTCGGGCGTCATGCTGTTTATGAACAACATGACAGACCGAGCCATCGAGGTGCGGTCCAACGAGATAGACACCCTCGCCGACACCCTCATCCTATCCTGTCCAACCGAGCTGCGCGAGAGTGTGACGCTGATTACCAAAGATCGCAACGCCATGCGAGAGGGTCGTGCGGACGTCCTGGACGCCCTGCCACACGCAACGGAGTACCTGTACTCCCTGTGCGAGTCGGCATCGCGCAACGACATCGGCCTGTACTTCAACATGTACGGACAGGACAGCCAGGGCATCTATAACGTCTTGGACTTTGGTGCTGGCAACGTGTTTGGATCCGCCGTCCCCAAGAGCGCTATGCGCGATCAGGTGCAGGAGGCTCTCACCACGGGGAAAGTCGACAACTCCGTGCGCGTTGGCCTCAACCGAAACGACACGACCATTTATCGGCTCGTCCCCATATTGGACAAGGCAAGCGGGAAGCCCGTTGCCGTAGTGGAGCTTGGTAGCAACCTAGAGACGCTCACCTCCCGCGTGGGGGCAAACAAGATGTCGGTGGCAATTGCACTTCTGGTAACCCTGCTGGTCATCTACCTCTGCTATTCCGAGATTCGGGGATGCGGGTCGGACCTCGTGAGGAGCCGGCTCGCAGCCCACGATGAGCCGTGCGATGCGCTTGCCGGCCTCGCACGCCCCCTGACGTTCGCCTCTACGCTCGTTACCAGCGCCGATGCCGTTATGATCGTCCTCATCGCACGCGACATGTTGAGCAGCTCGGGCGTGGGTACGGGCGCCCTGATGCTCGCCCTACCCGTTGCCTGCCTGCGGCTGGGAATGCTGCTGGGAGCCTGGCTCATGCCCACCCTGGCGGCACGCGTTGACCCCAGGAGGCTGGTGCTTGGCGGATTTGCCGTGGCCGTCGTTCTGTCGCTTGCCGTGATGGCTGCCGTGACCTGCGGTTCCTTTGCCGCATACTGTTGCAGCCGGCTGGCACTCTCGGTACCTCTGGGCATGCTATTTGCCTTGGGAGCGATGTTGCCCACCGTTGCCAAGGACCCCGACGTACGCGACCGTGGCGCACGGGGCGTCTCGCTCATTGGCGTCTCGGGCGCCGCGTTGGGCGCGGTCGCCGGCGGCTACGTTGGCGCGCTTGCGGGCAACGGGTGGGTGTATGCGCTTGCCGCCCTGCTCGCAACACTGTGGATAGCAATCTTCTTTGGCACCGCGCCAAAGACGGCGAAGACCATCCACGCAATCCCCGTCACGCAGGACGAGGGTCGCGCCAAAGCCACCATGTCGTTTGCGCGCAGCGTCCCCGTCGTCGCGCTGCTTGCGCTGGTCATGCTACCTGCCGCCTGCGCCTCGGGCTACCAGTCGCTCGTGTTTCCCCTGTACGCGGCTGGTATGGGTCTCTCGAAGATGGAGATCACCAACCTGTTTGTGGCAGCGCAGCTCGTGGTGTACCTGCTGGCGGGGCACATGCTCGCCCTTCGGGCTCGCATGGGCCAGCGGACGGCGGCGGCAATCAGCGTCGCCTGCATTGGCATGGTGTTCTTGGTCGCCGCGGTCAACCAGTCGCTGGCATGGGTCATTGCCGGAGTAGTCATCGTGGCCATATGCGTCAAGTTCGCCGAGGCATGGAAGATAATTTGGGCCGAGGAGGGAGCGTCGCACGGTCTCGTTCCCAGCGAGCGCTACGGCACCATGGTTGCCGGGTGGTACGGCGTGATGCTCGTGCAGCCACTGGTTATGGAACTGTTTGCCAGCACGGGAGGCCGCATCGCCGGCATTGCCCTTGGGGCGTTCAGCCTTATCTGTGCCATGGGATATGGGATCTACAGCCAACGGAGAGGGGCGCCAACACCATGACCAACCTGCTGTTCGTCGACGTTGACGGCACACTGCTTGCGCGAAAGGATGGCCAACAGTACATTCCGCCGTCTGCCACGGATGCCTTGGCGTGTGCGCATGATCGCGGCGCGCTCATCTACCTGTGCACTGGGCGCTCACTCGCCGACGCACGGTTTGTCTCTAACCTCACCGATGAGCCGCTCGCCATCGACGGGATCATTGGCGCCTCGGGCGGCGTGGTAAGCGTCGGCGACGAGGTAATCTTCCACCGCACGCTGGGGGCCACCGCAGTCCACGAGCTCGTGAAATACTTGCGCGCGCACGGCGCCCATTACTATCTCGAGTCCAACGAGGGCATCTACTTCGACGAGGTGTTCTTCGAGCATGCGCGCCGCACGTGGGGCGTGGCACATCGCAAGGACTGGCACACCATCGCCCAACCCATTGAGGAAGCCAACCTGGACGCCGTCAACAAGCTGTGCTTTAGGGTCTGGAACGGCGGACTCACCTTCGAGGAGGTTGAGGCCACGTTTGGCAACCGCTTTTACCTAGTGCCAGCGACACACGGCGACCAGTCGGTCGTTGGCGGCGAAATCTCGTGCAAGGGGGTCAACAAGGCGACGGCCATACAGGTCCTGCTCGACCATCTCACGCTGTCCCAAGTGCGTACCTTTGGGTTTGGCGACAGCTCGAACGACCTGGAGATGCTCGACGCATGCGACGAGGCGATCGTTATGGGTGACGCACGCGAGGCGAACGTCAAGGAACATGCCACCTACGTGACCTCGGCCGTTCTGGACGACGGCCTTGCACGGGCCATCGCCCACTTTGGCCTTACCTGAGGACGGCGCCCATCAGAGGGGTCCCCCATTGATGGGCAGTCACAACGCCAACCAGCCCACCAAAAGATGGTATGGTAGGGAGACCATCCACAGAGAGGACCTCACATGAACTCCCAAGACTACACGAACGACCCCTCGGGCTTTGTGCTGCTGTCCGACTACGTGCCGCAAATCATCCAGGAGATTCGCTACTTCTCCACCTACAACTTTGTGGGGGAGCGCATCGACGGGTACGAGGAGCCGTGTGCCATACTAACGGCCGAGGCCGCGCGCGCCCTCAAGAGCGCCAGCAACGAGCTCAACGTGATGGGCTACCGCCTTAAGATCTTTGACGCATACCGACCCACAGCGGCGGTACGGCAATTCGTGTTCTGGGCGCTCGAGGACACCGACATCCGCATGAAGCCGTACTTCTACCCCACCATCGATAAGGAGGAGACCATCTCGCTGGGCTACATCGCCAAGGAATCCAGCCACAGTCGCGGAAGCACCGTGGACCTCACCCTGCTCGACATGGCCACGGGCAAGGAGGTCGACATGGGTAGCCCGTTCGACTACTTTGGCGAGCTCTCGCACCCGGACTGCCGCGACATTACCGACGAACAGTACGAGAACCGCATGATCCTGCAGCGCGTGATGGTGCGCAACGGGTTCGAGCCCTATGCATGTGAATGGTGGCACTTTACGCTGAGGCGCGAGCCGTATCCCAACACGTACTTCTCGTTCCCCGTCTCGTCCGCTTATTTAAAGCGCGGGCGGTCTGGCGCATAGATTGGGCCTGTTCGACCGCGGGGCGTTCGACTGGCTCTTGCAGCGCGAGGCAGGCGACGAGTTTGCCATAATCACAACAAGCACGGCCGCAACCGCCACGAGTTCTACGGCGACGAGCCGTTTTGCGCTTAGTAGTACGAGGGGACAGTCCCCGGTATACCGGGGACTGTCCCCTCGTACCACTTCGAGTCAGCGGTGAGGCAACGACGGTGCCTTATGCCGCGTCGGACTCCAGATAGCGATACAGGAAGGCGGCCAGCGCAGCTCCCACAAGCGGTCCCACAATAAAGACCCACAGGCAGGCAATGGCGCTGCCGTTGCCCGTGAAGGCGGCCACGAGGGCGGGGCCAAAGCTGCGGGCCGGGTTGACGGAGGTACCGGTAAGGCCAATGCCCAGAATGTGCACGAAGGTGAGGGTGAGACCGATTACCAGGCCAGCGAGCGGGGCGTGGTTGAACTTGGAGGAGGTCACACCCAGGATGGTGAGCACAAAGATGAAGGTGAGCACGCACTCCACGAGTAGGCCGGCAATCATGTTGCCGTTGACTCCGGCAAGCCCGTTGCTGCCAAGGCCACCGGTAAGGTCGGGCACTCCACCCATGCCAAAGATGCCCAGGAGCAGCAGGGCACCCGCGAGCGCGCCAAGCACCTGAGAGACGATGTAGCCCAAAAGGTCCCTGCTGTCCATGCCACCGCTCAGGTACACGCCGAGCGAGACGGCGGGGTTAACGTGGCAGCCCGAGATGTTGCCAATGCTGTAGGCCATGGCAACGATGGACAGGCCAAACGCGAGGGCGGTAAGCAGGTAACCACTGCCGCTCGCGGCATCGCAGCCAACGAGCATGGCGGTGCCGCAGCCCATGGTTACCAGGACCATCGTGCCAATAAACTCTGCAATGTACTTTTTCATGGGTCTCCTTTCGTCTAGACCAACAAAAAGCCTCTGCCTTTGCAAGAGAGAGCAGATTCTATCACTTCCGCGGGCCGTATCAACGATAACAGCCCGCTACTGGGGTAAAATAAGGCGGGAAACGAGAGGGGTCTATAATGAAACGTGTTGGCATTGCTCATGCAATATGCGTAGTTCTTGCAGCGGCGCTCTGCGTGTGCCTACCTGCCTGCGGAAAAGGGCAGCCGGCGCAGGATAATCCCGTTAAGCAATCCGACCTGGTGAGCATGCCGGCGGAGTCCGACGACCTCGTAGGCCGAGACTGTCGGGAGGTTATGGACCTACTTACCAAGGCGGGCTTTACCAACGTGGTCGCTGAACCCCATGAGGACCTCATGGTGGGTCTGTTCCACAACGACGGCGAGGTCGAGAAGGTCACCGTAAACGGGACCACGGAGTTCACCACCGAGTCGTCGTATCCCCACGACCAAAAGATCGTGATCACCTACCACTCCTACCAGGTGGATATCGAGCAGCCGGGGCAGTAGCCCGAACGCACTCGTGGTACGCGGGGGACAGTCCCCTGGACAAAAGGGACAGTCCCCTGGACAAAAGGGACAGTCCCCTGTGTCCAGGGGACTGTCCCTTTTGTACAACCAAAACATCTGTTCGCATTTTTCCTTTTCTGTCCCCCAGAGGGAGTACAATGTAATCGAACAGCTGTTCCTTATGGGGGAAGGAGGCAACGTGCGAGGCGTTGTTGGCAGACACAAGCAGTACGTTGAGGTGATTGTGGACATAGCGGCGGACGGAACCAAGACCCCGCTCGCCATCGTGTGGGAGGACGGGACGCACTACCCCATCGTCTGCGTGCTCGACGCGCGCAAGGCGTCGTCAAAGCGCTTTGACGGCTCGGGCATGCGCTACACCGTACGCGTGGGAACGGTCGCCACGCACCTGTTTTGCGAGGGGGACCGCTGGTTCGTGGAGGCAAAGGAGGCGCCGCTGCCATGAGCGACAGGGGAAACATCGCCAACACCGGCGTATACGGCGGTCTTCCCGACCGCGAGAAGAAGTATGTGGACGTGGTAAGCCTCACCACGGCGGACGCACTGGTCACTCCCCTCTACATCGTGTGGGACGACGGACGCAGGTTTGCCATCGACAAGGTAACCAACCGGCGCCAGGCCCACTCCCTCAAGACCGGGGGAACCGGCATGCGCTACACCATTCTGGTGGGCGGCAAACAAACGTACCTCTACTACGACGACTACCGCAAGAAGTGGTTCGTCGAGGCAAAGCGCATGCGCCGCCCGGACCCGTAGCGTTACTTTGCGGCCTGGCCGACGGTCTCGCACAGCATAAGCTATAATGCTTTTTCGAGAAATCAACCGCAGGCAAACAACATGCAAACGGAGAGTCAATGGGTCACTTTTGGGCTGGCGTTCGCGCACGCTCGCACAAGGTGGAACTGCAAGGCATCTACATACCGCATAACAAGGCAACGGCCGAGATGGAAACAAGCGTCATGCCGCTGCCAAACAGCATTGTGCTGCCCATGCGCCAGCACGTGGGTGCGGCATGCCTTCCACAGGTAAAGCGCAAACAGCACGTGGACGTGGGAACGCTCGTGGGTCATGTGGACGCCCGCATGACCGCGGACATCTTCTCCCCAGTCTCGGGCACGGTAAAGGAGATTCGGGCCATCCACTATTCGGACGGCAGGTCCGACCAGGCGGTGGTCATCGTCCCCGACGGCGAGCAAACCGTCGACGAGGCCATACGGCCACCGCAGGTAACCGACTACCCAAGCCTGGTCGAAGCGGTCAGGCACAGTGGCATCGTGGGTCTGGGAGGCGCCGGCTTCCCCACGTGGCTCAAGATGGACACCGACCTTTCCAACATCGACTGCTGGCTGGTAAACGGCGCCGAGTGCGAGCCGTACCTGTGCAGCGACTACCGCGAGATGGTGGAGCATCCCGACACCATCATCTCGGGCATCGCAACCTGCCTCGACTTGTCGGGCGTGGGCAAATCACTCATCTGCATAGAGGACAACAAGCCCCGGGCCATCGAGACGCTCAGGCAGGCTGCGGCAGGCGATGACCGCATTGACGTGTTCGTCCTGCCTGCGCGGTATCCACAGGGCGCGAGCCGCGTGATCCTGCGCAACGTCACCGGTCGCTCCGTACCACGGGGCGGCCATCTTACCGACGTGGGCGCGCTGCTGTTCAACGTAACCACCATGTCGCAGGTCGGCCGCTTCCTGCAGGACGGCATGCCCCTTACCAAACGTCGCATAACCGTGATGGGCGACGTCGTGGAGCATCCCCAGAACCTCGAGGTCTTTATTGGCACGCCCATTGGAGAGATTCTGGACTACTGCGGCCTCACCGAAGAGCCGAGCAAGGTGATTATCGGCGGGCCCATGATGGGCGTGACGCAGGTTGGGCTCGAAAGCCCCATCGTGCGCCAGAACAGCGGACTGCTCGCGCTGGGCAAGGCCGCCTCGCAGCTGCCGCCGACGACCGCATGCATAAAATGCGATGCCTGCGTGAACTCGTGCCCCATGCACCTCACTCCCATAGCCATCCAAAAGGCGTACCAGCATACGGACGTCAAGGCCCTGGACCGGCTGATGGCCGATCTTTGCGTGGAGTGCGGCACCTGCTCCTACGTCTGCCCGGCCAAGCAGCCGCTCGCCGCATCGGTCCGTCTTGCTCGAAGCCTGCTTCGCTCCGAGCAGCGCAAGGCACGAAAGGGGAACTAGCACGTTGAATACCAAGGAACACACTCCCCTGCTGTTGCTCACCGCACCGCAGATCACGAGCCCGGTTACCACGCAAGTAATCATGCGCAACGTGCTCATAGCGTTGGCGCCCTCGGTCGTGGCCGCAATCCTGCTCTTTGGGGTGCCGGCCGCAGCCCTGCTGCTCGCCGCGGTCGTCTCGTGCGTGGGCTTCGAGTACCTGTGGTGCCGAATCCGCAAGACGCCCAACACCGCCTGGGACCTCTCGGCCGCGGTCACGGGCGTGCTGCTGGCCTTTAACGTGCCCTCCACGCTGCCCCTCTACATGGTGGTCATCGGCTCGTTCGTGGCCATCATAATCAACAAGGAGCTCTTTGGCGGCATAGGGCGCAACATTGCGAACCCCGCCATCTCGGCGCGCATCTTCTTGGCCGTGGCATTCCCCGTGGCCATGACCACCTATGCGGCGCCGGCCATGGCGCCTTTTGCCGACGTGGTGAGCTCGGCGACGCCGCTTGCCTCCTCGGCAGCGCCGACGTCGCTCGTCAACCTCATGCTGGGTACGCACGCCGGCGTCCTGGGCGAGACGAGCGCCCTGGCCATCCTGGCCGGCGGCATCTACCTGCTGGCAACCCGTACCATCACGTGGCACATCCCCGCCGCATACGTGGGCACGGTATGCGCCATGAGTCTGCTCACCGGACGCGACCCAATCGCCCAGGTACTCTCTGGCGGTCTGCTCCTTGGTGCCTTCTTTATGGCGACCGACTACACCACCACGCCAACCACCAACCGCGGCAAGCTGGTGTTTGCCTTGGGGTGCGGCCTCATCACCTGCCTCATACGCTTTTGGGGCAACCTCAACGAGGGTGTCGCCTACTCCATCCTGTTTATGAACCTCCTGGTTCCCCACATCGATGCCCTCACCCCCAACACGCCGGTGGGCGGAGAGCGGCGCAGGCAACCTGCTGACGGCGAGGGGAGGTAGCGCATGGCCGGCAAGAAGACATCCTCGGTGCTGCCCGTCGTGGTGCTCGTCACCATCTGCGTGATTGCCGCGACGCTGCTGGGCATCGTACATCAAGTGACCGAGCCCGTAATCGTCGCTGCGGAGGAGCGGGAGGCGCTCGAGATCTATGCGGCCCTGTGCCCCGAAGCCAGCACCTTCGAGGACACGGGCTACACCTCACCAACCTGCATCCAGGCGATACGTGCGCTGGACGACTCGCACAACACGGTTGGCCACATCATCATTTCTCAGGGAAGGGGCTATGGCGGACAGGTGCCCCTGGTCGTTGCGTTCGACGCCAACGGGTCCGTGATCAACCTCGTGGCCATCGACAACGAGGAGACGCCCGGTCTGGGCTCGAAGGCCTGCGATCCCACATACCTCGAGCAATACGCCGACAAGCCCGCCGAGCTCTTGGGCGAGAATGACGTGGACCTCATCAGTGGTGCCACCATAACGTCCAAGGCGGTACTCTCGGCATTCAATTCGGCCGTCGAGGCTTACGAGGAGGTGCGCTGATGGCTACCACCAACACCCCTGCGGGCGACACCGCCAAAAGCATCCTCAGACGCGGGTTGCTCGACGAGAATCCCGCGCTGCGGCAGATGCTGGGACTGTGCCCCATGCTCGCCGTTTCCACCGCGGTGGTCAACGGCATCGGCATGGGCCTTGCCACGACGTTCGTGCTCGTGTGCTCGGAGGTCGTGGTCTCGCTGCTGCGCAAGTGCATTCCCTCGTCCGTGCGCATTCCAGCCTACATCACCATCGTGGCGAGCTTCGTGACGCTGGTGATGATGCTCACCAAGGCCTACGTCCCCGCACTCGACGATGCCCTGGGCATCTACCTGCCGCTCATCGTGGTCAACTGCATCGTCTTGGGCCGCTCGGAACTCTATGCCTCCAAGCACCGGCCCGCGCAGGCCGCACTGGACGGCCTGGGAATGGGCCTTGGCTTTACCCTGGTCCTCACGCTTATGTCGGCCATCCGCGAGCTTTTGGGGGCAGGCACGCTGTTGGGCTTTGCCGTATTGCCGCCCTTCATCGAGCCCATGATCGTTATGGTTATGCCCGCCGGCGGGTTCGCCGTGCTCGGCTTCCTTATTGCCGCCTCGGTCTGGCTCGAGAAACGCCTCGGCAAGGACGACGAGCCTTCGTCCTCGCGGCCTTCTCAGAGCCTGTGCGCCGCCTGCCCGCTGGACTGCGGCATCAACGACCCCACACATGAGGACTGCGAGAACGAGGACGTCGCCACCAGGCTCGAGGCCGCGCTCGACGCGGCGGGCAAGACCCTTGAGGAGCGTGATCGATGATGGCCGGGTATGCTTCCATACTGTTTGGCATGATTCTGGTAAACAACTTCGTGCTGGTAAAGTTCCTGGGCATCTGCCCGTTTATGGGCGTCTCGAAGAACCTGGACTCCGCCGCGGGCATGGGCGCCGCCGTCACGCTCGTAATGCTGGTCGCCGTCGCCGTCACCTGGCCCCTGCAGCAACTGTTGGCGCAGCTTGGGCTGGAGTACCTGCAAACGATCGCGTTTATCCTGGTGATCGCCACCCTCGTCCAGCTGCTGGAGATGGTGCTCAAGCGCTTTATCCCCTCTTTGCACGCCTCGCTTGGCGTGTATCTGCCGCTGATCACCACCAACTGCGCCGTGCTCGGCGTAACCATTCTGGTAATCGACGAGGGGTACACGTACCCGCAGGCCTTGGTGGCCGCCCTGGGCGCCGGGTTGGGATTCCTGCTCGCCATGGTAATCTTCAACGGCGTACGCTCCCGCGTTGAGGAGGCGAACCCTCCCGAGGTGTTTAGGGGGATGCCCATCACGCTCATCTCCGCGGCCATCACGGCCATGAGCTTTATGGGTTTTACGGGCGTCGTAGACCACCTGTTTGGCGCATAGGGGGGACGGGCATGGACTCTTTGTTGCTCACCATCGCACTCGTCGCCGGCATAGGACTCGTGGGCGGCGTCATCCTGGTCGTCGCGTCCAGGGCGCTCGCGGTCGAGGAGGACGAGCGTCTGGGTACCATAATCTCGCTCTTACCCGGTGCCAACTGTGGGTCGTGCGGCCATCCCGGCTGTGAGGGGTACGCCAAGGCGCTTTTGGAGGGCGCACCCTGCAACGCCTGCGGACCAGGCGGCCACGAGGTTGCCAGGCAGCTGGGCGAGCTCTTGGGGGTCGATTCGGGCGAGGTTACCGTAAAGCGCGCCATCGTCGCCTGCCGTGGCGTGGGCGAGCGGCTCGTGCTCAAGGAGCGAGAGGGGTATACGGGTGCCGAGAGCTGTCGCGTGTATGCCACCATGGGACACCTGTCGAACTCCTGCACCGACGGCTGCATTGGCTATGGGGACTGCATGGCCTCCTGCCCCTACGGCGCCATCACCCTCAACAAGAACAGCGTGGCGGTAGTGGACCCCGCCGTATGCATTGGTTGCGGCCTATGCACCACCATCTGCCCTCGCCACCTCATTAGCCTGCAGGCGATGAACGACGTGCCGGAGGTGTCGTTTGTGCTGTGCCACAACACGCTTATGGGCAAGCGCGCCCTGGAGGCATGCGCCAACACGTGCATCGGCTGTCGAAAGTGCACGCGCGTGTGTCCGCAGCACTGCATCGTGGTTGAGAACAACGTGGCACGCATCGACACCTCGCGTTGCATCGACTGCAAGGCTTGCATGAACGTTTGTCCCGAAGGCGCCATCTACCCACTGGTGTGGGTGCCCAAGCAGTAGCCCGGTAGCCGACGCCAAAGCAGGCGCAAGGGGCAACGCGAAGGCTGTTGCCAGCGTACGAGGAAGCCTCCCCAGCGAGTGTGCCGGGGAGGCTTCTTTGCTCCAAGGTTTTTGCCCTGTGCAGAACTAACTGCCAGGCTTACGCCAGATCGCGGAAGTGGAAGCTCCGCGCGCCCGAGGCGTAGTCACCCACCACGTGGTCGGTGCCGTAGATCTTGTACTTGTAGGTGACCAGACCCTCCAGGCCCACCGGGCCGCGTGCGTGCAGCTTGCTCGTGGAGATGCCCACCTCGGCGCCAAATCCATAACGGAAGCCGTCGGCAAACCGCGTGGAGGCGTTTTGGTACACGCCAGCCGAGTCCACCAGCTGCATAAAGCGCTCGGCCGTGTCCTGGTCCTCGGTGACGATTGCGTCGGTGTGGTGCGAGCCATGACGGTTGATGTGGTCGATGGCCTCGTCCACGTCCTCCACAAGCTTAATGGAGACGATGAGCGCCAGGTACTCGGTGTCCCAGTCCTCGTCGGTCGCAGGCGCGCAGTCCACGATGGCGCGCACCTCGTCCGTCCCGCGCACCTCAACGCCCTCGGCTTCGAGCCCGGCCACGATGGACGGCAGCAGTCGATCGGCCGCGCAGCGCTGTACCAAGAGCGTCTCCACCGCGTTGCATGCGGCGGTGTACTGCACCTTGGCGTCCACCACCACACGCACGGCCTTGTCCACGTTGGCGGCGCCGTCCACGTAGATGTGGCAGATGCCGTCGGCGTGTCCCATCACCGGGATGCGCGTGTGGTCCATTATGTAGCGCACGAAGGCGTTCGAGCCGCGCGGGATGAGCAGGTCGACCGACGTGTCGCAGTCGAGCAGCTCGGTGATCTCCTCACGTGCCTCCACCTGATACAGGCACGTGGCGGGCAGACCGGCATCCACTGCGGCGTTATAGATGATGGTGAACAACGCCTTGTTGGTGCGCATGGTCTCACTACCGCCCTTGAGCAGCGCGCAGTTGCCGCTCTTAAGGCACAGCGTGGAGATTTGCACGAGCGCATCGGGGCGCGCCTCGAAGATGACGCCGATGACGCCGATGGGGCACGACTGACGCACGAGCACAAGCCCCTCGTCCAGCTCCCGCTTTAAGAGCTCGCGTCCAACGGGATCGGGCAGGCCAATGAGGTCGGCGATGCCGGCGCACACGTCGGCAAGCTTGCCCTCGTCGAACTTGAGGCGCTTTACGACCGCCGCCGCAACGCCATCGCGCTCAGCCGCCTCCAGGTCCTGCCGGTTCGCCTCGAAGACCTCGTCCTTGTGCGCGATGAGCTGCTCCCTGATTTGGGCAAGCGCGTCGTTGCGCATCTGCACCGAGGTCGCCGCCATTACGGGACTCTCGAGCTTCATCTGGGCGGCAGTCTGGGCAATCGTTGTCATGATGGTCCTCCCCTTTCGTTGCGTTCCGCCCAGTATAGCGCCCCGCACCCAGCCCACACAATGCGGACCGCAACCCGAAACACAGCGTGGTACGCGGGGGACTGTCCCCTGTGTCCGGGGGACTGTCCCCTGTGTCCAGGGGACTGTCCCTTTTGTCCAGGGGACTGTCCCCTGTGTCCGGGGGACTGTCCCCCGCGTACCACGAAGGGTCGTGTCAGTCGTCGAGCAGGTGGGCGACGAGGGCGTCGATTTGGGATTGCGTTACGCCGGTGTCGAGCACGTACTGTTGAAGGGACCCGTGCCCGCGAACAAGATGGTCCAGAACGAGGTGCATGGTGTGGATGCGTGCGAGCGTGCCGTCGTGCGGCGGGAATGGCATGGCAGGGTTCCACGTTGCTAGGACATCGTCCACCTCCTGGTCGGACGCGAAGGCATACGCGTAATCTGCCACAAGATCGTCTTTGCGCACACCGGCCATCCCCAGCACCAGCGCCGAGACAATGCCCGTGCGGTCCATGCCAGATGCGCAGTGAAACAGCACGCACTCGTCCCTGCGTGCCTCGGCCATAAACGCCAGCGCCTTGCGTATGCTCGCGTGGTCCGCGAGCATACGCGCATAGCCTTCCAGCAGGTACGCCACAATGCGGCCCGTCCTCGTCCAGTCTGTTGTGAGGGCACGATCGTCTGTCATAACGGCATTGAGCCACGTTACGCCGCCCACGTGGGCAAAGCGGTCGGAACGCTCGGGCATCTCCACGCCCATGCGCAGGTCAACGACCCGTCGAACGCCTCGGTCGAGCAGCGTCTGCAGATCCTGATCGCTCAGGAACATCGTGTCTCCCGCACGCAGGAATCGCCCGGGCTTTGTGATGCCCTGCGGGGTTCGATAGCCGCACAAGTCGCGCACGTTGAACATTGTCGCGAGCTCGATTCGCTTGCCCCCAGCTCGTCCCATGTGCCCTCCTCGGCCATGGCGCAAGGCGGCGGGACACCCCTCGCCGCCTGCATGCCATGGCACCAACTATCGCGCCACTACAGCGCGACGGTGCGCTCCTCGTCAATCTTTGCGACTTTGATCCTTCGGTTGGCATAGCGCTCCGCTGTAAGGGCGTCGGTAGACATCCACGTCTGCACGATGGCCATCGCAAGCACGGGACCTATGAGCTTGCCGCCGATGCACAGCACGTTGGCGTCGTTATGCTGCCGTGCCAGCTCGGCGCACACGGGATCTTGGCACACGCACGCAAAGATGCCGCGGAACTTGTTGGCAATCATGGCCGAGCCATAGCCCACGCCGTCCACGAAGATGCCACGCTCGCACTCGCCGGTCGCAACGGCCTTCGACGCGGGATAGATGAAGTCGGAGAGGTCGCAACCCTCCTCGTCGTAGGTGCCAAAGTCCACAACCTCGTGGCCCTGCTCCTCAAGCCACGCCTTTATCTGATTCTTGAGCTGGGTTCCAGCATGGTCGTTTGCCATCGCAATCTTCATGGTTTCCTCCTATCCAATGTGTACTGGACACGCGCAACCTCAGTCTATCGCCAAACGAACATAGTTCGCCGCACTCATCGACAAGCGTCGCGTGCGTGCTCCTCGTTGTCGCGCAGGATAAGGAGGTCCACCGTATCGTTGACCACATGCCCAAACGCCGACTTGAACCGACGGGTAAGCACGGGCTCGACTTCTCCCGCAAGGACCCGATGCGCGGCATGCAATACGTCCCGCTCCTCGATGCCCCGCTCCCGTATGTCGTCCACCTCGCGCGTTACGCTCGCAAGCCGCTGCTGCGAGAGGGCCAGGCCAACCTCGGCCTGGGACGATGTCTGATACACGCCCACGTTCGACTCGCTCTGCTGGGCAATGAGGATCGGCGCCCGACGACGCTCGTCCTCGACGGTAGCAGGGATCACCGGCATGCCACCCAGGGCCATGGGGCCGGCAAGAGAGAGCGCCGCGAGTGTCGCGGCAACCTGCAATGCGGTGTCCGTGGGCGCCCGATACGGTATGCGCCCATCCGGAACGCCCGGCACCTCTTGCATGGCACACCCCCTCGCCCGAGAAAAGGGGCCAAACCCCTTTTCTCATTGTACTGACATAAATCTAACATTGCGAAAAAGTCAAAGAGGCAGGGGGCATATGGCCCCACGCAACCCCTTTACACTGACATTCGGTACTGTGCCCGCGTATCTTGCGGGTAGCCAATCCATTATTGAAAACATGCGTCAGGCTTTCGCGGATCGCTATGGCAACCCCAACCTCTCGACCATTCTGATCGGCGCCAGAGGAACGGGCAAGTAGGCCTCGCCCTACGAGACACATTCCGATCTGGGGGAAAACACATTGAGGAAGAGGCGGTCGACTTATGCGTCAACGCCTCCAAGGGATTTGCCTTCATGCCCCAACTCGTGGGATACCGTACATGGGAGGAGTCTGGAGAGAGCACGCTCGTTATCACCATGCATGCGCTCAGGGGCATCCATGATGCTCAGCAAGATATGGAAGAGTACATCCTTGCATCGACGTACCGCGAGCTCTCTCGGGGGGACCTCCGCTTCGTTCAAGCCAGAGCACCAATAGACGCGGTATGATGGACCGTAACAACCTACGCCTCACGCGCAAACACAGGAGGAGCTCATGAACTTCGTCGTGCAGAACGCGACCAACGAGGACGCCCAGGACATCGTCGACTTTTGGAACCTCGTGGCCGATGAGACCGACAACTTCACCTTTGGCAAGGACGAGTTTCCCATCCAAGACGCCGCCCACATGATTGACCATTTGGAGCAGCAAGCCCGCAAGGGCGGCTTTACGATGATCGCCCGCCTCCAGCGATCGAAAAAGAACGGTGGCCCGCGACTCGTGGGCGTGCTGAGCGTGGACGTGGGGGACCGTCCCCGAACGCGGCATCGCGCGGAGCTGCAGGTTGCGGTCGCGCGAGACTACTGGCGTCAGGGAATCGGCCGACGACTCATGGAATATTCAATTGGCACCATCGAGGGCGACCAGGCGATCGAGGTTTTGTCGTGTCGGGTGAGGTCCGACAACACGAAGGCGATACGCCTGTACGAGCAGTTCGGCCTCGAGAAGACTGGGGTTGACCGCGGCATCCTCAAGGTCGGCGACACGCTCGTTGACGCAACCGTTATGAGCAGGGTGTTGCACCGCGCGACGGCCAAACCCGGGCAGCCGCTCTTCTATTTGGAGGACGTCCTCGAGGCCATTGAGGGGGCAAGCGAGTACACGCGCTACTACGCGTGCCTGGAGACGGGAGCGATCGACTGCCGGATGGACGAAGGCATGTTTGGCACGATTGCCGAGGATGGCTTTGATCCCGAGACGGCCGAGGGCAAATGGGCGCCACTCCCCGACCGGTACGACGTCGACGACTGGGGAACCATGCGCGACTTTGCCAACCTTCAGGACGACGGGCTGCGCAACCGTCTCATGGACATCATCCATCGACGCGGCGCGTACGGCAGATTCAAGGACGAGTGCGCTCGACGCGGCCTGTTGCAAGAGTACTACGCTTTTAAGGACGCTCATTATCGCGATGTTGCCATCGAGTGGCTCGAGCGCAACCACTGCGTCTGGACGGAAGGTTCGAGGCCATGAGAGAGCACGTCTCTACCTACGAGGAAGCGGTAAGGCTGCACTACGAGTTCATCAACAGCCCCATCGCCGAGCACAACCGCGGGGTCTACCGCAAACAGGTTGCCCTGGCATTCGCTTCCGTAGCGATTCCGTTCGTTGCCTTGGGCATCTATACCGGCTACCCCTTGGAGTTTTCCATCTGCACGATACCTGCCGTCGCCCTCGTCACCACACTTATGTACATCCCATACCATAGCTTTAAGAAGGCCGTCGCCCGAATAAAGGATGGCTCGTATTTTGATGACAAGGATCCGGTCGAGATCATCGAGGCGGCAAACCGATACATCGACTCCTACAACGAGCACGTTGGAGACTGAGCACGCATGGTGGCAAACGAGACCAAGGCGCACGGCTTGAGGGACGCGGTTTGGGGTGCGGCCGTGGGAGATACGCTGGGCGTGCCCTACGAGTTTTGCGGTCGCGGCACCTTTGAGTGCACCGACATGATCGGCTACGGCACGCACAACCAGCCCGCCGGCACGGCATACGGCATCGAGGCCATCCCCCAGAAGTGGCGAGACGCCATGCGAGGCGCGGACGTCCTCGAGGACGCGCTCTTCTGAGGGGACGGGGCGGTGCAGGCAGCGCGAGTGGCTCGTATAACGGACGCTTGAGCGATAGGCGTTCCGCGCCAAGTCTTGTTTTGGCGAGCGTCATCAGCTTGCCTAGCTTTGACTGCTCTAATTTATGGTATTTGGCGTTTACCATAAATTAGAGCAATACAAACAGGGCGTCTGGATGCCAGCATCGCGACGTGAGGCGTTTACCTACATCCGTCAGCATACTCGACTCTATTCGCTCTTATACTCAACATCGAATGACTTGCTCGGTATTCTATTGAACCGTATTGCGGCGTTGACTGGCTATCGTATTGTACGGCCGTAGCCACCTCTGCACGGGCGAGAACGCTTGCCACTGCTGCTTGGTCTTTTCATACGTCAGAGCTGACAAGCCCAATGAGCCCGGTCTTGTCAACATACGTACTGTTTCGAATCTCCTCAATACCATAGCAACCAGGACTCAGGTAGTTGCCCACGCCGCCTCCTTTTCGTGGCTGCAATCCGATAGTAGCATGCTCGTGCCCATGCGCTCATATGCGGAAAAGAGCTTATCCGTAAGGTTCTCGTCCCAATGGGCATGCCTTTTCGGTTACGCTTGAGGCAGTCCTTTTGGAAAGCGAGACAACGATGTCGGATGTCTTTGGAGAGATGCCCGTCGTCTACGGCATGTACACCCCCACGGGCGAGATCCGCCACGTAGACAGCGTGGAGAATGGCAGGGCGTGCAACTGTACGTGCCCCGACCCTCGCTGCGGCCAGCGTCTCATCGCAAAGAACGCTGGCAAAAAGGTGATCCACCACTTCGCTCACGAACGCGGTTCCTGCTCATGGGCGGTCGAGTACCTCATTTCGCTCTTGGCCGCGGAGGCCATTCGCTCGCGAGGCTGCGTCACGTTCCCGACCCTGTCCTATTACGACGCCTTCGAGGGCGCGGACGTCGTTCACGCCGATTCGCTCACCATACCGGTGGCAAGCGTCGAGCTCGCCAACACGAGCGGGAGGCAGGCGCCGGACGTCATGCTCACGTGGCGCTCCAAGTCGGGCGAGGAGCGCACCTTTGCCATCGTGTTCCAGCTCGTTCACCGCGTAACGGAGGAACAGGTTGCCCGGCTGGCCGACGTCACCGAGGGTGTGGTGCTGGCCGACCTGCGCGCGGACATGCGCCGTGCCTTGCGAGAGCAGGACAGGCACGCGGACAGAAACGCCATCATCCTGTCGTATCAGAACGCCAATTACCTTTGGGGCGTCCTGAGTAACCCTCGCAGCAGGATACTGCGCTGGGCTTACAACGCAACAGCAGACCGGCTGCATGCCCAGAGCGTCAGGCGCATGGAGGCGGCCGAAGAGGCACGCAGGAAGCAGGCCGAGCGACTTCGCAAGGAGCGAGAGGAGCGCGAGAGAAGGGAACGGGCCGAGCGAGAGGCTCATGAGGCCAAGCTCGAAGAGGAGCGCAAGCGCTCTGAGCAAAGAATGCGGGAGAAGGAGCGGCGGCTGGAAGAGGCGCGAAAGCGCGAGGAGGCCATGCGCCCCGAGCACTACCACGAGTTCCTGCCGCAGATGAGCGTTCTGGTTGAGCAGCAGGACCGCCCCGCGACGGACAGGTTCGGCAGACGATGGGTCAAGTGCAAGGTATGCGGTAAGGTAGCGCCCGAGCGGGAGTTCTCCGTGTATGGCGGACAAGGAAGCCTCAACCTCGGCATCTGCTTCACGTGCATGCGTGGCCAAGGTTAAGCGCTGGGCTGAGCCCCTCTCAGCCGATCCTGAGGACGTACGACTGAAATCATTACTCGCGGGCCGACAGCGGCCCGCCGCGACAGGCGGGACACGGGGGACTGTCCCCTGTGTCCGGGGGACTGTCCCTTTTGTCCAGGGGACTGTCCCTTTTGTACAACCGAGCGGGTAGGCGTGGCCACCGAGCAGTCTTTTTCATTCCTACGTTCTAGCCAATCCACAGACGCAGCCACGCGGCGACTGGAAAGTGGTATACCACTTTTGGGGGTCCAAACGCCCCATCATGTACCAGAATTCGAAGCAACTTTGGTACATGATGGCCCTCTTCAGCAGCAAAAGTGGTGTACCACTTTAGCGAGCTGGCCAGCCCAAACGGATGCCGGAAGCCTTGCCTCGCCGAGCCGGGCGCACCAGGAGATCGTCTCGGAGCTGCACGTACGTCTCAAGACCCACATCGTCTCCTAGGACGGCTCCTGCAAGGTACGCGAGTACTGGATTTGTGACCCGCAGCGCGGCAGGTTCTGTGCTATGACTTCACTCCGAGCACCTGCTCACGACCCACGACTTCTCCGAGCCCGTGAGTTCGGTTACGCTGCCGGGGCTGCAGGTGCACCTCGGGCACATCCTCGAGGACATGTAGCGAGAATGGGCTACCCAGAAATCGCACGCGTGAATCGACATCGAGGATAGCTCGAGCAACCCATGAACGCGCCGTATCGCCCGTTTCGTTGTACCAGCTTGGCACCACAGCGAGGGCAGACGTCGCCCGTACTCGCCATCCGAACATCTTGTTTGTGGAACTCCCTTGCCTGAATCGTCGAGGCAGCGGCGAGCGTCTCGATGCGCTCCAAAATGGTCTTGTATTGCAGCCCGTTAAAGCACACCGGGCGCCTGTCGAGGTCCTCCCGGACGAGCCGCATGAGGTCATCACGATGGCAGATTCGGTAATCGTTTCCCGCAGTTGGAACCTTCTTCAACTCGCACCGATTGGAGAAGACGATATAACTCACAAAGTGTTCCTCGGGCACGACAAGCCGCTCGCTCAACGCGTGCACATGGGCTGCGTTCTGCAAAATGGGATTATAGAATCGTGTCTTGGTCACCTTGTTAAGCGACTGTGTCCACATGCGTTGACGCTCCGAACCGAAGATCCATCCCGAGTAATTCTTGGACTCGAACACAAACACGCCACGCTCGTGGAGCATGAGCACGTCGAGCTCTGCCTCGTCGACCACCGCGCCATCTTTTGGCACAAGCACGTTGGACCATGTATGCGACCTACCAGGAAGCCTCCCATGTACAAGGGCGTATTCCACGAGATACTCCAACGAATGGCCTTTGCCTTGTGCGTGGTGCGGTGCCATGGAAAAGGCATTAGGCTCCTCGCCCTTTAACATCTTTATCAAGTGGTTGGCATACGACGTGCGCCATTCCTTATTGGACATGCTCTTTCCCATTGGCGGTTTACGGTCCCTCACACCATCAAAATATCAAGCCAATCGCAATCACTCACTCACCAGAAAGTCCAACGTAATACCGTTCACAATCCAGATGCCCATCGTCTAACTCTTAAGCATCGAGCCAAGAAGCACGCCGAATAGGAAGATTGCGATCACAACAATCCCCAGCACAAGCGGACCACCAGCAATGAGCGCAAACCAGAATTGTCTAAAGATGGCCGCACAGACTGCCATGACCGCCACCACACCTATTACGCCCAAGATGACTTTTCCACTCATGGTCCCTCCTATGGTTTCAAGTTCAATTATAACAAATTTTTTCAGAATGGTTTAACTAGGGGACACAAGTTCCACCGGTCACGAAAGTGTACGCTACACTGTAGCGTGTGCCGAAGAAAGGGGGGTCCCGTGCCAGTGCAAACCGCGCCAACACCGACACTCGCCTACTACGCAACGCATGCGGCAGCGTTCGCTGAGTCCACCGCAGACGTTGAGTTCTCCACCACGCAGAACCGGTTCGCTTCGCTGTTGACCCCTGGCGCTCACATCCTCGACTATGGCTGTGGATCTGGCCGAGATGCCAAACACTTCCTCAACGAGGGCTTCGCAGTCACGGCGATCGACGGCTCCCCCGAGCTGGTGCAAATCGCCCAGGAACGTACCGGCCTGCCCGTGCGCCATGAGCTGTTCTGCGACCTCACTGACGTCAACACCTACGACGGCATTTGGGCATGTTCGTCCATCTTGCACGTGCCTAAGGATGAACTTGGCGACATATTCACTCGCATGTCGCGCGCGCTCGTCGAGGGCGGCGTAATCTACACCTCCTTCAAACACGGCACGTTCGAGGGCATGCGCAACGGGCGGTACTTTCTGGACTTCACTGAGCCCAACTTCAGGGAGTTCATCGACCACATGCCCAATCTGGTCATTGAGGACCTATGGGTCTCAGCCGACGTACGGCCCGGAAGGGAACGAGAGCAATGGCTCAACGTACTGCTGCGCAAGCAGTAAGGCTCCACACCGCGCTCGGCGACTTTGAGCTGCGCGAGACTGTTTCCTACCCCAACGGAGGCACGAGCTCGTTCTATACATACGGCAACACTGCGCTCATCGTAGATGATGGCATATGCGTGCTGGCTGCAGGCGAGCGTGCCTTCGACTACTCACTCATAACCAGCAAGCAGAATGCGTACGTTGCGCGCCACGAACGCACATACCGCTTCCTGCGAGAGGACCTCGACCAGTTATCGCGCTACGCGACCGACATCGAGTATCAGCAGCTCATGGCACCACACCACACTAGCGACCGCGCGAACACCGCACAGGCATCCCCGCTCGAGCAGCGCTTCGAGGAGCACTTTGCCAACGTGTACGGCGCCGACAGCGTGCGCTACCTATGGCGCGAGTACGCCATAACCGATGTGGACGGCCACATGCGATTCATCGACTACGTAGTACGCACCTCGCGCGGGCTCATCGGTGTGGAAGAGAATGGCGTGCGCTATCACCACCCTCAACTCATCGGCCGCCAGCGCTACCGTACACAGCTCGCTAAGCAAAACTCCTGCCAACGCGCCGGCATACGGCTCTTTCGCTTTTCAACCGAGGACTGCCGATTTGCCGAGCGCCTGGAAGACGACATCATGTCGTTCTTCGGCCAGTCCGCAAACGATTTCGTGAACGCTGGCATGGTGGTAGATCGCCCGTTCGAGCTTTACGAGCACCAGGAGGGCGCCCTCGACGAAATTGCTGAACGCCGCACACGGGGTATAAGGAGCTTTCTCGCTGTGCTGCCCACCGCCAGCGGCAAATCGCGCATCGTAGAGGAGGACCTCGCACGGTTCGCGCCCACGCGCTCGGACTTCCACGCGCTCATAACCGCTCCCAACTCTACAATCGTGGATGACTGGACGACCCGCTTGCGCACGTCGCTCCCCCACCTCGTCGAACGCATCCTCGTGTGCACGTACGCATACCTCACTCGCCACTATTTTTCGTTCGCCCCTGACCGCTTTAACTACGTGGTGGTCGATGAGGCCCACCATGCTGTTGCTCCCGCGCTCAAACAAGCAATCCAATACTTCGACTCCGACTTCCTCGTCGGCCTCACTGCCACGGACCAGCGCCCGGACAAGAAGCGCCTGGAGGACGTGTTTGGCTCGTATCGCGTGAACCTCTCGCTGACCGAGGCTATGGAGCGTGGCATCATCGCCCGGGCACACGCCTTTCGCATCGAGACCAACGTGGACCTCAGCCACGTACGCATCAACGGTAAGGAATACGTGAACGCTGATCTCGAGCGCACCGTACGCGTTACCTCGCGCAATGAGCTTATCGTGGACGTGCTGCGCGACTACTTTTGCGAAGGACCCACGGCAAAGCGACAGGGCGTAGTGTTCTGTGTAAACGTGCGACACGCCGAAGAGATGGAGCGGCTTCTATGTGACGCTGGCATTCCCGCTCGGGCGCTCAGCGCCCAAACCCGTCAGCGAGAACGTGTTATGGACGACTTCCGCACCAAACGAATCCGCTTTCTGTGCTCTTGTCAAATGATCTCGGAGGGATGGGACTACCCAGAGCTCGGCATCTTGGTGATGGCTCGGCCAACCCTCTCGCGTGTGCTCTACCTGCAGCAGCTAGGTCGCGGTCTGCGACGCACGCCCACCAAACACGACCTCGTGGTTATCGACGTAGTAGACGAGTATGGTACGATGGCGGTCCCTTGCTCCCTGCACTCAGTTTTTGCCAATCCCTACTACGTACCGTTTGGCGACATCCTTCGGCGTGATTACCAACCTGGCGAATTCGTGGAAGTTGACGGCATCCACGAACGCGTGGAACGCATCGTGGAGGTGGATGCCCAGTCATTTGCCGAGAGATACGAGGGCTACCTCAGCGTTGAGCAGGTCGCACGCGAGTTCTTCGTGAACACTAATACCGTCGGCGCGTGGATACGCAAGGGCCGCATCGAGCCCACCGCGTCGTTTTCCTTCGGCAACAGAACCATCCACCTGTTTAGTCCCGACGACGTGGCCACCATCCGCGAGCGGCTGCAGATTCCCGTGCACGACGACAGCACCATCCGCGAAGACTTCTTCACCTTCCTCGAGAACCGCGACTACACGATGTCGTACAAGATGCCGTTCGTGCTGGCGCTGCTTGATCACATGGATCCGCTCACCGGATCGGCCGCAATCGACGACGTACTCGCTGACTACACGGCGTTCTACCGGAACCGGCTTGAGCGTGGGCTGCCCGTCGATCGCGCTAATTGTCCGTATGACGAGCGCATGCTCACGGATGCCAAGCGCATGCGACGCAGCATGCTGACCAACCCGTTCGAGAAGTTCGAGCGCAAGCGGTTTATGTACTACTCGCGCGACCTGGGGCAGATTTCGCTCAACCATGCCCTACTTGCGAGCCTCTCGGCTGACGACCTTGCAGCCATCCATACCCAGATGCGCACCGACTTGGACGACTACTATGCCCGGCTATGAGCCAATGGGAAGCATTGCGTCACTTTTCATGATTTGCCTAACCTAGGCTGCCAATCAAAGGCGTTACCCCCTCATATACCCATTGCGGCGTCAAGGGGGATTATTCGAAAGGTCGGCCAGGTCTGGGTAGCCACTCCCGGATCTGGCTTCATTGAATTTTCGAGAGGCCGGACATGCACGGTATATCCATGGGAGCTGCGGCCCTCTGCTGACGGACTCCCAAACGGGTTCACTCTCATATCGTTGGATGCGGCTGCTCACCGCCAAACCTCGATGCTCTGAGTCAGGCAGTGTCGCTTGTCTTGGTGAATGAGTCTTTGGTCGCATGCCGCCCGCGCGTCACGCTGCGGTCACCCCAGATCGGTCCGGACCTGCAGGCCGAGCACCTAGACCCAACGGGTGAGCTCGCTCACGACGGGTACCTTCTCCTTGTTGTGGCACTTGCAGCGCTCCTCGACGAGGCGGACGTACTTCTCGAACAGCCTACCATTCGCCTTCGCCGCGATCGCCTGGCTCTCCCCCCACACCGCCCGTCTAGCTACTTGCGCCGCGGGACGTAGAGGTTGGAGGGATAGTTCGGGAACTGCCCCAAGAGCTCGGGGATGTAGTGCTCGATGACGACGCAAAGCCCCATGCTGAGGACGAGCGCGACCGTGCTTGCCACGATGGCCGCGACGAGCTGACCACCCGGAATCCAAGTCGAGGCCAGAGGCATCAGAACCTCCTGCAGCATCGGCTTGTGCAGGAGGAATATGCCCATGGTGTGCATGCCGATAAACGAGATCGTGGCGAGACTGAACGGACGCAGTCCCTCATGTGCCACGCGCACGAGCAACATCGAGGCCGCAAGGACCGCAAGGGTCCCCGAAATGCTGTTCACAAAGAACCAGAACAGGTTACCGTACTGCGCCCCGCACATGAGGACGAGGTCGCACGCATCGCCCCGCGCAACCGTGCCGAGGACGAGCACGGCCAGGCTCGCGACGAAGGCCGCGATCAGAACCCACCCCCTTTGCACGGCAAAGATGAGCAGCGGACGCCGCAGCGCGATGCCCAGTAGAATGATGCCGGCCGCCACGAACGCGACGTTGAGGCACCAGGGATACCCCAGCTCTAGGCGAGGCATGAGCAGGCCTATGACAAACAGCGGCAGGGAGCACAAGCCCAAGACCCAACTATCGGTTGCCTGACCCACGCGATCCAGCACCGATATGAGCGCCTGGACCATGATCCGCGCCACGAAGAAGGCCGACAGATACCAGAGCGAGGTGAGCGTCCCGATGGAGCCGAGAGCCTCCCATGAGGCATAGAACAGGGACAGCATGTTCGAGAACGAGAACGGGCCATACACCAGACCCCAGACCACAAAGGGAACGACGAGTGCGAGGATATCTTCTTCAGGAAGGCCGCCCACGCCTCGCGCCCGTGTATGGGCCTCGGCTTCGTGGACATGCCGGCCAGGAAGAAGAACAGCGGCATGTGAAACGCATAGAGGACGCGACGATACATTACGGTGTCGGTGTTTGACGTCGTATGGCCGACGATGACAAGGAATATGGTGATGGCCTTGGCTATGTCGAGCAGCTCGATCCTCGTTCTCTTTTTTGAAGAAGCCATATCTGCATCCTCGTTTCGATCTGGGGCGACTGCGGATGGGGCGTACGCGGCTGTCGCTTCCGAGGTCGCGTTCTCCCACGCCCACTATCATAGGGAAACCGACCTGTAGAACTGTTCACAAGTCGGCCACAAGCCACGCAAAGTGATTACTGGCAGTGACCTGTCAATGGAGGTTACTCCCATTGATATGCCAACACTTCGGGCTGAGCGGGCACAATCCAAAAGCGGTGCACCTCTCTGGCGACTTCAGCCCCGCGCGTGCTACTCTTTATGCCATGCCCTACGATTGATTGAAAGGCGAGGGACAGGGAGAGCTATGAGCGCTACAGCCATGAACGTTACGGTACTCAGACATGACAACGACGAACTCGTGCTGGGCGTATCTGGCGTGGTAAACAGCGCCACGGCCAGAGAGTTCCATCGCCTGGCGAGCGAGGCTCGCGCCACCTGGCCCGCAAGTAGGTTGGTGCTCGAGATGGGCGAGGTCCAATTCCTCTCCAGCGCCGGCCTGCGCATGTTGCTTCGGCTGCAACAGCGAGGACCACTACGAATCGTCAACGTGGGCTCATCGCTTATGGAGGTGTTCCGGGACACCGGCTTCACATCCATCCTGGACATCCGTAAGACCATACCCAAGATCTCGCTCGAGGGGTGCGAGCTCATCGGACAAGGGGCAAACGGCGACGTGTACCGTCTGACGCACGAGACCGTGGTCAAGCTGTTCGTCGAGGGTACCCCGCTCGCGACGGTGGAGCACGAGCGCGAGCTTGCCCAACGCTCCCTCATCCACGGCATTCCCACGGCCATCACCTACAACCTGGTACAGTCGAACCATCGCTATGGCGCCGTGTTCGAGCTCGTGGACGCGGAGTCGCTCTCACACGTCTTGCGCGATCATCCGGAGCGCTTTGAGGAGTACGCGAGCCAGTACGTGGACATCTATCGCAGCTTTCACCAGACGGCCGTGGACGCAGACGAGTTCCCCTCCATCAAGGACATCTACCACGGATACATCGACGGCTGCGTGGACTGGTATACGCCACAGGAGGTCGATCTGCTGCGGCACGTGGTGGACTCGGTGCCCGACCGCAACACGCTGATCCACGGAGACTATCACGCCAACAACATCCTGGTCACCGAGGACGAACTCATCATGATTGACATGGGTGACGTGAGCTTTGGCCATCCCATCTTCGACTTTTTGGCGACGGCGGCGACGCAGGCGAACCTAGTCGAGCTCAACCCCGCCTACGCCGAGGTGCACACCGGCATGCCCGTCGACCTCATCAAGCGCCTGTGGAGCCATTTGGTGAGCAGCTATTTTGAGGATCGCGACACCTTGGAGGTCGCTCGCATCGACCAGCAGGTTCGCCTGTTCTCCAAGCTCAAGGTTGCCTGCGCGCCTGTGCTCGCGCGCAACGCTCCCACCGAGATCATCGAGGCCAGTGTGGCGGATGCAAAGGAGAGCTTCCTCCCGCAGGCAAACGAACTCGTCGGTTCCGTCGACTGGTAGCGGGCAGAAGACGCACGCAGCACACGACGCCGGGCGCTCCAACCCGCGAACAGCAGCAATCGAATCCACCGACCTCGCGCCAACCAAGGGCGCAGTTTGCGCGAACCGGCGCAGATCCCTACAATGCTGCAGGTAAGCACAGCCGATCGAGGAGCCAGTCCATGAAAACCTACCACGTCGTGGCCGCCATCATCCAGCAGAGCGACAGGATTCTTGCCACGCAGCGGGGTTACGGTGACTACAAGGATGGCTGGGAGTTCCCCGGCGGCAAGATTGAGCCCGGCGAGTTACCCGAGGAGGCCTTGGTGCGCGAGATCCGCGAGGAGCTCGCAACCACCGTGACCGTCGAGCGTCACGTTATAGACGTCTCGTGGGACTATCCGCAGTTTCACCTGGAGATGAGTTGCTTTCTGTGCACGATCACAGGCGGTGCGCCGCGGCTGCTCGAGCACGAGGCGGCCAAATGGCTGGGGGCGGACGACATAGACTCCGTCGACTGGCTGCCCGCCGACATCGGTGTGGTCGAGGCCATCAAGGCCCAGCACATCGTGTAGTGCACACGGGGACCGTCCCCCGAGCGCAACGGCTACCCCTCGCCTGAGGTCAGGTAGTCGAAGAGCTCGTCCTTTACCGGTGTGAGCAGGTCGTACTCGATCTCCACCGCGGACTTGTCGGTACCTGCCATCACGATGGGAACGAACCTGCCCGTCGGTCGCATCTCGCCAAGGTAGTAGAACTCCTTCGACTCGGCATCGCTCTTGTTCTTCCGCACAAACAGGTACGTTCGCATGCCGTTCTCCCCCGCATGCCTCAGGCGGCGAATCTCCGGTGAGTTCAGGTTGCGCGGCTGCTTGGAGATGGCGATGAGCCGTGCGGGATTCACAAAGCGGTCCTGGTACTTTATGGTGTCCGCGATGTCGTCGTCCTTCTCGTAGTTAATGAACACCGGGAACGTGTTGGTCTCCTCGTCGTATTTGTAGCCGCCGATGTTCTGGCCGCTCACGTTGCTGGACCACTCCAGCAGGCGGCACACGTCCTCGTAGGTGTACTTTGCATACAGCACCAGACTCGTGTGGTCGTAGTTATTCGAGAACCGCTCCCCGTTAACGAAGATGCCGTAGTCCACGACCTCCGCCAGCTGTCGGCGAAACTCGGCATCCTTGAGCGCCTGCGCGAACACGTCCGACACCTCGAAACCCTCGTCTGTGTCGGCCAGGAACCGGCACAGCGAAAACGTCTTGGCCTGCCCGCCGGTAAGGAAGGTGCCGCCAAGCATGCTTCGCACCGAGCATGCAGCTACCGGCAGCGACGGAGAGACGTCGTGCACCGCCTGGGCGTACCGCTCGTTCGAGACAAACCGCCCGTCCAGCAACATCCGAAGCAGCAGCAGATCCTGGACGCGCTTGCCCGACGCGAGCTTTTGCGACACATACCGCAACATCTGCTCCTGCGTCTGGTTAAACCGCGTCTTGTAGCCCTTCTCGTACTTTTGCAGGAACGCATGATACGAGCCCAGCGAACTGTTGCCAAAGAGCAGCTGCAGGTCGATGGATCCGTTTTGGTAGAAGTCCATAAGCGACGGGATGCGACCCAACATGTTTTTGAGCGCCGTGTACTCGTTGCGAATAAACCGGATCGACCCGAACTTCTGGTCGTCCAACAACCGATAGATGCGCCGCTCGGAAACCTCGTCGAAGTTGATGGTGGAGCAGCCGGGAATGATCCGGTTGCCCTCCTGCACGAACCGTCGGATGTTGTCCTTGTTGTACGTCCTGTCGCCCGAGAGCGCGATGGGAATGAGGTAGCTCTTTTGGTAGTTGCCAATAAAGTCCAGCACGAGCACGTAATCCTTGCCCGGGCACTTGCGCAGTCCACGACCGAGCTGCTGGACGAAGACGATGGCCGACTCCGTGGGGCGCAGCATAACCACGAGGTTGACCGAGGGTATGTCCACGCCCTCGTTAAAGATGTCCCGGGTGAAGATGAACTCGATCCAGTCTTCGCGCGTGGTCCGGTCGCATTCAAGCCGCTCGATGGCCTCCTCGCGCTTGTCGTCGGACGAGGAGCCGTCCAGGGCCACGGACCTGTATCCGCGCTCGGTGAACAGCCGCGCAAGCGTGTGCGCCTCCTCGATGCTTGAGCAGAACACGAGCCCACGACGCACGTGGTCCACCGTATAGCAACGCAGCTGCTCGATTATGTGATTCACGCGAGCCTTCGACGTCAGTCGCTTGAAGTCGGTAACGTCCTCGATCTCTTCTCCGTCAACCGCCAAGTCGTGGATGCCAAAGTAGTGGAACGGCGCAAGCATCTCCTCTTCTTGCGCCTTTTGCAGGGTGATTTGATACGCGATGTTGTTGTGGAAGAAGTCGTACACGTTAAAGTCGTCGTTGCGCGAAGGGGTTGCCGTCATGCCCAGCATAAACTGTGGCTCGAAGTGCCGCGCGATGCGCTGGTAGCTCCCCGCCCCCACGTGGTGTGCCTCGTCGAAGATAACGTATTCGAACGAGTGCGGGTCGAACTCGTCCAGGTGCCGCGCCAGCGACTGGACCGTGCAGAACAGGTAGTCGCAGTCCGTATCGCGCAGGCTGCCCGAATAGAGGCCCAGCCTATGGCAGGGATCGACGATGCGCCCGAAGCTCGCCATCGCCTCGCGCGCAATGCGCTCGCGATGGATAACGAACAGGAGCCTGTGCGGGTTGACCGCAGCGACGTCGAAGGCCGCCAAGTAAGTTTTTCCCGTACCGGTAGCCGAGATGAGCAGGGCGCGGCGAGCTCCGTTGGCACGCAGGTGCCTTAGGTTGGCCAGGGCCTCCACCTGCATCTTGTTGGGCCGAATCCGCAGCTGCCGCGACCGTTCGGACTCGGCTGCAAGCTCCACGCTCGCCGACAGTTGATACGTCTTTCCGGCAGACGGTCGTTGCCAGCCCGTGCGATACTCGGCCAGCCACGCATCGTCCAAGCAGCTCGTTTGCGCACTCCCCCACAGGCGCTCGAACTCGCGCTGCGTCGAATCCCAAATGGCCCCGCGCTCGAATGTCTTTACCAGGAGGTTCCACTCGGAGTTCGCGAGCAACGCCCCCTGCGTGAGGTTCGAACTGCCCACCACGACGGTACACAGGTCGGTGGAGGCAAACAGGTACCCCTTGGAATGGAGCGGTCCCTCGTACACGCGGACCTCGACGTTGGCAAAGGCGCGCAGTCGGTCCAACGCGTCCGGGTCGTTGAACCCCAGGTACGTGCTTACCAGCACGCGTCCCGGCACACCCCGTTCCTGCAGATCCAGCAGCGATCGCATGAGCACCGTAACGCCGTCCTTGGTTACGAACGCCACCGCGATGTCGAACCGCTCGCACCGCTTGAACTCGGCCTCCAAGGCACAGAGCACGTTTTGCGCTGCGACCTTGTCGTTGTGCACGAGCCGGGGCGCGTAGGGCACCGACGGATGAGAGCCGGCATCGAGAAACCCCTCCTGCAGGGAGCGCAGATAGTCCTGCTCCAGCTCGCTCGAGACGGCACGCACGTGCTGGTTGAACGCACGGACGTCGTAGCCCAGCTCATCGAGCTGCCTTCTTCTGCGGTCGTCATTTTGCATCGGCGTCTCCTCACAGGTTTTATGTTCCCTGCCAGGATACGCAAGCGCACGCGCGGCGCGATGCCCCGATCCACAGCCGGATCGTGTGCCTCCAGGAACGGATCCGCGCCGTACTAAGCCCGTGCGTCGCGCACGCGGATGGTCATGCGTACCTGGCGCTCGGGGTGGCAGGTCCAGTCAACCGACTGCACGCGCGCCTCGAAGATCTCGCCATAGCCAAAGTGCATGAAAAACGCCAACATACCGTTCTTGGCACGTGGAACGTAGCCGATCTTCGTCTTGCCGCACAGCACCGCAACCGCATTGGGGTCGTAGGGGTTGTCCGGCTCGAGACGCAGCTTGAGCTTCTTGCCCGGCCGCAACTTGTGCGCGACCTCCGCGCCGTACCAATGCTCGAACCCTGCCACATGGGTGGACATGAACTCTCTGGACATCTCGTACATGACTGATCCTCTCTCTTCTTGGGCTTGCCTCGCGGCCATCCTACAGGACGCCTTGGACAGAAATTGGCGCCCTTGGCACGGCTGCCGATCAAAAGGGTTTCCCCCATTGAGAGGTCGCGACCCATCAATGGGGGTAACCCCTTTTGATTGGCGGGCACGGATGCGCTATGGTGGGCATCGCACCCGTCGGGAGGAACCGCAATGCCCACCCTGTTTATCGATGCCGACGCCTGTCCCGTCACGAAGGAGGCACTTTCGTGCGCGCGCAAGCTGGCCATTCCCTGCGTGATCGCCGGCGACAGCGGCCACAACCTCACCCGCCACGTGCGACGCGGTGACCCCCAAGAGCCCCGGAAGGGCTTTTGGGTGCGAACGCTTGTGGTCGCCCAGGGCGCCGACGCCGCGGACTTTGCCATCGTGTGCGAGCTCGAGCCGGGAGACGTGGTCGTGACGCAGGACTTTGGACTCGCCTCCATGGCACTCGGACGCGGCTGCGAGGCAATCGACCCGCGGGGACGCGTATACGACCAGCGCACCATCGACGCGCTCATGCTCGTGCGCCACGCAACGAAGCAAGAGCTGCGCTCCAAGCGACGTCGAGGCAAGCCCCAGGTGGCCAAGCACCAGCCGTTCACCGACGAAGACCGCGAGCGGTTTACCCGCACGCTCGTGCAGCTGCTAAAACAGGCACAGGACAACCCATGCTAGAAGACAGCCGATCGGAAAGGAAGGCCAGCATGCACGGACGCAACAAGATTCTCAACGTGTTTCTCGCGCTCCTGCTGGCGATGGTCGTTGCGGGCTGCGGCAACGCGGCCTCGTCACCTAGCCTCGGCTCGGCAGAGTCGGGCGACGCGGCGCGCAACGCCGTGGAGGATGGCGACGTTGCGAGCAAGGACGCGTCGAACGACCCCAGCGCGCCCACGGCGCAACTCGACGCCCCCGAAAAGATGGTGTACACGGCTGATGTCTCGCTCTCCACGCGTGAGTTCGACAAGGCGAGCGAGGAGATCGACGCCAAGCTCAAGGAGGCCGGGGCAATCACCTTTGGCGACAACACACAGCAAACCGACACGTCGCGACACACCACGCGCACACGCCAGCTTACCGTTCGCGTTGCCTCCAAAGGCCTCAAGGACCTCGTAAAGTCCATAAGCGAGATGGGCTCCGTAAAGGTGACCTCGAGCAACGTCTATGCCACGGACAGGACCAAGGAGTACAACGACAGCGAGCGTCGCATTGAGCTGCTCAAGCAGGAATACGACTTCTACGAGCAAACGGTAAAGGAGACGAACGACCCCGAGACCCGCCTCGTCTACACGGACCGCATGTTCCAGCTGCTCGACGAGATAAAGAGCCTGGAGAACACCAAGTCGCAAATCGACGAGGACGTGGCCTACTCGCAGTTGAACATCACGCTATCCGAGGATACGGCCCTCTCGGACCAAGGCGGCAACGCCGCGCTGTGGCAGGAGATTCAGGACGCATTCGTTATGATTCCGTCCAGCATCGCGGCAGCCTTTGGGTACCTGCTCCTGTTCCTCATTCACGTCCTGCCCCTGCTCGTGATCGCGGGACTCATCGCGGTCATCGTCGTTCTGGTGGTGCGTCGCAGCAAGGCACGGCGCAAGAAGCGGGCTGAGCCTGACGAGCCGGGTGCTCCGACGAATCCGCTAGAGAAGTAGTCGTGCCTAGTGGCGCCGCCGCCTATCGAAGGGGGTTACCCCCTTCGATATGCTCCCTTATAATACTGTCCAAGCAAGTGGTATGGTTGCCGAACACGGAGGGAAGTATGGCTCACGAGACGCGGCGCCAGTTGGACTCCCGTGCGTTGGAACACTATCTGCGATTCTCGTATGTGCCGGACTTCTCGCTGCTCGCGGGCGAGGACGCGACATCTGCTCCCCCCATTCGCTTTAACGTCGTTGACGGTCGCAGCAAAGAAGCGTACCTGGAAGAGCTACTGGATATCCTGAGTGCCATGCTTGCGGAGGCACGGCAGGGTTGCGACGCCGCGTTTTTGTCATCGGGTGTCGACTCCTCCCTCATCGCCTTTGGGATTCGCGCGAAGAAGACCTTCTCGGTGGCGTACGACGAGGCGCAGTTTAGCGAGTCGGAGCTGGCGCTTGAGGCGGCCAAGGAGCTGGGCAGTGAGCATCATGTGGTGCGAATCGGTCCCTCCCAATACCTCGATGCCGTGGACGAGGCACTGGCACACCGCACGTCTCCCACCGGCGACGCCTCCTACATCGCCCTCTTCCTTGCCGGCAAGGAGGCCGCCCGGCACGCGGACGTGGTATGCTCGGGTGAGGGCCCAGACGAGCTGTTTTGCGGTTACCCCTGCTACAACAGCTATTTTGAGCACCCGCATGCGGACTTTTGGCTGCACGCCAACACCATACTGGACATCGGGACAGTTCCGGAACTGCCCAGCTACGGCGGCAATGGCTTCTACAGGATGAATGCCTTCGACCTCACGGTGTGGATGTGGGGAAACATCCTTCCCAACGTGGATGCCGCCGCGCAAGGCGCCGGAATCACCATCCGCACGCCCTACATGAGACAGGATCTGCTCGACTTCGCGCTTTCACTGCCCATCGACCTCAAGGCCAACCGGCAGGCGGGCAAGCTGCTCTTTCGCGAGGCGGCGCAGCGCTACGTCGGGCACACGATCGCCTTCCGCGCAAAGCGGGGATTTCCTGTGCCCGTGCGCACGTGGATGCGCACGAGGCCGTTTGAGGAGCAGATTACCAAGACGCTCACCGGGGCACTGGCGCGTGACGTCCTTGCGTGTGTGGACGTGCCGTCAGTCCTGGAGGCGTTCTATTCCCAGCAGGACGATGGCGTGTGGAAGCAACTCTGGGAGATGTTCGCGCTCATCCGATGGATGCAGACCAAGAACGGAGAGGATCGTGGAATCAATCGGCTTTCTTGACGACCGATACCCCGTAAGGACGGTCTACACCAACAGCTCGGATTGGTCGCGGTATGCCGGATTGCCCCCGTCTGAGGATCGACGGAAGGCATTGCAGGCGTATCTTGGGACGCCCATAGACCAGCTGACCTATGCGTACGAAACGCATTCGGGCACCGTCCTCGCCATTACCAGCGTTGTCGCTCAGACACTAACGCGAATTAACGTCAGCGACATACCCAGCCGAATCGGCACGTACGACGCCATGGTGACGGCGCTTCCCCGCACCATGCTCTGCATTCTTACGGCCGACTGCCTGCCGCTCTTCCTGTACGACCCGCAGCACCACGTTGCGGCAATCGCCCATTGCGGGTGGCGGGGCATCTGCAACGGAATTGCATCGGGCACCGTAGGGGTAATGGCCGATCGCTTTGGCGTCAACCCACAGCACGTGGTCGCCGCCTTTGGGCCAGCCATCTGCAAGCGCTGCTACGAGGTGGGCGACGAGCTGATGGAAGCATTTGCCACGCGCTTCTCGAAGACCGAGGTCGCTCAGATCTTTGGCGCAGGACGGGACGGGAAGTCCCTGCTTGACCTCAGGGCGGCGGTCACCCTGGAATTGCGGCACTCAGGCGTGCAACCCGAGCGGATTCACGACACGGGGATATGCACGTTTGAGTCCAAGGCCTATCCATCCTGTAGGAGGTCAGGCAAACTCCTTGCCGCACACCAACAGATGCATTCGGGAATCATGCTTGTCTAGCGAGGAGGCACACGTGGACATCGCACAGGCAGAACAGACCGACGGAGTGATTCGCAAGCCATCGCTCATCGCGAGCGCCACGAAGAAGATGGCTGTGACGTATCTGGTAAGCACCGTATGCGCGGCGACCGTGGTCATTATAGACTCGCTGGTCGCTGGCATCAGCATTGGCCAAGACGCGCTGGCGGCAATCGCCGCTGCGGGACCAATACTTGCCATAGACCAGATTCTGCACTGTCTGTTGGGATTTGGCATCGACAAACTCATGGTTCAGGCGATTGGCGAGGGCGACCGGCGGCGAGCCAACCGAATCTTTGGCGCAATACTCGTGACGGTGCTCGTCGTCTATGTGCTCGTGTTCGCTTTGCTCCTCCTCGTTGAGCGTCCGCTGTTCCAAGCGATGATGGGCGACGACCCCCTGGTGGACATGGTAATCGACTACACGGTGCCTCTGTTCATTACGTCTCCCCTCTTCGAGGCCCTCCTGTGCATTGAGCGAGCCTTCCGCATTGACGGACGGGCGAGGCTGTTCTCCAAGCGCAGCATCGTGACGAACGTGGCAAACATTCTGGGCGACATCCTGATGGTGTCGGTCCTCGGGCTGGGCGTGTCCGGCCTGGCATGGGCTTCGGTACTGAGCACCGCAATTGGGTACACCATTACCCTCAGTCACTTTTGGAACAACAAGCGAACGGTCTCGCCCGACTTCTCGGTTGTCTCGAAGCCCGAGGAGCTGCTCGCCTATGTGGGACGAGACGTGCGGCTGGGCGGCACCGCGGCCCTGGACGAGGCGATGGACAGCGTGGCACTTGGTGCGCAGACCGCAGCCATGGGCGTTGCGGGCGGCGCGGCAGGACTCGCGATCTGGGCCGTGTACAAGTCGCTGCGCGGGGTAGTGTACGCCGCGAGCAATGGCGTCTCTGCCAGCGTATCCGTCCACGCGGGCCTGCTCTTTGGCCAGAAGGACTACGCCGGCGTGCGATACGCGGCAAGGGAGGGATTGCAAATCGTGCTGATGGTGTCGGTTGGGTTCATACTCTTTACGCTGCTCCTTGCTCACCCGATTGCCATGGCCTACAGCGTGGACGAGGCGCTCCGACCGCTGTGCGCACGGTGTTTGCGCATTGGATGCCTGGCCTTTCCCGCCATTGCCGCCATGGAGGTCACCACCGTCTATTTGCCCGTCGTAAACCAGTTGGGCCTGACGAGCAAGCTCGTGCTGCTCCAGCACTGCCTGGTTATTGTCTCGTCCGCCTTTGGGTACGTCGTAGGACCGCAGGGGCTCTTCGTGGCATACATCGTTGCAACATGGGCATGTGTGCTGGTCCTGGTCTTCCTGTTGGTGCGCGATGAGCACTGGTTCGTGCCAGAGCGCAATCCCGAGGCGATCGCGGAGTACTCCTTGGGGTTGGAACCAAGCCAGATTGGCATTATGAGCAGAGCCGTGACCAAGACGCTGAGCGATCTTGCGTATCCTGCGGCATTTTGTGCCAGGGCATCGCTGCTGGTGGAAGACAGCATGAGTTACATCGCGCAGCGCAATCCCGATTCCCTGGTCGAGGCGGACGTGCTGCTGGACAAAGAGGATGACGGCGTGCTGATTGCAATCACCGATGCCGGCGCGCCTTACAACCCGCTCGCGGACGTCGCCAAGCTCAGCTGGCGCGAACCAGGGGGCTTCGAGACGTCGATCATGCTTGGGTTTACCAAGGACGTGACCTACGACAGGGTTTTGGACCTCAACCGTATGTCGCTGCTCGCGATGCCCGCCGCGATGCAGGAGCCGTCGACGACGACGTGAGGATGATGCATGGAACGAACGTACGCCACATGGCGACAGGATGACGCGTTTCTCAACGCGTGCGAGGCATGGCCGGCCACGTTCTTTCCTGACGCCGAGTACCATTACTTTGCGGATTGCGGCTGTCTGGTTTGCGCCCTGGCCGTCATGCTCCTGCACTGCTCGACCGAGACGGAGCTCGACGAGGAGCGGTTCAATCCCTGGATTCTGAACCAGCGGCTCATCGATTGCGGTGCGTTCTCCTCGGCGGCCGACTTGGACCTTGAGGCCATCGGTCGCCTGTATCCGCTGGAATACCTGGGGGCCGTGCCTTTTTCCAAGCCCACTCTGGCACAGCTGGCGGACCAAGGCCAGCCGTGCCTGATAACCGTACCCGGAAAGCTGGCGGAACAGCATTTTACGACGTTCTTGCACATGCAGGACGACGACGCTGTGGTATACGACCCGCTTTGCGGAGAGCAATTGCTGAGCGCATACAAACAGGTTTGCGAGATTCGCATGTTTCGGCATGCAGAGTAGGACGCACGAATGACAAGGTTGCGAGGTGGCCACGCCCGGCCCGCCCGGGTGGTACAAAGGGGACAGTCCCCCGGACAAAGGGGACAGTCCCCTGGACACAGGGGACTGTCCCCTTTGTCCAGCCCGTGAAAACGGCCTCATTTCATTCGTACGTCCTGGCATACAGAGAGGGTAAGGTGACGCATGTTACTGGGTGAGGTGCTACGCGGCATTGCCTGCCGCTTGGTTCGAGGGGCTTCGAGGGATCTTGTGGTAACGGACGTGGCGTACGACTCGCGGCGCATGGTGCCAGGATCGCTGTTTGTGTGCGTACCGGGCGCGGCATACGACGGACACGACTTCGCGGCCGATGCTGCAGGCAGGGGCGCCGCCGCGCTCGTCGTCGAGCGGGAGCTCGACCTGGCGATTCCGCAGGTCGTCGTACACGATGCGCGCGATGCCCTTGCGTTGGCGTCGGCAAACCTCTTTGGCAATGCCTCGAAGCACATGCAGGTAGCAGGTGTCACGGGGACCGCCGGCAAGACGACCGTCGCCATGCTCGTCGAACACCTGCTGCGCTCGGCCGGCATGAGCTGCGGAATCCTGGGGACCGTGTGCAACCGCATGAACGACGTCGTGTTTCCGCACATATACACCACTCCCGAGTCCCGTGACCTGCAGGAGATACTCGGTCGCATGAGGGATATGGGTGCACAGGCGGTGTCCATGGAGGTCTCGAGCCATGCGCTGCTCACGCATCGCTGCGCCCACACCCGTTTTTCGGTTGCGGCCTTCACCAACCTCTCGCGTGAGCACATGGACCTGCATCAGGACATGGAGGACTACTTTGCGGTTAAGACGCGCCTTTTTTTGGAGGAGGACGTCGCGTCACGCGTCGTGTGCACGTCCTCACAATGGGGCTCTCGCCTTATGGGCCTCATCCGCGAGGCTGGCCTGGCAGTCGTGGAGGTGGGCAGCAATCCCGCGGCAGACGTGTGCCTTACCGAGTTCGTGACCCGCGGCCTTACAGGCAGCCTCGTTCGGGCACAGGCGTTTGGACAGGAGCTGCACTTTGAGCTGCCGCTTCCGGGGCAGTTCAATGCGCTTAACGCGCTCGTCGCCCTGGCCAGCGTGCACGAGCTTGGCCTTGACCCCGCGCGTGGCGCCGCCTCGCTCGCCAGCTTCCCGGGTGTCCCGGGACGCATGGAGCGCATAGACGCCACGGACCAGGGTTTCTCGGTGATCGTGGACTTTGCGCACACGCCCGAGGAGCTCGCCTGCGCGATTCGCGCAGCCAAGGAGGGAGCCACGGGTCGGGTGGCAGTCGTCTTTGGCTGTGGCGGAGACCGCGATCAGGGCAAACGTCCCGTTATGGGCGAGGCTGCGACGCAGGCCGACCTCATCGTGGTTACCAGCGACAACCCACGCTCCGAGAATCCCGCAAGCATCGCCGATCAGACGGTTGCCGGCATGGGGGACAACGTCGCACGGGCGCACGTCCAGCTGGACCGACGCAAGGCGATTCGAGACGCCCTGGCGTGGGCACGCCCCGGCGACGTGGTGCTCGTTGCCGGCAAGGGCCACGAGTCCACGCAGACCATTGGCGCCACGACCCTGCGCTTCGATGACCGCGAGGTCGTTCGAGAGGAGCTTCGAGCACTGCGGTAGGCCGTGGGACGCATCGGCCGTTCGGAAACCTGCCTATCGAAGGGGATGACCCCCACTGATTGCCGTTTGCAACAATCAGTGGGGGTCATCCCCTTCGATAGGCATGCCTCAGGAGGACTAGTCCAGGTCCTCGCCGTTACTCTTGATGACCTTCTGGTAATAGAAGAACGAGTCCTTGCGAGCGCGGTGCAGGTCACCCGTGCCGTCGTCGTGCTTGTCGACGTAGATGAAGCCGTAGCGCTTGCGCATCTCGCCCGTGCCGGCGGACACGACGTCGATGGGACCCCACCAGGTGTAGCCGATGAGGTTCACGCCGTCAGCCACGGCCTCGCGCATGGTCTGCACGTGCTTGCGCAGGTAGTCGATGCGGTACGGATCGTGGATGCGCTCCACGCCGTCCTCCACCACGACCTCGTCGAACGCGCCCAGGCCGTTCTCCACCACCATGAGGGGGATGTTGTCGTAGCGGTCGGCAATCTCGTTGAGGAAGATGCGCAGGCCGGTGGGGTCGATCTGCCATCCCCAGTCGGAGGCCTCCAGGTAGGGGTTCTTGCCGCCCATGGTCATGTTGCCCTGCATCTGCTCGGCATCCGGATGGGTGGTAACGGTGTTGGTCTGGTAGTAGCTAAAGGTGTAGAAGTCAACGATGCCCTCGGCCAGAATCTGCTCGTCCTCGGGCGTGACGTTAAGCTCGATGCCCTGCTCGGCCCACATGCGCTTGGCGTAGTAGGGGTAGTGGCCGCGGACCTGCACGGTGGGAATGAAGGCAATCATGTTGCCCATCTTGACCTCGGGATAGGTGTCGTGCGCATACTTGATGAGCTTGGACGACGCCACGAACATGTGGTGCACGGCCTGGAAGCGCTCGGTGGGCGTGCGGTCGACCTCGGCCATGGTGCCCGTGAACCCCTTGATGAGGCCCGTGGAGAGCGGCGCACCCATGTTCATGAGGCCAATGTTGATCTCGTTGAAGGTGAGGAAGTACTCGACCTTGTCGTGGAAGCGGTCCAGGACCGTCTTGCCATACTTGAAGAACAGGTCGATGAGGTCGCGGCTCAGCCAACCGTCGTACTTCTCCACGAGCGCGTAGGGCAGCTCGTAGTGGCTGATGGTCACGAGCGGCTTGATGCCGTGCTTGGCGCAGCAGTCGAAGACCCTGTCGTAGAACGCGAGTCCGGCCTCGTTTGGCTCGTCCTCCATGCTCGTGGGGAAGATGCGCGTCCAGTTGATGGACATGCGGAACACCGTCCAGCCCATCTCGGCGAAGAGCGCAATGTCCTCCTCGTAGTGATGATAGAAGTCGGTCGCCTCCCAGCTGGGGTACAGCGCGTTCGGGTCGAACTCCGCGTCGATCTGGCGTGGGGTGTTGATGTCACCGCCGCGCATGTGGTCGGGCACGGACGCACCCTTGCCGTCTGCGTCCCACGCACCCTCGTACTGATTTGCCGCCGTCGCACCGCCCCACAGGAAGCCATCGGGAAATGCCATGATAACCAACTCCTCTCGATTCGCCTTGTTTACTTCGCTTGCTATGATAGCTTATTCAAACATGCATGAAATCTTTTCTATTGGCAAACCGCTCAGAGATGGGTCCCGCCCTGTGCGTGGTAGCTGCTCCTCAAAACACCGTGCCATTTGCGAAACGCTATACTTCACTAGGGAACTGCCGACGCTAGGAGACCACCATGCCAGACCCGCAATCGCCCTCCCCCACCCTCGATGCCATCGTCGAGAAGAAGGCCCGCATGGCCTTGGAAAGGGGGTTTCGCAACCCCATGGGCCTGATGGACCTTGAAGACTTGGAGCGCGTTCCCACCTCGGAGCTGCTGCCCGCACTCAATGCCGAGGGGCTGCCCTGCACGGAGCAGGAGCTCGACGAGCTCGTGGAGGCGTGCACCTCCTCCGACGAGGTGTTCGATCGTCTGGTTGAGCGCAGTCCAAGCCCGGCGTATGGCGCCGACAGCGACCTTGCGTTTATGTGCCTTATGGAACTGTGCTGCCGTCGATACCCCGATTGGGTCTCGTCCGACACCCTCAACCGTCACATTTTGGATGGGTACAGCCTGTTAGAGAGCGGTGCCGACCCACGGACGGTGGCAGACGTCTGGCAGCGCGCCTGGAAGGTGGTGCCACCTTTGGCGCGGACGTGGCGCGTCTTGAGCGTGACCGCGTTCGACAAGCGATTTAGGGGCGTGCACGAGATTTCGACATGGGCAAATGACTACGACCTGTGTTTGAGCGACGCCGCCCGAATCGACGATGCCTACGTCCACGTGCGGCAGACCTTCGCCAAGGAGTTCGACCGCACCTTTCCCAGGGACCTGTACGACGTGCTGCGCATGCGCATCGAGCCCGACGGAACGCTGTTCTCGGAATACGACGAGATGCGCCGGCTCTACGAGGGAGAAGGTCATGTGGTGCCCTTTGTAAACGCACGGGAGACTCCCGCGGCGGCACCCACTCCCGCCACAAAGGTCGGGCGCAACGACCCATGTCCCTGCGGCAGTGGTAAGAAGTACAAGAGGTGCTGTGGCAGGCGATGAGGACGAGCGGACGGGTCGGGGACGCGGTGACAGATCGCAAAACTTGTCATACGCATAACGCATGGCGAGCGAAAAACGATTTGTATTGGACATGGATTCATCTTATCTAAATAATAGAATCATCACGATTCGCTTACGTACGAGAGGCTGGCCATGGCTGCAATCACCACGCTTTTGCCCGTGTTCTTTATGCTCGCGCTCGGCTTCGCGAGCCGCGCGTTGGGGTGGGTGACGCCCGAGCAAAAGGCGGGCGCCAACGACATCCTGTTTGGGATACTCTTCCCCATCCTCATCTTTAACCTGCTCGCCAGCGCTGACCTCGATGCCAGCGTGCTGCCCGTGGTGGGGTACGTGGCCGTCATGTATCTGCTCGCGCTACTCGTGGTGGGGCCGATTACCAGCGCCTTTACCGGACGCGAGCGAGGGCACTTCTCCAAGTACCTGCTGGCCACGCATGAGGGCGGCAACGTGGCGCTGCCGCTATACCTCTCCATCGTTGCCGGCTCTTCGAACACCGTAATCTTCGACCTCGCTGGTACCTTTACCTGCTTTATCGTTATTCCCATAATGGTGGCGCGCGACGCTTCGTCGAGCTCCAGCGCAGGTGACCTGGTGCGCAACATCGTTACGAACCCGTTTATCATCGCCGTCACGGCGGGCCTCGTTATGAACCTCACGGGGTTGTACAACCTCATCGTGGCCTCCGCCTTCGGACCGGCGTGGACGGCTACGATTTCGATGGCGACCAGCCCCATCGTCGCCATCATACTGTTTTGCCTCGGCTACGATCTTACCGTGGACAAGGACACCATAGGACCCATCCTGCGCCTGGGCGCAGTGAGGCTCGCGTGGAGCGCGCTGATTATTGGCGGCTTCTTCCTGCTGTTTGGGGCACGCATGGCAAACCGCGAGTTCCTCATTGCAGTGCTTATCTACTTTATGTGCCCCACCGGCTTTGGCATGGCACCCCTGCTCACGCCGTTGTACAAGAACAAAGACGACGCAGGCTTTACCTCGGCGTTTATGTCGCTTTACATCATTGTTACGCTTATCGCGTATACGCTCGTGGTACTGTTCTTGGCATAAGCACCTTTACATGTTGTCAGAATGCGCGAACGACGGGGCGTTTGCGCCAGGAGAGGAGACACCCATGATCTATCGTGACTTTGCCGACCTCAAGCTCTCGGGACTGGGTCTTGGCGCCATGCGCCTGCCTACGATCGACGGCGACGACAGTCAGATCGACGAGCTGGCAGCTGCCGCCATGGTGGACTATGCCATGGAGCATGGCATCAACTACTACGACACGGCTTGGGGCTACCATGGTGGTCACTCCGAGGAGGTGCTCGGCCGCGCGCTGGCCAAGTACCCGCGCGAGAGCTTCTACCTGGCCACCAAGTTCCCGGGGTACGACAACAGCAACTTTGGCAAGGTCGAGGAGATTTTCGAAAAACAGCTGCAAAAGTGCGGCGTGGACTACTTTGACTTCTACCTCTGCCACAACGTGACGGAGTCCAACATCGACGACTACCTGGCCGAGGACCGCTTTGGCACCATGGCCTATCTGCTCGAGCAAAAGCGGGCTGGCCGCATTCGTCACCTGGGCTTCTCGTGCCACGGGGCGCTGCCGGTGCTCAAGACCTTCCTCGAGGCCTACGGAGAACACATGGAGTTCTGCCAGCTGCAGCTCAACTACATCGACTGGCACTTCCAGCGGGACGAGCAGAAAGTAGCGCTGCTTGGCAAGTATGGCATACCCGTGTGGGTGATGGAGCCTCTGCGCGGTGGGCTGCTTGCCACACTGCCCAGCGAGCACAGCGACGTCCTTGCCGCTTTTCGTCCCCAAGAGACCGTCCCCGCATGGGCCTTCCGCTTCCTGCAGACGGTGCCCGGCGTCACCATGGTGCTCTCGGGCATGTCCAACATGGAGCAACTGCAGCAGAACGTCGCCACGTGGGACGAGGACAAGCCCCTGGGCCAGGAGGAGTGGGGCGCCATCCTCGCCATTGGGGACTCCATGGCCACCGGCGTGCCCTGCACCGCCTGCCACTACTGCACGAGCCACTGCCCCATGGAGCTGGACATCCCACACCTCATTGCGCTCTACAACGAGCATGAGTTCACCGGTGGCGGCTTTATTGCGCCCATGGCGCTGAGCGCGCTTCCCGACGACAAGCTGCCCAGCGCCTGCATCGGCTGCGGCAGCTGCGCCGCCGTGTGCCCACAGCAGATAAACATCCCACTCGTGCTGGCCGATTTCGCCGACCTGATGGACGAGGACTAGCGACTGCGCTCCGTGGTATTTGGGGGACAGTCCCCGGTATATAGGGGACAGTCCCCTGCATACCGGGGACTGTCCCCCGCGTACCACGTCAAGACCTCGCTCAGGCCGCCGAGGACCTAACCCAGGTCCTCTCCGTTCGTGGCAATAACCTTCTTGTACCAGAAGAACGAGTCCTTGCGGCTACGAGCCATGGAGCCCTTGCCCTCGTCGTCCATGTCCACGTAGATAAAGCCGTAGCGCTTGCGCATCTCGCCGGTCCCTGCCGAGACGACGTCGATGCAGCCCCACGTGGTGTAGCCGATGAGGTCCACGCCGTTGTCGATGGCACGGCCCATGGCCTCGATGTGCGGACGGAAGTAGTCGATGCGGTAGCTGTCGTGGATGGAGCCGTCCTCCTCCACGGTGTCGAAGGCGCCCAAGCCGTTCTCCACGACCATCATCGGCAGGTTGTAGCGAGCCGCGGCCCACTCCAGGTACCACTGCAGGCCGGTTGGGTCGTAGCCCCAGCCCCAGTCGGAGTACTGCAGGTACTCGTTGCGGGCGCCGGCGCTGAAGTTGCCCTTTACCATGTCCTTTATCTCGTGCGTGGTGACCACGTTGGACATGTAGTAGCTAAAGGTGTAGAAGTCGACTGTGCCCTCGGCGAGGTCAATCCAGTCGGTGTCCTCGATTTGAAGCTCCACGTTGTGCTCGTTCCACAGGCGCGTGGCGTAGGTGGGATAATCGCCCAGGCACTGCACGTCGCCGCAGTACCACACGCCCTCCTCCATCTGGTGCTGCGCCTTAAGCATGTCGGCGGGGTCGCAGGTGTGCGGATACCACGCGATGCCGCAAATCATGCAGCCAATCATGTTCTTCTCGTCGATGGCATGGCCAATCTGCACCGCCTTGGCACTTGCCACGAACTTGTGGTGCAGGTGCTGGTAGGCAGCCTGGTAGTCCGCGTCGGTAGTGTGGCCGGTAAAGGGAAGGAACATGATGGTGTTGTTGATCTCGTTAAAGGTGAGCCAGTGGTGCACGAGACCCTTGAACTCGGTGAAGCATGCCGTGGCATAGCGAACGAAGTGGTCGATGGTCTCGCGATTCTCCCAACCGCCGCAATGCTCCTCCAGATAGAGCGGCGTATCGAAGTGCCAGATGGTAACCAAAGGCTCGATGCCGTGCTTGTGCATCTCTTCGAACATGTCCTTGTAGAAGGCGACGCCCTCCGCGTTGGGGTACTTCTCGAGGCCCGTGGGGAACAGGCGGCTCCAGCTGATGGACATGCGGAACTGCTTGAAGCCCATCTCGCCCATGAGGGCGATGTCCTCCTTGTAGTGGTGATAGCCGTCCACGGCGTCGTGGTTGGGGTAGTGATACTCGGGCAACACGGCATAGTGGGCGCCCTCGGGGAGCGGGTCACCGTCGCGCATCTTGCCGTGGTTGCCGTCCTTGTCGATGTAGGTAACGTAGCGGGGCTCGTCCACGGTACCGCCGGTGGTTACGTCGGTCTTCGCCATGCCACGACCGCCCTGGTCCCAGCCACCTTCCCACTGATTGGCCGCTACCGCTCCGCCCCACAAGAATCCATCGGGAAATGCCATGATTCACTCCTTCCTTGAGTTACTTCAATATGTCGAGCATATCATAAATTCAGTAACTGGCCCGTACGCACTGCCAGACGGCAGACGACTCGCCGCAAAGCCCGCTATTCCCGCGGAATACCTGCGGGTAGGCCGCAGGCAAGGCGTGCTCACGGATAAGCCTTCGCCAGTGAGCAGGTTTTTTTCGTTCTTGGGTTGTTTTTTGGTCTCCAGAAATACGAGGCTCCATAAGCGGTGCCATCTACCTGCAGTTTTGTGTGGCCGTTTTCTTCCCATAGGGCAAAATCACACACAGAAATAACCTAAAATCGCAAAAAACCTGCGCGTTCGCAAAGGGCAATCCGTGAATCAGCTCCCCCGAACGAAATACTTGGTCGGCAGCATGCGATGATGCCGCCCGGAGGGGCCTGTTCCCCATGCCGCCTCGCTCGTTTGACGTCGGGACGACACCATTGCCGTTCGGCCACTCGTTTTTTGGCGCAGGCGCCCCATCAAGACGACGAGTCCGTTACCATTGAGTGGCAAACCCAACAAGGAGGAGTGCCCTATGGACAGCATTACCCAGATTCCCGGCATCTTGGCAGCGCATGCCACCAACGCGGAGGCAGGCACAGGCTGCACGGTTATCCTGTGCCCCAAAGGCGGTGTGGGCGGCGTGGACGTGCGCGGTGGCGCGCCCGCCACGCGCGAGACGGACCTGCTGCGACCCGAGGAGACTGTTGGGGTACTGCATGCCGTGGTGCTTTCGGGAGGAAGCGTCTTTGGGCTCGCATCCACCTGCGGCGTCACCGAGGAACTCGAGCGTGCGGGCATCGGGCTCGACGTGGGTGTAAGTCTGGCGCCCATCGTGAGCGGGGCCTGCCTGTTCGATCTGGCCGTGGGCGATCCGAGCGTACGGCCAACGGCAAGCGATGGGGCGCAGGCAACACACGCGGCACTGCAGGAGCGGGACCTGCCCCCAGAGCAACGCTCGCCCCTCGCACGCGGAAACGTAGGCGCCGGCACCGGCTGCTCCGTAGGCAAGTTCGCCGGGCCGGAGCGTGCCATGAAGACCGGTCTCGGCGATGCGGTGGAGCAGCTGGGGGAGCTCACCTGCGGTGCGGTGGCCGCCGTCAACGCCTGCGGCGACGTGGTGGACCCGACCACAGGGTCGTTTGTGGCCGGCTTGCTCTCGGCCGACGGCTCCCGCATCGCGGGCACCCTCAACACCCTGCTGGGCGAGGCAGCCGACAACTTCGCGCCCCCCATTCCCGAGCGCACCAACACCACCATCTCGTGTGTCGTCACCAACGCACAGCTCTCCAAGGCGCAGGCGACCAAGGTTGCCCAGATGTGCGCGGATGCCTATGCCCACACCATCTTCCCAACGCACACCACATCCGACGGGGACACCATCTTCGTGCTCTCCACGGCCGAGGTTCCCGCGGCCGTGGACATCGTAGGTGCGCTTGCCACCCGCGCGTTGGAACGCGCCATCGTAAACGCCGCCACGAGTGCCCGTCCCGCCTACGGGCTCAAGGCGGCATGCGACTTGCAATAACGGTACACGCCAAGCGGGCGTTGGGGAGGCAGCGATGCCATCACAGCTGTTTGTGACCGTGCTCGTGGACAACCACGAGGCGCCGGGGATGCGTTGCGAGTGGGGCTTGTCCCTGCACGTACGCTATGGATCCAGGACGGTGTTGCTCGACTTCGGCCAGTCCGACGCCTTCGCGCGAAACGCCCGGGCATTGGGCATCGACCTTGGTTCTGTTGACTATGCCGTGCTGTCGCACGCGCACTACGACCACGCCGACGGCATGGATGAGTTCTTTGCGCGCAACGCCCACGCACCGCTCTACCTGAGCGAGGCGTGCGCCGAGACATGTTGGTCCACCGGAGGCGAAGCAGGCCAGCCCCACTACATTGGCATTCGCCGCGGGACGATGGACCATCACGCGGAACGTCTGCGTCGCGTCCCCACGAGCCACACGACGACCATCGCGCCCGGAATCCACCTCGTGCCGCACACCACGCCCAGCTTGGCCGACAAGGGCAGACGTGACGGAATGCTCAGGACCGACGGAACGGCGTGGGTCCCCGATGACTTTGCTCACGAGATGAGCCTCGTGTTCGAGCTGGACGGCGCGCGGGGACCGGCGCTCGCAGTCCTAAGCAGCTGCTCGCATGCCGGTCCCGATGCCATTGTGCGCGAGGTCCGCGCGGCGTTCCCCGGTAGGCGCATCGCCGCCTTCGTGGGTGGTCTCCACCTGTTTCGCTCCAACGACGCCAAGGTGCACGAGGCGGCACAAGCGCTGCGCGCGGCAGACGTCCAATGCGTGTGGACGGGGCACTGTACCGGCGAGCATGCGATCGCCCTGCTGCAAGAGCAGCTCGGTCACCGCGTTGTGCCGTTTGCCGCTGGAACGCAGTTCCCGGTAGACGACCTCGCATGGAGCCCGGCACCGGCCATGCGCAGGCCAGTCGACCTGGAAGTAACCATACGCGGCGGTGCCCCTTCGTGGGGTGCCCATACGTCGGGTCACATAGACCTGGGCGATCGCAACGCCAGCCTGACGCTGCCCATTGCCTACGACGACCGGGGGGCACCGCTGGTGGTCGACGCGCGTGGCAACGAGCGACACGACCTGCTGGTAAGTCTTTGTGACGAGGGTCACACGCTGGCGTGCGCACTCGTGCGCACGCAGCAGGACTCACCGGTTGCCGGTGTGGGGCTCGACCTCGCACCCGCCAGCTACTTCGCGCGGCCGGGAACCGAGCGGCTGCTCGAATCCCTATTCTCCAAACGCGAACTGGAACTTGCGCACACGCTGTATCCACAGGACCTTCCCCTTGCCTTTGCCACGCTCTTTGGCGCCAAGGAGGCCGCGTTCAAGGCCTGCGCGCACGCCCTGCGCCTGTGGTATGCGACCCACGACGAGCCTCTTGCGTTTGAGGTGCGAGACTTCGGCATGGAGGAGCCATGGGTCGAGCATGGCGGCCTGCGGCACGGCGCCGCGCAGCGTGCCCTGCGCAAGATGGGCATCGAGCGTATGGAGATATGCCAGGCCACATTGGGAGACAAGGCACTCGTGGCAGCCGTCGCGTGGCGCGCATAGCAAGTGGCTCGTTGCGTCGCCCGGGGAGTTATGCCACCATACGGGTGTGCGCACAGGGTGATTGGCGTGGCGGCGGCCTAGGACGAGAGCCGTGTTCGAACTGCGCTACAAGGCTGCAGGGAGGTACCTCTTGTCACAACGAAACGCGGCGCCTCGCGACCGATCGACCATCCGCCGAACCCTTCACTGGTTTTGGTGGGTAACCAGAAAGCGACCGTTTGCCACCTTTATGGCCGTCTTTACCAGTGTAACCTACACCGCCCTGCTCAACTACGCGAACACGTGGGTGATGGGGCTCATCGTGGACCGCATATCGGGCGATCCCGTGCCCGCCCAGCAGGTCTTTGCCGTCTTTACCCCCTATATCGTTGGCCTTCTGGCGGTAAACGCCGTGGGGCAGGCCTGCTCCAAGCTACAGGACTGGTCGGTGATGCGGTTGGAGATGAACGGCAACTACCACCTGTCGCGCCTCTGCTTCGACACCCTCTCCAACCAGTCGATGACGTTTCACACGAGTCGCTTTGGCGGCAGCCTGGTAAGCCAGACCAGCCGCTTTACCAATGGCTATACCGCGCTCGTGGATGTGGTGGTGTACTCGCTCATCCCCACCATTGCCAGCATCGTGTGCACCATCGTGCTGCTTTGGCCGGCGAGTCCCCTGTTCGTCGTGTGTCTTTTTGCCATGCTCGTCGTCTATGTGGTGGTCGCCTACTCCATGTACGAGCGCATCTTGCCCCTCTCGGCAAACACCGCCGCCGCCCAAAGCAAGCTCTCGGGCGTGCTATCGGACGCCGTCACCAACATACTGGCCGTAAAGACCTGCGGGCGCGAGGACTACGAGCGTGAGCTGTTCGACGCGGCAGACCACGAGGCAATGGCCACCGAACGCATATCCATGAACGCCATGATGCGACGCGGCGCCATGACCTCCACGATCATTACCTTTATTATGTTTATTACCTCCATCTTCGTGTGCGGAGGCAACGCCTGGTTTGGCATCAGCGTGGGCACGCTGGTAATGATGTTCACCTATACCTACAACCTCACCATGCGCTTTAACTACTTTAACTCCATGATGCAGCGCATCAACCGCGCGCTTGGTGACGCGGCCGAGATGACCAAGATTCTGGACGAGCCGCGCCTGGTGGAGGACGCGCCCAACGCGCCCGAGCTCGTGGTGCGCGAGGGTGCCATCGACTTCTGCCACCTATCGTTCCGCTATCCCGACGCCGCGCAGAACGACTTCGTGTTCAGTGATTTGGACCTCCACGTACCTGCTGGACAACGCGTTGGCCTGGTGGGGCACTCGGGCTCGGGCAAAACCACGCTCACCAAGTTACTGCTGCGACTCTCCAACGTGCAGGGCGGCCAGATTCTGGTGGACGGCCAGGACGTGAGCGCCTGCACGCAGCAGAGCCTGCGCCGACAGGTCGGCTACGTGCCACAGGAAGCCCTGCTCTTCCATCGCTCCATCCGCGAGAACATCGCCTACGGACGCCCTAACGCCACCGACGAGGAGATCCGGGAGGCGGCGCGGCTTGCCAACGCACTCGAGTTCGTGGACCGGCTGCCCGCAGGCCTCGACACCATGGTGGGAGAACGCGGCGTCAAGCTCTCCGGCGGCCAGCGCCAGAGGGTCGCGATCGCCCGCGCGATACTGGCCGACTGCCCCATTCTGGTACTCGACGAGGCCACGAGCGCACTGGACTCGGAGTCCGAGGCCCTCGTCCAGGGCGCGCTCGAGAACCTCATGCGCGGGCGCACCAGCATCGTGGTGGCCCACCGCCTCTCTACCGTAGCCGCCCTCGACCGCATCGTGGTGCTCGAGGAGGGCAACATCGTGGAGGATGGCACGCATGCCGAGCTCAGCCACGCGGGCGGCACCTACGAGAGCCTGTGGGACCGCCAGACCGGTGCCTTCCTGGAGGGGACGTAGGTGTCGGCCTATTAATGGGGGTTACCCCCTTTGATAGGTCGCCTGCGCCAATGAAGTAGCAAGCATCCTTTGCAACTCTCGTCGGCAAAAAAAACTTCTATGCCCTATAGTATGCATAGTGTCGTACCGCCATGGTGCGAGAGAACAACGAGGAGGATGTACCATGCTGGAGACAAGCAAAACCGTTGACGGAACGAGCATGACCATTGCGCTTAACGGCCGACTCGACGTCAACACCTCGCCGGACTTCGAGACTCAGACGCTCGAGGACATCGCCGACGTCATCGACCTCACGCTTGACGTTGCCAATCTTGAGTACGTATCGAGCGCAGGACTGCGTGCGCTCATCCTGTTGAGCAAGACTCAGGCCGATAAGGGTGGCACCTGCATTATTGTGAACGCGAGCGATACCGTGCAGCAGGTCGTGAAGACGACTGGTCTTACCGGCGTTCTGAATCTGGCCTAGCCACGAGGCGAGCAATCACAGAGAGGAAGATCCATGACATTCGAAGAGACGTTTGCTAAGGTGCAGGGCATGACCGACCGCATTGATGCCTCCGAGACAGAGTTCCTTGCGGTACAGGTTAACATCACCGGCAAGGAAGAAGAGTCCGGTGTCTTCTACGTGGAGATCAAGGACGGCGTCATTACCATCGAGCGTGGCGAGTACGAGGGCTACGACTGCAGCATGACCATGAAGAGCAAGGACTTCAACAAGCTCATCGACGGCAAGCTCGAGCCCGTGGTCGCCTACACCTTGCGCAAGCTCAAGGTCGACGGCGATCTGGAGAAGGCTGCGGAGTTCTCCGACATCATTAAGCAGTAGTTTCGGCACCTCGCCGATCGAAGGGGCCGCCCCCCCATTGATGGGTCACAATCGACCCATCAATGGGGGGCGGCCCCTTCGATCGGCGAGGTAAACCACTTGTCGGCCAGGGTGGGCTGCTCGAAGCCCCAGTCCTCGTCGGCCTGCGTCGTCCAGACAAACCCGTTCTTATAGAGCACCTGCGCCGAGGCGCGATTCTCCACCATGGTGCTGGCCGTTATGAGCTCGATCTCGATCTTGGCGTACAGGTAGTGAACCGCAAGGCGCACGGCCTCGGTGGCAATGCCCTGGCCCCAATACCGCTCGAGCAGCCGATAGCCGATGCTTATCTTGTGCATGTCGTCTCGGAAGCCATAGAACTCGAACAGGCCGCAAAACTGCATGCCATCCCGCAGATAGATGCCCAGAATAATTGATTCCTTGTTCGCAAAGAGCGGCCCGTACATTTGCGCGATGCACTCGTGCATGTTCTGGAACTGCTGCTCGAACAGGAACGTGGGCAGGTACCGATACACCTCGTCGCTGTGCGAGAATTCCCAGAGCGCCTGCGCATCGGCATCCTCCAGGCGCTTGATCACGATGCGCTCGCCCTCCAAACGAGGTATTGTGGAAAACAGCAGCGTGTTGCCCATGTAGCATCACCCCCGCGTCAACTATACACTACCCCAGCAGGACCTCGAGGTCCTCGCGCGAGAGCGAAGCCAGCGACATGCCCGCCGCACCACCCGCAACGACGTCTGCCAGCTGCGTCTTGGCCTGCTGCAGCTCCACGATGCGTTCCTCTATGGTGTCACTCGCAATGAGGCGGTACACGGTCACGCTCCTCGTCTGGCCAATGCGATGCGCCCGGTCGGTTGCCTGGTCTTGTGCAGCAACGTTCCACCATGGGTCGGCATGCACGACGGCCGATGCCCCCGTAAGGTTGAGTCCCGTACCACCAGCCTTGAGCGAGATGAGAAACACCGGCGTTTCGTCCTCGTTAAACTGGTCCACCAGTTCCACGCGCCGCTGCTTTGGCGTCGAGCCATAAATCTGGAAGTACGGTATGCGCTGGTCGCCCAGACGCGATGCGACCGTATCCAAATAGCTGGTAAACTGCGAGAACACTAGGGTCTTTTGCCCCGAGTCGGCCAAGCGCCCCAGCAGCGTGAGCAGCGCCTCGGTCTTGGCAGAACCCTCCCGATAGTCCTCGAACACCAGCTGTGGGTCACAGCAGATCTGCCGAAGACGCGTGAGTCCCGCAAGTATTTGGAGCTTGCCCGCGTTCCCATCCGACACGCCACCCTGCTCGAGCTGACCACGCAGCTCGAGCGCCTGCGCGTCGTACACGGCACGCTGCCGCTCGCCCATGCGCACGTGCACGGTACGCTCCACCTTGTCGGGAAGGTCGCGCACCACGTCTCGCTTGGTACGTCGCAACACGAAGGGACCGATTGCCCGGCTCAGACGCCTGGACGCCTCCTGGTCACCCTCCACGATGGGCCGCTCGTATCGCTCCCTAAAACGCTCGTAGGAGCCAAGCAACCCGGGCATGAGGAAGTCGAAGATGCTCCACAGCTCCGAGAGGCGATTCTCGACGGGTGTGCCCGAGAGCGCAATGCGATGCGTGCTGCGCAGCTCCTTTACCGCCTGCGCCGTTTGCGTCTCGTGGTTCTTCACGTACTGCGCCTCGTCCAGGACCACGCACCAAAAGGCGTGCTCGGCATAGATCTGGAGGTCCCTGCGCAGCAGGTCGTACGAGGTGACCAGCACGTCGGCCCCCCGCTCGACCATCTCCGCACGCTCCTGCGCCGTTCCGGTGACGGCGTGCGCGTCCAGCTGCGGGGCGAACTTTTGCAGCTCCGCAAGCCAGTTGAAGACGAGGGATGCCGGGCACACCACCAGGGAGGGACCGACGTCACGCGCCTCGTCTGCGCGCGCCAACAGCAGCGAGATGAGCTGCACCGACTTGCCCAGGCCCATCTCGTCGGCAAGGATGCCACCCAAGCCCATGTCGGCAAGCCCGCACAGCCAACGGTATCCGTCGGCCTGGTAGGGACGCAGCACGTCCGCCAGCTCCTTGGGCACCTCGTATGCCGCGAGGTCCACGCCGCGAATGCGATCCAGATAGGCCACCACCGACCCGTCCACGTCGCCCTCATCGAGCAGCGGCTCCATCGGCAACGCACGATAGGCGGGTACGGACGTCGATCCGCCCGCTATCTGCGCGGTGGTAAGCCCCAGCTCCTGCGCGACCGTGCCCGCATGGGACACGTCCGCGTTGGCGAGCTCCACAAACGAGCCGTCCTGCAGGCGATGGAAGCGCTTCTTGAGCCGGTAGCTCTCCAGAATGCCGGCGACCTCGGAGGCGTCGATGCCGTTGGCATAGAACGACACGTCCAGCAGGTGCGAGCGTACCGAGAGTCCCACGCGCACGGTAAGGCGCGTCCCACAGCGCAGCGAGTCGAAGGCAGACGTGGTGAAGACCGTGCCCAGACGTTGCAGCTCTCGGACGCCATCGAACACGAGGCGCGCGAGCGACTCCCCGGTTGCCCGCGACACCATGGTCCCGTCCTCGCCCATCTGGGGAAAGAGTCGCCGGCACACCTCGCGGGCATGGGCCTCCGCCGCCACGTCTCGAACCAAGTCTGGCTGCGCTTGCCGGGCTGCCTTGCGCGTCGACGCCAGCGAGACCCGCTCGTCACCATACAGCGCAAACGCCGCACACGACACCGCGCGGCCCCTGCGGTCCAGATAGAACCGCAACTCGCAGGGAACCGGCCGAAGCGCGTCCAGCTCCGGTGGCACAGCCACCTCGGCCACCTCCTCCAGGCTGGGGAGTACCGTGGCGCAAAAGGCCCGCGCGTCACGCGGGGCAACCGTCAGAGGCAGTGCGGCGTCGCCAAAGACCGACGAGAGCACGTCGGCATAGCTCGACATCCGGTCGCCGCACACATAGAGGAACCGGTCGTCCCAAGCGTACGCGCGTCCCCCGCTCGACACCACGCGCAGACCCTGCGGGCGCACGAGTTCCATGGAGCCACCGTCGCCAACCACGATCGAGAGGGCCACCTGTGGGTCCTCGTCGGTTACGGTGAGCGCACCCGACGCCACGTCGCCTTGCGCCAAGACGCGCTCCAGCACGATCTCGTGTCCCACGTAGCAGGCTAGCAGCTCCTCGAGCTCGGGTGGCGACAGGTGTAGCTCGCGCGTTGGCAGCGCGGGCGCACCAAAGGCGCCGCGCCCCGTCACCCGTTCGTACGAGTAGGCGCGCCGGTTGCGGATGGCACGCACGAGCACGTTGGTTACTGCCCTGCCCCGCTCGCAAAAGGCCTCGGGCTCGTGCGCAAACGCCAGGTTCTTCCCATAGGAGACGAAGGACCGCTCCTCCACCTGCGTTACGAAGTCGCTGATGGAGGCCAACGCGTAGGAGCCCTTGGAACCGCCAATCCTGAATCGTGCCCCGAATCCAACCTCATAGGTGAGCGTGAGCGCAAGGTCAACAGTGCCAGCGGTCTGCTCGGTTGGGACGACGTCGGTTGCGGGCACCGTTGCCATGCCCCGCTCGATCAGGCGGGCCAAGGAGCGCGAGGTGGTCGCATCGTCCTGCGCGCGGGCACCCTCGTAGCGCTCCGGCCGCAGCAGGTAGTCCAGGACGAGCGCGATCACATGCTTACAGGGACCGGGCTTGCGCAGCGAGCTGACGCAGTCGCAACCATAGTCCTCAAGGGCGCCGGTCTCCTCGTCCACGGTCACGAATACCTTGTGCGACGACTCCCAGCTGTCGCCCGCCTCCACGTTCGCACGCAGCGAGACATCGCTGCCGTCTTGGCCACAGCGACGCCGGTGCAGACGGCTCCCCTCCTCCGCCACGCGACGCGCGTGGGCAAAGGTGGCTGCCGTGCAGGCTCGCCGAAGCGCACTCTCGGTTATCACGCGAATCCCTCCTCACCTTGCAGACTCCACAGGGCTTTCCCCGCCCATCGAGCCTCTTGCCCGCGAGGGCTGCCGTCCTATTGCTCGGCAACCCCTTGGCCCGCCGACGCCTCCCACCCTGCGAGCTCGCTCGTCAGGATTGCCGCGAAGACCAGCAAGAATCCCACGACGAGCGACGACGTGAGCGTCTCCCCATAGAGCACCACGCTAAATAACACACCGAACACGCTTTCCAGCGAGAGCAGCAGCGACGCCTGCGCAGGAGGCACGTGGGCCTGGCCGACGTTTTGGAACATGGTGCACAGACACGAGGCAAGCAGGACCAGATAGCCCATCTGGAGCCAGACCTCCGGGCTCGCGAACGTCGATGGCGGCGGGGGCGGCTGGAACAGCATGCCATATGCCAGGCAGACGGCGCCCATAACGAAGAACTCGACCACGGTCATGGTAAGCACGTCTCGGCCGGACGCCACGTGGACCATCACCTCGATCTGCACGGCAAACCAAAAGGCGCCGAACAGCGTCATCCCGTCGCCCCAGCTCAGCCACAAGCCATCCGCAGCGCCCAGCGAGAGCGCGCCGACGCCGGCAAGTGCCAGAAATGCAGCCGCCACGTTGGACCAGCGAGGCCGGACGCGCGCCACGGTCCAATGCAGGAAGGGCACCATCACGCAGTACGTCGCGGTAAGAAACGCGTTGTGCCCCGGCGTCGTGTCCACCAGCCCCAGGTTCTGCACCAGATAGCCCGAGCCACCGCTCAGCCCCAGCAGCACGCCAGCCAAAAGATGCCCCCGATCCAGCCGTCGGGCGATGCGCCCACAAAACAGCACGCCCATGAGCAGTCCGGCCATCACGAAGCGAATGCCCAGCAACCACGAGGGCGGCACCGCATCGAACACGTCCTTGAGCACGACAAACGAGCCGCCCCACAGTGCGGCGGCCAGAACCAGCATCAGCTTGTATGGCGGACGACGCCAACGCGCCGTCCGCGTTTCCCGTGCCTCTAGCGGCGCCAATACACCACTGCGCCCTTAAGACGTTCCACCTCGTCGTCGCCCTTGTAGCGCCGCACGATCTCCAAGCCAAAGTCGATGGCCGTGCCCATGGGCGAGCACCTCATGGAATCCAGGGTTGCTCGTGGCGCGCCGACCCCGGAGCAGCCCCTCCTCCGCCAGGATGGACGGCGCGGCGCAGATGGCCGAGACGGGACGGTTCGCGGCGGCAAAGGCACGCACGGCATCCATGAGCTTGTCGTTGGCATGCAGGTTCGGCGTGCCGGGAATCCCGCCCGGCAGCACGAGCATGTCGTAGGCGTCCAGATCCAGGTCGGCGTCGTCTATGTGGCGGTTCGCAAGCACGCTCACCTCATGCGACGAGGTGACCAAGCGGTCCTCGCCCACCGAGATGGTGTGGCATTCGATGCCGGCGCGAAACAGGATGTCCACCACGGTAAGCGCCTCGATCTCCTCGCATCCGGGAGCCAGGAACACGGCGATGGTCGGTTTTGTCATGATCTCCTCCTTGTTTTGAACAAGCCCCAGCCTAACACGCCCCGTAACCGCTGCGCCCACAGGCCCTAAGCAAGACGCGCGGCGAGGCTCGTACGGTCTATCTTGCCGTTTGCATTGTGCGGCATCTCGTCGAGCACCACAATCTTCTTGGGCATCATGTAGCTCGAGACGGCCGTGCGCATAAGGCGCTTGATCTCGCGCGCAGTGCACTCGTGCCCCTCCGTCGTGGTGCAAAACATCACGATGCGCTTCTTGCGCTGGTCGAAGACGCAGCAGCACGCATCAACCTGGATGAGGTGCTCGGCCGCCACCTCGATCTCCTGCAGCTCGATGCGCCGGCCCATGTACTTGATCTGGAAGTCGGACCTACCCACGAACACCAGCTCGCCGTCCTCGTCCACGCGCGCCATGTCGCCCGTGCACAGCACCCGGGCAACGTTGCCCGATGGGGTGGTCATCCGCACGAAGCGCTTTTCGTTCCCCTCGAGGTCGTGGAGGTACCCCGACGACAGGATGCCGCCGGCAACGCAGATCTCGCCCTCTGCGCCCACCTCGTGCGGCAGGGCCTTGCCGTCCTTGGCAAGGAACACCTCGTTGCCCTCGAGTGCGACGCCCAGCGGGATACGCTCGTAGGTGCGACCGGTGTCCAGGCGACAGTACGAGCACACGCCGGCAAGCTCGGTGGACCCATACAGGTTTACGAACTCGACATCCGGCAACGTCTGCATCCACTGCATGAGGTGCTTTACGGGGAACTGCTCCCCCACGAAGTAGGCGTGCTGCAGGTACTCTGGCATGGCGCTCTCAAACGTCCCCAGCTGCGTAACGATGGTGTATGCCGACGGGACCCAGCAGGTATAGGTTACCTTGCGCTCGTTGAGGTACTCCACCAGCGAGATGGGCGTGGCAAACAACTCCGTTGGCAGTATCTCCAGCGTCGCGCCCGAATACATCATGAGCAGGACGTCCTTGGAGCTCGCATCGAAGAAGAACGGCGTCTGGTTGCCAATGGTCTGCGACTCGTCCAGCTGGAAGGTCCTGCAGAACGCGCGGATAAAGCTGTCGTAGGCATGCGCGCCCTTTACCACGCCCTTGGGGTTGCCCGTGGAGCCGGAGGTAAAGATCACGCAGGTCGCGTCGTCGGCGACCTCGCCCATGTTTTGCAGTGCCGCCTCCACGTAATGCTTCTTGTGCTGCGGCATGTCGGGGTCGAGCGGCACGTATACCCGGTTCGCATACATCGCTGCCAGCATCTGGATTATGGTGTCGCACGTGCGGTCGGCATACACCAGCACGGCATCGTTCTCGTTCGCGAGCTCGGCGCCGTACTCGCGCGCCTTGCCCCGCAGCTCCTCAAACGTGTACGAGTCGGTTGCGTCGGCCACGGCTACCTTGTTGGGGAACCGCTCCACGGTCCTCTCGAAAGCCTCCAAGAGCATGTTCATTGCACAAAACCTTTCGTTGCCATTTGCTAGGGCATAGTCTAGCGCATTGGCCTGCCCATCTCCCTTTTGCGGGCGCATTTCTTGCCTTCTGCGGATTCGTCGGGCATTGTGCATTGTGCGTTGTGCAGACCATCCGTACTATAACCGTTAGCTGTGCAAATGGTGGCCGCGCATGGGAGCTCGGTCACAGGATTTGTGGAGAGGAGCTTTCATGGAGTATTCGTCAGATGTGGAGAAGATGTGCCCCGTAACCAAGGGTGCATACCACGGACCTGCACCCATTCCCGAGGAGGGCGCATGGGTACAGGCAAAGCAGCTTGAGGACATCTCGGGCTACACCCACGGCATTGGCTGGTGCGCCCCGCAGCAGGGTGGCTGCAAGCTGAGCCTCAACGTTAAGAAGGGCATCATCGAGGAGGCCCTCGTCGAGACCATCGGTTGCTCGGGCATGACGCACTCCGCCGCCATGGCCGCCGAGATCCTGCCCAAGAAGACCATTCTTGAGGCCCTCAACACCGACCTCGTTTGCGACGCCATCAACGTTGCCATGCGCGAGCTGTTCCTCCAGATCGTGTACGGCCGCACCCAGACGGCATTCTCCGAGGACGGCCTGCCCATCGGCGCTGGCCTCGACGACCTCGGCAAGGGCCTGCGCTCCATGGTCGGCACCACCTACGGCACCGCCGCCAAGGGCGCTCGTTACCTCGAGCTCACGCAGGGCTACATCACCCAGCTCGCCCTCAACGACAACAACGAGATCATCGGCTTTGAGTTCCTCAACCTCGGCAAGTTCATGGACGACGTCAAGGCTGGCAAGGATGCCAACGAGGCCATCAAGGCGAACACCGGCCGCTACGGCCAGTGGGATGCTCCCGCCAAGACCATCGATCCGCGTCAAGAGTAAATACAGGAAGGGAGTGAGATAGATGGCAGTTTCGTTCGAAGGCTATGAGCGCCGCATCGACAAGATCAACAAGACGCTCGCTGAGTATGGCATCGCCGACCTCGAGGAAGCCCTGAAGATTTGTACCGACCTCGGCTTCAACCCCTACGACATCACCGAGGACATCCAGTCCATCGCATTCGAGAACGCCAAGTGGGCCTACACCCTTGGCTGCGCCATCGCCATTAAGAAGGGCGTTAAGAACGCCGCCGAGGCTGCTGCCGCCATCGGCATCGGCCTGCAGGCCTTCTGCGTGCCCGGCTCCGTGGCTGAGGACCGCAAGGTCGGCCTGGGCCATGGCAACCTGGGCGAGATGCTGCTCGGCGAGGACACCGAGTGCTTCGCGTTCCTGGCCGGCCACGAGTCCTTCGCCGCCGCCGAGGGCGCCATTGGCATCGCCAACAACGCCAACAAGGCCCGTAAGAAGCCGCTGCGCGTTATCCTCAACGGCCTGGGCAAGGACGCCGCCCAGATCATCGCCCGCATCAACGGCTTCACCTATGTACAGACCAAGTTCGACTACTTCACGGGCGAGCTTGAGGTCGTGCAGACCATCCCCTACTCCGACGGCCCGCGCGCCAAGGTTAACTGCTACGGCGCCGACGACGTCCGCGAGGGCGTAGCCATCATGTGGCACGAGAACGCCGACATCTCCATTACCGGCAACTCCACCAACCCCACGCGCTTCCAGCACCCCGTGGCGGGCACCTACTTCAAGGAGCGCACGCTTGCCGGCAAGAAGTACTTCTCCGTCGCCTCCGGTGGCGGCACCGGCCGTACGCTGCATCCCGACAACATGCACGCCGGCCCCGCCTCCTACGGCATGACCGACACCATGGGCCGTATGCACAGCTCCGCCCAGTTCGCCGGCTCCTCCTCCGTGCCCGCGCACGTGGACATGATGGGCCTCATCGGCATGGGCAACAACCCCATGGTTGGCTGCACCGTCGCTTGCGCCGTTGCCGTCGAGCAGGCTCTTAAGGGCTAGTTGCTCCTCGCACATTGGCCACAAGGTCGCTTGGGGACCGTCACCAGTGGTGGCGGTCCCTTTTTGTGTCGGCCTGTCGATGGGGGTTACCCCCATCGACAGGCCGACACATTCTGGCCAGCCCGTTAAAAAAACATGGGGGTTGCCCCATTGATGGCTGCCAGCGGGCGTCGCTCAACGATTCGGGTGGTTTTCTGCTACACTAGCGACGCAACGAGACCAAGGAGTGAGGCATGAGTAACTACACACTAAGCTGCTGTTCCACCGCCGACGTGTCGCCGCAATGGCTTGCCGAGCGCGACATCGAGTGCGTTTTCTTTAACTTCAGGCTCGGCGATACCTGGTACAAGGACGACTTTGGCGCATCGGTTCCGCCCAACGAGCTCTACCAGCGCATGCTCGCCGGCGAGCCCGCGACCACGTCGCAGGTGAGCACGGGCGACTACATCGACTTCTTTAGGGGATTCCTGCAAGACGGCAAGGACATTGTGCACGTAACGCTGTCTTCGGGCATCTCCAACACGTACAACTCCGCCGTGCTCGCCGCCAAACAGCTGCACGACGAGTTCCCCGACCGCACCATTCGCATCGTGGACTCGCTTGCCGCCTCCGCAGGATACGGCCTGCTTATGGACAAACTGGCCGAGCTGCGCAAGCAGGGGCTGGGCGTCAACGAGCTGGCGGACTGGGCCGAGGAGCACCGGCTGGAGGTTAACCACCTGTTCCTGTCGTCGGACCTCACGTTCTTCGTGCGTGGCGGGCGCATTTCCAAGGCAGCCGGTCTCGTGGGCGGCATGCTCAAGGTGTGCCCGCTCATGCGCGTGGCACCTGACGGTTCGCTGGAGGTCATGGAGAAGATCCGCACCAAGAACCGCTCGGAGCAGCGCATGCTACAACGCATGAAGGAGCTCGCTCAGCAGGGCACCAACTACGCCGACCGTGTGCTCATCTCTCAGTCGGACTGTCTGCAAGACGCGCAGGGCGTTGCCAACAGCATAGAGCAGGCGTTTGGGTCCATCACGGGCGGCAAGGTGGAGATCTTCCCCATTGGTGCGACCATCGGGTGCCATACGGGTCCTGGAACCATAGCCCTGTTCTTCTGGGGCACGCCCGACCGCTGGTAGCACGAGAGGACAAGCCATCGGGTGCCGGACGGTAAGGCGCTTCGATTATTTGTGCTACTATGCAAAAGCTTTGTTGTACGGCCATGGAGGTGTCTTTTGACCGACTATGTATTGAGTTGCTGCTCCACCTGCGATCTTTCGCGCGAGTGGCTCGAATCCAGAAACATTCACTACATCTACTTTAACTACGAGCTCAATGGGCAACAGCGCAAGGACGACTTTGGCCAGACGTGCTCGCCTGCCGACCTGTATGCACGCATGCTTGCCGGCGCCGACGTCAAGACCAGCCAGGTGAGCGTTGGCGAGTACGTTGAGAGCTGGCGTCCCATCCTGGAGGGTGGCAAGAAGGTGCTGCACGTAAGCATGTCCAGCGGCATCTCGGGCACCTATGCCTCTGCCTGCACCGCGCGCGATACGCTTGAGAGCGAGGGCTACCAAGGCCAGGTCATCGTAATCGACTCGCTCAACGCCAGTACGTCGCTCGGCCTCATAATGGACAAGCTCGCCGACCTGCGCGACGAGGGCTATGGGTTTGAGGACCTGGCAGCCTGGGCCGAGACCCACAAGCTCGAGGCACACACGTGGTTTATTACCACCGACCTCACCTTCCTCATCCGCGGTGGCCGCGTCTCCAAGGCCGCAGGCCTCCTGGGCGGCATGCTCAACATTTGCCCCATGCTCGACGTCGAGGCCGACGGCTCGCTGTTGGTTAAGGAGAAGATCCGCACGAAGCGCAAGGCCTTCTCTCGCCAGCTGCAAAAGATGGAAGAGTTGTGCTGGAACGGCTACAACTACAACGAGCGCGTGTTCATCGCCAACACCGAGTGCCTCTCCGACGCCAAGGCAGTCGCCAACATGATTGAGGGCAAGTTCCACAAGATTAAGGGCGGTCACGTGGAGATCTTCGACGTGGGCGCCACCATTGGCTGTCACCTTGGGCCAGGCACGGTCGTGCTCTCGTTCTGGGGTGAGCCTCGTTACTAGTGCTCACGGCTCGGCCAGCGGTTAGCTGGTGCCTGCCAATCAAGGGTAACCCCCATTGATAGTCGCTTGCGACCATTCAATGGGGGCTATCCCCTTTGAGTGGTCAACTCATCCTGGCCAGCTCGAAGAACGTGTGATAGAGCTCGAGCTCTGCGGGATCGTCGCTGCTCGAGAAGAACCGTACCGTTCCCCCTGCCTTGCGTCCCGACAAAAGCTGGCATTCCTCGAGCCTCCTGCGCAGCTGGCGAGCAGTGCCGACGGAGCTGTCGAAGAAGGGTACCTCTCCAATAATCTGCGCAAGCTGCTCCTGCACGAAGGGATAGTGCGTACATCCCAGCACCACCGCATCCACCGAGCCAACGTAGGGACCAACGAGCCGCTGGAGCAGTTCATACATATCGGGCGCTTTGAGGTCGCCCTGCTCTATGCGCGCGGCAAGTCCCTCGCATGGCACGGCAACCACGTGCTCCTCGCCGCCCCAGGTGTGCATAAGGCGCTGGAACTTGTCCAGCCTCACGGTAAGCGGGGTGGCCAGCACGAGCACACGCCCGTGCGGCTGCGAGAGCGCCGCGGGTTTGAGCGCGGGCTCCACGCCAATGATGGGCGTCGCGGGATACTCCTCCCGCAGCTGAGAGGCGGCTGCCGAAGTGGCCGTATTGCAGGCAATCACCACGGCCTTGCATCCCGAACCCAAGAAGCCGCGGACGATGTCCCGGGAAAGCGCCAGGACCTCCTCGGGCTTCTTCTCGCCATACGGATTGTGTGCGCTGTCCCCAAAGAACGCGAAGTCCTCGCCGGGCAGCTCTTCGACCAACGCCTTGAGCACGCTGATGCCGCCGACGCCGGAGTCGAACACACCCACGTATCCGTCACAACCCTCGAACCTCACCACATCACCTCCTGATGTACCGCTCTATGCTACCCCAAATCCCGGCCATGGGGTACACTAGCCCACAATGTCGCAACAACAGAAAGGAACGACATGAGCAACGAAGGCAAGCAGGTTAAGGTGCACTATGTGGGCACCCTCGACGACGGGAGCAAGTTCGACTCCTCGCGCGATCGTGGCGAGCCGCTGGCGTTTACCTGCATGGCAGGACAGATGATTCCCGGTTTCGACGAGGCCGTGCGCACCATGGAGGTTGGCCAGACGACCACCATTCGGCTCGAGCCCGAGGACGCCTATGGCCCGCGCAGGCTCGATCTCATCCAGTCCGTCCCCCTCGCCCAGCTTCCGGGAGCCGAGGGCCTCTCGATTGGTCAGCGCGTCATGCTGCAGTCCGCCTCGGGTCAGCCCATCCAGGCCACGGTAACCGACAAGGATGACAAGACCGTAACCTTCGACATGAACCACGAGATGGCTGGCAAGGCCCTCACGTTCGAGATCGAGCTTTTGGAGGCCAAGTAGCATTACGCGCCCCTATCGCGCTCCAGCGCTACTTGACCTATCAAAGGGGGTTACCCCCATTGATAGGCACACACATGTTGCGCAACAGGGGATCGTCTCAAACGTGCTAGGATGAGACCAACGGTTGGCACGGCGAAAGGTGGAATCATGTTCTGCGAGAACTGCGGGGCACAGATCGAGAGCGGGCACCAGTTTTGCTCGCGGTGTGGCACTCCCGTACCAAGCGCGGGCCCTGGAGCCACAGGCGCGCACGGCACCACGCCCATACCCACCAGCCAGCCCCAACGCCGCACCTCCAGCGTGGGCGTCCCCCTGCTGGCAGCCCTGTGCGGCGTACTCGCAATGGTCCTCATTGGGTTTGGACTCGCAGCTGGCGGCGTATTAAGCATTGGCGGAAACCAGGCGGCGCCTGCACCGCAGGCTTCAACCTCCCCCGAGGCACTGAGCACGACCGCCGAGGAGTCCGACAAGCTCAAGAAGGCGCAGGAGGAGGCCGAGAAGGCAAAGCAAGAGGCTGAGCAAGCCAAGAAGGAAGCCGAGCAGGCCAAGAAGGAGGCGGAGGAAAAGAGTGCCGAGTCGGACCCCGCCATCACCAACAACATTACCGTCAACTCCGTCCCCGGCGCAACACGGGTAACGACGTCTGCTCCCCCGAGCCATACGAGCTCATCGGCCTATGTTCTTCCCGACAGCGCCACGCACTACTACTCTACCGACGAGCTGTCCGGCCTCTCGAACTGGGACCTCTACATCGCGCGCAACGAGATCTATGCCCGCCATGGAAGAGGCTTCGTACGCGATGACCTGCGCAACTACTTCTCGGGGTGCAGCTGGTACGTGGAGCGCTACGAACCCGACTACTTTGACGACGTCATCGCTCCCAACATGAGCGATTGCGAGTGGCACAACATCCAGACGATTCTGGATTACGAGCACTACCGCGGCTCTCCGTATCCCTAACCACGGCTACCCTTGGTGGGTGTCTCGCACTACTGCATCTCCACGTCTATGCCCTCGCACAGCTCCGAAAGCGTTGTGTCGAGGGCATAGGCTATACGTATGAGGTTGTTTGAGGAAACGTTTCTGTTCCCCACCTCCGCCTGGGCGATGTAGGCCCTGTGCACGCCCGACAGGCGCGAAAGCGTTTCTTGCGTCAGTCCCCGCTGCGCGCGCAGGCGTCGTATGCGGATGCCCAGCTCACGTCGAATTGCCGCATTGTCATCGTGTTGATTCATGAACGAATCGTACGAAGGGCATTCGCGCTGTCTGTAGGCTACCAGTAACAATGCAGGCCAGACGTGGCGCATGTTGCAATTAAAAAATCAAAAGGTGTGTCTCGCAGCGCAATCGGTCGGGTTGTCGTACCATTACGTGCTATGCATCTGTACATGCGACAAAGCGAGGTAACAGGATGTCGAACAACCAGAAGACAAGCATCGACACGCGATGCGTTCAGGCGGGCTATACCCCCGGCAACGGTGAGCCGCGTCAGATTCCCATCGTGCAGAGCACGACGTTTAAATACGCAACCGGTCCCGCCATGGGGGCGCTGTTCGATCTTGAGGCGCCGGGGTACTTCTACACCCGCCTGCAAAACCCCACCAACGACTACGTGGCCGCAAAGATCGCGGCGCTTGAGGGCGGTGCAGCGGGCATGCTCACCAGTTCTGGTCAGGCGGCCAACTTCTTCTCGGTGTTTAACATTTGCGAGTGCGGCGGGCATGTGGTAGCCAGCTCGGCCATTTACGGCGGCACCTTCAACCTGCTGGCGCACACCCTGGCAAAGATGGGGATTCAAACCACCTTCGTGTCCCCCGACTGCACCGACGAGGAGCTGGAGGCAGCCTTTACAGAGAACACCAAGTGCGTGCTGGGTGAGACCATAGCCAACCCGGCCCTTGCTGTTCTGGACATCGAGCGCTTTGCCAAGGCGGCGCACGATCACGGCGTGCCCCTCATCGTGGACAACACCTTCCCTACGCCGGTTAACTGCCGCCCCATCGAATGGGGAGCCGACATCGTGACGCACTCCACCACCAAGTACATGGACGGGCACGGCTGCGCCGTGGGCGGTGCCATCGTGGATTCGGGCAAGTTCGACTGGATGGCGCATGCCGACAAGTTCCCCGGGCTCACCACCCCGGACGAGAGCTATCACGGCATCGTGTACGCCGAGAAGTTTGGCCTGGAGGGCGCGTTCATCACCAAGGCCACCTCACAGCTCATGCGCGACTTTGGCTCCATCCAGAGCCCGCAGCACGCCTTCTATCTGAACATGGGCCTCGAGAGCCTGCACGTGCGCATGCCACGCCACTGCGCGAACGGTCAAGCCATGGCAGAGTTCCTCAACGCCCATCCAAAGGTTGAGTCGGTCTCGTATCCCAACCTGCAAGGCGACCCGTACTACGAGCTCGCCCAAAAGTATTTGCCCAACGGAGGCTGCGGCGTGGTGAGCTTCAACGTTGCGGGCGGGCGTGCGGCAGCCGAACGCCTAATGGCCGCCCTCAAGGTCGCGGCAATCGAGACGCACGTTGCCGACGCACGCACCTGCTGCCTGCATCCCGCCAGCACGACACATCGCCAGATGAGCGACGAGGAGCTCGTGGCGGCTGGCGTAGCCCCCAACATGATTCGCCTGAGCTGTGGTTTGGAGGGCACCGACGACCTGATTGCCGACGTAAGCCAGGCCCTCGACCAGGTGTAGTCGCAAATCACACCCGGTGGTATAAAAGGGACAGTCCCCGGTAGACCGGGGACTGTCCCTTTTATACCACCGCTCACGCGGCTATGCGGCAATGCGCCCTACGCAGCAGGAACCCAAGGAAGGAAGCTGAGGTAGGAGGGCCAACGTCCAGCTTGGATGGCCTCGACGGTCGTGCCCAGGACACCCGTGGCAAACAGGACGCCCAACAAGACGAGGAACAGGATCAGCATGCAAAAATACGAGCGCGCATAGTTGCGACGATTGATGTTCGCATCCGAGAACGAAAACACGATGAGGCAGATGAGCCCGACTATGGGAATCGAAAAAAGAATGCTGAGGCCAACATACGCCCACGCACCAAGCGGCTTTAGCTCGGGTGCAATATTGAACTCGTCGAATTCGCTAAAGTGGTTTGCCATGGTGGCTCCTTTCGAGTGCGGTGTGCTGCGAATGCGTTGCGAATGGTGCTAGTGTAGCATTACTTTGTGCGGCGTGGTCTAACAAGTCGGCACAACCCTACCAATGGACTACCACCGTCTCTCCCACCGAAATCATCGAGAAAAGCGAGGCAGCCGCATCGTACGGTAGATTAACGCACCCGTGGCTGCCAGCGTAGCTGTAGATGCTTCCGCCAAACGAATCGCGCCACGTGGCATCGTGCAACCCGTAGCCGCCCGAGAAAGGCATCCAAAAGTTAACGTGGCTGCGATAGTCGGGCAACCCATCGTTGTTGTAGTCCAGGCCAACGAGCTCCTGGTTCGTCTCTTTGGCATAGACGGAGAACGTGCCCACCGGAGTACCACGCCCCACACCCGTGTCGCCAGACACCACGGAGGACTCCCAGATTACCGAACCGCTCGCGTCGTAGAGCCGCGCATATTGGTTGGCCAGGTCCACGTCGATGTAGCGTCCGCGGCTCTTATCCCACGAGCCCGGAACCGTCTTGGGGGTCTCCTCGACCTTTTTGGTGGCCGTGAGCTCCACCTCCACCGCGTCGCTCGAACCATCCTCCAGGTTTTGTAGGAGTGCCGCGGCAGTTGCGTTGGCATCGAGCGCGTAGTCGTAGTCGTCGTCCGACCGCTTGGCGTCGCTCGCGAGCGTCTCGTCCGCCCAATCGGCGATGGCCTGCTCGTCCACCTGCACATTGAGTTCGTCGTCAATCTCCACCCACTGCGCAATCTGCTCCCTGGAGACCCGCGTTTGCTCGTCGTCTCCCACCACCACAGGAATCTCGAGGTCCAGCATGTCGTTGGCCCGATTTACCGTTTCGTTTATCTGCGGATCGTCCGTGCCATGCTGCGGCTGTACGAGCACGTCGGCATCGGCAGGGTACGTGGTGCTCCGCTGCGTGGAGACGCTCGCGCGAACGGCCGAGACGACTGCGTCGGCTTTGAGCTTGGTCCCCGGCTTGCCCTCTTTTACATAGAAGGACGTCGTATCGTCGCTGTAGGCCGCCTCGGCATCCTCGGGGTCGGTCGCCGTCTTGTTGTACTCCTTTACGGTTTGCTCCACGGCGCTGGCAAGCGCGTCGTCGTCGTATTCGATGCCCGTCTCGACCAGGATGCTCTTGTCGCTTACCATGCGCAGCGGCCAAGGCGTCGCGTCGTTTTGGGCCATGGCATCGTGGGCGCACGCCTCTCCATCGCTCGAGAAACCAATGTCGGACGCCTGCAGGCTGAACTCGAGGTCACCGGCCTTTACCTCATTGCTGTACGAGACCGTGTCCTCGTTTATGAGCTCGGCGGCCTGCGCCTCGGTGAGCCACGAGACGTCTTTTCCGTTAAGCGTGGTGCCTGGCACAAAGTGCGTTGAGAAGTATGAGGTTCCACCCGCATAGACCAGCCCGTACGCCGCGACCGCGACGCCGCCCGCGAGGAGGCTCTTTGCAAGCCGATGGCGCGTGGGATGGTGAGCTATGTGCACGGATGGTTCCGCATCGTCCTTTTTAGCTTCGTGTTTTGCCACGGGATGCCTCGATTCGTGCTACGTGTGTGAAGTGGTACCTGATTGTAGCGCGAATCGTTACTCGACGCATCCCGCAATCCCCGTCCGTGACACTTTTGCCACGAACGGCGCGGTGGTACGCGAGGGACAGTCCCCTGCGTCCGGGGGACTGTCCCCTGCGTCCCACGGGGCGGGCTATACCGGGAGCAGCTCGTCGGCCGAAAGGCCCTCGAACACGTCCCCGTCGTTAAACACGATGTCGTAGGTGGCATCCGCTGCATCGCCGAAGACAGCGCACACGGTTGCCTCGTAGTCGGCGTCAAGCTCGTGGCCCGGCACCAAAAACCGCACGTACGACCCCAAGCCGTGAATCGGGGCAACAGGAAGCTCATCGACACGGCTCAGCTCCTTCTCGGACGCCACGGCACACGCGCCACACACGTCCAGTTCGTACCTTAGGCCTGCGGCAAGCGCACGTATGCCCAGCACACGTGCCAGCCTCCACGCATCGCCATCGTGCCAAGCCACCTGCGACCCCATGCCAAACCGCGCCTCTTCGCAGGTGCCGTCGCCATCCGTCGCAGTCGTAAGGGCCTCTTGCAGGCGAAGCGCAAAGCGCGACCTCACGTACTGCAGGCGTTCATCCTCGCGCGTTGGGGGCAGTACGGACGCAATGGGAACCATAGTTCGCGGTGTGGCCACAGGCGACAGCAGCGCCTCCAGCTCCCGCTGGACGTCGGCAGACGTTGCCGGCAGCAACTCCTCGTCAAGCAATCCTTTATGTATGCTCTGCGACACCTCCACGTCGTAGAGCACGCCCAGGGGCGATTGCAACATGCCAGCCACGATTCCCACCGCCGCCTGTGCCTCGCGCACGACAACGACCGGCTGGTCCAAGCCAAAGGCAGCCACGCTAGAACGTGGACCCGTTCCAACCCCAGCGCGTGCGCATCATGGGATGGTAGGTCACATATACGTTCTCGCCAGGAATGCTGAGCTCGTCGCTCAGAAGGTCGCACAGCCGTGCCGTAAACTCTCCGCATGCCTCGTCGGGTGTCTCGCCAATCAGGCTTACCGACACAAACGCGCCCCGTTCAAGCTTCCTGCCGCCCATCCACAGGGAGTATTCGTCGTCAATGCCCACCATGAGCCACGTCTCGCCTTTGCCAAACACCGATACGGCCTCCCCGAGTCCGCCCTTAATGGCGTCTCGTTTGTGCTCACTCACGGGAACCGTAATCTTCGCGTCCACAAACGGCATGATACTTCCTTTCTCGCACAAGGGTAGAATGTTATAAATGTGTTCTATTTCGATTTTTTCCGAACAACATGAATATAGCAGTTTTCTTTTCGATTTTTCTCTAAATAGTCTACAATCTTGTTAAATCAAGCAGAGTCGCAGTACAAACGATGCTCAAACAACGGAGTGCGCCATGACCAATCGGCCCCATTACCTTTTGAGGCTCGAGCGCTATAGGGACACCGGGCTGGTAAAGGTCCTTACCGGCATGCGGCGTACGGGGAAATCGGCCATACTGCGGTCGTATAGGGACCAGCTCCTGGAGGAAGGCATCGCCCCGGAGCGCATCGTCTCGCTGAATCTGGAGATAGCGGACCACGCCGAGCTCCGTGATGCGAACAAGCTGCTCGCCTACGTTCGCGAGCGATGCGACCACGACCAAACTACCTACGTGTTTGTTGACGAGGCGCAGGAGGTTGCGGGGATCGGCCAGGTCGTTTACACGCTTGCCGAGGATGGCCGCTACGACCTGTACCTCACCGGCTCTCACACGCGCCTCATCGAGCGGGAGCTCCTGGACGTCATGGCCGGGCGCTATGTCGAGATACCCGTGTTCTCGCTGTCCTTTCTGGAATACCTTTCGCTGGCAAATGGCGGCCAGCGGGCAGGAGCCAACGGCCAACACGCCAACAGGCGCCAGCTCTTCAACCAGTACCTGCAGTGCGGCGGGCTGCCCAGTGCCGCCGCCCTCGCATCCAACCGCTACGCGCTCTTCGAGTATCTGGACGGCGTGTACCACACCGTGCTGAGGCGCGACGTGGCCGCATCGCTGGGCAAGGAGGATCCGGTGCTCTTGGACGCCATCGTACGCCTGCTGATAAACAACCTGGGTCAGCCGGTCTCGGCAAACGGCATCTCCAAGGGGCTCGCCCAAGTGGGACACCAGTGCTCCGACGATACCGTGGCCCGCTACCTGGACGCCTTGGTAGACGCGCACGCCTTCTATCGCGTGCGCCGGTTCGACCTCAAGGCCAAGACGCTGCTTAAGACCCAAGAGCGCTACTATCTTGCCGACCTCGGCTTTAGGAATCTGGCCCTCGGCGCGCAGCAGGCACCACTCGTGGGCCTGCTGGAGAACGTGGTGTACCTCGAGCTGCGTCGACGCCACGGCGAAGTACACGTGGGCAAGCACTACGCGCGCCACATCTGCTTCGTGACGCATGACGCCGAAGGCACCGCCTACTACCAGGTAGCGACGAGCGTCCTGGACCCGAGCGAGCTCGAGCGCGCGCTGGCACCCCTGCGCGCCGAGCGAGACAACTACCCAAAGACGCTTCTTACGCTCGACGAGGTGGGCGTCACCTCTCACGAGGGCATCGCACAAAGGAACATCGTCGACTGGCTGGTGGGCTAGCGGCGCCGCACGAACCGCCGCCGTGGTACACCCCCTGGACAAAGGGGACAGTCCCCTGTGTCCAGGGGACTGTCCCCTTTGTCCAGGGGGCCGTCCCCCGCGTACCACGGTGTGCCACTGGCGTTTTGCGTTACTATGCTGCATAACACCTTTTCGTGCAGAAAGGCAGGTTGTATGCGCAGGCGAACGTTCGTCAAGGCCATGCTTGCGGCGCCGCTGTGCGGACTGCTGGCACAGGGATGCTCCTCGTTGACGGATCGCGCCAAGCGCGGCAGACTGACCACGGCGGCATCAAGCGACATGACCACCATGGATATGGCCCACAACGAGTCGGTGTATTGGGCGCAGCTCAACATCTTCGATCGCCTCTTCGAGACGCGTATGGTAGACGACAAGGCCACGGTAATAAACAGCCTGTGCGCGAACTACTCCAGGAGCGACGACGGCCTCACCTACGACTTCGCTCTGCGCGAGGGCGTGCGCTTCTCCAACGGCGACCCACTCACCTCGTCGGACGTGCGTTACAGCTTTAGCAGGCTGCTTACCGAGGCGGCGGTTAACACCGACATCCCCCTGCAGATTCGGGGCGGCAAGGCACTCATGGAAAAGCAGGCAGCCGAGCTCGAGGGCTTCAGGATTACCGACGACACGCACTTCTCCATCGTCCTGAACGCTCCCAACGGCGGCTTTATCGCACAGTTGTCCTCGGCCGCCATGTCCATAGTCAACGAGCGCGTTACGCGTGAGGCCACGAACTTTGGCATGGATCCAGCGGAGACCATAGGGTCGGGTCCCTATTACGTGGCAGAATGGGTCCCCAACGACCACTTTACCCTGCGATATAACGAGCACTACTGGGGGGATGAGCCCACCGTAAAGGAGTCGGTACAGCGCATCATCCCCGACGCGAGCACGCGAGACCTCATGTTCCGAAACGGCGAGATCGACCTCATAGACCTGTCGAACATCGACACCCTCATCGTGCAGCGCTCCTACAAGACCGAGCACGCCGACCAAATCGTGTACAACCAACAGGTTGGCATGACCTACCTGGCCCTCAACGAGACGAACGAGTTCCTCAAGGACGTCCGCGTACGCAAGGCCATCTGCATGGCGATTGACGTCGACGACATCGTGAACAACCTTATGAGCGGCGATGCCATCAGGCAAAACGGCATCATCCCCACCGGCATCTGGGGCCATAACGAGAACCTCGGGGCAGCCCCGTTCGATCCCGACGGTGCGCGTGCACTCCTGGCAGAGGCAGGCTACCACGACGGCGACGTGTCATTCGAGCTCGCCCTCTCCGGCGACGGGCCCAAGCTGTTGTACGAGGCGATCAGCAACCAACTCTCCAAGATTGGCGTCGACGCGCACATACGGGTTTATGACAAGGCCGCTTGGTTGGACAAGCGTCGGTCAGGCCAAATCGAGGCTTTTTTGGCAACGTGGTTTATGGATTACAACGATCCCGCAAACATAATGGACGTGTTCTTTGGCGGCTCCAAGCAAGTCAAGAACCGCAGCATATGTTATCCCGACACCGACGTCATGGCCCGCATCTCCGACGCCAAGTCAATCCTGGACGACGAGGAGCGCAGGGAGGAGTATCGGAGGCTCGAGCGCAAGCTCGTGGTGGAGGACCGCGCGTGGATCCCCCTATACGAGCAGGCACGCCTGTTCTGCAGGGGCGAGCGTGTGGAGCGCTTCACGCCGTTTTGGGCGGGATACGGCGACTTCTATGTTAAGGACGTCGTGCTCAGGAAAGAGGCGCAAACATGAGTGGGAGTTTGGTACACAACCTGGTGCGCCGTCTGGCGTATGCGTTTATTTCCATCGTGGGGGTCGCGGCGCTGGTCTTCGTCCTGCTCCGCATGGTCCCGGGAAATCCCGTGGCGACCCTTCTGGGCGAGCATGCAGACAACGAGACGGTCGAGCGCATCTCATCCTCGCTCGGCCTCGACCAGCCCCTTCCCGTCCAGTTTGCCAACTACGTGCTTGGCGCCCTGCACGGCGACTTTGGCGAGAGCTATACGCTTGGCAAGCCCGTCTCGGAACTCATTGGCCCGGCCTTTCTCAACACACTGTGGCTCGCCATCGCGGCGGCGCTCGTGGCATGGGTCGTGGGCATCGCGTGTGGACTCCTTGCCGCCATTCGCAAGGGAACCGTCGTGGATCGCCTGTTTATGGGCTTCTCGCTTTTGGGCGTATCGCTGCCGGTCTTTATGGTCGCCATGCTGCTGCAATACCTCTTCGCACGATATCTGCACTGGCTTCCCGTTGCCGGGATCACCGACTGGACGGGCTACATCCTTCCGGCCATTGCCTTGGGATGGGGCTCGGCCGGCAGCATTGCGCGACTCGTACGCTCTTCGGTAATCGAAGTGCTGCAACAGGACTACATCGACACGGCGCGCGCCAAGGGACGAACCAACACGCAGGTACTCGTGCTCCACGCCCTGCGCAACGCCATGCTGCCCGTAATCACGCTTATGGCCATGCAGTTCTCGGGCCTGCTCTCCGGTGCCGTCATCACCGAGACGATCTTCTCGATAAACGGTATCGGCCGGCTCTCGGTACAGGCGATTGCGGGTCGAGACATCCCGCTGCTGCAGGGAACCACGCTCCTGTGCACCTTCGTGATCGTGATGGGCAACCTCGTGGCCGACCTGCTGTACAACGTGTGCGACCCACGCGTGCGAAAGGGGGCGTAAGACCGTGGACCCCTCCCAAAACGCCAACGTGACTTCCGTGGTTGAGGGCGAGTTGAGCCTTGCTTCTGCCACCACCTCCTTCGAGGAGCCCGCGAGCGTGCTGCGTCGCCTTGCCACAGATCACAAGGTGGCCATCGTGTCGACGGTCGTCATCGTCCTCTTCGTGCTGGGCGCTGTCTTTGCTCCCGTGCTTACGCCCTACCAGTACGACGCCATCAACCTGTCCAACCGACTGGCGCCTCCGTCGCTGGAGCACCTGTTTGGCACGGACGAGGGCGGGCGCGACGTCCTCACGCGCATGCTCTACGGATCACGCGTCTCGCTAGTCATCGGCATCGTTCCCACGCTGCTATCCGTTGTGCTGGGCACGCTCATCGGCATGGTCGCCGGCTATTACGGCGGCAAGGTGGACACCGCAATCATGCGTGTGGCCGACATCGTGATGTCGTTTCCCACCATGCTGCTTGCCATGGTCGTCATGTACACCCTCGGCGGCGGCACCACAAACGTGTTCCTCACCATGGTCCTCGTTGGCTGGTCGGGCGTCGCGCGCGTCGTGCGCGCCGAGACGCTCAAGCTCAAGGAGAGCGAGTACGTTGAGGCGGCGCGCATTATTGGCGTAAGGCGGGCGCGCATCATCCTGCGGCATATTCTTCCCAACTGCCTGCCCACCATCATCGTCCTCTTTACGCTGGACATTCCCTCGTCCATCCTCACGGAGAGCAGCTTGAGCTTCCTGGGCATGGGCGTACAGCCACCCAGCGCCTCGTGGGGGCTCATGGTAAGCACCGGTCGGGAGTTCTTGTATTACGCACCATGGCTGTGCTTTGCGCCGTGTCTGGCCATCATGGCCATCGTATTGGCCTTCAACTATTTGGGCGATGGCCTGCGCGACGTTTTGGACCCGCACCTGCAAAGCCAGTAAGGGGGCACCATGACACACAGCACGCTTGAGGTGTCGCATCTATATACGAGCTTCTTTACCGAGCATGGCGAGGTGAGGGCGGTGCAGGACGTGAGCCTTGCCGTCGGCCGCGGCCAGGTGGTTGGCATCGTGGGCGAGTCGGGCTGCGGCAAGTCCATGGTGGCACGCTCCGTAATGGGCCTCGTGCGAAAGCCCGGCAAGATCGTGAGCGGGCGCATCCTGCTGAAGGGACGCGAGCTTACGTCACTGAGCGAGCAGGAGCTCTGCACGATTCGCGGCAGGGACATCTCGATGGTCTTCCAGGAGCCCATGACCAGTCTCAACCCAACCATGCGCGTGGGACGGCAGGTTCAGGAGGTCGTCACCATTCACGAGGACGTGCCCAAGCAGGAGGCGCGTCGCCGCGCGCTCGAGGCCCTCGGTGCCGTGGGCATTCCCGAAGTGGAGGCGCGCTACGATGCCTACCCCCACGAGCTCTCGGGCGGCCTGCGTCAGCGCGTGATGATAGCCATGGCCATGGTCATGCGTCCGCGCCTGCTGATTGCCGACGAGCCCACCACCGCCCTGGACGCCACGGTGGAGACGCAGATAATAGCCCTCATCAAGCAGCTTGCCGAGACCGGCACGTCGGTGCTCATCATCAGCCACAACCTGGGCGTGATCGCCCAGCTGGCCGATTACGTGTACGTTATGTATGCCGGACGCGTAGTGGAGCGGGCCAGCGTGCTCGACCTGTTTGACCATCCCCTGCATCCGTACACGCGTGGGCTGCTCGGCGCCGTCTCGTCGCTGAGGGGCCAGTCCAAGACGCTGCAGACGATTCCCGGCGTGGTTCCGAACCTGGCCCACCTACCCGCGGGATGCAGCTTCGCGCCCCGTTGCGACCGATGCGTGGCACGGTGCGCCTCCGAGCAGCCTGAGCTCGTGACCGTTGGCTCTGGGCACGAGGTCCGTTGCCATCTGGCGAAAGGAGCCGATGCCGTATGAGCGAGACGTTGCTTGAGGTGCATGGCCTCACCAAGGACTTCCCGCTCGATCGCAGGCGTTGCGTGCACGCCGTCGGCGGTGTGACGCTTGCGGTGGATGAGGGCGAGACGCTGGCCATCGTGGGCGAGTCGGGCTGCGGCAAGTCCACCCTGGGGCGCATGCTCATCGGGGCGCTGCCGCCCACGTCGGGCGAGGTGCGCTTTAGGGGCCACACCATCACGGGTCTAAAGGAGCGGGACTTCGCCCCGTACCGTCGCCAGCTCCAGTTGGTGTTCCAGGACCCCTATGCGTCGCTCGATCCGCGCATGAAGGTGCGCGACCTCATAGCCGAACCGCTCGTCACCCACAAGGTGTGCGTAACGAAGGACGAGGTGACCCAGCGAGTGCTTGGCCTTATGGAGGCGGTCGGCCTGCCCACGGACTACCTCAACCGCTATCCGCACCAGTTCTCGGGTGGACAGCGGCAACGCATTGGCATCGCGCGGGCCATCGCGCTCGACCCGGCGCTCATCGTGTGCGACGAGCCCGTCTCGGCGCTCGACGTCTCGGTGCAGAACCAGATACTCAACCTTCTTAGCGAGCTGCAGGAGCGGCGAGGCCTCACCTACGTGTTCATTAGCCACGACCTCTCCGTCGTGCGTCATGTTTCCACCCGCATCTGCGTGATGTTCCTGGGCAAGGTGATGGAGATTGGTCCCACCGAAGAGGTCTTTTGCGAGGCACGCCATCCCTACACGCAGTTCCTCCTGGATTCGGTGCTGCCGCCTGACCCGCACCTCAGGGACCGGCCGATGCGGCTATTGTCTGGGGAGCCACCGAGCCCGGTTGACCCGCCGTCGGGCTGCTGCTTCCGCACCAGGTGCCCGTACGCGACGGAACGCTGCGCCAGCCGCGAGCCCGAGCTGCGCCGCGAGGGCTCCGTCCGGGTTGCCTGCCACCGGGTGGCCGAGTGAGAAAAGGGGTTTGGCCCCTGTTCTCACCCTACCAATGCACGTACACGACTTCGCCCACGTACGTAATGGCAAAGAGCTCCTTAGCCTTCTCGTAGGGTAGGTTCACGCATCCGTGGCTGCCGTCGTACTGGTACAGGTCGCCACCAAAGGCACTGCGCCACGTGGCGTCGTGCAGACCATAGCCTCCATAGAACGGCATCCAGTAGTTAACGTAACTCTCGTAGTCGGGATAACCGTCCATGTCGTAGTCCAAGCCGACCAAGGTCGTTCCCAGCTCCTTGGAGTAGATGGTAAACGTCCCCTCCACCGTGGAATGGCCGGCAATCAGGTCGCCCGAGACGAACGCGGACTCCCAGAGCACCTCTCCCTTGTTGTCGAACAGACGCGCGAACTGCGAGGTGAGGTCTACGTCTATGTAGCGCCCCATGTCCTTTTGCCAGCTGCTGTGCTCGTACGCGCTGTCCCTGGAGATGCCCTCGCGGGTGCGCTCGTCGATGAGCGGCACGTCGTAATCGCTGAGGTCTCCCTCGCTCAGGCGATTGCAGAACTCGTCCACAAAGGTCTCGGTGTCGAGCAGGTGCGCGTTCCAGTCGTCGGTGTGATACGCCGCGTACGAGACCGTGCCCTCGGCCCACAGCTGTACGCCGTCCCGGTCCACCTGAATCTTGGGCGTGCCGTCAACCACCTCAACCGTAATCCATGCGGCGTTCTGTTCTGCAGGCGAGACGGCAACCACTTCCCCGTCGGCCAAGATGTTGATGCTGTTGGTACGCACGTCGTTGGCATGCTCCACGACGTTGCGGTAGTCGGGCAGGTCGTTTGGCGTCGCCGCCCTAAAGGCGTTCCCGGCATCGGGAGAGCAGCTCGGCGAGAGGGATCGCACGTTTTCCACGATGGCCTTCTCGACCGTTTGCTCGTCCACGGCGCTGCCCTTTACCTCGCCCGAAAGCTCGTATGCCTCGCTGCTCTCGTTAAAGCGCACGCTTGCGTTATCGGAGGGAAGCACGCGGTCGTTGTACGAATCAACCGCCCGGCTTACCAGGGCCGAAAGCGTCTCCTCGTCGAACTTGGCTCCATGATCGGGGGTGAAGTGCGTGGGAACGAGTATGGAGAAGGGCCACAGGAAGGGGTTCTGCCTTCCCTGGGTCTGCTCCACGAGCTGGGCCGCGTCGCGGGTAAGGCCGATGTCGGAACCGGTAACCGTCATGGAGAAGTCACCGGTGTTCACCGCGCACGCATACCGCTTAGTCTCGCTGTCGAGCGCCGCTTTCGCCTCGTCGGCGGTCTTTCCCGAAATGTCACAACTGTGGATGCTGGTGCCAGGCAGATAGCGATTGGAGAAGTGGTACACGCCATAGGCATAGAGCGCCACCAAGACAACGACCACGCAGGCGACCACGGCAATGATGCGAAGGCGCTTGCCGCGCTTGCTCAGACCAACGGGAGGGCCCGAGAGGTACGAGGTCATCGTCCTCTGACCACCTTTGAACACGGCGGGGTCATTGATGTCCGTGTCGAGTCCCACGTGCGCAAGCGCGGGGTCATCGTACGCGGCATGGTTCTCCGGCCCAAGCGTGTAGTCGCCGTCCACGTCGAGACGTCCGGGTGCTTGGAGTTCCACCGCCGCACGGGGGGCCTCGGGTTGCTGGGGCTTCGCGGACTTCTTGGGCTTCTTGCGCTTCTTGGGCCTCGTGGGCTTCTTGGGCTTCGTGGGTAAGTCGGGGCCGGCAACTCGCTCAAACGCCGATGACGATGCGAACTCCCCCTCCCTGTTGGTACGTGGCTCTGTGGGAGCGTCCGCATCGTTAGTGCCAAGGGATTGCAAGTCGGGCTCGGCGCCCTTGCCCGAACGACGACGCCGACCGTCCAGACTACTGGAGCGGTCCAGCCATGCCGCGTCATCCTCGGGAGTGTCCGGCGCATCATCCTCCCACTCCGCGTCGGCATACGGATTCGTGTCGGCCGGCTCACGGGCCGGCTCGGGTTCGGGTTCGGGGGTCGGCTCGGGCTCGGGGGCCGGCTCGGGCTTCAGGTCCGGTTCGGGTTCGGCCGGCTCAGCGGGCGCGGAGGTTGATGCTGGCTCCACCTCGGCCGTCTCAACGGGCTCGGCCTCAGCCATCGTGGTGGACTCCGAATCAATCGGCTGCACCGAATCGGGCTCTTCCCGTACCACCGCATCCGCGGCCTTATCCGTATCTGCGGCCTTATCCTCAACCTCTGGCTCGTTCGTCTCGCTTATGCCAGGCGCGTCTTGCTCGTCGCGTACGGAGTCGTCCTCGACCCGCTGCTCGGGGGCTTTTCCCCAAAAGCCATGCCCTGTGCTGGGCACGGCGAAATTCTCGTCGTTGTTATTGTACGCCACCGATATATCTCCAGATCTCTCGCTATGCGTGCAACCTTGCATCATACGTGTTTATGCGCCATCTTGCCACGCTCGCGTCATGCAAAAACATGATTTGCCAACGTGGTCCATGCGTGATGGGCACAAATCAGCTGTTATAAAACCCTTGACTCTCCGGCACGGATGAGCAGCGCGTTGGGTACGAGTTTCGCGAACTCCAACGCCTCCGCCTCGCCGTAGGGCTCAACAGGCTTGAGGTGGATGGGCACGGCGTGTTTCGCCCCAATAACGTGGGCACACGTGGCCGCCTCGCGCACGTCCATGTTGTATATGCCGTCCCCGGGAAGGAAGGCGTAGTCGATGCCCCGCTCGGACATTGCGCTCATCATACTGGTTCGCGAGGTGTCGCCCGCAAAGTAGAGCAACAGGCCGTCCACCGAGACCAGATAGCCCACGCACTGGTCCTTGTCGTGCATGGCGTTGTACGCCTCGACCGCCTCCACCGTCACGTCGCCGAAGGTCTTGGTTAGATACTCGCTTGCCGTTGGGTGCGCGTCGAAGTTCTGCCACACCACGCAACCAGGCGCATGGGGCATCTTGTCTATTGCCGTATGGTCGTAGTGCTGATGCGTTACGAGCACGAGGTTGGCGGGAAAGTCGTAGTCGTCGCCCATGTAAGGATCCACGTACACCACAGTGCCCGCGTTCGAGACAAATCTCAGGCTGCCGTGTCCCAAATAGAGCAACTCTGCCATAGCCATCCCCTCTCCAAGCGAATACAGGAGTCATCCTACTCCATTGTGCAACGCAACGCCGCAAAAACAAAAAGGCTACAAGGGTAATGAGGGGCCGCGATGGTCGCGCGCCAAATGGCGCTAACGTCCCTTGGTGAGCTCGGCGCGCACGTCGGCAATGCGCTTGGCGGGAATCGCGATGGAGGTGCCGTCGTCGAGCAACAGGCGGCCGGCCTTGAGTTCGACCACGTGGTCGCGATTCACGGCATAGCTGCGATGCACGCGCATTATCTTGTCGCCCACCATCTCTACGGCGTCACGTATTACGGCGGGCACCACAATGGTCTTGGTCATGCAGTGCACCGTGGTGCGCTTGCGGTTTGCCTCCAGATAGATAATCTGGGAGGGATGGACCCAGTGCACCGTACCGTCGGTGTCGTAGAGCGACACACTCTTTCTCGACGACCCTAGTTTCATGAGGGACTTCATGTAGCGATAGGTCTCGGTGCCAGCGTTTATGGGATAGCTGTCCCCCGCCTCTATATAGTCGTTGGGTGACGACAAGTGGAAGTGTACCAGCAGCATACGGCGGCCCGAACGACGCCATACGAAGGTGCACTGCTGCCACTTGGCAACAATTTGGTCGCTGCTGGGTGGCGTGAGGGCCAAGAACTTGCTTACCACCACGCACAGGTGCTCGTCGCTGGAAATGAGCGTGTACTCCTCGTCGGTTACCGTAGAGCGCAGCAGGGCCGTGCCCACCGAGGTAAGCAGGTCGCTGAACTCCTCTATGGTTGTGGTGTAGTAGCCCTTTTGCGGACCAATCCAAACCAAGTTGGAAGCCGACCGGCTCAGGCACCAATCGAAGTCCCGTGCCCAAAAGTGATGCACGTAGTCCTTGGTGAGTCTCAGCGCCTCTTTCGCGTTGTTCTCAACGGAGCCTGTCGTAGCTGACGCGCCTTTGGTAGCCATGGCCACTCCGTTCTTTCGTGCGTTTCGCTCGCGTTAACTGCAGTTTACATAACGGAATCACGTGGGCGCAAACCCTTACGGGCGTTTTCTAAGCTTGTTCCAAAACACATGCCGTTCGTTCCGCACGCCTCCAATTTCTCCATATCCTTCCCGCTCGGATGGTGCCCGGGGGACTGTCCACCGGACAAAAGGGACAGTCCCCTGGACACAGGGGACAGTCCCTTTTGTACAGCGGCGGGCATGCGCGCAGCCGGTGCCACTATAATGGGAGGACCAACACAACGCATGGGAGGGACGATGAGCACAATCGAGGCAAAGCCGCTGCAACTGCTGTCCTGCGATCAGCATACGCAGCTGAGGGTGGTCGTTTGGGAGCCCGAGGGGGACGAGCGCGGCATCGTACAGCTCGTGCACGGCATGGCCGAACACATAATGCGCTACGACCGGTTTGCCCAGTTCCTCGCACAAAAGGGCTACCTGGTTATTGGGCACGACCACGTGGGGCACGGAAAGAGCGTGGACAGCACAAGCGACTGGGGAAACCTGCCCATAAAGAACGGCAAGGACATCCTGGTGGGCGACGTTGGCAAGGTGCGCCAAAAGGCGCTGGAGCTTGCCAGCGTGCAACACCCGTACTTCCTGTTTGGCCACTCCATGGGCAGCTTCGTGGTTCGCTCGTACATCGCGGCACACGGAGAGGGTCTGGACGGTGCCATAATCTGCGGCACCGGGCACGTGCTTCCCGCGGCCTCCCGCGGCGGGAACGCACTCGCGCACCTTATTGCCAAGGTCCGTGGCGAGCGCTACGTGAGCAAGCTGCTGGGCGACCTCTCCATTGGCGCCTATGCCAAGGCGATTCCCGACGCGCGCACCCCGCTGGACTGGCTCTCGTACAACCGCCAGAACGTGGACGACTACATTGCCGACCCGCAATGCGGCTTTAGCTTTACCGCAGGCGGCAACGCCGCGCTCACGGCACTCACCGGCGAGGTATGCTCGGCCGCCTGTTGCAGGCGCGTGCCCCACCAGCTCCCCCTGCTCTTCGTGGCAGGTGATGGTGACCCCGTGGGCGACATGGGCAAGGGCGTACGGACTGCGGCAAAGATGGCGCGCGACGCCGGAAGCGAAGACGTGACCTGCACGATTTACGAGCACATGCGCCACGAAATCCTCAACGAGGATGACGCACAGCGTGTGTTCGACGACATCGCAAACTGGATGGAGGCACACGCATGAGCGACAAACGGTACGTAATCGCCCTCGACCAGGGCACCACCTCGTCCCGGGCGGTGCTGGTGGACCACGATGCCCACATGGTGGACTTCGTGCAGCGGCCCTTCACGCAAATCTATCCCAAGCCCGGCTGGGTGGAGCACAACCCGCAGGAGATCCTGTTCTCGCAACTCGGGTCCCTTACGGAACTCCTCGCCCGGCACAACCTGAGCGAGCGCGACATCGCCGCCATTGGCATAGACAACCAGCGCGAGACGACCATCGTGTGGGACCCAGCCACCGGCCAGCCCATAGCCAACGCCATCGTGTGGCAGTGCCGCCGCACGGCCGACCTCGTGGAGCGGCTGTGCGGCGACCCGGCGGTGGCGAGCCGCGTGCGCGCCAAGACGGGCTTGCTTCCCGACGCGTACTTCTCGGCCAGCAAGGTGCGTTGGCTCCTGGACAACATACCTGGCGCACGGCAACGCGCCGAGGCCGGCGAGCTGCTCTTTGGCACGGTGGACACCTACCTCATTTGGGTGCTTACCGGCGGCCTGGTGCACGCCACCGACCCCACCAACGCAAGCCGCACCATGCTCTACAACATCCACGAGGGTGTCTGGGACGAGGAGCTGCTGGACCTGTTTGGCGTGCCCGCCTGCATGATGCCGGAGGTTCGCCCCTCCTCGGGCAGCTTTGGCGAGACGAGCTATCCCGGCATTCCCGCAGGCATACCCATTGCCGGCGTCGCCGGCGACCAGCAGGCCTCCCTGTTCGGCCAATGCTGCTTTGAGCCAGGGCAGGCGAAGAACACCTACGGCACGGGGTGCTTCCTGCTCATGCACACGGGGACGCAGGCCGTGGACTCCGCAAACCAGCTGGTAACCACCATCGCGGCGAGCGCCCCCGACCAAAGGGACACCGAGTATGCCCTGGAAGGCTCGGTGTTCGTGGGCGGCGCCGTAATGCAATGGATCCGAGACGAGCTGGGCCTCATCCGCACCGCCGCCGAAAGTGAGTCGCTGGCCGCAGAGGTCCCAGATACGGGCGGCGTGTACGTGGTGCCGGCCTTCACCGGCCTGGGTGCGCCGTGGTGGAACGCGGACGCGCGCGGAACCATCTGCGGCATCACCCGCGGGACGAACCGCAGCCACCTCGTGCGCGCGGCCCTGGAGTCCATCGCCTACCAGGTCTTCGACCTCGTGAAGGCCATGGAGGCAGACGCCGGGCGGCCCATGGACGTGCTCAACGTGGATGGCGGTGCCTCGGCCAACAACCTGCTCATGCAGTTCCAGGCCGACATCCTCGACCGCACCCTGCACCGGCCGCTCAACATCGAGACCACCGCCCTGGGCGCGGCATATCTTGCCGGCCTTGCGCAGGGGTTCTGGTCGGGTACCGATGAGCTCAGCGCCATGCGCTCAAGCGACGACGTGTTTGCGCCCCACATGGACCGCGAGCGCGCCCGCGAGTTGGTAGACGGCTGGGCCAACGCCGTGCGCCGCACCATCGCCTAGCAACGCCTCGGCGCGTCGGGAACCCCCTCCCGACGCGCCGTCCCAGAGAGGAACGCAAGATGCCAGACCGTTCGTACAAGTCCAAGCAGATGATCGTGATGCGCCGAGACCTCAAGATGCGCAAGGGCAAGATTGCCGCACAGGCAGGACATGCCTGCGTGGAGGCGACGCTGATGGCCCTCGCCCGCGAGGGCAGGCTCGGTCAGGTGCGCGTGAACCCGGCCCAGAGCTGGGTGTATTTGGATGACGAGGGTACCGTCTCCACCCCGCTCTCGCGCTGGTTCGACGCCGGCGTCGCCAAGGTGTGCGTGTACGTGGACGGCGAGGAGGCGCTTTTGGACGTAGCGGCCCGCGGTCGGGAGGCGGGCTTTCTGGTTGCCCTCGTACGTGACGCGGGATACACCGAGTTCCACGGGGAGCCCACCTACACCTGCTTGGCGTTCGAGCCACTCGCGCCCGAGCAGATTGATCCGATTACCGGCAACCTGCCGCTGTACTAGGCGCGACGACGTGCTGGGGGCGTCGCGGGGCACGGCGACGCACCGCGGCCGTCAGCCGTGCCGTCAGCCGTCACTCGTCGCGCAGGTTACCTGCCGCGACGTGGGCATCCAGGACGTCGTCGAAGTACTCGGCCAGCCGAGTCGATCCCAAGCGCGTCATTTCGTTACGCGATGCCGGGGCCGAGCGAGGAAGTTCGCGCGCACGCCAGTCCCTGCCCCCGTTCGCGTCGTTAAGCATCATAGGCTGCACGTTGTCCATGGCGTGGGCAAAGCGGGCCTCGGGGGTGTCGTTGCGCTCGAACTCCTCCCAAAGGTCGCGCAGGTCGCGCGCCTGGTCGTCCGGAAGCAGGCTAAACAGCCGGTCGGCCGCCTCCTGTTCGCGGGCATGCGCCGTTTCCCGCCCCTGCACGTCGTAGGCGTAGGTGTCGCCTGCATAGATCTCCACCAGGTCGTGCGTGAGCGTCATGATCATGGTTCGGGCCAAGTCGATTCGCTCGTTGGCGTACTCCCGCAACAGGTATGCCATCACCGTCATGTGCCACGCATGCTCCGCGTCATTCTCGCGTCGGCCGTAGCCCAAAAGACGCGTTTGGCGCAGCACCTGCTTCTCTTTGTCAATCTCCAACGCAAAGGACAGCTGTCTTGCCAGGCGATCCGCTTCCATCGCTATCCCCTCTTGCACGCGTCCACAAAGTGCTGCACGATGCGGAACTGACGGGCATCCACGTTCCAAATCCACTCGGGATGCCACTGCACGCCCCACACAAAGCGCTTGCCCGGCATCCAGGTGCCCTCCACGACGCCGTCCAGAGCATGCGCCAGCGGAACGAGCGTGGGCGCAATCCGCCGCACGGCCTGATGGTGAATGCTGTTTACGGGCAGCTCGTCGATGCCAAGCAGCACCTGCAACGGCTCGCCCTTCTCGAGGATGACCTTGTGACACACCGACTCGTACGGGGGTTCCATCGCATGGTTGCCCGAGCTGGGAAGCTGCGTGTTGAGGTCCTGATACAGCGTTCCGCCCAAGAACACGTTAAGGATCTGAGACCCCCGGCACACCCCCAAAAGCGGCATGTCCTCCTCGAGCGCCTTGTCCAGCAGGCGGTACTCGAGCTCGTCCCGTATGGGCTGCGTGGGACCGAGCTCGGCAATGGGCTCCTCGCCATAGAGCTTGGGCTGGATGTCGGCACCGCCCGTAAGGAGCAATCCGTCACAGATGGAGAGAATCTGCTCCACGTCAACCGTGCTCGAGTCGAACGGCAACACCACGGGAATCGCACCGCACGCATACAACACGTCCAAGTAGCCCGGCCGCATCCACAGGCCGCGCTTCTCGTCGTCGTATAACGGCGACAGGCCAATGATGGGCTTCATGTTCACTCCTCCCGCGTAGCTTGCATCAAATACGATACATCAAAACTGAGAAAAGGGGCCAAACCCCTTTTCTCAGTTTGTCCAAAATGAGAAACGGGGTTTGGCCCCTTTTCTCACTTGACGAAGCGGCTGCGCATGAGCAGAACGGTGGCGCCAACGGTCGCAAAGACCGAGAGCGCGAACGCAAAGCCCCAGGTGCCGTCGAGCGGAAGCGGAGTGTTCATACCGTAGAAGCCATACACCATGTTGGGAATCGAGAGGACCAGCGTAAGGATGGCCAGCGTGCGCATGGTGATGTTCATGTTGTTGTTGATAATGTTGCCAAAGGCGTCCATCGTTCCATTGAGCACGTTCGAGTAGATGGAGCACATCTCGATTGCCTGGCTCATCTCGATGGACACGTCGTCCAGCAGCTCGCGGTCCTCCTCATACAGTTTGAGGATGCGTCCGTAGCCAATCTTGTTGAGCGTGGCCTCGGTCGACTTGAGCGAGGTGGAGAAGTACACCAGCGACTTCTCGAAGCCCAGCATCTTTATGAGCTCGTCGTTGCGCATGGTAAGGCGCAGCACGCGCTCGTTCTCACGGAACTGGCGGTTGATGGAGCGCAGGCACACGAGGTAGCGCTGCGAAATATGCAGCAGCATTTGGAGCAACAGCCGCGTGCGCATCGTGGTGTTCAGGTTGCGCACCTTGCCCTGTGCAAAGGCATTTACCGTCTCGGACTCCTTGAGGCTCACCGTTACCAGAACGTTTGGCTCGGGCAGGAAGATGAGCGACAGTGGGTGCGTGTCGTACTGCACGATGGAGTCGTCCACCGAGTCGCGGTCGCTCTCCACAAACGGGCAGTCCACGATAACCAGCACCTGACCGGTGTCATCGTCGTAGTCGATGTGGGAAGTCTCCTCGTCATCGAGGGAAGCGCGCACGAACTCAGGCTCGATGCCCATCTCGCTTTGCAACCACCTGCGGTCCTCGGCGTCGGGAGCGACCACGCTCACCCAGCACCCAGGCTCGGGATTGTCGATCTTACGCGTTACGAGTCGCTGGCTGCGGCCGCTGGAGGCGTCCGCGTCGAGTATCGTCGTCTTGTAGCATTCGATCATAACAGCCGCCTCCCTCGTTCATACGCAACACAACCCTTTCAGTTTTGAGGATGGGCAAATCTCATACATTCTAGACCATTCCGACACGCGCCACAACAAGGCAAACGTCGCCCTTTTCTGCATCCTAGAACCCGGCGCTACCCACGGTGCGGGGATGCGGCAGCACGTCGCGGATGTTGTCCACGCCGGTGAGGTACATCACAAGGCGCTCGAACCCAAGGCCGAAGCCGGCGTGTGCGCACCCGCCGTAGCGGCGCAGGTCGCAATAATGGCGGTACTGTTGCGCGTCCATGCCCAGCTGGGCAATGCGGCGCTCCAGCACGTCCAGGCGCTCCTCGCGCTGCGAACCGCCAATGATCTCGCCGATGCCCGGAACCAGACAGTCCATGGCCGCAACCGTCTTGCCGTCCTCGTTAAGGCGCATGTAGAAGGCCTTTATCTGCGCGGGATAGTCGGTAACGAACACCGGGGACCCAAAGTGCTGCTCGGTGAGGTAGCGCTCGTGCTCGGTTTGCAGGTCGGCACCCCAGCTCACGGGATACTCGAACTTCGTTCCTGCGGCCTGCGCCTGTTCCAGGATGGCTATGGCCTCGGTGTAGGTGACGCGCGCAAACGCGGAGGAGGCCACGTGCTCGAGGCGCTGTTGGAGCCCCTTGTCCACAAAGCGGTTAAAGAGGTCGAGCTCGTCGGGGCAGGCGTCCATAACGTAGCGCAGCACGTACTTGAGCATGTCCTCGGCGAGGTCCATGTCGTCGCGAAGGTCGGCAAAGGCTATCTCGGGCTCCACCATCCAGAACTCCGCGGCGTGCCGGCGCGTATTGGAGTTCTCGGCCCTAAAGGTGGGCCCAAAGGTGTAGATGTCACCAAACGCCATGGCAAAGCTCTCGCCCTGGAGCTGGCCCGAGACCGTGAGGCTCGCCGCATGCCCAAAGAAGTCCTGTGTGTAGTCAACCTCGCCGCCCGCCGTCTTGGGAACGTCTTGCAGGTCGAGCGTGGTCACCCTAAACATCTCGCCGGCGCCCTCGGCGTCGGAGGTGGTAATAATGGGCGTGTGCACGTACACGAATCCGCGCTCCTGAAAAAAGCGATGAATGGCATAGGCGGCCGTGGAGCGCACCCTGAACACCGCCCTAAACAGGTTGGTCCTCGGACGCAGGTGCTGCTGGGTGCGCAGGAACTCGAGCGACGTGCGCTTCTTTTGCAGCGGGTAGTCGGGCGCCGAGGCACCTTCCACCCGCACGGTTTGCGCACGCAGCTCGAAGGGCTGCTTTGCCTTGGGCGTGAGCACGAGCTCGCCGGTTATGCTGAGCGCGGTGCCCAGCCCCAGCGCGCACACCTCGTCGTACGCCTCGAACTCATCGCGCGCCAGCACCACCTGCAAGTCCTTAAAGCAGCTCCCGTCGTTGACGGTTACGAACGCCACCTGCTTCATGTCGCGCACCGAGCGCAGCCATCCGGCCACCACGATTGTCTTGCCGCCCAGCTCCTCGGCGTCGGCGAAGAGCTGCGCAATCCTCGTACGGTCCATAGGTCCCTCTCTCTCCTTAGGCGAGTATCGTCGCGAATCAACCTCACAACTGTATCACCATCGGGCCGTCATTGCTCGCCAATCAAAAGTGGTGACCCCCATCGATCGCCGAGAACGGCAACGATGGGGGTCACCACTTTTGATTGGCTCGAGTTGTCCTGCCTACTCCACGGTAACCGACTTGGCCAGGTTGCGCGGCTTGTCCACGTCGTAGCCACGGTCGCGGGCCACGTAGCGCGCGAGCATCTGCAAATGCAGCACCGAGACCGCCGGCACGATGAGCTCGTTGGGGCAGCGCGGCACCCAGAGGACCTCCGAGCACAGCTTCGCCACACGCTCGTCGCCGTCGGTCGCAACGGCAATCACGGCCGCGCCGCGCGCGAGGCACTCCTGAATGTTCGAGACGGTCTTGTCGTGCACGTGGTCGGCGGGCACGACGACTACCACGGGATAGCCTCCCTCGATGAGGGCGATGGGACCATGCTTCATCTCGCCTGCGGGATAGGCCTCCGCATGCAGGTAGCTAATCTCCTTGAGCTTGAGCGCCCCCTCGAAGGCGGTCGCCGAGTTGACGTTACGCCCCAGGTAAAGCGAGCTCGTCTTGTTGCGGAAGAACCGCACGGCCTGCTTGTCCTGCCAGCGACGCTTGAGCACCTCTCGCATGAGGTCGGGAATGCGCTCGAGTTCGTGGAAGTGCTTGACGACCTCCTCACGCGTGAGGCTGCCGTTGGCGAGCGCCAGACGGAGCGCCAGCAGGTACGAGGCGACCATCTGCGCCGTGTAGGCCTTGGTGGAGGCAACGGCCACCTCAGGTCCTGCCTGCACGTAGAGCGTGCCGTCCGACTCGCGTGCCGCGGTGGATCCCAGCACGTTGGTGATGGCGAAGACGTTACAGCCCATGCCACGCATGCGCCGGGCCGCTGTCAGCGTGTCGGCCGTCTCGCCCGACTGCGTAATGATTACGCACATGGTATTTTCTCCCACGAGGTACTCCTCCTCGTAGTTGAATTCCGAGGCGTACTCAACCGATACGGGCACCCGCGCCCACCGCTCGATCGCCGCCTTCGCGGCCAGTCCTGCGTGGTACGACGTTCCGCACGCGATAATAACCACGTGGCTCACGGCCGCGAGCTGCGCCTTGGTAAGGGTCAGCTCGTCGAGCTCGATGCCGTGCTCGCCCAGTCGGCCCGCGAGCAGGCGTTCGATCGCCTCGGGTTGCTCGGTTATCTCCTTGGCCATAAAGTCGGAGTAGCCGCCCAGCGTGGCAGCGGAGGCGTCCCAGTCGATGGTTATCTCGGTGGGGTGTTCCACCACGCGTCCGTCGCGGTCGGAAATAACAATCGAGCCATCGCCATTCAGCGTGGCGACGTCGCGATCCTGCAGCTGCACGACACGGGAGGTCACGCTGGCCAGCGGCATGACGTCAGAGGCAACATAGGCGCCATCGTCGGTCGATGCCACCACGAGCGGGGACCCGTTGCGGGTGACCACCAGCGTGCCCGGTGCGTCCGCGCACACCACGGCAAGGCCCCATGACCCCTCGAGCCGGTCGCAGGCGTTGCGCACCGCATTTGCGAGGTTACCCTTGGCAGGACCTGCCCAGGCGTCCTCGATGAGATGGGCGACCACCTCGGAATCGGTGTCGGAAGTAAACGTGTGCCCGGCCAGCATGAGTTCACGGCGGAGCTGCTGGAAGTTCTCGATGATGCCGTTGTGCACGATGGCGATGCGACCCGTGCAGTCCAGATGCGGATGGGCGTTCTTGTCGGTGGGAGCACCATGCGTTGCCCAGCGCGTGTGACCAATGCCGCAGGTGCCGTTGAGGTTCGCCACCGCGGCGCGCTCGCGCAGGTGCGCAACGCGACCGGCGCACTTCACGCCATGCAGGTTGCCCGAAGGCGACACGACCTGCACGCCTGCAGAGTCGTACCCCCTATACTCGAGCGTCTGCAGCGCGTCGAGCAGCCATTCGGACGCCTGTTTCCTTCCCGTGTATCCCACAACTCCGCACATAGGCATTCCTCTCGTATCTTATGGAACAATCGCAAATAACTATACAGCACCCACGCAACCCCGCTGTTACGCATACGTTTTACCTTTGTTTCGCGACGTGGGTTTCGCGACAGGGCACGGCTTGCCGACGGGCACGCTAGAATGGGATGAGACGTGTGACGGCAAGCGGAACGGAGGGTACATGCCTCGACGAGCAGACGGAACGCGCATGACCCTCTCGGAACTCATGGCACAGCGCGAGCAGGCTGCCGAGGAGCAGCGGACGCGCGAGGAGGCGCGTCAACACAGCATACGGGCGCTCAAGCTGCTGGGTGACCAGCCGCTGTGCACCTGCCCCGCATGCACGCGCCTGCGCAAGGCCGAACAAAGGTGATGTGCCTTTGTTCGGCCAGGTTTTCGTCTACACGTAATCGACGACGTCGACCATGGAGAGCAGGTAGTCGTGCTCGGCCACACGCCCACGGGCGAGCTCGGCGGCAGCCACGATGGACATCCATCCCTGCACGTAGTTTACCGTGCAGCCTTGACGCTCGCAGTACAGGTGCAGGTAGCGCTCGGCAATCTCTGCCTCGCCACCCAGCATGAGGTGCAGGTACGTGATGGCGCAGTCTGCCCCGCCATTGCCCTGTGTGGCATGCGCCCAGTCGCATATGCACAGGCTGCCGTCCTCGCACACAATAACGTTGGAGGGCACGAAGTCGCCGTGGCAGAGCTTGGTGTGGTTGGGCATGCCATCGAGGCGCATGAGCAGCTCGTAGCGCTGCGCCTCGGTAATAATGTCGGCCGCATCGGCAATCATGCGCGTGTACTTGTCCTTCTGGCGGTTCATCAGCGGCGCGCGGTGCGCGTGCACCGAAAGCTCCAGCGCGATGAGCTGCTCCAGGTACTCGTCGATCTTCTCGGGATCCTCGCCCATAAGCTGGCGCAGGGTCTTACCCTCCACCTTCTTGGTGAGAATCACCCAGTTGTTGCCGTCCTTACCCACCTCCACGAGCTCGGGCACGTCGATGCCAGCCTGCTCGGCACGAGTGAGGTTGAGCGCTTCGTTTACGATGTCGGACGAGGGCTTGGTGGCGTTGAACACCTTGGCCACGGTATCGCCGCAGTCGTAGACCACCTTGTTGTGGCGCGTGACGATGGCCTTCTTGTCCTTAGGAAGCTTCATAACAATCCTTTCCTCTTGTGCGAACGATACGGTTCGGGACTAGTCCTCGTACGAGCTGGCGGAACGATCGTAGTACGCGTCCAAGTACAGCTCGCGGATCTCGCTGATAAGGGGGTAGCGCGGGTTGGCGCCCGTGCACTGGTCGTTGAAGGCCTGCTTGCTCATGTCGTCGAGCGTGTCGAGGAAGTACTGCTCGTCCACGCCGAAGTCCTTGATGGTCGGCTTGACGCCCACGTGGGCCTTGAGCTCCTCGATGCCGGCGATAAAGTTCTCAAACACCTCGTCGTCGTTGGCACCGGTAAAGCCGCAATAGCGGGCAAAGCGGGCATAGCGTTCCTTGGCCTGCGGGCGCTGGTACTGGCTGAAAGTACCCATCTTGGTGGGACGCTCGGCGGCGTTGTAGCGCATCACGCGGGTGAGGATGACGGCGTTGGCCCAGCCGTGTGGGATGTGGTGGAACGCGCCCAGCTTGTGCGCCATGGAGTGGTTGACGCCCAGGAAGGCGTTGGCGAAGGCCATGCCGGCCAGACAGGAGGCATTGGCCATGTGGTCGCGGGCCTCCACGTCGTCGGGATTGTCGTAGGCACGGGCGAGGTACGTGAACACCAAGCGGCCGGCCTCAAGTGCAAGCGGATTGGTGTAGTCGCTCGCCATGATCGAGACATAGGCCTCGAGCGCATGGGTGAGCACGTCCACGCCAGACGCGGAGGTGAGGCCCTTGGGCTGGCTCATCATGTTGTCGGTGTCAACGATGGCCATGTTGGGCATGAGGGCATAGTCGGCCAGCGGCCACTTGACGCCGGTCTCGGCCTCGGTGATGATGGCGAACGGCGTGACCTCGGAGCCCGTGCCGGAGCTGGTGGGAATGGCAACGAAGAAGCACTGCGACCCCAGCTCGGGATACTCGAAGATGCGCTTGCGGATGTCCATGAAGTCCATGGCCATGTCCTCGAACTTGGCCTCGGGATGCTCGTACATCAGCCACATGATCTTGGCTGCGTCCATGGCCGAGCCGCCGCCCACCGCGATGATGGTGTCGGGCTCGAAGGCCTTGAGCTGGCGCACGCCCTCCTGCGCATTGTGCAGCTTGGGATCGGGCTCCACATCCCAGAACGAGCTGTGCACGATGCCCATCTGGTCGAGCCGCTCTTCGATGGACTTGGTGAAGCCGCTCTTATAGAGGAACTGGTCGGTCACGATAAAGGCACGCTTCTTCCCCATCGTGCCCAGCTCCCCGAGGGCCAGCGACATGCAGCCCTTCTTGAAGTAGACCTTGTCTGGCGTACGGAACCACAGCATGTTCTCTCGCCTCTCTGCCACCGTCTTGATGTTGATAAGATGCTTAACGCCCACGTTCTCCGAGACGGAGTTGCCGCCCCATGATCCGCAGCCCAGCGTGAGCGACGGCGCGAGCTGGAAGTTGTACAGGTCGCCGATGCCGCCGTGGCTAGACGGGGTGTTGATGAGGATTCGGCAGGTCTTCATCGCCTCGTAGTGGCGCTGGATCTTGGCCTCCTCGTTTACGTTGATGTAGAGCGAGCTCGTGTGCCCATACCCGCCGTCGGCAACCAAGCGCTCGGCCTTGGCGATGGCCTCTTCGAAGTCAGCCGCCTTGTACAGGGCAAGCACGGGGCTGAGCTTCTCGTGCGCGAACTCCTCGCTGATGTCAACCGACTCGACCTCGCCGATGAGAACCTTGGTGGACTCGGGCACCTCGACACCTGCAAGGCCGGCGATGGTTGCCGCACGCTGGCCCACGATCTTGGCGTTGAGACGACCGTTGATAATGATGGTTTTACGCACCTTGTCCAGCTCGTCTCCCTTGAGGAAGTAGCAGCCGCGGCGCTCGAACTCGGCCTTGGCGGCGGCATAGGCCTCGTCGCCCACAACGGTCACGCTCTGCTCGGAGGCGCAGATCATGCCGTTGTCGAAGGTCTTGGAGTGAATGATGGAGTTGACGGCGTTCACGACGTCGGCCGTGTCGTCGATGATAACGGGCGTGTTACCCGCACCGACGCCGAGCGCCGGGGTGCCGGAGCTGTAGGCGGCCTTAACCATGCCGGGACCGCCAGTGGCGAGGATGATGTCGGACTCGGCCATCAGCGTGTTGGTGTTCTCCAGCGAGAGCGCCTCGATCCAGCCGATGATGTGCTCGGGCGCACCGGCAGCGACGGCAGCCTCGAGCACTACGCGCGCGGCCTCTGCGGTGCACTTCTTTGCGCGCGGATGCGGGCTGATCATGATGGCGTTGCGGGTCTTGAGCGCGATGAGGCACTTGAAAATTGCTGTGGATGTGGGGTTGGTGGTGGGGATTACGGCACCAATGACGCCAATGGGCTCGGCGACGCGCTTGATGCCGCCCTCCTTGTCCTCCTCGATGACGCCGCAGGTCCTGGTATGCTTGTAAGCGTTGTAGATGTACTCGGAGGCATAGTGGTTCTTGATTACCTTGTCCTCCAGCACGCCCATGCCGGTCTCCTCGACGGCCATCTCGGCCAAGGGGATGCGCGCCTTGTTGGCCGCCATCGCGGCCTCATAGAAGATCTTGTCCACTTGCTCCTGAGTGTAGGTTGCGAAAACAGCCTGTGCCTCGCGCATGAGCGCGAGCTTCTCGGTAAGCTCCTGGTCGCTGCGCACGACAAGGGCTGGTCCATCGTCAAAGACGGTCTTGGTCTCTTCGGACATCGATACATCCTCCTTCTTTGGGATCGTTACCTCGGTCGGTCAGTGCTCAAAACGTGCTCTTGCTGCTTTGGATGCCAGTACCCCTCTCCTAGTATGCAATACGAAGTCGTCACTTTCGTATCAACACTTACAAATTGTTGTTTCAACACCTTAATTGTAGAATATACTGTTGTTTCGCCAATTACAAGCTTTTGTTTTACAAATTTCCCGTGAACGATAGCAAATATGCCGCGAACGTATGCCGCGAGGGTCCGCCAATCAGCGAACCCACGCGGAGACACAGCAAAACGAGTTACAGCACCTTGCGCAGACGTACCTCGAGGTCCGCCTTCATGTCTTCATAACCAGGTTTTCCCAGCAAGGCAAACATGTTCTTCTTGTAGTCCTCCACGCCCGGCTGGTTAAACGAATTGATACAAAGCATCGGCACTGTTGCAGTCGTCGGTCTGATGCCATATTCGTCGGCAATTTCTTAACGAGGACCGCACGCCATTGTGGTTGACAAGAACATGCGAAGGATGATATCCTATGCTGTACAGTACAGCATTTGGAGTATAGCATGTCAGTTACAGTACAACTCAATGTGCGCATGGATCAGGCGCTGCGCGACGCAGGCAATGCGGCGCTTGACAGCAAGAGTCTCTCGCCGTCGACGTTTGTTCGCGCTGTATGGGAGAAGTTGGCACAGAGAGGCGAACAACTCGAAGCATTGTTGGATGCAGTCTTTGACAAAACCGAGCAGCACATCGGCCAGAGTCCCGTCGTCCACGGACAAACGTTGTTCACGACGTTTGTGCACGATGCTGGCCTAGAAGACTGCACACTCAGCGCAACAGTCGAAGAACGACCATTCGAGGAAATGATGGAGGATTCTCTCATCGAGCGTTGGCAGGAAAGAGGTCTCACCCGTGGATGAGTCCGTACGAATTCTTGTCGACTCATGCGTGTGGGTCGATAGCTACTTGGGCAACCATCCCAAACACGACGATTCGTTTGAGTTCTTGAATAGGGCATATACGACTGGAGCCACATTGTTGTATGGCGCATCAAAGCTCGAGACCGTTTTCTGTGTGCTTGTCGCCGAAGCCAAACGGATGGTGCGCGCAGAGAAGGGCGTTGTGAGCGAGGCAGACGCCGCGTCCGCACGTGCCTTTGCGTGGGGTTGCCTAGAGAACATCCGCGGCTTTGCAACCGCCGTAGGCGTGGATGAGGCGGATCTGTGGCTTGCGTCCAAATACCGCTCCGTGGGTCCAGACTTTGAGGACAACGTACTTCTGGCCGCTGCACAACGTGCGAACGCAGACTATCTCGTTACCTGGGATGCTGCCCTTCTACGCACGCCAACCGTACGCACGGCAACCCCAACAGAGATGCTCGCCTTAATCGAACTCTAATTTAATTCTTTGAGACCGCAGCCCCGCGGTGCACCGCCAACGAGATGCTCGCTGGCACCTCACACAGCGGAATCCCTTCGACCTCAGCCTCGGAGGCGAAGCTCGTCACATCAAGGCTTATAACGTGGTACTTGTTGAGGTGCTGCTCAAAGCTCGCATCATGCGCAATCTCGTAGTCCGCATAGAGCTCGCGAGAATCGCAGCTTACGTCGTAATAAGCGCACGACATCTGAGCGGCATAGGACTTTTCGAAGCGGCGAGGCATACTAATGCAGGTAAGCTTCTTGCCAGTGCCAATCGTTTGGTTGATCAAGCTGATCAGGCCCGTCTTGTCCACGTACCCAGCGCTCGACTTTTCGGCGAACCCGCTGTTTCCCGGATCAAGGCATGTACCCATGTCGCACCTCCTCGCGACTTCCACAAACGTGTATTCACTATGGCATGCACAGTGACACATGCCGTGCGCCATGGCTCACACTCCCCACGCACGGATGTTCTCGCGCAACTGTATTCATGACGAGGTTTAGTTGCCGCAGAATCACAAATCGCGGCAGTGCGCGGAAGACCAATGCAAGGCATAAGCCCGCTACCTGCGGTTTTTTCTTCCGTGTGGAACAGCTGCACCAGTCGGTTTAGTTGCCTCGTAGTTATCACGTAGTTATCAATGTGGCCTCACACAGCCGAAAGGTCACCGGATTGACTACAGAAGGATGATGCCGGAATCCTCGCAGGCGGCGGCAAAGTCATTGGAAAGCCCCCCGTCCGACACCACGGTGTTCACGCCCGACAGGTCACACACCCTAAACGTCGAGGGACGGCCTTCTTTGCTGGAGTCCATGAGCACGACGCACTTGTGAGCCCGGCTGACAAGCGTGGACTTGAACACGGCCTCGTCGTCGGATCCGCATGAGAATCCCTCGCCGCGCTGATAGCCCGTGACGCCCAAAAAGACCCGGTCGAAGGTGAGCAGGCGCACAGCCTCGACGGCACGGGCACCAATCGTGCTCTTCGAGTAGCGGTTGAGGCGGCCGCCTATTACAAAGGTCTGCGTATGCTCGAGCCGCGAAAGCTCGGAGGCAACCGTGAGCGAGTTGGTAAACACAAGCAGATCCATGTCCTCCATGGCAGCGGCAAGCGCCGTAGTCGTGCTGCCCGAATCGATAAAGATAGTGTGGCCTGGCCTCACGAGCTCAACTGCCTTTTGCGCTATGACGCTCTTCTCGGCCGAGCGACGTCCTACGCGACGAGCCAGCAAGTCGTCGGTGCCCACCGCAAATCCCACCGACTTCGCACCGCCATGGACGCGGATAATAAGACTCTGTTGGTCGAGCGTCTTGAGGTCGGTTCGCAGCGTCATCTCGCTTACGTCGGGAAACGTTTCCTTGAGCTGGGAAAACGTTACGGTACCCTCACTGTTTATATAGTCGACGATACGCTCGCGGCGCTCTGCCATAGCCATGCTCATGCCTTCCATATCTGCTACGCTCACTCCAATCTACCACATGATATGTGGTTGCCAACAAAAAGAGAACGAAAAGAGAACTGTTGCATCGCCATGGGCGAGGCTCCCCAGCACCCGGATTCGCAAACCGGGGCACCAGGGAGCCTCGCCCGTAATCGTTTGATCTACCAGGCAACCGCGAGCTAGTCTGTCCAGTTTTCGAGCAGGAAACGCTCGGCAGCAGCACACCACAGACCGTTGTTGGCCTCCACGATGTCTGCGAGACCACCGTAGCGCTCGTCCTCGGCTGCGTGCTCGCGCAGCTCGTCGAGGGCAACCAGCGGCATGGAGATGTGCGTGTAGATGAGCTTCTTGCCGCCCGGGATGCCCGGCAGGCCGCACGTGGCCTGCGCGGCAGCGTCCAGACCGCCAATGTGGGTAACCATGACGGCCGGGTCGATGCGACCGGCAGCGGTAAGCTCGAGGGCCTCCACCATATCGGCCGTGTTGCCGCCCGTAGTGCCCATTACGTGCGTGGAGTTGTAGTGCACGTCGTAGAAGTTGATGGGCGCACTGAAAGCGGTGTCGGTGGGGCCGGCAAAGAAGTTGAGGCAGCCGTCGCGGCCGAGGATGGCGCTGGACTGCTCGATGACGGCGGCCACGGGGGCGTAGCACAGCACGTCGTCGTAGCCCTTGCCGCCGGTGATGGCGCGCAGCTCGGCCACGGGGTCGTCCATGGCGCCCGTGTTCACGAAGTGCAGCTCGACACCGGTCTCCTTCTTTACCTGCTCGGGCGGAAACAGACTCGCGGCACGGTCCAGGCGCTCCTGGTTGATGTCGGTCACCACAAGCAGACCAGGCTTGCGGTCGCGATGCAGCGCGTACGTGAGCGCACCCAAGCCCATCGGGCCGGCACCGGCGGTGATGGCGAGGTTACCACCCTCGCGAATGCCCATCTCGTGGGTGTAGACGCCCATCTGCGTATGGTATGCGGCATTGAGGGCGCCAATCGAGCAGCTCAGCGGCTCAGCAAGCGACGCTTGGTAGTAGGCCTCGCCCTCATACACGAGGAAGCTGTCGGTGGCGAAGATCTCCTGCGGGAGAATGCAGTAGGTCGCGTCGCCGCCGCAGAACTCGTACGAGTAGCCAGGCGAGTCCATGGAGCCCTTGTAGTTGATGGCGGGCTGGATGGTGAATTTCTGACCGGGGTGATACTTGTCGGCGTACTTTGCGCCCACCTCAACGATGTTGCCGGCAAACTCATGACCGGTGATGGGCGGATGCTCGGCGGCGTCCGCATGCACGCGCTTGTGGTCGGTGCCCAGCTTGGCCATCTTGTACGTGGACATGCAGATCGAGTCCGAGATGACCTCGACGAGCATCTCGTCTTCCTTGATGGGAGGCAGCTCGAACTCCTCGAGCCTCAGATCCATCGCCGCGTGTAGCCGTACTGCCTTTGCCTTCATGGTGTCCTTCTTTCGTTCGTGGTTTTGGAATTGTCGTTTCAACACTTCTAGTTGCATTGTATGCTTTGATACAACAATGTCAAGACAAAAGTCACATATTTGCTTGATAACCCACGATATTGCGTTTACCTGCGATTATGTGTCACATATCTGTACCGTTTGGCCCAGAATATCGACCGCTCGGCATGTTGTTTCAAAAACAGTTGCTGTTGTTTAGCAGATACGCTATGCTACGAATTGTCGTTTCAACACCTGCAAGTCAGATCACCACGAAACACAAGGAAGGTGGAAGAATGGCAGATGTCAGAGCTGCGGTGTCTCGGTTCGGAAAGGCACTGAGCGGCATGGTGATGCCCAACATCGGCGCATTTATTGCGTGGGGCTTCCTCACTGCACTCTTTATCGAAACGGGCTGGCTCCCCAACGCGCAACTCGCAGAAATGGTCAGCCCCATCCTCAAGTTCCTACTCCCCATTCTGATTGCGGGACAAGGCGGATTCATGATTGCCGGCCAGCGCGGTCGCGTTATCGGCTCGATTGCCGTTATGGGCGCTGTCGTAGGATCCGAGTACACCATGCTCATGGGTGCCATGCTCATGGGTCCCCTGGCCGGCTGGGTCATCAAGACCTGGGACAACTTTGCCGACAAGTGGAAGCCGGCAGGCCTCGAGATGCTTATCGACAATTTCTCGATTGGCATCCTGGGCATGCTGCTTGCCATCGGCGGCTTCTACGGCGTTGGCCCCTTTATGGGCACCATTCTGGTAGTCCTGCAGTCCGGTGTGGAGATGCTCGTTAACGCTCACCTCCTGCCCGCGCTTGCCATCTTCATCGAGCCCGCAAAGGTGCTCTTCCTCAACAACGCCATCGGCAATGGCGTGTTCGTTCCCATCGCAACCGAGCAGGCAAAGGTTGCCGGCCAGTCCATTATGTACATGCTCGAGTCCAACCCCGGCCCTGGCCTCGGCGTGCTTCTGGCCTACTGTTTCTTCTGCAAGGACCAGGCCACCAAGCAGTCTGCGCCCGGTGCCGTCATCATTCACTTCCTGGGCGGCATCCACGAGATCTACTTCCCCTACGTACTCATGAACCCCAAGGTGATTATTGCCCCCATCGCAGGTAACTTCGTATCCATCCTCCTGTTCAGCATCTTTGGCAACGGCCTCGTTGGCCCCGCCTCCCCTGGCTCGATCATCGCCTTTATGGCAATGGCTCCCCAGGGTCAGCAGATCACCATCCTGCTTGGCGTTCTTGCCGGCGCAGCTGTCTCGTTCCTCATCGCCTCCCCCATCGTACGCACCTCCGACGTCTCCGACCTTGCCTCCGCGCAGGACGCCGTTGCCAACATGAAGGCCGCTGGCTCCAATGGTCCCGCTGAGGCCGGTCTGGGCGACAAAATCATCTTCGCCTGCGACGCCGGCATGGGCTCCTCCGCGATGGGTGCCACCCGCTTCCGCAACCGCATCAAGCTCGACCGTCCCGACCTCATCGTGGAGCATGCCTCCGTGGACGAGGTTCCCGCAGACGCGCGCATCGTAGTCGTACAGGCCAACCTCGCCGACCGTGCACGCAAGAGCGCGCCACAGGCACAGTTTGTGGTAATCAACAACTTCCTCTCCGACCCCAACCTCGACAACCTGTATAACGACCTAGTCGCTGCCTCGGCCGATGCTGGCGTGGGCGAGACCGACGTGGCCGTGGTCACCCAGAAGATCGAGGCGGAGAACAAGTCTGGCATCGCCATCGACCGCGACGGCATCAAGCTGGGCTGCCCGTCCGTCACCAAGGAGGAGGCCATCCGCGCCTCCGGCGAACTGCTCATGGCCCACGGCGCCGTGGACGAGTCCTACATCGACGCCATGTTCGAGCGCGAGAGGATCCAGAGCGTGTACATGGGTCTGGGCGTGGCCATTCCCCACGGAACCAACGACGCCAAGGACTCGGTAAAGAAGACCTGCGTCACGCTACACCAGTATCCTGACGGCGTGCAGTGGGGCGACGAAAAGGCTTACATCGTCATCGGCATCGCTGGTGCCGGCGGAGAACACCTC
>CACZFB010000010.1 GCA_902780305.1 uncultured Coriobacteriaceae bacterium | reverse complement strand
CGAGGGCCGCGGACGCAGGCTGGGACGCAGGCGCCGGCTCGGGCTCTGCCGCGGGCGCGGGTTGCGCCACCTGAGTCACCACCGGAGCCACCACCGGGGCCGCGGCGCCGGTGCGCTCTAGCTCCGCGACGCGCTCCGCCAACGACTCCAGCGTAAGGTCTTCCACCGGCCGGGCCATGCGCGTGAAGGCAATCTCCAGCACCAGGCGCTGGTTGGGCGCCGTCGACATCTCGCGCGACACATCGCCCAACAGGGTAAGGATGCGCGCCACGCGATCGGCAGAGCCAAACGCCTGAGCCTGCTGGCGTAGCCGATCGACGTCGCTGGCCGCTGGCAGTATGGCGGGGTTGGCGCCCACCGCCGCGACCACGTACACGTCGCGCATATGCGCAGCGAGCCCACGGGTAAACTGCAGCAGGTCGCGTCCGGCGTCCACCAAGGCGCCGACCTGCGTAAACAGGGCGGGGACGTCGCGGTTGGCTATGGCCTCCACCACCTCGCCCAACGCCGATCCCGGCACGGCACCCAACAGGTCTTGGGCAGCCTCCAGGCCTATTACGCCGCCGCCGAACACCGACAGCTGCTCGAGTGTGGAGAGCGCGTCTCGCATGCCGCCACGCGCATGCCGCACCACGAGCTTGAGGGCCGCGTCCTCGTAGGTAAAGCCTTCCTGCTCACACACATACACCAGCCGGTTAAAGATGTCCTCGTTGCCAATGGGCCTAAAGTCAAAGCGCTGCACGCGCGAGAGGATCGTGGCCGGGATCTTTTGCGGGTCGGTGGTGCACAGCACGAACACCACATGGGCGGGCGGCTCCTCCAACGTCTTGAGCAGGGCGTTAAAGGCCGCCGTGGTAAGCATGTGCACCTCGTCGATGATGTACACCTTATAGCGCCCGCGCACCGGCGCATAGCCCACGCGGTTGATAATCTCCTCGCGCACGTTGTCGACTCCCGTGCGCGAGGCCGCGTCGAGTTCGTACACGTCCGGGTGCTCTCCGGCGGCTATGAGCCGGCACTGCTCGCAAGTACCGTCGGGCAGGCTCCCAACGCCTTGCTCGCACATGAGCGCCTTTGCCAGCAGGCGTGCCATGGTGGTCTTTCCCGTGCCGCGCGGACCGCAAAACAGGTACGCATGGCTCGTGCGGCCCTCAAGCACGGCGCGCTCTAGGGTTGCCGTCACGTGCTGCTGGCCCACCACGTCCGCAAACGTCTGCGGTCTATACGTTCTGTACAGCGACTCCATGGAACATGCCTTCCTTCTTGCCGGGTAACGCAGTTTTGGCGATAGCCGTGCCGTCGGACGACGACACGGCTATCCCCGCCATCAGTCTATATGCTAGGCGTTTGTCTCGCCCATCGGCTCGTCTTCGTAGGCGACCTGCACGACCTCCTCGTCGGGCTCGACGTCACCCTCGGCATCGACAAACGCCGTGTCGGTTTGCGGCGTCCTGCGCACACGAATAACCTTTACGCGCCGACGCTTGAGGATGCGCTTGGGCTTGATGTCGAAGGGAACCGCCGGGGTAAACAGCGACACGAGCGGCACCACCGCAAGCGAGAGCAGCATGGCCAAGGCGCCGCAGTTAACCGGCGACTCGATAAAGCCAATAAACATGTTGGCCGTGGTGAGTCCCACACCGAGCGCGAAGCTCGTCCAAACCGCGGCGCGCGAGATCTTGCCGCTGTACAGGCCCCAGAGGAACGGGCCTAGGAACGCGCCGGCCAGCGCACCCCAGCTGATGCCCATAAGCTGGGCAATAAAGTTGACGGGCGAGTTGTACTGCCACAGGGCGATGGCCGCCGACAGCAGGACGAACACCACCAGCAGGATGCGCATGCACAGCAGCTGGCGCTTCTCGTCCATGTCGCGCACCACGCGGCCCTTAATGACGTCGAGCGTCAGCGTGGAGCTTGAGGTGAGCACCAGCGAGCTGAGCGTGGACATACTTGCCGAGAGCACCAGCACGATAACGATGCCAATGAGGGCGTCGGGCAGGCTGGAGAGCATCGTGGGCACAATGGAGTCGAACACGGGCGCACCCGTCGTGGGGTTGTACTCGATCTGCGAGGCGTACAGACGACCAAAGCCGCCGAGGAAGTAGCTGCCGCCGGCAACCACGAACGCGAAGATCGTCGAAATTATGGCACCCTTGCGCGCCGCGTCCTTGTCCTTGATGGCATAGAACTTGGTAACCATCTGCGGCAGGCCCCACGTGCCCAGGGAGGTGAGGATGATCACGCCCATAAGGTTGATGGGATCCGGCCCGCAAATCGAGGTAAACGCGCCCTGGAAGACGCTGCCCTCCAAGGGCACCTGCGAGAGCTTGATCATAATCTGGTGAGAGCCGCCGTTGGTCACGATGACGGCCGCGATAACGGCGATAATGCCCAAAAGCATAATGATGCCCTGCACGAAGTCGTTGACCACCGTGGCCATGTAGCCACCCAGCACCACGTACAGGCAGGTAATCACAGCCATCCCAATGATGCAGGCCTCGTAGGGCAGACCAAACGCCATGCCAAACAGACGGCTCAGGCCGTTGTACACCGAGGCCGTGTAGGGGATGAGAAACACGAAGATAATGGCGGCCGAGGCAACACGCAGCGCATTGCTCTTATAGCGGGCGCCAAAGAACTGCGGCATCGTGGAGGCATGCAAACGCTGGGTCATCTCGCGCGTGCGCGGCCCCATAATCTGCCAGGCGAGCAGGCTGCCCAGCACGGCGTTGCCCAAGCCAATCCACGAGGCCGCGATGCCGTATTTCCAGCCAAACTGCCCCGCGTACCCCACGAAGATAACCGCCGAGAAGTAACTCGTGCCGTAGGCAAACGCGCTGAGCCACGGACCAACGTTTCGACCGCCCAGCACGAACCCGTCGACGCTGTTTGCGTGCCTTCGCGTAAACACTCCAACGCACACAACGGCCACCACAAAAATCGCCATCATCACAAGCTTTACGACCATGAAAGCTCCTTACGTCGGAGTTGCCGCGACGCACGACGCGGCAACTGCCCCTATGCCTCCTTCTTGCTCATGCGACTGCGCACGAGCCCCACCACGGTTGGAACGAGCGACACGGCGACGATGCCCACAATAAGGAACTCGAAGTGCTCCTGCACGAAGGGGATGCCTCCAAAGAAGTAGCCCAGCAGGATAAAGAGCGAGCTCCACGTTATGCCGCCAAGAATGTTGAACACCACGAAGTTGTGCCACTTCATGCCGCCCATACCAGCCAAAAAGGGAACGAAGGTGCGAATAAAGGGGAAGAAGCGCCCCAGGAAGATGGCGAGGTTGCCCCACTTGTCCAAGAACGCCTCCGACTTGGCGATGCGCTCCGGGGTCATGGCCTTGACCTTGCCCGAGTCGATGATCTTGCGGCCCAGGAAGTGGCCAATAAAGAAGTTGCACTGGTCGCCCAGGATTGCCGCCGCCCACGAGACGCCCAGCAGCATAAAGATGTTAAAGCCGCCGCCCTGTGCGAAGAAGCCCGAGGCAAACAACAGGGAGTCTCCGGGGAGGAAGGGGAAGAACACCACGCCCGTCTCGATAAAGATGATGAGGAACACGAACCCATAGGCCGCCACGGGGCCAGCCGCAATCTGTGCCGCAATAAACGAGCGAGGATCGCGCAGCAAGCTCACGATGAAGTCGAAAAATCCCATGGAGTCCTCCTGGGTCGTGTAAACAAAAAAGGCCCTAGGGCGGACCCCAGGGCACCAAGGTCGAAGGGAAAAGTGCGCTCGATGGGAACGGGTACCCGGCAGAGGCTCCTTATGGCTGCTGTCTCCCGACCCTGACCAGGTTCGGAACATGCCGTCACCCGAACCCATCTAGCGCACTCATGTTGGCATAGTATAGCCAATACGCCTGAGCTGTGCAAGCGGCATGTTTTGCGCCGGCGGGTGGCGGGCCGATCAATAGGGGTAACCCCCATTGATCGGCTGTCGTTGGCCCTACTGATAGTGCAGGCTCTCCACCGGGTCGAGCTTGGCCGCACGACGTGCGGGGTACCAGCCGAACACGACACCAGTCGCCACGCAGATGCCCGTGGCAAAAAGCACGGTGCCCACGTCGATCACTGGCGTCACCGCCACGGTACTGCCCTCGCCCATAAAGGCGTCGGCCACCAGCCCCGTAAGCGCAAAGGACCCGGCATAGCCCAACGCGACGCCAATGAGCCCACCAGTCACGCACAGGCAGATGCTCTCCAGCATAAACTGCCGCGTGATGTCGCTGCGTCGCGCCCCCAGCGCCTTGCGCAGGCCAATCTCGCGAATGCGCTCGGTTACGTTGGTGAGCATCATGTTCATAATGCCAATGCCACCCACCAGCAAAGACACGCCAGCGACAGCCGTCATGAGCAGCGAGAACGACGACATGGTGGTGTTTACCTGGTCGATCATGGACTGCATGGAGTACACGTACATGCTGTCCTCTCGCATGTCCTCGGCAATGTTGTAGGTGAGCGCCAGGTAGTCCTTGGTGCGGTTCACCACCTGCTCCATGTTCGACCCCTCGTGCGCAAAACCCATGATCTGCGACACCGCCTGGCTGCCATTGACGCGCGTGGCCATGGCCGAGAAGGGCATGATGCCGTTTACGGTTTCGTTATCGCCACCGTAGGCATCTGCCGATCGCTCCACCACACCCACGATGGTGCACTCGTCGTTGCCCACACGCACCGTCTGTCCCACCACCTTGGCGTCGGCGTCGCCAAACAGCACGCGAACCGACTCCTTGTCCAGGATTATTGCCATGGTACCCGCGCGCTCCTCGGCATCGGTAAACGCACGACCGTCCACGAACTTGGTGCCCATGGCCTTAAAGTACTCCGGCTTCACGCCCACAAGGTTACCCGACGCCTTCTTCTTGCCCGTAGTCACCGTCGCGCTGCCGTAGCTGCTGGCAACCACCATGTCGTAGTCGGTGAGGTCACGCGCCATCTTGTCCACGTCGTCGTACGTAAGGTCCCGGTCGATCCACACGTTTATGTAGACGAGCTGCGCCTGAGACAGACCGAGCTCCCCCACCAGCGCACGGTTGATGCCGCCGATGAGCGCCGTCATGGCAATCACGGCCGAGATGCCAATGACGATGCCCAGCACCGTAAGCGCGCTGCGCCCACGGTTCGCGTCGAGCGCGCTCCAAGTCTCCACGGCAAGGTCTCGCACCCTCACGTGTGCCCCCTTCCCGCCCCCTGGCCTGGACGGGCGGCGATGGCCGCCTCCACCAGCGCCCGCTCCTCCTCGTCGGTAAGCAGCTTTCCGTCTCGAATGTGCACGGTACGGTTGGCCCACACGCTCACCTCGGGGTCGTGGGTAATCAGCACGATGGTCTTGCCCTCGTCGCGCAGCCGCGCAAAGGTCTTGAGCACCATCTCGCTCGTAGCCGAGTCCAGGTTGCCCGTGGGCTCGTCAGCCAGGATGAGCGCCGGATCGTTTACCAGCGCCCGCGCAATGGCCACACGCTGCATCTGGCCTCCCGAGAGCTCGTTGGAGCGATGGTCGTAATACTCGGCCGGCAGGCTCACGGCCCGCAGCGCCCGTACTGCCCGTTCCACGCGTTTGGAGGGCGCGACGTCGCAGTACACGAGCGGCAGCTGCACGTTGCGCATAACGGTCGCGCGCGGAAGCAGGTTGAAGCTCTGGAAGACGAATCCCAACCGCAGGGCACGCAGCTCCGCCAGCTCGTCGTCGTCGAGCTGCGACACGTCGATGCCCTCGAGCTTGTACGTTCCTGAGGTTGGGCGGTCCAAACAGCCCAGGATGTTCATGAGCGTGGACTTGCCCGAGCCCGACGGCCCCATCACGCACAGGAACTCGCCACGCTCCACCGTAAGCGACACGCCACGCAGCGCATGGGTGTATCCGGCTGCGGACTCGTAGATGCGGTGGACCCCGCTTACGTCCAGTACGGCCGCCATGGCTAGCCCATCGCTTCGACGTCCGATGCCGCGTCTGCACCCGTACCAACGTCCGCGGCACCCATCAACACCATGTCGCCATCCGTGAGGTCCCCCTTTACGGCGGCCTCGGAGTTGTTCTTTTGGATTACGGTTACCGGCACGTCGCGCGTCGTGGCCTTCTCCTGATCGACCACCACGGTAACGTACTGCTCTGCGCCTTCCTCGCCGTTGAGTGCCGACGCGGGCACGATGAGCGCGTTGGGCACGTTTTGCGTGGTTATGGTTACCGTCGCCGTCATGCCAGGCTTAAGCTGCTTGTCGGGCTTGGGGATGATGAGGTCCACGGCGTAGGTGACCACGCCGCCAGTGCCGCTATCCTCACCAGAGCCCGCACCCGAAGCGCTCGACGCGATGCGCTGGACCGTGGCATCCGACGACACGCCCGGAAGCGCCGAGAAGGTGGCCGTCGCGGCCTGCCCCTCCTGAATGCTCGAGATGTCCACCTCGTTTACCTGCACCGTTACCTTCATGGTGCTGAGATCGGCAATCTTTACCGGAGGGCCGGACGAGCCGCCGGACCCCGAGCCTCCCGCCTCCGAGCCAATGCCAGCGCCGTTCTCCACGTTGAGCGCCACCACGCTGCCCGAGGTGGGCGCATACACCGAACGCTTGTCGCCCTCCTTCTTGGCCTCGTCCAAAGCATCCTGGGCGGCCTCCAGAGCATCCTTGGCCGTCTCGTACTGGTTCTCGGCGGCCGTAATGGCCGACTTGAGCGAGGCCTCGTCGAACGTGGACCAGTCACCGGACTGGCTGCACGCGTCCACGGCCTTGTTGTAGGCGTCGTACGCGTCGTCCACCGCCTGGTCGTCGGTGTCCACGGTACGCTGCGCAGTCCTGAGCTGCGTCTCGGCCTCGCGGATGGCCTTGTCCAGCTTGTCGTTCTTAAGGGTAAAGAGCAGGTCGCCCTTCTCCACATGCGACCCTTCCTCGATGCTCAGATTCTCCACGATGCCGTCCACCTCGGGCGTGACCACCACCGCCGAGACCGGCTCGGTGGCGCCGTTGGCGCTTACCCTGGTGGCGAACTCGCCCGTATACACCGCAGCGGTGGCCGCGAGAGGATCGGTCTCCTGACCCTGCTCGTCCTTGCCGATGTTTTGCGAGACGAACACGATGATGCCCGCGAGCACCAGCGCCGCAATGATGGCGATGGTTACTATGCGTTTGCGCTTGCGTGCCTCGCGTCTGCGCTTTAGGTTTTCGTAGGCAAGCTGCGCCTCGAGGTCCTCGTCCTCGGCAAGCGTGCCCCGCTCAACGACGTCGTCCGACATCGCTCCTCCTCACCATCGCGCCGTCACTTACTACTACGCACGTGGCGTCATGTTGTCTCAGGGGCGAATGCGAGGAACCCGTCGTCACCGACCGCCCGATGGTGTATCCCCTGCGGTTCCACGTCCCTAAAGAACTCCTCCACGTTCGCCATGCTCACGGGCACGAAGTCGTGCGCGTCCACGCCCACATCGTAGCGCAAGAGTCCATGTGCCCGGTTGCGTTCGTTATACGAACGGTCCGCATGGATGTGACCATGCAGGTGGATGCTGCCGGTATTCATGCCGTTCCAGTCCAGGATGGGATAGTGGAACAGCACGAGCTGCCTGCGGTCGGGCTCGCTCGTGCGCAACGACTCGCAGTAGGCAAGTTCCTCGGTAAAGGGCGATTCGCCGGGAGGAAAGTGGGCATCATGGTTGCCCCGCACCAGGTATACGGTGCGACACACGATTCGCTCTCTGAATGCGCGCACCTCCGGGGTCGTCACCCTAAAGGCAAAGTCTCCCAGCACCCAAAGCTCGTCGGACCACGACACGCGGTCGTTTATGGCGTCGATTATCCAATCGTTCATGCGATGCACGTTGTCGAAGGGACGCTTGGCGTGGTGCAGGATGTTGGCGTGACCCAAGTGCAGGTCGGAGGTGAACCAGATCATGAGAGAATCTCCGAGTAGAGCTCTGGCCGACGATGTCCCAGAATGGGCATGCTCTTGCGCGTGGACTGCAGGACCGCCGGGTCGATGGTGCACGTGACGAGCTGGTCGAGCCCCTCCTTGGCGGCGCGACCACCACGCGCGAGCACGCGCCCCATGGGATCCACGACCATGCTCTGCCCCACAAAGCCCCTCCCCGACCGGCAGACGCCCGCCACGAACAGCTCGTTCTCGACGGCGCGTGCGCGCAGGAGGGTCTCCCATTGGTCCGGCTTGCAGCGGCCGACGTGCCAGGCGGACGGATACACCATAAGGTTGCAACCTGCGAGCGCCGCGATGCGCGCCGACTCGGGAAAGCGCAGGTCGTAGCACACCTGCATGCCCATGGTGCAAAACGGGGCGTGCACCGGCTGTGCGGGCTGAGCGCCGGCAGACAGGCGGTCGGACTCGCGGACGCCCAGCGCATCGTATAGGTGGCACTTGCGATAACTGCCGCGCAATGCACCAGCGTTGTCTACGGCAACGGCCGTGTTGTACGGCAGACCCCCATCGGGGTTGTACTCGTTGATGGTGAAGACGATCCACATGCCAAACTCGCGCGCCACCTTGCACATGTGTTGCACAAAGGGGCCGTCCACAGGCTCGGCGAGGTCGGCGACCTCCTCGCTGGAAAGCTTCCTCGGCCACATGAAGTTCTCGGGGAACACCAGCAGGTCGCAGCCCTCGCTGGCGGCTCGTCCCGCAAAGTCGCGCGCCTGCGCGATGACGTCTTCGTCCTTGGGGTACGTGCTCTGCGCAAGCCCAATCGTGTAGCTCACCGCAACCACCTCCATTCGCCGTCACGGAGCCGAATCGGCCCACGCATAATGGTAGCGAATATGGCGGGCAATGCGCCCGGCGGTGACCTATCAAAGGGTGTTACCCCATTGATAGGTCAACACGCCGCACCGTCTTTTTCTAACGCCACTCAGGCTCGGCCGTCATGCAGTTGTCGGCAGACTGCGCGGGAGCGGACTCCTGCGCAGGCGCCTCCTCGGGTGCGGCATCGTATTCCGACGAATCGTAATCGTCCACGGCATAGTACTGGGACTCGTCATATGCCTCTTCCTGCGCTTGGGGTTGCGCCTGCTCCTCCACCTGTTTGGTCTGCTCATCCGTCTTTTTCTTTACCTGCTCGTTGGCCTGCTTTTGGGCTTGGGCAGCCTTCTTGGTGGAGTCTTCCTTGCCGTCGGCCGTAACGTACGACACGTATGCGAGTCCGTTGTCCTCAACGAGCTTGGCACTCTTCAGATTGGCGAGCGGGACTTTTACAAACTCGACGGTCGTCTCCTTGCCGTCCTTGCCTCGCCTGGTCACCTGTATGTCGTAGGTTGCGTTCGCGTCGTTCTTGCTCTTCTCCAGGAACAGACGGGCCTCTGCCTTGGCAGCCACAGTCTTCTTGGACGGAATGAGGTTCTTGCCGAAGGGCTGCTTGCCCGAATTCCGCAGCTTAAGGGACGTGAGCTCGCCGTCCAAGCCGTTAGTGAGCGCGACCTCGGTTGCATCTCGTCGCTCCACTGTCTTGCGCGGGCTGCGCAGGCTGCGCTCCACCGCAACCCCACAGCGTCACGCCCAACGCGACCGCACAAACGCCCATGGCGCACCGAGAAAAAGCTGCCCTCGTTTTCATCCTGCGTCCTCACTCCCCTGTATTTCCGCTCTCATACATTGTGGAACCAAACTCACCGCATCTACGATTGCCTATTTTTTGGTGTAGTACTTAAAGGGCGTCTTGTCGTACGTGACCATATAGAACTTTTTGTTGGGGAATCTCTTGTGGTAGAGCGGGTCGATTACGTACTTCTTGCCATCCAGGGTTATCTCGCACCAACCATGCGGCAACCACTGATGCGAGGCGCTAAAGTGGTGACCCGAGATGGTCTTTGCATCGTATCCAAGCCTGCGGGCTACCCAGCACATGAGCGCGGCGTAGCGGTAGCAGTTGCCGCGCTTCTTGTTGTACATCTCCTTGGCAATGCGTTTGCTCCACTTATCGGCCATACGACCTTCGTAGAACATCTCCTGATCCTCGTACTCGTAGGTCGAGATAATCTGATACGCACGACGCAGGCCCTTCTCGCCCCAGCCCGTCTTGTGACGCACAAACCAGTCGATCGACTTGTCGAATGCCATGTCGCCAGAAAGACGCTCGACGCCAATGTTGTAGATGTCCTGACCCTTGGCGAATGCCAGCTCGAAGTCGCTCGGCTCGTTTGGCTGACCCGCACCCTTGGCAACCAGGGCAACTTGCAACTGGAATACGGCCCTACCGTGTCCCTGCGTTCCGGCGGGACTGCCGTTGCAGGTCCAGCCAAGCCAGCCCGAGTCGGCTACGCGCGTTCTGTACCATACGTCGTACTGTTCTTCGAGCCTGCCCGTGAGGCGGATCTTTACCGCCTCCACCCGCAAGGATTTGCCCGTGGTACCAGCCATCTGGCCATCTTTGCGCTCGGCCATCCAGCCTTTTCGTTGCACGTGGGCGGAATACACAATGGAACCGTCGCCGCCCGGGCAGCTGAGCCGAAACGCCTCCAGGCGGCGGCTCTTGTCGGTGGCGCCAATGGTCACCTCGCTGGCGCTTTGCCACTTGAGCCATCCAAGCCTGGCGACGTGCGCGCGAGTCTTGATCGCAACATTGGCCAACGGCTGCTCCGACTGGGTGGTGAGGGCGGCGCCCGCAGCAGACGTCTTTTCCTCTGCTGCGTTGTTGGCCTTGCCGGCCTCCTGCACCTCGACGACCGACTCTTGTTCGCCAACAGAAGCCTCGGAGGCGGGAGCGACCTCGACCTCCTGGGTCTCGGCCATGTCGGCCGAACCGGTTGCGTCGTCCGTGGCTTCAGGCAATGCCGTCTGGGTCGCGGCATCGTCGTTTGTGGTGGACACGACATCCGACAAGGTGTTTGGGCTGGAAGGGATTTGTGCTGACGGCTCGCTGGTCGCTACCTCTTGGGCAACGTTTGCGGCCATGCCTTCCTGGTTTTCGGTGCTCTCGGCCCACGCGTACGAGGGCACAAGGCCCCACAGCAACGTGAGCGAGACAAACGCACTGAGCGCCCTGCGAAATACCACAGTTTTCCTTTTTGTTGTCATGTACAACTCCCCCTCCGTCGTCGCCGTGTCCCAACAAGGGGCATGCCCATCATCCTGCGCATCAGTTACCTGAGGTCAACCATAATAGCCCACCCGACCAAGCAGGCGTGTTTTGATATCAGTATTTTCCGCGGGAGCGCAGTGGCGTCGGGGTGCGGTGGTACAAAAGGGACAGTCCCCGGTATACCGGGGACTGTCCCTTTTGTACCACGACTCTGTTGTCGGAAGTTACTTCCTGTTAGCGCGGTAGAACTCGATGAGCGCCTTGGTGGAGGCGTCCTGGGCGGCGAGCGCCTCGTCGTCGTGCAGCGCCGGGGTTATCTGCTTGGCAAGCTGCTTGCCCAACTCGACGCCCCACTGGTCGAACGAGTCGATGCCCCACACCACGCCCTCGACGAACGTGATGTGCTCGTACAGCGCGATGAGCTCGCCCAGCGAGTGCGCGTTGAGCTCCACGCCAAAGATGGACGTCGTGGGACGGTTGCCCTCGAAGCAGCGAGCGGGAACGATCCACTCGGGCGTGCCCTCGGCGCGCACCTCGTCGGCCGTCTTGCCAAAGGCGAGCGCCTTGGTCTGCGCGAGGAAGTTGCCCAGGAACAGCTCGTGCACGTCCTGGCCGTCGCACTGGATGGGATTGGCACTGTTGGCGAAGGCGATGAAGTCGGCCGGCACGGGCTTGGTGCCCTGGTGAATGAGCTGGTAGAAGGCATGCTGGCCGTTGGTGCCCGGCTCGCCCCAGAAGATCTCGCCGGTGCCGCAAGTAACGGGGCTACCATCCCAGCGCACGCTCTTGCCGTTGGACTCCATGGTGAGCTGCTGCAGGTAGGCAGCAAAGCGATGCAGGTACTGGTTGTAAGGCAACACGGCATGCGTCTCGAAGCCAAAGAAGTTGTTGTACCAGATGTTGGTCATGGCCATGAGGGCGATGACGTTCTGCTCGAGCGGGGTGTCCTTAAAGTAGTTGTCCATGTCGTGGAAGCCACCGAGCAGCTCCTGGAACGTCTCGCGACCGTAGGCAAGAATCAGCGAGAGGCCCACGGCGGAGTCGGTGGAGTAACGACCGCCAACCCAGCTCCAAAAACCAAACGCGTTAACGGGGTCGATGCCAAAGTCGGCCACGAGCTCCAGGTTGGTGGAGACGGCGACAAAGTGCTTGGCGATGGCCTCGGCATCCTGCTCTGCGGAGCCGTCGATGGCACCAGACTTGCGCAGGGAGTCGAGCAGCCACCAGCGGGCCATCTTTGCGTTGGTAATGGTCTCCAGCGTGGTAAAGGTCTTGGAGACGACGATCATGAGCGTGGTCTCGGGATCGAGGCCCTTTACCTTCTCGGCGATGTCGTTGGGGTCGATGTTAGAGACAAAGCGGCATGCGGGACCGGTGAGGTTGGCCTTGAGCGCCTCGTAGATCATAACCGGACCAAGGTCGGAGCCGCCGATGCCAATGGACACCACGTTCTCGATCTTCTTGCCCGTGACGCCCTTCCACTCGCCCGAGCGCACGCGGTCGGCAAAGTCGTACATCTTGTCGAGCACCTCGTGTACGTCGGCCACGGCGTCGGCGCCATCCACGATGAACTGACCCTTTTGGGAGGCCGGGCGACGCAGGCCGGTGTGGAAGACGGCGCGGTCCTCGGTGGTGTTGATGTGCTCACCCGCAAACATGGCGTCGCGGCGCTCCTCGACGCCGGCCGCACGGCACAGGTCGAGCAGCAGCTCCACGGTCTTGTCGGTAATGAGGTTCTTGGAGAGGTCGAAGTGCAGGTCGGACGTGTTAAACGAGAGCTTGGACACACGGTCGGGATCGGTAGCGAACCAGTCCTTGAGGCTGATGCCCTGGGCCTGGAGCTCCTTGTAGTGCTCGGCCAGGGCATTCCATGCGGGAGTGGCGGTGATGTCGACAGGTGCGGCGGGCTTGGTGGGCATAGTGCGGCTCCTTACCTCGGAGATACATATTAGGTTAAGGATAGCGCAACGCACGCGCACCGCACACTACACATCGGCTGGCGGCGCATGTAGCTCCCCAAGCACCCTACCAAGCCATTCTCGGCGATGAACATTGTTGCGCAACATTAAGCGAAAACTCCGAGGTATCACTGTGATAGCGCAAGTGCAAACAAAGGAGGAAAAAATGAAAAAGGCAACAGGAACAAAACTTCTGGCATCGTGGATGCTGGCCACCTGCATGGCAGTGTCATGCATGCCGGCAACTGCCATCGCAGAGGAAACCGTTGCGAGCGACGTTGCGACACAGACGACTGCTACAGAGCCGGGCAACGCCACGCAAGACGGCTCAGGGGAGATTACGCAGCAAGACCCGCAACTCGCTACCCCCACCGCTGAGGAGAATCCAGGAGACGAGGACACCATCCCGGCACAGACGCCCAGCCAAACGGATGAAAGCCAGGTGGTGGAAAGCGAACCGGAGACCGAGGGATTCAAGGGTGACGAAGTCGCCGTCGTCGAGCAGAGCATCAACGAGTCCGAGGTTGTTGTGGAGGACGCGGCCGAGGCAAGCGCCACCAAGGACGCCAAAGAGGCCAACGCGCTGACCACGCAATCCAACCCCACAGACGACGCGAAGAAACTGGAGACTCAGGCTACCACGCCACACGTTTCCTACCGCACCCACGTGCAAAAAGTCGGTTGGCAGAACTGGCGCACCGACGGCAACACAAGCGGAACGAGCAGACGCAGCCTCAGGCTCGAGGGCATCAACATCAAGCTGTCCGACCTGCCGTGCTCGGGGGGAATCTCATACCGTACCCACGTGCAAAAGATTGGTTGGCAGGGCTGGCGTTCCGACGGCGCCATGGCAGGAACCAGCCACCAGTCCAAGCGTCTTGAGGCCATCCAAGTGAGCCTCTACGGCGACATGGCCAATCGCTACGACGTGTACTACCGCGTGCACTGCCAGCGCTTTGGCTGGATGGGCTGGGCCAAGAACGGCGAGCAGTCTGGGTCCGCTGGATACTCCTACCGTCTTGAGGCCATCCAGATCCGCCTCGTCCCCAAGGGAGGGGCCGCACCGGGATCCACCGATGGTGCATTCCGCCAGAAGGCCGCACAAAAGAGCACGAAGAAGGCCACGAGGGCGTCCAACGGGTCGGTTCTGTACGAGAATAGCGAGTACAAGATCATCGTTCCCAATAACCTCAAGGGCAAGCTGTTTGTTAAGAATAGCGGCGGCCGTTACCTCAACGTCTACCACAAGGACTACAAGAACAGTCGTGGTGGCTACTATTACTGCGGCGCCGTCGTGATCTCGAACAGCAAGATGAGCGGAGGCAAATACATAAAGTACGTGGGCAAATCCTCCAAGGGACACTACATCTACTGTGTAGACGACTCGAGCATGATCTTTGCCACATACAAGGGCAACAGCGGCAACCGTGCCTCCGTGGTCGTGAAGTAGCGTCTTTACAGACCAAGGGAAGCCCCCTGGTGAAAAGCTCTTTTCACCAGGGGGCTTTTTTGGGTCAATCCAGAAACCTATGGGTCGAGGACCCAACGAAAAGCGGGCAGACAAGGGGTACTGTCCCCCGAGTCTACCCGCTCTTTACTGAGCCTTTTTTGCAAGATCTAAATACTCGTACGGCACGCGACCTCGCGCAGACAAGCCAGGGGTACACCGTAGCCGTACGGATCGTCGTCATACACCATGTCACCCAGCGTTTGCATACGGGCCAGCGAGTTAGCCTGTCGCCGGCTCATCGTTGCGCCAAAGTACGCGTTTGCGACAACCGCTTGCGGGGCAAACGCAAAGAGATGGCGTCCGTTTGGCATGGCGGCATCAAAGAACACGCGCGCCTCGTCCCAAAGGTAAGTGCCAGCCTTCTGGCCGCTCCCCAGCGTCACGCTCCCAAGCTTCCGCGCATTGCCCACGAAAAACGCCACGTTCTCCTTTGGAACGGGGTAGCAAGAGAACACCTCTTCGCCCTCGATACCCCAACCACAGGCAGACGCAAAGAATCCCCGCAGGTCGTCGTGCCCGCTCGCCCGCACGCTCACCTTGCCAACCCATGCTTCGGGTAGCTGGATAGCATACCCCACGCCCTCGATCATTTTTGCAGACGTACGACTTGCATCCAGCACGGCACTCATCTCCCGCATGCTCATCTCCTCTCCTTGTCTCCACACCAAGAGGTTAGTGCCGCATGCGGCAAATCTGTTGCGCAACAAATCACTCATCTATACTGGAACCATCCAGCTGCCGCGCACGCGCAACGAAGTACGGAGGAACGATGAGCGACGCAAGGGTGTCCCCGCAAGATCTACTTGTCGACATTACGATTGTGCCGCTCGTCATTGGAGTTGTCTGTCTGCTCATTGGGATCATTGTTCCCTTGCTGGTGGACAACTCCGGGCAGGCCGAGGCATACACGGCCACGACCACAGGCGAGGTGACGCACGTCCAGGAGAAGGTCTCCGGCAAGAAGCGACGCAAGACGTACGTCACGTTCGTGCGGTTTGAGGACTCGGACCACCGCGAGTTCGTGGCGCGCAACATAGCCGTCGCACGCAGTCGCCGTCACGCGGAAGGCGATGAAGTAACCGTTAGGTACGACCCCACGCACCCCGCCAGCGGCTGCCTCATTGAGGGAGACGAGGACATCCTGCTCTACGAGGACGCGCTCACATTGTCCCTGCGCGCAGGCGGCATCGTTTGCATTGTCGTCGGCGGCTTCTTGGTCGCCCGAAGGTATCGAGCGCTTGCCGCGGCGTAGGGCGACGGGCTGCCGCCTCGCGCGTGTCCGTTTGGGAAGAGGTACCTTTGGGACATGCGCGCATGTCCCAAAGGTACCTCTTCCCAAACGGACACGCGTTTTCACGCTTCCTACGGCACGTAGGGGGAACCCTGCTCGCGCTCAATGGCAAGGATCATCTCGACGTTTGTCTCCTCGGTGGTGTTGAGAATCCCCTCGATGCTCCTAAACTCGTCCTTGGCGAGCGTGCCGTGATACCAGCTCTTAGAGGCAAAGTACACCTGCAGGTCCTGGTTCTCAAATACGTATCCGTGACGCGCGGGAATCTCGTTGCGCGCCAGGTAGAGCTCATACGTCGACAAGCCCGCCAGCTCGCTCCGCGTGTACACGTGCGTTGCCGAGTACGGCAGGATAAAGCCACGCGAGCCGGTCTCTGAGGGCTTGACCACCAGCGGCGTCTGCTGCTGGGCAACGGGCGTGGGGGTGGGCTGGGACGTTTTGGCGCGCTCCACCTCAAAGATCTTGTCAATCACCTCGCGCGTTATGCGACATCCCACGTTCCGTTTTCCGTCGGCTGTGCTGGCCACGATGATGCCGCAGGCCATGTCCCTGTCGTAGATGGGCCCGCCGCTGTTGCCGGGCAACGTGTCGGCATACAGCCATACGGAGCCGTTGTCGCGCACGTACGTCTTGTTTACGTCGTACTTGATCACGCCATCGCGGTAGCCCGCCGCCGCGAAGTTCTTACCCTCAAGCTGGGAGTTGGACGCGACTGTGCAGCCAAAGTAGCCCGTCTCGTCTCCCACGTTTTGATCATCAAAACGCACGATTGCGTAGTCCCAGCCTCGGTTTTGGCTGGGATACTTGGTGCCAAACGCAACGGTGGTCATGCCGTCGTACTTGTAGCCGTAGCTGCCGTCCGGGTAACAGCCAAAATAGTACTCCGCATGCGTGGCGCGCGTCTGGCACTCCTCGCAGTACAGGGCATGAGCCGCGGTGAGCAATATGCTGGGTCGCACCATAAAGCCCGTGGCGGTGGCGTCCCCATGCTTGCAGGGGAAGTGCACCGTCATGTACGCGATGGCCGAGAAGGGATACTTGTACGGGTCACTGGGAGCCACGCGGTCATCCGTGCCCACGATGTTGCGCTCTATGCCGTCTGGCACGTAGGCGTCCACGTCCTTGGAAAAGGTGAGCTCGTCAGACTCCTCGCCGGCCCCTTCCTCACCGGCCTCGTCGCTGTCGGCAAGAATCGTCCCGTGCGTCTGGTAGTACTCCTGAAGGGTCTGGTCCATCAAGCCAGAGATGTTCTGACTCGCGTTGGCACTCTGACTGGCGGACTCGACCGCATCCTGGTTGCTCTCGCTCGTTTGCGGGGAAGCCGACTCTTGCACCGGCGCGTCCGCACCGCCATCCTTGGGTGTCTCGCCCGCCGTGCACGCCGCCAACACCAAGGCAACAAGTACCACGAGCGTCGCCATGCCAAAACGCCTCATATGAGTCCTCCCGCTTCGTCAAAAACCCGTTGACAAGCACATCGTATCTCACATGTAGTATAACCCACGGCACGTGCGCCCTTAGGAACCGTTAGGGTATAACCGCACCGTCCTTATTGCGGGTCGTACTGGTTGTCGCAGGGAATGCCGTGCACCCGAGCAAACTCCTCGGCCACGCTTCCCTTCTCGCAATGAATGGAGATGTCCCATACCTTGTGGCCATCCTGGGCAAAATGCATGCGGAAGGCATCCTCCGAAATATAGGTGAGCGAGCTGGGCAGCACGAACTCGGTGCCCTCCTCATAGCTACGAAAGGCGTCCGGCTGTATGGCGGTTATTCCCTGCGGCACGACCACCGTATGGCCCATGCCCTCTGGCGCCTGGAGAATGGTGTCGCCCGCCTTGTTGGCAAGAAAGCCACCGGGGCTGGAGAAGGCCGGGTTCGCATCGTCCACCTCTATGCGCGCCACGTTAATGCCCGAGAAGGCGCCCGTTCCCACGCTTCGCAGCTCGCTCCCCAAACGCAGCATCTCCATGAGTGGCGCCTTGTCCAAAGACGAGCCGTGGGTGTCGCACCCAAAGGCATAGCTCCCCAACTGTCGCAAGCTCTTGGGCAAGTGAATGGACGCAAGGGGCTGGGGAATCTCGAACACGGTCCAATAGAAGGCACAGTTGTCAATCTCAACAAGCCCCTCGGGAAACGTGACGGACTCCAGCACGGTGCTGCAAAAGGCGCCATAGCCAATCTTCTTCGTCCCGGCAGGTGCCTGGTATTCGCCCGTACGCCCCGCAGGGAACGCCTTAAGCGTGCCGCCATCCGCCGAGAACAGCACGCCGTCTGCGACCCGCACCGCCTTGCACGACGCGTCGGCGTCATAGGCGACAAGGTCCTCGCATCCAGTGAGCGCCGCCTCGCCAACATGTTCCACCGACGTGGGAATGCGGAGCGTGGTAACCCCAAGGCGCCTGAGCGAAGCATCCCCAATGCTTCTCAGTCGCGAGGGCAGGCGCAGCTCCTGGATATTTGCGTAGCACAGCGAGCGATCCCCAATCTCCTCCACACCCTCGCCCAAGTCCATGTGAGCCGCGTGGATGAGGTTGAGCGCACCCGACCCGATCGTCGTTACCGAGGAGGGCAGTGTGAGACTGAGCACGTGCGTGTCCCAGTCCAGCGTTCCGTCCGCCACGGACGTGACGGGAAGTCCCTCCACCTGCTCCGGCACCACTATCGTCTCCAGCTCTCCCACATACCCGGTCCACTCGGCGTGGTCATCATACAGGGCAAAGGTCAGGCTGCCACCAGGCACTGGGCAGTTGGCCTCCTTGCACTCGATGCCGTCGAGGGCAAGCAGCTCCGACCCATGCTGGTCTCCAGCCAAATCGGTGAGCACCACCTGCACCACGTATCCTTTGTCCAAGTCTCTCGTGTGCCTTGTCGCAAAGGAGACCTCTCCCGAGAGGAGCGACGTGGAGGTGATTGCCTTTCCCGTTTGGCTCTCCCACTGGGCATGCGGCAGCAAGGCGCCCGCATCATCGCGCCTTGGCGTGAGTGGTCGCCAAAAGTAATGCATGAGTGCTCGGTACTCTCCAAGGTCCACCTCGTCGTGTCCGCTCAAGCCAAGCTCGGCATTGGCGTGGGACGCCCACGTGTTGCTCACCTCACCCGTTTGGGAATCGACCACCACACTCAGGCTAATGGGCGCGGCACCTAAAAGGCCATCCACGAGCTCTGGTGCCGGCAGCAGATACGCCATGGGACACACGTACTCCCGCCGACCGGAGTCCGCTCGCAGCTGCCGCACCGGAAGCGCCAGCTGGTCTGCGCTCGACACGATGAGCGCGGGATTGAGAGGAACCCGCACCACGCCGTCGGTGCCCACGACCACGTGCACGTTCGTGACCACGGGCACGTAGGAGCCGTCTCCAAGGTCGCGCAGAATCGAGTACCTGGCCAGCGCCAGCCCTTGCGCCTGTTCCGCGCTCAGTGCAAGCGAAGCCGTGTCTGCCTCCTCGCGGAATTCGCCCAGCGTCCAGTCAACCGCACGCGCATGCTCCCCTCGCGTGCCGTAGGCATCCAGCATCTTGTCGTACGGCCCCTCCAAAACCGGCAAGTCCTTTTGCTCGCTCGTTTGCGGAAAGCACAGCGAGATGCCGTGGGCGCCACTCACGTTGGTGGCGTTTGCCACGACGGCACGATTTGCAGCGTCAACTAAGGCTTGGGCCGACTGCGGATGCTCACCCACAAGGTGATTGGACAGGTCCACCAGGTCAACCAGCCCCGCACCGCCTGCAGTCTCCAGAGTGGTCCCAAACGACCTGCACTGCTCTCTGGCACTGGCAAGCGGGGCGAGGTCTTGTGCGGTAAGGTCTGCAAGAAGAGTCTCCGAGAGCGCGTCAAGTGCACGCTCAACCTCCCCCACGCGCGACAGGTCGACGGCCGACAGCGTATAGGCAGACCTGCCAACGCCTTCCTGCAACGACGCGTAGGCACCAAACTCGTCCACGATCGCCTGCACGACCTGGGGCGCATCCGAGGTGCGGTTGAGCACGTCCAGGAAGGCGTAGCTCCACCCATGGGCGTCCTCGACCTCTTGCGATCCCACAAAGTAGCGCGCATAGTCCTGCCATGCCTGCATGGACTCGAGTGAGGCCATCAAACAGGCGTCGAACCCCACCCAGTCCAGCTTGCGGTCTGCCCCAAAGCCCGCGTCCCGCATGGCCTGGGACATCTCGCCGAGCGAGAGGGAATCGTAGTCGTGCAGCTGGTCAAAGCACGCACCTCCCGAGGGACCCTTTCCGTGGTCCCACAGCACGAGCGCACTGTGACGGGCGGGAAAGTTGCTTGTCGCCCAGCTCACAAAGGTCGCAAGCGTACTGGCCTGGCCCATGTTGAGAAGGTCGTTCGTGGTGGCGACCACGTTGCCCTTGCCCGACGCGATGTCTAGCACGCAGTTGCGGTCGTTGGGAATGTTGGCATGCCAGTACTGGCTTCCGCCGGTAAATACCACCACGTTTACGCGCGAGGCATCGACCCCCGAGCTCAGCATTTCCTGCAGGTCGCGCGAGGCACGACCGGAGTTGGCCTCTAGGTCCGAGCCCACCAGATACACCATCACGGTATACTCCTTGGGCTCCCTGGGAAGGTCTGCCGACCGAGCAGCAACGATGGGGTCCTGGACGGTGCCACCCTCACCCTGCGACGAGGGACCGTCGGTTGCATTTGGGGCGTCGCGCGTCTCGCTTCCCCAACCGCAGATGTCATCGCTTGAGGTAATCTGGGACAAATCGTCCTGTGCCTCGACCGCACCCTTGTCGACGGCCTCGTCGGTGGTCTTGTCAACCGTCTTGGCTGAGCACGCACCCAGCTCAAGCGCCACCAGCACGAGCAGCATGAACAGGAAGCCATACCTGAACGCAAGACCCGTCCCCTGTTCACACCTGAACGCAAGACCCGTCCCCTGTTCATGTCCCCTGTGCACGTTAGCCCAACACCTCGGCGGCGATGCGTGCGGACTCGCTTGCGTCCTTGGCGTAGAAGTCGGCGCCCACCATGCGCGCGTATTCGGGGTTGAGCACGGCGCCGCCCACCATAACCTTGCACCAGGGCGCCCGCTCGCGCAGCAGCGTGATGGTTTGGGCCATCGCCGGCACCGTGGTGGTCATCAGCGCGCTCAGGCCGGCGAGCCGTATGCGATGTCGCACCACCTCGTCCACGAACACCTGGGGATCCACGTCGCGGCCGAGGTCGCGCACCTGGTAGCCGTAGTTCTCCAACAGCATCTTTACGATGTTCTTGCCGATGTCGTGAATGTCGCCCTTGACCGTGCAGATGGCCACCTCGCCCTTAAGCGGGACGTCCTGGGAGGCCGACGCCTCGCGCACCACGCCAAAGCCGGCCTTGGCCGCCTCGGCCGACGCCATGAGCTGTGGCAGGAAGAAGGTGCCCTTCTCGAACCGCTTGCCCACCTCGTCGAGCGCGGGGATGAGCACGTCGTCCACCAGCGCAAGGGGCGCCGTGCCGGCATCGAGCATCGAACGCGCCTCGGCCGCCACGGGCTCCGCCCGACCCTGCAGCACGGCCTCGCGAATACGCTCCTCGGGCGTGGTGGCCACGGCAGACGCGCCGGCGGAAACGGCAGAGCCCTCGCCCGCGGGAGCCGACGAAGCCGGCACCGCATCGCTACGTCCGGCATTGGCGGCAATGTAGCGCTCGGCATTTGCGTCCTGGCCGTTGAGCACGCGCCATGCGTCCACGGCATCCATAAACCGCCGCGAAAGCGGGTTCATAATGGCCAGGTCCAATCCCGCCTCAAACGCCGCCGTAAGGAACGTGGCGTTGAGAAGCTCGCGATACGGCAGGCCAAAGCTAATGTTGCTCACACCCAGCACGCACCGCACGCCGGGCAGCTCCGCCTTTACCAGGCGCACCGCGTCCAGGATGGAGCGTGCGGCCGACTGGTTCGTGGACACCGCCATGGTAAGGCAATCGATGAGGACGTCACGCCGGGCAATACCGTGCGCGTCGCAGGCCTCCACGACGCGCCGCGCCACCGCAAGACGCCCCTCGGCCGTGTTGGGAATGCCGTCCTCGTCTAGCGCCAGGCCCACGATCGCACAACCGTAATGGCGCGCAATGGGAAGCACGGCGTCCAGCGACGCCCGCTTGCCGTTGACGCTGTTTATTATGGGCTTGCCGGGATAGATGCGCACAGCCGCCTCGATGGCCTCGGGGCTGGTCGAGTCGATTTGCAGCGGCAGCGTGGTAACGCCCTGCAGGTCTTCCACCAGGCGCACGAGCGTGGCCGTCTCGTCAATCTCGGGCAGGCCCGCGTTTACGTCCAGCACCTGGGCACCGGCACGGTCCTGGGCTATGGCTTCGCCCATTATGTAGTCGTAGTTTCCGGAGCGCAGCGCCTCCTTAAGGCGCTTCTTGCCCGTGGGGTTAATGCGCTCGCCAATAACGCCCACCTCGCCAGGCGCGAGTGAGAAGACCTGCTGGGCGCTGGCAACCACGAAGTCGTCGCAGGGATGGCGCGTCGCAGGCACGGCCTGCCAAAGCAGCGCCCGCTCGCCGGCAATGTAGTCCGGCGTGGTACCGCAGCATCCACCCACCACCGTAACGCCCGCCTCCAGCATGGGTACCACGGCCGCGCAGTACTCCTCGGGACCAATGTCGTAGGTGGTAACGCCATCGGTCACGCTGGGCAGCCCCGCGTTGGCCTGCACCATCACCGGACAGGTGGCCCAGCGTGTCATGCGCTCCACGAGCGGTGCCACGTCTGCCGGCCCCAGGGAGCAGTTGATGCCCAGCACGTCCACGCCCAAGGCACTCAGGGTGACCGCGGCCACCTCGGGCGTGGTGCCCAAGAACGTGCGCCCGTCCTCGCCAAAGGTCATGGTGCAGAACACAGGAAGGTTCGAGTTCTCTTTGGCCGCAAGCACCGCCGCCTTGGCCTCCAGCAGGTCGGCCATGGTCTCGATAATAAAGAGGTCGGCGCCGGCAGCATCGGCTGCACGCACCTGCTCCGCAAAGAGGTCGTACGCCTCGTCAAAGGTCATGGTGCCCAACGGACGCAGCAGCGCACCGGTAGGGCCGATGTCTGCCGCCACATAGCGTGGGTGGGCGGCGCGGGCACAGGCTATGGCGGCCTGGAAGACCTGCTCGACCGTGGGCACGCGCACCATGCCGGCCGCATGGGCACCCTCGGCGAGCTTGCGCGCGTTGGCGCCAAACGTGTTGGTCGTCACCACGTCGCTGCCAGCCGTCACGTAGGCCGCGTGAATCTGCGTAATCTGCTGCGGGTTGGTCAGGCACAGCAGCTCCGGGGCGGCTCCCGCCTTGAGGCCCGCGGCTTGCAGCATGGTGCCCATGCCACCGTCAAACAGCAGGAACTTCTCTCCAGCAAGCACCGCGCGCAAATGGTCGTCCAGCATGGCAGATCCTCTCGCCGTGTTTGTCGCTACGTCTTCGTAAACCTATCAAAGGGGGTAACCCCCATTGATTGCCGCAAGCGGCATATCAATGGGGGCTATCCCCTTCGGTTGACGGCTACGGACTAGTCGTCGATGTCAGTGGTGTGCGAGATGATGGCACCGGTTGTGGGGTCGATGTCGTAGTCGTGCTCGACGTTGCCCACCTTGAAGTCCACGTCGTACTTGGTCACGCCGTCGTCGGTCTCGAGCTTCGCGTCCAGGCCAATCACGTCCGCTGCGGTTACGCCTGCGTCATCCAGCGCGATCTGCGTAGCCTCGTCCAGCGAGATCTGGGCGTCCTGCGTGGACTGGGTGGGCTGGGTCTCGGTCTGTGCCGGAGCCTGCTGCTGCGTGGTGGTCTCCTGCGGCTTGGTTTCGGTCGTCGTCTGAGCCTTGGTGTCCTTCTTGGTATCGGCCGGCGCCTGCTGCGTGGTGGTCTCCTGCGTGGCAGTCTCGGTCTTTGCCGGCTGCTGCGCGCCACAACCAAACATCACCAAAGAGGCGGCCATTGCTCCCGCAGCTACCATTCCCAGTACCGTGTTCTTCATTGTGTCCTCCCAAAGCCTTATCGCTTGTACCACGTACAGCTTATACTACGCCTGACCACACGTGCCGTCTCACGTAAATTTCCTGAATTGCAACCGGACACCACCATCTGCGATTGAAAACCCCCGCAGCTCGCGAAGAGCTGCGGGGGCACGCAAAACGCCATGCGGCTATGTGTTACTCGGTGTTACTCGGCGGGAGTTCCGGTGCCTTCGATTGCGTTGCCGTCGTCATCCAGAAGCTCGGTGGTGCCGTTGAAGGTCTGGGTGCCACTTACCACGCTGCCACCAATCGCGTCGACCATAACGTGGTAACGGACGTCGCCCAGGTTGAAGTCAACGTTGTAATACACGGTGCCGCCACCCTCGATGGGTCCATCGACCGAGACGTCGAGGGCTTCGCCCTTAGCAGCGCCACCAGCACCGGCATAGTTGAATGCCATCGCCATGCACTCGTTCTTGGTGTAGTTGGGAACCATGGAGTCGTCGTCGCTAGAGCTGCTGCTGCCGCCGTTGTTGGAGTTGTTGTTATTGCTGCTACCGCTGTTGTTGTTGGAGTTGTTGTTATTGTTGTTGGAGTTGTTGTTGGAGGTCTGCTTCTGCGAGGAGGAGTCGGTCTTCTTGGTCTCCTCCTTCTTCTCCTCCTCCTGCTTGTCCTCGCTGGCGTCCTTTACGGCATGCACGATGGCGCTTACGTCCTCGTCATCCATAAAGACGTCCTCGCCGCCAGTGCCCTGGTAGGTTACGCCAAAGTCGCTGCCACCGTCGCTCCAGGTAATGACGACTGCAGAGCCCTCCTTGGCGCCATAGTGGGTAACGTCGATGCCGTCGATGGCCTTGGTCCACTTTTGGGCAAGCGTGGTCTTGTCGACGTCGGTGAGCGGGGCCTTGTGGCCGCTTGCACCCTCACGCAGGGTGAGCTTGGTGGCGCCGGGCTCGTACACTGCCTGGGCGACGCCCTCGGCGTGAGCGAACGTGGGGTTCTTAAAGTCGGTGTCGTTGAAGGTGACCTTCTCGAAGCAGGAGAACTTGGTAAGGCCAGCGCCCTTGGCAGCCGCCTCGGCGTCCTTGTCGGACGTCCAGTTGGTCTTGGTCTCGGTCTGCTCGGTCTTCGTCTCGGCCTTGGTTTCGGTCTTGGTCTCGGCCGGCTGCTGCTGTGCGCCACAACCGACGGCACCAAGTGCGAGCACGCCCGTAAGCGCAAATGCAAGGTACTGCTTCCTCATAGCGTTTCCTTTCCAGTTGAATGGTAGGCGTTTAGGTCCTGCAAAACGATACTACCCGTTTCGCATCTTTCTGTCTCAAATCACACACAACTTCTTGTTCGTGCGGGGTACCTTTTCCCAAACGGACAGCGCAGCAATCAGAAGAATCCCAATCCACTAAATCCCGCTGGCTTCGCTTGAGATGCCGCAGATCACCTCGAAGAGAAGTCTGCACGCACCGCCGTCTCGAACTCGCACGAGTACATGCGAGGCAGCGGTGCCACGCGCGCGTCCTCGACGGACTCGATATGCAAGGAGAATATCCCCTCTGGCATATAGTCTAGCAAGCATCCCCCCTCAACATCTCAACGTAGTTTTACTAGACGTATGTAATGTCGGTTAATCGTTTGACGGCAAGTCGCAGTTTCCAAATCCAAAAGCACAACGGCTCACGGGCTGGCCACTCTGTCGCCACCGCGGCCGGACAGCGCAGGTGGGCGCCACGGCGATCGGGCGCATCAGGACCCCTACTTCTTCCCCTTCTGCGCGAAGGCGCGCCACACGTTCTGCCTGATGCCCTTGAGGTTGGTGTCCGGGGCGGGGTCGCCCTTCCTCACCAGCACGATCTGGATGCCCTCCAGGCGGCGCGAGTAGCCCGCGGAGCCGGAGCGCTCGCCGTTCCTGGCCCAGCCCATCCAGCCGAAGCGCTGGCAGTGGACGCGGTAGTAGACGTCGTAGCGCTCGGCGAGCTCGCCGTAGAGCCTGATCTCGATGGCCTCCAGGCGGTAGGACTTGCCCGAGGTGCCGGCCATCTTGCCGTCGCGGCGCCAGCCCTGCCAGCCGATGCGCTGCACGTGGGTGCGGTACTCTATGCCGCCGGCGCACGGCAGGTCGGACAGGCGGATGTTAATGCCCTCCAGGCGGAACGACCGGCCGCTCGTGCCGCTCATGTCGCCGTCGGTGACGTAGCCCTGCCAGCCGATGCGCTGGACGTGCGTGCGGTAGCTCACGTGGGGCGTGGGCTCGGGTGCGGGAGCCGGGGCTGGCGGCTCCACGATGCGGAAGGTCGCCGTCCTGGAGCCCGCGTAGTTGCCCCTGCCCGTGACGGTCACCGTGGCCGTGCCGGGGTTGACGTTGTTCCTGTACGAGAGCGCGTAGTCCGTGCCCTCCCTGAGGACGGTAGCGCCGCGCTTGACGGTGGGCCTGGGCGTGACCGCCCCGCCGGTCCAAGCCTGGTCGGCGACGGGCGCTATCGCGACGCCGGACATGGCCGCGGGCGCGATGGACCACCTGACGCCCCTGGCGCCCACGGTCCCGTCGCCCCAGCAGTGGTTCGCGTCCGGCGCGGCCGTCGCCACGTAGCTGCCCGCGTTCGTCGCCCTCGGCGTGCCGGAGAGCGCGTAGCCTGTGCCGGTCGGGACGCCGACCTGCACCGTACCGTCGTAGGTGCGGTTCGTGGCCCTGGGCACCGCCACGGTCGCCCTGGCCACGTGGAAGGTCGCTTCGCCCGATCCCTCGTAGTTGCCCTTGAGCGTGACCCTCACCGTGTGGGGGCCGGCGTTGGCGCTTGCCGCTGGCAGCGCCACGTCGTAGGCGCTCGCGGGCAGCTGGACGAGGCCGTCCCTCACGGTGACTGAAGGGGTGTGGGCGGTGCCGTCGTAGACGTAGCCGGTCCTGGAGAGGGACACGGCAGGCGTGACGCGCTTGCGCGCGATGGCCCAGGTAACGGCCCTCGGCAGCGTGGACCCGTCCTCCCAGCAGTGGTTCGCGTCGGGCGTGGCCGTCGCGGCGTAGCTGCCCGCGTCGGTCGCCCTCGGCGTGCCGGAGAGGGTGTATCCGGTTCCCGCCGGGACGCCGACCTGCTCCGAGCCGTCGTAGGTGCGGCTGGCGGCCGCGGGCGCGGCGATGCTGGCGCGGGCCACCTCGTAGGTCACGCGGAGCGTGCCCGTGCAGGCGCCCGTGCCCTCCAGCACGAGCTCATGGGTACCCGCGTTGGTGGCCCCCGAGCCGGAGGCCACGCGGTAGTCGGTGCCCTCCGCGAGCTGGCGGCCGCCCAGCGTGAGCGTCGCCTGCGGGGCGTGCTCCTCGCCGTCGTAGGTCCAGCCCCGCACGGTCGCCTCGGCGTACGAGATGTCGTAGTTCGCGGCGACGGCGCCCTCGTAGGCCCCCAGCGCCGCCTGGTAGGCCGCCTCGGCCGCGCCCAGCGCGCGCTGCGCGGCGTCGCGCTCGGCGATGAGGCGGGCGGCCTCCTCGGGACTGGGGGTGTCCTTGGTGGCTGCGGCATAGTCGTCAGCGGCGGTGCGAGCGGCGTCGCAGGCCTGAACGGCAGCGTCGACACGAGCCTGGGCGGCAGCCTTGGCAGCGGTGGCTGTGACAAGCGTCTGGTCGGCAGCAGTTACGGCGTCGGCACAGGTCTTGGCCTCGGCCTTCGCAGTGTCGAGCTCCGCGTTTGCGGCGGTCAGCTCGTTGGCAGCGGCGGTTGCGTCGATGCCGGAGAGCGGGTTGGCCGCGATGACGGACTGGAGGTTGGCAGCAGCGGTGTCAACGGCGTTCTGCTTGGTGACCTTGTTGGACTGGGCAGCGTCGTTCTCCGTGCTGGCTGTAGTGGCAGCCTGGGTCTTGTCGTTGAGCTCGGCCTGATACTGAGCGAGCGTGGCCTGCGCGGCCTCCAGGGCAATCTGCTCTGCAGTCTTGGGCGTGGTGCCGTTGGTCTTGGCCTGAACGAGACCATAGTAGGTGTTGAAGAGGTTCTCGAACTCGTCCACGGTCCAGGATGCGGAGTGGAAGAAGCTGTTGTCATCTTCGAAGCCATGGGAGTAGGTGTTGTGTGTTGGGCCATTGTAAATGTCATTTTGGGTGACACCAAAGCCTTGGTTTACGTGGCTTTCGTTGATGAATTGGCCGAAGTGTCCAACAGTTTCCGTATAAGCCTTATAAGGCTTTCCGTTTTCGTCGAGAAGCGGAGAGAAGTTTTCGAATGAACTACGGAAACCATTTTGCTCTTCGTGATACCAAAGGGTAAATGGGTCTCTGTATGTTGCGGCAAGATTGTCACCGATGCCAGTAGCTGTACTTACATCAGCGAGGTGATTGAAATTAACGGCCGCATGATTGGCATATACCTCAGAAGCGGCCATTGCATAAGCGCTGACATTGAGAGGTGCCAGATAGTGGAAGATGATGGCTTCGTTGTTTGCATCATAGAGTGGTTGACCAAGATCGTTGGTCACATGAACTGTCGGATTCTCGGGAGATAGACCGAAGAGCGAGTTGTGATAGGCGCGGACCTCGTTGGCTTCCCGCATCATCTGGATGGCTGTCCGCACGTTCTCTAGGCTGGTGGCGTCGCCCTCGGCACCGAGGTCGGTGTAGCACAGATACTCGTCCACATACTTCTTGTATTCGGGATCCACGTCCGTGTTTGACGGATACCGCTGGACCTCCTCGTTTAGGTCCTCGTCTTTTCTTTTTCCATGATTGTTGATGACGTAATACTTTCCGTCAGTCAGAATTCCCTGCGCGACGGAGGTGTCGTAGTTGCTTCCGTTGGCGTCGGTCTGCGTGGCGAGCCACTGCATGAGGCCAAGGCTTCCCTTGGTGTACTCGATGCCGTCGAGCTCGTCGACGGTGGCGGACGTGGCGTTCGCGGCTGCCTCGGCGGCCTGGCGGACGACCTCGGTCTGGGCGTCGACCTTGTCCTGGGCAGCCTGCTTGGCTGCGTTTGCCGCGGCGAGGTCGGCCTGAGCCTTCGTGGCACGCTGCGTGGCGGCGGTCAGCTCGGCGTTGGCAGCGTCCAGCTCGGCCTGGGCGGCGTCGATGGCGGCCTGCTTGGCGACATCTGCCGCGGCGGCATCGACCTTGGCCTGGGCTGCGGTGACCTTCGTCTCGGCAGTAGCCACTGCGGCGTCGGCGTTGCTCTTGTCGGTGACGGCGTTGTTATAGGCCGCCTGGGCGCTGTTGAACACCTGCCCGGCGGTATCGAGCGCGAAGGTCGCGGCGGCGAGCTCTGCGTCTGCCGCAGTGACCTCGGCCTGAAGCTCCGCGGTACGCTGGGCGATGACCTCGGCGCCTTCGGCCGCGACTGCGGCGTCGGCCGCGGCATCGTAGGTCCTCTGGGCAGCGTCGCGCGCGGCCTTCGCCTGCTCCAGCTCGCCCCTGAGCCTCGCGATCTCGTCGCTCTCGTCGGCGGCCGCCACGATGAGCGTCCCCTTCGCGAAGGTCACCGCGTAGTTGTCCTGGACCGCATCGCCGAAGGGCGTTATCTCGTACGACCCTGGCTCGTCACCTGGGGTGCGGGAGAGCGTGTAGGCCACTACGTCGGTGCCGAGCGTCCCGCTCACCGTCGCCGTGAGCTCGGGGTCGGGCTCGCCCTGTCGCTTGGACTTGTCGTCGGCCCTCACGGTAGCTGCCTTGCGGGCCACCGAGTAGGACACCCGCACCTCACCCTCGTAGTCGCCCGAGCCAGTGACGACCAGCTCGTACTCGCCCGCGCCGGTGGCGGAGGTGTCGCCGGAGAGCGTGTAGTCGGTGCCCACGGCAAGCGTCTTGCCTCCCAGCGTGACCGTGGGGGTCGCGCCGTGCGTCGTCCCGTCGTAGGTCCAGCCGCCTACGGTGACGGTCGCGCCGGCGATGCTCGTCTTTGCGGGCGTCACCGCGGTTACGGTGAGGGTCCCGGCCTGGAACGTAACGGAGTAGTTGCCCTGCGTGGCCTGACCCGAGGGCGTAATAGCGTAACTGCCAGCCCCGCCGCCGGGGTCGCGCGAGAGCGTGTAGGAGACCATGTCGGAGCCGAGCGTCCCGCTGACCGTCGCCGTGAGCACGGGATCGGGCTCACCCTGCCGCTTGGACTTGTCGTCGGCCCTCACGGTAACGGCCTTGCGGGCCACGGTGTAGGAGCACGTCACGCTGCCCTCGTATGAGCCGATGCCCGTGACGGTGACCGAGTACGTCCCCTGGTCGCGGGCCGTGGTGTCGCCGGAGAGGGTGTAGTCCGTGCCCACGGCGAGCGTCTTGCCCCCCAGCGTAACCACGGGGGCCACGCCGTGCGTCGTCCCGTCGTAGGTCCAGCCATCCGCGCCGGAGACCTGCGCCGAAGAGATGTCGGTCTTCGCAGGCGCGGGGTTCGGGTCGTGGTCGAGCAGCGTGTCCGCCTTCGAGCCACGCTCGGCGATCTGTGCGTTGGTCATCCACGCGTTGTCGGCCGTGGAGAACCACATGCCGTTTGCGGCGGTGGGGGCGGGAAGGCGCGACTCGTTCATCAGCGATCCCCACTTGCCCTGGTACAGCGCCTCGCCCATGGTGAAGGACGCGAGGGACGTGCAGCCCTGGAACGTGGTGTAGAGCTCGCTCGCCGAGTCGCCGCCGAACTTTACGGCCGAGAGGTTGAGCGTTTCGAGCGACGAGCATCCCGCGAACATGCTCTGCGCGGACCTCAGCGACCCGCCGCCCTCGCCCGAGAGGGACAGCGACTTGAGCGACCCGCAGTTGTAGAACATGTATGGCGCCGACTGGGCGCTCGCGAGGCTCCATCCGCTGGCATCGAGCAGCGAGAGGGACTCGCACCCATCGAACATAGCCCCGAAGTCCGTGACGGAGGAGGTGTTCCACCCGTCGCCGAAGGTGACCGACTCGAGCGATCGGCAGCCCTGGAACATCCCGTTCGCGCTCACGGCACCCGTGGTGTCGAGCCCGGAGAGGTCGGCCGACACGAGGGCCTGCTGCCCGTAGAACATGCCGGCGAGGTCGGTCGCACGCGTTCCCGCCGCAACGACAACGGTCTTTATCCGGTCGTTGTAGCTCGACCAGGAGGTCGACGCAGTCCTGGCGTCAAGCGTGCCGGACCCGCCGTCGGTGGGCCACACGTCGAGCCTGCCGTCGGCGTCGATGCTCCACGAGCATCCGCCGGCCGTGCCCTCGGCGATGGTGGCCGTCTGGACGGAGTGGGGCGCGGTTGCGTCCTGCACGGTGACCTCGACCTCTTCGGCTGCCTCGGCCAGCGCCGCCGTCGGCACGCCGCCCAGGGCGAGCACCACCGACAGCGCGACGCTCAGGGCGGCACGTGCGTGATGGCGTGTTGCGTTCCCCATGTCCGTGTCCCCTCTCGCCCAAGTGACGATGACTGGACGGCGATTGGCGCCGCAGATACCCCTATGGCCAACGGAGGGACGCTCTCGCCAGTCCGCCAAGACAAACCATGCGCCTCTTCCGAGAGGGACGGGGGCAAAGAGCGCCCTCACCTGTCTCTCGGAAAGACTTGGAAAACAAACAGGCAAATTGGTTTGTCTTGGTATATCAATACTAACACGGACCGTGGCGAATGACCGAGTCACGGCCCGTTTTCCACGGCGAAAGAGGATAAAAAGGTTACTTTTTACCGTCGGCCACAAGCCACGCTGATTTTGGTCGTCGGCAGCCAATCAAGTGGGGGTAACCCGTGAAAAAGCCTTGCAAGGGCTTATCCTGCCGAGGATGCGCATGCAACAGGAACGCAATCCCCCAGCCATGGCAACGAACTCGACTCACAACAGGCACAGGACTCAATGACCTCTTGCAGCTTTTCTACCTCAGCGTCCGAAAAGCCCTCCACATGCTCCCAAGCGTAGCCAGGAAGCCAGCAGGAGGCCAACTACGACTACGTCCACGGCGAGCTCCAGCGCGACGGCGTCACGCTGCTGGCCCTCTGGGAGGAGTGGGACCAGTCCACCGCGAAGGATCCCGTGCCCAAGAGCTACACCGCCTTCTGCAGGGGCCATCGGGCTTACGTCGCGTCGCACAACGTGACCAACCACCTCGAGCACAAGCCCGGGCAAGTCATGGACGCCGCCCCCATGCGACCGGCTCCGGGCCAAGCCAATCCAATCTTCGCCCAGGCACCCGTCCAAAGACGCGACGCCAGCTTCTCGACAACGGTACCAGCACAACCCACTCCCCGCCTCCGAGCACGCCGGCCGCCCGGGACAAGGAGCCCGTGCCGCCATCGGCTGGAGTCGTGCGAGCTCGGAGAGAGTCATGGTCATGGCAAGGCTGGCAAAACCTCATATTGCCCAACGTATCGAATCGTGTTACTTTAGCGCATATGGATATAGCTCTGACATACAGGGACGAGATCCCGGTGGCGGCCAGGCACCTCCCAGATTGGCTCCTCTCGCACGGCATAGCCGCGATCACCACGGACGAGGCCGCCAAGCTGATAGGCGTCCCCAAGGGACAAGTGAGGCAGCGCATGGCGGCAGTGAGGGCGCGCGGGCGAATGGTGTCCCCCTCCAGGGGCCTGTGGGTCCCAGTACCCCCCGACCGCATGGAGTGGGGCGCGCCGGAGCCGGCGGCGTACCTCGACGCCCTCATGGCCCACCTCGGGACGGGCTACTACGTCGGCTGGCTGAGCGCCGCCGCCCTGCACGGCGCGAGCCACCAAGCACCGCAGGTCGTCCAGGTGGCGGCGGACAGGCACGTCGCGGACCGAGCCGTCGGCAGGTCCCGCCTGCACTTCCTCACGCGCGGCTCCGTGGGGCTCATCCCCACGGCGCGGGTGGCGTCGCCCTCGGGCATGCTGACCGCATCGACGCCAGGCGCCACCATGCTCGACGTCGCCGAGGACATAGGCGAGGCGGGGGGCGTCGATAACGCGGCCACCGTAATCGCGGAGCTCGCGTGGGAGAACGCGGGCTACCTCGCGGACGTGCTCACCGCCGCACCCGCGCACTCGAACGCCGCCGTCCGCAGGGTGGGCTGGTTCCTGGATGAGGTCGCGGGCGAGAGCGGGCTCGAACCGCTGGAGCGCCTCGCCGCCGGCACGGCCGCAAACCCGTCGCTCCTCTCCCCGTACGACGGCCGCACCTCCGACGTCAGCGCCCGCTGGATGATAAACGTGAACAGGAAGGTGGAGCCAGACCTATGATTCCCCAGAACGTGATCACGAACTGGTCGCTCGCGCACCCCTGGCCGGATTCCGACCAGGTTGAGCAGGACCTCCTCCTCGCGCAGGCGATCTGCGTGATAGCCTCCGACGACTTGCTCGGCAGAGAGCTCGTAATCCGGGGTGGCACTGCCCTCCACAAGCTCTACCTCCCCCGCCCCTTCCGCTACAGCGAGGACCTCGACTACGTGAGGACCACGACGGGCGGCATCGGCGCTATCATGAGGCGCCTCACCGACATGGGCAAGGGACTCGGTTACGTCGTGAGGACGCAGATGGGCCAGCACCCGAAGGTGTTCTGGCGCTACCCGACCGCGTCGGGCAGGAGGGGCAAGATCAAGATAGAGATCAACACCTTCGAGAGGTCGCCTATGCTGCCCCTCGCCAGTAGGACACTCGACGTCGCAAGCCCCTGGTGCGAGTGCCGCCAGGACATCCCGACCTTCCAAGCCGAGGAGCTGGTCGCTACAAAGCTGCGCGCCCTGTACCAGCGCTCGAAGGGAAGGGACCTCTTCGACCTCTGGCTCGCGCTGACCGTGTTGGAGCTGGAGCCCGCCTCGATCGTCGCAGCGTTCCCCGCCTACAGGCCGGAGGGCGTCACCGCCAGGCTCATGCGGACCAACCTCGACCAGAAGCTCGCCGACCATGAGTTCCGCCACGACTGCGACAAGCTCATTCTGGGAGGCGCCGAGAGCTGCGGCTACGACGCGCTCGAGGCAGGTGCCCTTGTCGACCGGGCGCTCCTCTCGCTCCTGTGAGCGATTCCCGCCCTCACGTCCGCGCGGATCTGGATCTACCGGAAAAGCCATCAGTCAAGAGCCCGCTGTGAACCGTCACGCTATGCGAAGCTGGCAAGAACATCGGCCCTGTTCAGGCGGTCGCGCCCGCTAGAACTTTGCATAACGCGCCACTTAGCGCTGGACCGCATAGCCCACAACGCCGTCAGGACCCAGATGGGCGAGGTGAACATGCGGGAACGCACCATGAACAACCACGACGGCCAACGCATAGCCGCAAACGTCTACGACAGTGGTCGCAAACAACTGTGCAACTGCCAGCGCAAACCACCGTGCTCGCACTGGCAACTTCGCGCGCAAATATTCAAAGGGTATATCATGCGTGCTCCTCTCCCCTTGCAACCATTGTCACGAGCGCAGCGTTCGATATGGGACCAAAAGGTACCTCTTCCCAAGCGGACACCACAGCCCGCGGCCGCCGACGCTACCCCAAGAACCCCAGGTACTCGTCGAACACGTTGAACAGCATGTCCTTGGACGCGACCGGCAGCTCCCCGCCACCGGGAAGCCCGGCATGCGCGTACAGGTCGCGCGCCCGCGTGAGCACGAGGGCGGGGACGACGTCGACCTCCCGCCCAAAGATGACCTCCAGCCATGGGACGTACTTGGCGGCCTGCGCCACCTCCGCGGGCTCGATCGCGTCCTTCATCTTGAACTCCAGGGAGAAGGCGTGCGTCGGGCAGACGACCAGCGCGTCCGCGTAGATGCGCACCCACCTGGCGCGGCGGATCCGCAGCTCGAACGCCAGCTCCCACCGCTGGCACGCCACGCCAAAGCCAACGAGGTCCGCAAAGGCGTCGCGCATCACCTCCCGACAGTCCGCAAACGAGTGGAAGAGGCCCCGCGTGTCGTTGAGGCTCCTCCCAACGCGTCGGCATCCGGAGACCAGCTCGTCCATCCACTCGTCCTCCGTCTGCGCGAGGAACTCGTCGACGTAGCCGTACCAGCCGCAGAAGTCGCGCAGCCCGTCGTGCGGGAAGCGCTGGCGGATGAGCCCGTGCCATCGGTACGCGTCGTCGTGGTAGCAGAGGTCGCGCACGAACGGGCAGGTGTAGAGACGCTGGTTGACAACCTCCTTGCGCGTGGCCCCCAGCGCGCGGGCCATCTCGCGCGCGGATATGCCGTCGCGCGAGCAGATGAGCCCGTACATGGCCCGTCCCAGCGCGTCCGTCGCGTCTTCGTGTGGCATGCTCTCCTCCAAAGGTCCGCCGAACCCCTGCCCAGCTTAGCGCCAGGCCACCGCCAGCGCAAAGCGGCGCTGGTGGACAAGGAGGGAAGGTGTCGGTGACGCCAGTTTGGCTGCAGCTCGGTAGCCCTTCTGCGGCGAGTTGCACGCACCCCCTTTGACGCCCCACACATATTTTGGGTAAAATTATCCCAGAATTGGAGGCGTACTATGACATCTATTCCAATCAGTGAACTTAAAAACACCACCGCCACCATGAGGCTTTGCCAAGAGGCGGACGAACCTATATTGGTCACGAAAAACGGGCGGCCCGCCATCTGGCTCGTCAACGATGACGAGATGCAGCGCTTAAAAGATGCGAATGATCGGGACAGGCTGTACCAATTAGTTGCGCATAGTGAGTGTCAGTGGCATGAGGGTCTCGCGACCGACGCCGCCATGGGCATCAACCAGATGCGTGAGCACTATGGGCTATAACGTCCTTTGGACTCCAGATGCGCAACGCGATCTTGACGTGGCTATCTACTACCTAACCGAAACGCTCGGCATGTCCAAGGCCGCGGCAAGACTCTTAGATGATGTGGAGCGACTCATTACGACCCCACGTAGCTTTCCCGAATCCCATGAGCGCGTTCAGGACGGCTTACTCGCCGCACGCGGCTATAGGAAGGCCATGGTCAAACCCTATGTCGTCCTATACCTTGTGGATTCATCACGGCAAGAGGTCGTGATTACGAACATCGTGCACGGTTCGCGTGACTATGCGCATTTGCTGTAGTCCTTTATGCTTCTGGTGCTACACGATACCACGCCAAGCGCTGGAGGAACGATCCCCCAATGGCTACACGCAGCGTACGCCACTCGCTCGCAGCGTGCAGAACTCCGCGAGCGAGCAGACCGCGCACGATGAGGCCAGCCCCGGCTGCGGGGTGGGATGCAGGCCCACGATGGCCGTAACGCTCTTGGTGGGCACCATAAGGTTGCTGGGGGTTAGCGTAATGCCCAGCCTGCGCGTGGCGTCGAGCACCGCCAGCAGGGCGGGCTGGACGTCGAGCGGCAGGTCGCCGTACCCCGGCGAGAATCTCCAGCTGCAAAAGAGACCACGCGCAGCCGCGTCCGAGCGCATCTGCGCCTCCATGCGGTCCGCCTCGCGCTCGATGGCCCAGGTCGCCGCCGCGTCGAACAGCACCTGGTCCAACGGGTCGGTTAGCGACAGGCGCCTGAGCTCTCGGTCAACGCCAAGCCCCAGCGTTACGGCAAAGAGCGTTACCTCCACAGCTCCTCTCAGATGCCGGGCAATGTCGTCTCCTGGCAGCTCCAGCGGCAGCTCTTCGAACGTGAACGCCCTGCTCGTGGACGCGGGTCGCGCCACCTCCAGGCAGCGCGCCTCCATCGCGTCGATGCGTGCCTCGAGCTCGGGCGAAAGCTCCTGACCGGAGTAACCCAAATAGCGAAGCGGCTCGCTATGTGCCAAGGTAGCCACACTCCTGCAGCGCCACGCGTGTGGCGTGGGCGACGGCCGGCTTGTTCATGCTGTACACGTGCAGGCCGTCCACGCCGTTGGCGGCGAGGTCACGCAGCTGCTCGCACGCGTACTCGATGCCCGCCTGCGCCTGGCTTGCGGGATCGTCCCCGGCCGCTGCAAGGCGCTTGATGACGGCCGCCGGAATGGTGGCGCCGCAGGTAAACGCCATGCGCTGGATCTGCTTGGTGCTGGTAAACGGCATGATGCCCACGGTAATGGGAATCTTTATGCGCGCCCGCACGCACGCCTCGCGAAAACGATAGAACAGCTCGTTGTCGAAGAACAGCTGCGTAACCAAAAAGTCCGCACCGGCGTCCTGCTTCTCCTTAAGGTGCTCGATGTCGGCAATAAGGCTCGGCGCCTCCAGATGTCCCTCGGGATAGCACGCCGCTCCCACACACAGCCACGGCGCCGTATCCTTGAGGTGCCGCACGAGCTGGGTGGCGTAGGCGAAGTCGATAACCTCGCGCCCGGGCGCCCGATCGCCTCGCAGCGCCAGCACGTTGTGGACGCCACCGTCGCGCAGCTTGCCCACGTACTCGTCCACGTCGTCACGGCTCGAGCCCAGGCAGGTAAGGTGCGCGAGCGAACAGGTGCCCGTCTCGTCCTGTATGCGGCTGGCAATGGCGGCCGTGTTCGCGCTGTTGCCCGTGCCACCCGCCGAGAAGGTCACGCTAATCCAGTCGGGCTTGTCGGCACTCATCTCGCCTGCGATGCTCGCCGCCTGCTCCACCGGCAGTTCGCCGCGCGGCGGGAAGATCTCGAACGAGAACGTTTGCTTGCGTGCCAGAATGCTGTCGATGCGCATGATGCTCCTTCCAATCCCCTCGTATAATAGCAACTGAGAAAAGGGGTTTGGCCCCTTTTCTCAGTACGGCGCGGCAATCGGCGGGATGAGCTTAAGGCGAGCCCACATCAGCTGCTTCGAGCGGTCGTCGCCCAGAGCGTCCTCGAATCCCCCCAAGCTGAGCATGCGCATGCCGCACACGCTCACGACCTGTCCCGGTACCTCCAGCGCGTTGGTAACGAACGCACCGCACAGGGCCTGGGCAGCCTCGTCGTCGCATGCCACGAGCGTGGCGGGATCCAACGCGAGCACCGCACAGCGAAGCAGCTCGGTGTCCAGCGCAGTGCCATCCGTCGCCCACGTGGCCAGTCCGGCCCAATGCTCCGGCGCGTATCCCAAGGCCACCAGCGATGCACGCAGCGCCTTCCCGTCAGGCCCGGAAAACGGCTCTTGCCCGCTCCTCTCGGCAGCGCCCGGACGACCCTTGCAAAACAGCAGGGGCGAAAAGGCGTTTCCCACCATAAGCACTCCCGCACCCTCAAGCTCGGCCAGCTCTGCGCGCGTCTTGTTCATATAGGCCCGCGACCGCTCGCTCCTTCTAATAGCCAATTGGCCACGCCCCCAATCTTGTTGCATATCACACCCAAAAATGGGTATATCATCGTCGTAACACACAGCAGACGGCCCCTCGTGCCGTTCGACACGAAAGGAACCAGCATGTCCAAAGAGCTTACCGCAGCCACGTTTGAATCGGCGGTTACGAATGCGCAAAAACCCGTTCTTGTTGACTTCTGGGCCAGCTGGTGCGGTCCCTGCCGCGCGCTTGGCCCCATCGTAGAGGAGATTGCCGACGAGTACGCCGACAAGATTGATGTCTACAAGTGCAACGTGGACGAGGAGGGCGCACTTGCGCAGCAGTTTGGCATTATGTCCATTCCCACGCTCATCCTGTTTAAGGGCGGCAGAATCGCCCATCAGATGGTTGGCAGCATGCCCAAGGCCGCGCTTGCAAGCGAGATTGACGCGCACCTGTAAGCCATAGGCAAAGGTCTTGTGGAGCACCTTTTGGGAAGTCGGTTTTCGTGTGCGACAACACGGTTTTCCCAAAAGGTGTTTCGCTTTTGGTAGTTGGGGAGGTGACGCATGCAGATTTGGGAACGCATTCGCACCAACAAAAGATGGATAATAACCGCCGCCGCGGTGGTCGTGTTTATTGCCGTGCTCCAAGACGTGATTGCGGACGACATCCTACGTCTTGACGCCACGGCTTTCAGCTTCTTCGTCATCAAGCTCCGTCGACCGTGGATAACCGGCATCATGGAGGGCTTCTCGAGCCTCTCGTCGCCCATTGTTATTGGCGTCATGTTTCTTATGGTGGTCGCCTTCGCGCCGGGCAGACGCCCCGGTCTGTGCGCGTTCGTGAACCTGGTAAGCGTGGTCCTTATAAACCAGGTGCTCAAGTACATCGTGCAACGGCCCCGGCCCGACGGGTTCCGCCTTATTTCCGAGACGGGCTACAGCTTTCCTTCGGGTCACTCCATGGTGTCCATGGCGTTCTATGGCCTGTGTGCCTGGATGGTATGGAACTACGAGCGAGACCGCATCATGCGATGGATCTGCTGTCTGGCCTTTTCGCTCATCATTGTGGTGGTGGGCATGAGCCGCGTGTACCTAGGCGTGCACTATGCGTCCGACGTCATAGCCGGCTTTTGCGTATCGCTTGCCTGGATTGGCGTGTACACGCAAGTGTTCTGCCCGCTCTTTATGCCAGAGGAACGCGAACAGCATGCCCAAACCATAGCAAGCCCGGCCTATGTGCCGCCCGAGCGGCTGGGCGCGCTCGACGACACGGGAACCATGAAGGCCCGCCACCTCAACTGGGAGAAAATGCACCTGCCCCGCGAGGATGACCCGTCGTAGGCGTACCGACCCACGGTTTCCACAAATGCCAATATGCTTAAAAGTAACTGACTGGTGAATTAGTGGGAAGAAGTTTGGGCTCCAGCGCCCGCTATCAGGGAATTGACCGTTTTTTATGTCACGATTTCCCACTGGCTAAAATAGCCAGTGGGAAATCGTGACATAAAAAACGGTAAAACACCAGATAGGTTGCGGAAGGTGGGAAAATTGTTCCCACTAATCGACCTGCGGCACATCGGCCTTACCTCCGCAGCTACCCCCTAGCGGCGAAACAGGCGCGAAAAACTCCATCCGTCCTTGTTTTCGTCCCCCCGTTTGAGCTGAATTATCTCGCTGCTCTGCACCGTGCCGTTCTCGGCAAAGATTCGACCAATGGTGGGGCCCTTGCCGGTGCGGGGAAACGTGGGGCTTCCCGGATTCATAACCAGAATGCGGCTCGATCCGCCCGGACTCGGCTCCCAGCGCACGAACGGGCGATGGGAGTGTCCGCAAATCGCCACGTCGCACGTTGCCAAGTCCAAGCGCTCCTCGTAGTGGCACAGCTGCCAGCGCAGCCCCTCGCGAAAAACGCGCGTAACGTTTTGCACGTCGGGTCCGTAGTCCATGCCCCAGTCGTTGTTACCCAGGCACATGGCGACTGGTGCTATGTCGCACAGCCGCGCATAGTCGCTCCAACTGCAGCAGTCACCGGCATGCATAATCATGTCGGCTCCGCGCAGCGCATGCAGCAGCTCATCCGAGAGGTGCCCATGCGTGTCGGAAACGATATCGAACCGCATGACGACCTACAAACCCAGCGCGCGCTTGAGCGCCACCACACGACGCCGGGAAACCGATATCTTCTTGCCGTCCACGCCGTTGATTCCCAGTTGCAGAATGCCACTGGAGATGGTCTCCACATCCTCCACATACGAGAGGTTCACGATGTAGCCGCGGTGCACACGGAAGAAGTGATGCGGGGTGAGCTTTGCCTCCAGCTTGGCCAACGAGATCGTGGACAGGTAGCGATCCGTGTCGGTGTAGATGCAGGAGTAGTCGTCCTTGGCCTCGATGTAGCGAATCTGGTCCACGGGCACCAGCACCTTGCGCCCGCTCTTCTCTACCGGAATGCGCTCCGTCGTGGGATTGCTCTGCCTGGTGGGCTTGACGCGCGCCTGCACCTTGTCGAGCGCCCGCAAAAGACGGTCGGTCTCCACGGGCTTCATAAGATAGTCCACGGCATCCACGCCAAAGGCCTCGAGCGCGTACTCGCTGTATGCGGTAACGAACACGACCGCAGGGGGATTCTTGAGCTTGCGAAGTGCCTCCGCCAGTTGCATGCCGCTTGTCTTAGGCATGGAGATGTCCAAGAACAGCACATCGGCACGCTTCTCCATAAGGCGCTCTACCGCCTCGCGCGCACTCGCGGCCTCCGTGATGGAATCCACGCGCTTGGTCTCCTCGAGCAAGTACCGCAGCTCCGAGCGTGCTGGCGCCTCATCATCTACGATCATGGCGTTAAGCATTTGTGCTACTCCCTTCGTCGACCTTCGGGGCGACACTCCTTTGTTATGCGGTCCTGGTTAGCTGCAGGGCGGTTGGCACTGCTTCGGCAAGACGCAATGTTACCACCGTACCCTCTCCAGGTTTGGACATTATATCTATACCAGAGCCTACACCATAAAAGCGTTCTATGCGTTCGGCAACATTGCGCAGGGCGATGCCAGTTCCCGAACCACCCTCCGAGGACGCGCCCGGCTCCGACGATGCCAGGAGTCGCTCGGCTGCCTCCTCGTCCATGCCCAGGCCGTCGTCGGCAACGGCAATCAGCACGTCTCGGCCATCGCTCACCACGTGCACGTCGATGTTGAGCGTGCCCTCCTCGCGCATGGCGTGGCGCACGGAGTTCTCCACGATGGGCTGGACCAAGAACGATGGCACCAGCACCTCGCCAAGGCCCTCTTCCACGTGCTCTGCCTCCACGATACGGCTCTCTCCAAAGCGCGCCTTCTCGATGGTGAGGTACGTGCGCGTCTGCTCGAGCTCCTGATAGATGGGGATGCGCGTCTCGGAACTCTCGAGCGTGCGTCGATAGAACATGGAGAACTCCCGCAGCAGGTCGCGCGCCTTGTCGGGGTCGGTGCGCGTGAGCGAGGCGATGGTGTTGAGGGTGTTAAACAGGAAGTGCGGGTTGATCTGCGCCTGCAGCGCCTTTACCTCCGCACGGGCCGTAAGCTCGGCCTGCACGTCCAGCTCGTGAGAAGAGAGCTGGGACGAAAGCAGCGTGGCGAGGCCGCGGGCGATGGTAAGCTGCGTGCGGTCGATCTGCTCGCCGCTCGCGTAGTACAGCTTGAGCGTTCCCACGGGCTTGTCGGCCACGACGAGCGGGACGATGACACCCACGGGAAAGCCGCCGGAAAACCGGTCGTTCTCCTCGGGCGGGACCCCCTCCGCCACGGCCGACTGCCGGTTGCGTGTGGTAAAGGTCTCCATGCGACCCGACTGCAAAACCGCCATGGTGGGGCGCGTGTTAGGTGAGCCCGGCGGGAAGGCCGGGGCCTGCTCCCCCACATAGGCCAGCACGCACTTGGTGTCGGTAAGGGCGACGCCCTGCGCTTGGGTCTCGGGCAGTACGATCTGACACACGGCGTTGCAGTTCTCGGGGGTAAGGCCGCCGCGCATGTGGCCGTAGGTGTTGGAGGCCATGCGCAGCGTGCGCTCGGTCGCCTGCGAGCGCAGGCTGTCGGGCATGAGCACCACCGAGCCCCCCATGACGATGATGGCGGCGAGCAACGCGCCCGAGGACATGGAAACCCACAGGTTGTTCTCGGCAATCCCCCACGACAGCAGCACGAGCATAGCAAGCATCGCGACCACCAGCCACACATGCAGCCAGCGCACAAAGAAGTCCGAAATGCCTGCCTTCTTCAACTCGCGACTCACCATACCTCTTGACTGAATTCGTTATCCTCTTCGTACGGACGGCGCTTGTGCTTGCGCGGCGCCTTGGGAGTGCCCGAGGCGACAATCGACTTTGCCAGGGGCTCGTTGTTCCACAGAGCCGACATCATGCCAGGCCAGTACGTTTGGAACGCCAGGTAGCTCGAGTTCATGCGCCTGGCCCACACGCGGGCGTCCTTGCGGGCACGCCACCACACATGGAAGTACTCGGAGCGCTCCGGTCCAGCAATCGCACGCAAAAGCGACGTAAGATAGATGCGCTTAAAGACGCCCTGCCCAATCCAGGGGGCCGGGTACGGCTGCAGCGAGTCGGCGGTTACGCGGCGCAGGCCAATGCGATGGTTGGCCACGTCGATCTTCTCGACCTCGTAGGTCCAGCGATACACGTCCTGCATAAAGCGGCTTGCGTACGAGGGGGTCTTTGGGGGCAGATGCCGCACCGCCCATTGGTTGTCGAACCACACGTCCAGGCCGTTCATGCGCAGGTTAAACAGATAGTCCAAGTCCTCGCCGCGCGTGATGTACGGGTCGAACGCCACGTGGCAAAACGCGTCGGCATACACCGCAAAGCAGCCGCCGCACACGTAGTTGGACCGCGAGATGCGCGTTGCGTTTTGGGCGCGTTCCATCCACTCGTTGAACTCGGACTTCTTTGTCCAGTAGCGGTCGCACCACTTGGTGGTGGACTCGTCGGCGTAGCAGGAGTTCTGTCGATCGAAGAAGTAGCCCGTCTTTGCCGCGATGGGCAGGTCCTGCCTGGTAAGCAGGCCCAGTCCGTATACGGCATCTATGAGAAAGTTCTCGTTGAGGGCAACCTCGTCGTCGTCCATGAACACGACCACGTCGTGGCCAAGGATTGCCGCGACCACCAGTCCCATGTTACGAATGGCGCCGTACCCACGCAGCGAGACGGTCTCGCCCTCCATCTTGGGCGACACCACGTGGATGGCATTCTCGATGGTCTTTGCCTCGCGATTGCCCACGATGAGCGGATTGAGGTTGGGATGCATGGCGCAGATGGCGTTGACCCGCGCACGGGCCGAGTCCACGCAGGACGGTGGCGCAACAAGCAGCACCACCACGCGCAGCACGCCGCGCACCTGTTCCAGCGAGTCGAGACAGGTTTCCAGCTCGGGGACCGGTTTGGCTATGGGTGTGGCATGGTCGTACGTGCCCACCTCGCCAATCTCTGACGGCGAGTCGTCCTCTGCCCAATAGGTTGGTATAACGATAACGGGATTCACCTAGCCATACACCCCCGGCCACGGCCTTCTGGTTTCCAAGCGATATGATTCTACAACAAATGCTGGACAGCATTCACGTTATTTGGAGTGCAAAACTGTGCTGAGAAAAGCGGCCAAGCCCCTTTTCTCAGTGCTAGGCGCCCAGGCGCACGCGGTTGGCGCTCAGCAGCTTCTGGTAGCTCGCCCGGAACTTGGTCGCGCGCTGACCCGCCTTGTCGGAGGCGGGCACCACGCCGTGCTCATCCGAGACCAAAAACACCTCGTCGGCATGCATGCCCTTGCGCGCGCAGGTTGCGAGCAGCTCTTCGTCGCGCTTTACCGGCATACCAAGCGTGCGCGCAAGGTCGTCAATAAGCGACGAGGCGGCCGATGGCGCGAATTCGGGTGACGTGCCCCACACCAGGGCATCTCCGCGCACGAGCCACAGGTCCTCGGGCGAGACGCCCGTGCGCTCCGCCTCGCGCCAGGAATTCTGCGCGCGCAGGAGCAGGTCGTTTGCCGCAATGCGGTCGAGCGGGCGATACGATCCCAGCGACATGGCCGCCTTGCCGTCCTCGTCCACGGCAATCATCAGGACGCCGTTGGGATTGCCCTCGGCACCATCGGCCAGCGTCCACTCGACGTGCTGCTTAACCCAGGCCGCAAGCCCCGTGGAAACCGGAGCGCCGTTTACCGTGCGCGCGGAGAGCGCCCGAATGTGGCGGTTCTCCATGGGAAGCCCCTTGTTGTAAATTCTCCAACGGCACACCAACACTGGCGTCCCCAAGCGAAACTCGTCCATGCTGCCTCCTTTGCCTGCAACACTGTACACCTATCGGCCCGACACGGCCCGGCGCGTTCGAAAAAACGGCCATTACGAGAAAGCCCCCCAGTGGTTGCTGCGCCACTGGGGGGCTGTCCCGTAATGGTTCGTTGCTTAGGCTGCGTCGAGCTTATGCCTCGGCGTAGAGGTCCTTAAGCTTGGTGAGGTGCTCGAAGCGGTCCATGGCAGCCTGCTCGTTGCGGGCGAACAGCTCCTCGGCGCGCTCGGGGAACTCGCGGGTAAGGCGGTTGTAGCGAGCCTCGTTCATGAGGAACTCCTTGTAGCCGCCAGCCGGAGCCTTGCTGGTAAGCGTGAACTTCTTGCCCTTGGGAGCAGCCGGGTTAAAGGTGAAGAGGTTCCAGTAACCGCACTCGACGGCCTTCTTCATCTCGTCCTGGCAGTGCGTCATGCCGCCCTTGATGGAGTGCATCTCGCAGGGGCTGTAGCCAATGATGAGGGACGGGCCGTCGTAGGCCTCGGCCTCCTGGATGGCCTTGAGGGTCTGAGCGGGGTTGGCGCCCATGGCAACCTGTGCCACGTACACGTAGCCGTAGCTCATCGCGATCTCGGCGAGAGACTTCTTCTTGATCTCCTTGCCGGCTGCGGCGAACTGCGCCACCTGGCCGATGTTGGAGGCCTTGGAAGCCTGGCCGCCCGTGTTGGAGTAAACCTCGGTGTCGAACACGAAGACGTTTACGTTGTTGCCGGAGGCAAGCACGTGGTCGAGTCCGCCAAAGCCGATGTCGTAGGCCCAGCCATCGCCGCCGAAGATCCAGAAGCTCTTCTTGGTGAGGTATGCCTTGTCGGCCAGGATTGCCTTCGCGGCGTCGGAGCCGTCGGCCTCGAGCAGCGCGATGAGCGCGGCAGCGGTCTTCTTGGACTCCTCGGCGTCGTTGAGCGAAGCCTCCCAAGCCTCGACGGCAGCCTTGGCCTCGTCGGTCGCTGCCCAGGCCTTGAGCTCGGTGGCAACCTTGCCCTGAACGGCCTTGTAGCCAAGGGCCATGCCCAGACCGTGCTCGGCGTTGTCCTCGAACAGGGAGTTGTTCCACGCGGGGCCGTGTCCGTCGGCGTTGGTGGTGTAGGGGCTGGTGGCCGCAGGGTTGCCCCAAATGGAGGAGCAGCCGGTGGCGTTCGAGATAAACATGCGCTCGCCGGCGACCTGGGTCACGAGGCGCGCATAGGCGGTCTCGGCGCAGCCTGCGCAGGAGCCGGAGAACTCAAGCAGCGGCTTCTTGAACTGGATGCCCTTGAGGTTGGCGGCAACGGCGCCTTCCTTCTCGGTGACGTTGGCCACGCAGTAGTCGAAGACTGCCTGCTGGTCGTGCTCGTCCTCCTGGGCAACCATGGTGAGGGCGCCCTTGGGGCACACGCCGGCGCACACGCCGCAGCCCATGCAGTCGAGCGGGCTGATGGCCATGGTGAACTTCATGCCGGGGAACTTCTTGGGCGGCATCATGGGCTTGGTGCGCATCTGCTCGGGCGCGTCGGCCTGCTCGGCCTCGTCGAGCGCGAACGGACGAATCGTGGCGTGCGGGCACACGTTGGCGCAGGTGTTGCACTCGATGCACTTGGACTCGTCCCAGTGCGGCACGAACACGGCCACGCCGCGCTTCTCGTAGGCGGAGGCGCCCAGCTCGAACTGGCCGTCGGCGATGTCCTTGAACGCGGAGACGGGCAGGGAGTCGCCGTCCATCATGTCGATGGGGTTGAGCAGCTCCTTAACCTGCTTGACGATGGCCTCGCGGCCCTCGAGGGTGAGGACGGCCTGCTCGTCGGTCGCGGTCTTCCAGCTCTCGGGGATCTCGATCTCCTTGAAGGCGGTGGCGCCGGCGTCGATGGCGCGCCAGTTGGCCTCGACGATGTTCATGCCCTTCTTGGCATAGGAGTACTCGGCGGCATCCTTCATGTACTGGATGGCCTCCTCGGCGGGCAGCACGTTGGCCAGCGCGAAGAACGCGGACTGAAGGATGGTGTTGGTGCGCTTGCCCATGCCAACCTCAAGCGCCAGGTCGATGGCGTTGATCAGCACGACGTGGATGTCGTTGTTGGCGATGTAGCGCTTGGCCTCGGCGTTGAGGTGACGGTCGAGCTCGTCGATGTCCCACTGGCAGTTGATGAGGAAGGTGCCGCCAGGCTTGACGTCGCGGACCATCTTGAAGCCCTTAACGATGTAGCTGGGGTTGTGGCAGGCCACGAAGTCGGCCTTGTTCACGTAGTACGGCGAGCGGATGGGGCTGTCGCCAAAGCGCAGGTGGCTGACGGTGACGCCGCCGGTCTTCTTGGAGTCGTACTGGAAGTACGCCTGGATGTACTTGTCGGTGTGGTCGCCAATGATCTTGATCGAGTTCTTGTTGGCGCCCACGGTGCCGTCGCCACCGATGCCCCAGAACTTGCACTCGATGGTGGAGGGGTCGGCCGTGTTCGGCGCGTCGGAGGGCTCGTCCAGCGAGAGGCCCGTGACGTCGTCCACGATGCCCACCACGAACTCGCGCTTGGGCTCGGGCTTCTTGAGCTCGTCGTAGATGGCGAAGGCACTCGCGGGAGGCGTGTCCTTGGAGCCGAGACCATAGCGGCCGCCAATAACCTTGACGCCCTCTACGCCGCCCTCGAACAGCGAGGTAACGACGTCCTGGTACAGGGGCTCGCCAATGGAGCCGGGCTCCTTGGTGCGGTCCATAACGGCAATGGACTTAACCGTCTTGGGCAGCGCGGCAATAAAGTGCTCCACCGACCACGGACGATACAGGCGAACCTTGACCAGGCCAACCTTCTCGCCCTGGGCGTTGAGGTAGTCGATGACCTCCTCGAGCACGTCGCAGAACGAGCCCATGCACACGACCACGCGGTCGGCGTCGGGAGCGCCGTAGTAGTCGAACAGGTGATAGTTGGTGCCCAGCTTGGCGTTGACCTGGTTCATGTAGTCCTCGACGACCGCGGGAAGCGCGTCGTAGGTGCTGTTGCAGGCCTCGCGGTGCTGGAAGAAGATGTCGCCGTTCTCGTGGCTGCCGCGCGCGCTGGGATGCTCGGGGTTGAGCGCGTGGTCGCGGAACGCCTGCACGGCGTCCATGTCCACCATGTCCTTGAGGTCATCGTAGTCCCAGATGGCAACCTTCTGGATCTCGTGAGAGGTGCGGAAGCCGTCGAAGAAGTTGAGGAACGGCGTGCGGCCCTTGATGGCGGCGAGGTGCGCGACGGCACCGAGGTCCATGACCTCCTGCACGTTGGTCTCGGCGAGCATGGCGAAGCCGGTCTGACGGCAGGCCATAACGTCGGAGTGATCGCCAAAGATGTTGAGCGCGTGGCTGGCCACGGTACGTGCGGACACGTGGAACACGCCGGGGAGCTGCTCGCCCGCGATCTTGTACATGTTGGGGATCATAAGCAGCAGGCCCTGCGACGCCGTGTAGGTGGTGGTCAGGGCGCCGGTGCCAAGCGAGCCGTGCACGGTGCCTGCGGCGCCGGCCTCCGACTCCATCTCCACGACCTTAACGGGCGTGCCAAAGATGTTCTTCTGGCCCTTGGCTGCCCACTGGTCGACGTAGTCGGCCATGGGGCTGGACGGCGTGATCGGGTAAATACCCGCCACCTCGGTAAACGCATACGACACCCACGCCGCCGCGTTGTTACCGTCCATGGACTTAAATTTTCTCGCCATGTCCTCTCCTTCTGTAACCTTGTCCGCGCTCCCTTGCGCGGCCAATACTCACACATAGTCGATGATAGCGCATTCCAAGGCTTTTTAGAGCCGCTTCTCGATATACGAATAAGAGACCATATTGCGACGCCTATCAATGGGGGTTACCCCCTTTGATAGGCGCCAACATATTGGATTAAAATAGAGGCGTTCACACACGGAGGGAGGTCGCATGAAGGTGCCCGCACGCTCGCGCATAAGCATTGCCCTGGCGTTTTTTGCGGCACTTGTCGTGTGCGTGGCCTACCTGACGGCACACCCCTACTTGCTGGGCGTCCCCAACCCGAAGACCGTCCAGGACCTCTCACTCGACGAGGGCTGGACCACCGCCGACGGCACGCCCGTTTTCCTGGACGACCTCAGGTCGCTCCCCGACTTCTCCGATGGCGGCACCACCATCTTTAGGCGCCTGCCCAACAACATTCCAGCGCAGGCGGACTTCATCTTCGAGAGCGAAAACCTTATGCTGCACCTCTTCTACGACGACGAGGAGGTGTACGCCTTCGACCCCGAGCGCTCACCGACCGACAACCTCTACGCGACGCACTTTAACTATGCGCCGCTTACGCCCGAGGACGCCGGGAAGATGGCGCGCCTGGAGCTACGTCCCGTCTATGGCAATATCGCTCCCCGCCTCCTGGATGTGTGCATTACCGAGACAAGCGCCTTCATGCAGGAATACGTGCGCTCACACGGGTTCGTGCTCGCAGAGAGTCTTATCACTATTTTTATTGGCTTCGCCATAATCGGGCTCGACATCGTGCTGCGCGAAATCGACCACAGCGAGTCGGACCTGCTCGCCTTGGGGTCGGCCATCATCCTCATGGGCATCTGGTCGTGCATGGTCACCGAGGTGCTACAGCTCATCAGCGGTGCTGGGGCACTCCTCGGCGCCTTGGAGTACATGTCCCTGCTGTTCGTTCCCTACCCCATCGTGTGCTTTGCCAGCTCGTTGGTCCACCCGCGAAACTGGCGGCGCTACAACCTGGCCGCACGCGTCATTGCCACGGGCTGCATCGTGCTTACGGCAATCCTGTTCCTCGTGTTTGGCGCCGACATGCACGCAACGCTGCCCATTACGCACGCGCAGCTCCTGTCGTGCGCAGCCATAGTGGCCATCGAGGTCGTGGCTGCCGTACGCGAGAGCGTCCGCACCGACATCCGCGCCGCGTTGGTATCTCATAACTTTGCCCTGCTTGGTTTTCTCATCTTTATGCTGTGTGCTGTGGCCGACTTCGTTGTGTTCACCTTCTCCAAGCACGGCGTCTCGGACTCGGCCTTCTTCGCGCGACACGGTCTGTTTGTGTTCTCGGCAATGCTTGCCGTCGAGGCGGCGGGCAAGAGCGTTACCTACATCGACCGCGCCGCCTACGCCGACAAGATCGAGCTGATTGCCTACACCGACGCGCTCACCAACATGGGCAACACTACCGCGTGGAAGATTATGCGCGACGAGGTGGAGGCGGCACTGACGGACGGCACGCTTAATGACGCCATCGTTTGCCAGCTGGACGTCAACTTTCTTAAGAAGGTAAACGACACGTATGGCCACGCGGCGGGCGACCGCTATCTTAAGCACGCCGCAAACACGATCCAGCGCTCGTTTGGTATCGAGGGTACGTGCTATAGGACGGGCGGCGACGAGTTTACCGTGATTATTGCCGGAGACGATCTGGACGAGCGGCTGGAGGGCTGCACGCATCTGTTTGAGGTCTCTCTCGACGAGCAGAGCGCGACACCGGTGGGCGACGTTACGCTGAGCGTGGCGATTGGCACCGCCCACGTGAGCGAGGCGGAGCCGCACACCCTGCACGCCGCACAAAAGCTCGCCGACGAGCGCATGTACGCCAACAAGCGTGCCATGAAAGCCGAGCGCGTGGACTAAAGCGCGGCGTCAGAACAAAGGCAAGGCACCTGTGTTCGGTGCGGCGAGGAGGCAGGTCGTGGAGCATAACGTGGTGGGTCGATTTGCGCCCACGCCATCGGGTCGCATGCATGCGGGCAACGTGTTTGCCGCGCTCATGGCGTGGCTGGGAGTGCGCGCCGCCGGCGGTCGCCTGGTGCTGCGCATAGAGGACCTCGATCCACGCGCCCAGCGGCCGGAGGCCACGCGGCTGCTGCTGGACGACCTTGGGTGGCTCGGACTCGATTGGGACGAGGGTCCCTATTACCAGAGCGAGCGCGCCGACGTCTATGTGCAGGCTCTGCACACGCTGGAGGAGCGCGGTCTCACCTATCCCTGCTTTTGCACGAGGGCCGAGCTGCACGCGGCAACGGCGCCGCACGCCTCGGATGGCACGCCGCTGTATGCCGGCACGTGCCGAGGCCTTACCCCCGACGAGGTGGCGCAACGCGCACGCACGCGTCCCTTTGCCACGCGCCTGCGCGTGCCGGAGGAGGACGACCCAGCGGGCCGCATCGCGTTCGACGACCTGGTGTGCGGCCCGCATACGCAAACGCTCGCATGCGACTGCGGAGACTTTCTCGTACGACGCAGCGACGGCGTGATGGCGTATCAGCTGGCGGTGGTGGTGGACGACGCGCTTATGGGGATAAACCAGGTGGTCCGCGGCAACGACCTGCTGGGATCCACGGCGCGACAAATCTACCTGCAGGAGCTGTTGGGCTACGAGCGACCCACGTATGCGCACGTGCCGCTGCTCGTTGCGCCGGATGGTCGCCGCCTGTCCAAGCGCGACCGCGACCTGGACCTGGGAGAGATTCGCGCGCACGACGCTGGCCCAGAGCGCCTGCTGGGCAGGCTCGCGGCAACGGTAGGCTTGGCCGAACCGGGCGAGCAGGTGCGTGCCGAGCAGCTCGTGGAGCGCTTCTCGTGGGAGCGCGTCCGGGCGTGCGCACGCGAGTCTGTGGTGTTCCAGGCGTAGACGGGTGGTACGAAGGAGCAGTCCGCTGGACAAAAGGGACAGTTCCCTGGACACAAGGGACTGTCCCTTTTGTCCAGGGGACTGTCCCCTTTGCACCACGACGCGCGGGGGACACACCTTGTAGAGGCGTGTCCCCCGCACAACGCTACGATAAATCCCTCAGCCTACTTGCCCTTTTGCCTAAACGGCACGGAGTAGCGCTGGGTAACACCCTTGAACGCCACCGGTGGGGCGGGATCGCCCTTCTTTACCAGCACGACCTGAATGCCCTCGAGGCGACGGCTGTAGCCCGCCGAGCCGGAGCGCTCACCGTTCTTGGCCCAGCCCATCCAGCCGAAGCGCTGGCAGTGGACGCGGTAGTACACGTCGTAGTGATTGGCCAGCTCGCCATAGAGTTTGATCTCGATGGCCTCCAGGCGCAAAGACTTGCCCTTGGTGCCAGCCATCGCGCCGTCCTTGCGCCAGCCTTGCCAGCCGACCCGTTGTACGTGCGTACGATACTGGATACCGCCAGCGTAGGGATGATCGTTGAGCTTGATGTTGATGCCCTCCAGGCGCTTGCTCTTGCCGGTGGTACCCGAAAGGTCACCATCGTTCACGTACTTCTGCCAGCCAAAGGTTTGTACGTGCGTACGATACGACACACCGCAGGGCGGCTCGTCAATGCGGAAGCTGCTCGTTACGGGCTTGGTACCAGCATAGGCGCCCTTGCCCGTTACGGTAACCGTGGCGGTGCCAGCCTGCGTGTTGTTCGCATACGTCAGCGTGTAGTCAACGCCTTCCCTGAGTTCCTTGCCGTTGCACGTAACCTTGGGCGTGGGCATGAGCGCGCCGCCGCTGTACGTCTGGTTCGCGATGGGCGAGACTATAAGTGCGGGAAGCGGCTTTACCTCAACGACGAACGACACGTCCGACGAACCGGCCGCATAGCTATTGTCTCCGGCCGCCGTGGCACGCACGACAACGGTGTAGGTGCCGGCCGGCGTACCCTTGGGCACCGTTACGGCACCCGTCTTCGCATTGACGGCAAAGTTCCTGGCATAGGCGTTGGTGCTCGCGTTGGTGTAGGTTACGGCACCCTGAGCGTTGGAGACATTAACATTGGCGGCTAGCGCACTTGCGGCGTTCGGGCTGTACGTCGTCGTCTGCTTTGCTGTCTTGGCGGTTGTCGTAACGGTGTTCTCGGCCTTTGTGATGGTAAAGGTCACGATCTTGTCTTCGTAATCGGGCGCGGGTTCGTTCTCAAACTCGTCGTAGGGCTCGAGCTCATCGGTCTCCCACGAGAGCTTGGGCGCAATCTTGAGCGTAACCTTGTAGGTGCCCACGTTAACGGCGAAGGCATCGCCGTCCGTATCGACGCCATAGTCCTCGTTAAGGCCTGGTCCGTCCACGCGCTCGATCTGTTCGACGCTATAGTCCTCCGTAGCTGCCAGAATCGTCCAGGCATCGCCCGTGTACACGACCTCGTCGTCGGACGGCACCGGCACACGCTCGTCCAACCTGTAGAAGAACCCAGCGACTGCGCTTATGGGCTCGCCATCCTTGGCGATGTAGGCGTGAATGACCAGCATGTTGTCTTCGTCGACGGTGCTGCGGTTGAGGTAGATGGGCTCGCCCTCGTACTTGACGAACTCGTTGTTGCCCATGCCGATGCTGTAGTAGATCTCGTCATCGTCGTTGTATGAGCCGAGTAGGGTCACCTGCTCCGTGGAGTACACATCCTCATCGAGCGTGGCGTAGGGCGGCTCGACCGTCTCGTCCGGCTCGATTACCTTGAGTGCCGTGTACGCGTCCATGTGCACGTCGAGGCTTATGTTCTCGGGGTTGAGAATACCCTCAGGCAGCGTGGCCGTGCCCGTGGCCGTCCACTTGTTACCGTAGTTAACCGTGCCATCGGCGTCCACGCACGTGGGATTGTTCCACGTCACGGGGATGAGGACGCACTCGCCGTTGGTGAGCACGAGCTCGGCGGTGGGAGGAAGCGCTTCCTTGATGACGGCCGCATCCTCCGTGTAGGTGATGTTATAGAGGTCGGCGGGCTGCGCGAGATAGCTCGCCTCGAGCTTCTCGTCCGTCGGGTCGAAGATGAGGGCCACGCTCGTGTCGGACGCGTCGAGGAAGGCAATCAGCGGCTCGGGGTCCTCGGTCGAGCCCGTAGCAACGGGCAACGTGGCCGTGAGCTTGGTCGCATCCTCGTCGACGGCGAACTGCTTGGACTCGGGCAGCAGGAGCTTGACGTCCGCAACGTAGCCAGTGTCGTACTCGGCCTTGTTGTCCTTAACCTGCGGCGTCCAGACGATGCCGCCTGTTGCAGGCACGGTGAGCGTCTGCGTCTTCTGCTCGTCCGAGAAGCCAAACAGCGTGGCGGTCTTGTCGCTGAACGTGGCCGTGGCCGTCACCTTGTTCGCGCCGGGCATCGCCTTGCCCGCAGTCGGCTGGGGCATGGAGATGGACACGGAATCGGCAAGCGGGACGTAGCGCGCGTATACCGTAAACGTCTGGGATGCGGATGGATCTGCTCCCACGTACCGGAGCGTTGCCTCATCGCCGGCCAGCTCTGTGGTGTCGGTCGTTGTGGCCTGCGGGTTGTCCGCCGTGCTCGCATCGCTTTCGATGACGAACTTGACCTTGCCGTGCATCTCTTCGGGAATCGTCCAACCGATGCACTTGGCGCCCTCGATCTGCGGTGCGTCGACCTCCATGTAGTGGTCGTTGTAGTGCACCGTAACCGTCGTCATGCCCGCAAACTGAGTGTTTGCGTTGTTGGCATTCACCGGCACGATGTAGACGCGACACTCGTCAAGCGGCGCCTCGCCGACCTCCTCGGTGTTGAACTTAACGCGCACGGTAAGACTGTCGTCCGCGTTCTTGGAAAGCGTGTTAGTAGTGAGCGCGTTGCCCTCCGCATCCACCAGCGTGAGGCCAGTAGGAAGCGTGACGCTCACCTGGCTCTGCAGCGCGTCGGCCGTCTGGGCGTCCAGCGTGATGGTGCCGTAGTAGTCGGTGTTTTTGTAGACGATGTCGTCGGCGACGACGGTGTGGTCGGAGAACGACCACTCGACGTAGGCGTCGGCAGACTGGCCCGTGGCCTCACCCCACGTGAGCGTAGCCACGCCATCGAGCGTTGCGTTGGGAGCCGTCGGCAGCGCAAGGTTCGACACGGTAACCTGGTTCGGCTTGTCTACGAAGTGGTCCGTGATCTTGAGCGCGTAGTCGGGCGCGAGGCGATTGCCATCCGCACCGTCGCCCGTGCCCGCGGGAACCGTGATCTTGAGCGAGGGATCCGTGAGCGCGTTGGTACCGTTGATGCCGAGCGCCTGCTTTGCGGCGTCAGAGAGCGCGGTTCCGTCTGCCAGCATCACAATCCAGCTGTCGAAGCGCTGGTTGGGTGTGTCGGTAGCCGTCATCGCATGGACGGTTCCCTCATCCCACTGATACGTGGGGAACGTGTTTTGATTGGGCTCTTCCCCAGTCGTCGTCTTGGCATCCGTGGCAAGTTTGACGTTGTGGTAGCGCTTGTCGGTGCGCTTGAACGAGAGCTGCGCCTTCACGGTGCGGTCCTCCGTTGCCAGCGCGGCGTTAATGTCCTCGTCATAGGTGCCCTTGGCGGTAATCGTGGCATCGTCTGCAAGCACGAAGCGGCGACCAGCCTGGTTCTCGCCCAGCTCGACGGTGGCCTGATACAACGCGTCGTATCTGGCCTTCCCGTCAGCAGGCGCAGGCGTCCACGTCGTCGCGAGGTCGCTCAGCTTGAGGTCCGAGAACATCTGGTTGTTGCTTACGCGCAGTGTTGCGGATGCCGTAGTTGCCAACGTCTCGCCCGACACCGGCGTGGCAATGCTCACGCTTGCGCTGCTGACCACCGGTGCATAGAGCGCATGCAGCGTGCAGGATTTAGCTCCAACGGTATCATCGGTCAGCTTGAAAGCATCCTCAATCGTGACGTCATTGTCGCCATCTTTATATGTCAGCTTCTCCACGTTTTTCGGGTTCAGTTCAGTGCCCGCCGGAATCTCCCAGCCCCAGAACGCGGCGCCGTCATAGGCGGGGGCGCTCAGCTGGAACTCGTCGTCGGCCAAACCCTCACCCTCCACGGTGAAGGTCTTCGTCTCGGCGCCCTTGAGCTGCTCGCCCGTATTCGCGTCGATGGGAACGACGGTAACCGTGTGGTAGGTACTGCGGTGCTTGCCCTTCGAGGACGTGGTGTAGGAGACTCGCACGGTGAGGCTGCCGTCCTCGTTCTTAGGCAGCTTGGAGCCCGCGACGAGCGCGTTGCCCTCCGCATTCACAAGCGTAAAGCCGTCCGGCAGAGTGACGCCCACCTGGCTCTGCAGCGCGTCGGCCGTCTGGGCGTCCAAAACCATGGTGCCCAGGTACTTGGTGTTTGCATACACGAGGCCGCCCGAGGCCGTGGTGTGGTCCTCAAACGCCCATGCCACGTCAACCGTCGCATTGCCGCCATTCCACGCCAGCTTGGCAGTGCGCTTTACCTCGTCCGACGCCGGCGAGACGAGCTCCTGCACTTCGAGCGCGTTGGGCTTGTCCACGTAGTTCGCGGTGATCTTGAGTGCGTAGGTGGTACCGAGACCGTTGTCGAAGGTGGCCTTGGGTGCCTTGATCGTAAGCTTGCGCTGCGTGAGGGCATCGCTTGTCAGGCCGCAATCGGCCTTGGCGCGATCGGAGAGCTCCGTGCCGTTGGCGAGCGTTACGGTCCAGTGGTCGAAGCGCTTCTCTGCCATATCGGGTGCCCAGAGCACGTGCTCAGAGTCTTCCTCCCACTGGTAGGCCTGTTCGCCTGATTCAACGTTGTCGCACAGCGTGACCTCGTGGATGGGCTTGCCAGTCGTGTTGAAGCAGATGTATGCCCATGCCTGGGTGTCGGTGATAACGGGAATCGGTACGACGGTCGAGGCTGACTCGTCATTCGTGCTGGACCAATGCTCCATCTGGAGATCGTCGGCAAAGCCGAGACCGAAGCTGCGCACGTGCTGTCGCATATCGACCTTGGCCACGTGCTCCGTTTCGTACAGGGCCTTCTGCGAGGGAGGGAACCACGTAACGTTGAGCGCGCCGAGGTCGAGGTACTTCTTGCCGGCTTCGCCCGCGATCTTGTACTCTTTCGTGTTGGGGGCCGTGCCCTCGTAGCGGATGGTGACGCCGTCATACAGGGCGGCCGTCTCGTCGCTGACCCACGCCTTGGCCGCGGCCGACGTTGCGAGGTCTTGGTCGGCTACGGGAGTGGGCAGCGTCACGGACACCTTTTGCGTCACGGGCCGGTAGCGCGCGTACACCTCGACTGTGGCGTTGGTATTGGAATGCGAAACGTCCTTGAGCCGCATGACACGGGTCTGGTTGTCCGCCTTCTCCTTGAGCACGTAGTCACCCGACTCCGCATAGCCCCAGCCGTTGAATTCGGCACCTTCGATATCCGGCGCAACTACGTCGAAGGTTGCGCCTTCGCTCGCCGGAACGGTATACGTCTTCACGATCTCGTACTGCTTATTTGAATCCGTGGGGTCCTTGAGCCTCTGGTAGGCCGTTTGTCCGGGTATGCAGGGATAGATCTTCACGGTGATCGTCTTGGTTTCATTGATGGCCTCTACCGGCTCGATATAGCGCAGCGTGATGGCCAGGCTTTCGTCGTCGCCCCACGCCTTCGACTCCACGGACAGCTCCTCCGGCAGACCGACGATCTGCACGCCCTCCTTGAGCTCGCTCGCCTGCGCGGCGGGCACGACGATCGTGATGCGGTGGACCAGCTCATGGTCGGTATTGGGATCAATGTCCTCAATGGTAACGTCCCACTGCAGGTCTTCTGCCTTGTAGGTCTTTTCTTGTCCGTCGTAGTTCCACGTGAGCGTGACGGATTTGGCGTCGGATTCCGTTGGAAGCTCGATGGGCACGGAAAGCGTATTGGCACGCTCGACGTAGCGGCCCATCAGCTGCAGGCTATAGTCCGCGCCGAGGCCGTTCTCCTCGTTGCCCGCCGGCAGCGTGAACTCGATCGACGGCTGCTTGAGCGCGTCCTCGGTAAGGCCCAGCGCCGCGAGCACCTTGGCCCGTGCGGCCTCGTCGAGCTCGTTGTTGTCCACGGTAACCGTCCAGCCCTCGAACTTGCGGTAGGCGTCGTCCACGTTTGCCGTCAGCACGTGCGTCGTGCCCTCGTCCCACGTGTGTTCCACGACTTCCTCAAGCTCATCGACGTCGTTGGTGGTAACGACGTGCTGGCGCGCGTCCGTCCTGACAAAGTGCAGGCTCGCGATGCCGTCGTCCTTGCTGTAGGTGGTCTGGACGTCCGCGCGCTGCTCTTCGTCGCCTTGGTACCAGACTTCCTTGCCCGTCACGGTGGCGTTGCTCGCGAGCGCGTAGTTGTTGTCGGAGAGGAGCTTGCCCAGCTGGACGTCGGCACGGTAGGTCGTGTTGTAGTCCGCCGTCGTGTGCTGGGGCTGCCAAGCGGCGTAGGCGTTGCCCAGCTCAAACGTGCTCTGCTCGATGCCAAACGGCTCCTTGGCCGCCTCGGCAACGGTAACGCTCACGCTGGGCTGGCCGTCGAGCTCGTTTTGGGCGATCGGCTTGCCGATTGCGATCTCCGCCGTTGTCACCTGCGGCTTATAGAGTGCCTTGAGCGCGTAGGTGTCGCCGTCTTCGGCGTCAACATCTGTGATGAGGAACTCCTCCACGGCGTCGGTGTGCGGTCCGTCTTCCGCGAAGGCGATCTTTGCGTCCTCGGGAATCGCCCAACCAGCAAAGGTAGCTCCCGGGATACTCGGCGCGGTGACGACAACGTGCTCGTCGGTCATATCGATGCCCTCGGCCGCAATCGTGGTAGAGCCAACGGTCAGCGCCTTGTTGGTGTCGCGCGCGTCGTAGGGCTGGACGGCAATGGCGTAGCGCGTAACGGCCTCGGGGTCGTCCTTCACGGTCGTCTTGATCTTGAACACCATCTTGTCAGACTTGTCGCCATCGGGGTCGTAGAGACGCGCGAAGCTCACCACCTCGACCTCAGGGCCATCGGAGAACTGGAGGCAGTCCTGCTCGCTTGGCAACTCGTAGATGCCCAGCGCCTGCATCTCCTGCGTGTCCAGCTTGACCGAGCCTTCGTAGGTATACGTGCTCGTTCCGTTTGTGGTCTCCACCTCCCTCTTGGACGACCAGGTAATGGGCAGACTCTTTGCCTTAGCTTGTTGTGCCACAGGTAGGTCCATGCGTTTGTACGTGAGGGTTGCGCTGTCGGGCAGGCCCTTGAGGAGCGTCGGTATGATCAGCTTGATGGAGTCCTTTGGCACCTTGAGGTCGGCCATCGCCTCGATGGTGAGCGAGTAGTCTGCGGGAAGGTGGTTGCCCGCATCGCCCGTGCCGGCGGGAAGCGTCACGTTGAGAACTGGCTTGGCGGCGTTGCCCTCACCCAGCACGGCCTTCGTCACCACGCTGCCATGAGCATCCTTCACCACCCAGCCCGAGAAGTACCGGTTGACGAGGGGGGTGCCTGCCGTAATGGTGTAGGTCTCGCCCTCCTGCCACACCTCGTTGTAGCTGTCGCCCACGCGCACCTGCTTGACCGTTACGTTGTGCTTGCGCGCCTCGGGAGCACCCAGCTCCAACGTCACGCTGTTCTGCGCGGCGTTCACCGTCGTGGGAACCTCCGTCGCATCCCCCTCGGGATGTTGTCTGGTGGTGCCCGTTACCTTCATGGTGTTCCACGGCAGGACGTAGTTGATGCCCTCGGCCCGTCCTTTCACCTTGACGGTCACCTGGTACGACTTGCCGAACTCGGCCTTGCCCTTTGCGCCAGCCGGATTCCACGTGACGCTGTCTACGTCCAGCGTCACGATGTTGCTCGCAAGACCAAACGCCTCACGCATCTGATCGCTCAGGCCCAGCTTGCCCGTAACGGTGGCGGTGGTCGCCAGCTTCTGGTCGCCCACGGGATACGCCACGAACGCGTTGAGCTCGGTGATGGCGGGCTGGTAGCATGCGATGACCTCGCAGCCGCTGCCCGCTGCGGTAAACTTGAACTGCCCCGCCGTGGGCGTTTGCCCGGCGGCGTTGCCGAGCTCGGTGCCCGTGCCCGCCTTCCACTGCGTGAGCACCGCGCCCGGAATGGGGATAGTGTCCACGCTAAAGCTGCCGTCCGCGCTCTTGATCGTAACCATGACCTTCTTGGTGGCAAGCACCTTGGTCTCGTCGAGCGCACTCACCTGCTTGATGGTGAGCTCCTTGAGCGTCGTGGGCTTCTTGTCCGACTGAACCTCGAGCTGGACCTCCAACGTAAGGCTGTCCTTACCGAAGATGTTGGCAGACGGCGTGCCGCTTACGATCTTGTAGTCATTGGGGAAGAAGAAGTGCTGCGTGTACACGAGGCCGCGATGCATCCCGGAGTAGTAGTAGGCAAACCTCATGTCTCCGTTCGCGTTGGCGGGCAACTTGTCCAGCAGCGCCTTGTCCAAGGTGATCGTTCCCTTGTAGGTGAGCGTGTATAGTTTCTTTCCGTTGCTGCCACCGCCATCGTTTTGCACAGCGCTCTCGAGCGACCACGTCGACTTGATCCGCTCGCCAGGCGAGTAGGAACTGTGCTTGTACCACTTAATCGTGGATTCGGTCTGCAGGTTGTCGTTGAGCTGGTCAGGCATGGGCGTCTCAAGCAGGACCGTGGCCTCGTTCGAGCCGTTGACCTCCGGCACGATCTCGAGCTTGTAGTCTGCGGCCCAGGTCTTGCCGTCTGCGATGGGCATGAGGATGGTGGTCTTGAAGCGCTCTGGATTCGGTATGACCTCCTTGGTCACGTCAGCACGATTGCCGCCCTGAATGCGATACACCTTCCATGAGCGCAGGCTACCCTCGAGGTCGTCGTCACCCCTGAAGGTCTTCTCCACGCCCTCGCCCCACTGGTACCTGGCGTACTCCTTGCCGCGGTCATCCTTAACGACGACCTCGTGCTTCCTGCCCTGGTACTTGAACTGGTAGGTTGACTGGGCGCTCTTGGCACCATAGGACATGGCGTAGAGCGTGAGCTGGTACGTATCGCCATTCCTTGCCCCGCTCAAGTTCAAGTCGACGCCGTTGCGATTGATGTCGAACCCGTTCGCGCACGTTTTGCGGCTCACGCGGTAAAACGCGTTGCCAACCTTTTTTTCGAGCTTGTAGTAGATGGCCTCGCCCTTGACTTCCGGCACGTCGAGCTCGATCTTCTCGACACCGGACGGCACTATGTTGACTTCGTTGGGCTGCAATGCGCTGCCCCCCGCAAGAGCGACGGGAGCCATCGTGCTTGAGGGCGTGCTGATGCGGTAGGCCGCGGTGTCGTTCGCGTAGTAGTTGTCGTACGAGCGCAGCCACGCCAGGTTGATCTCGGGATAGTGATGCGTCATGATGCGGCCCGCGTTCGCGGCGAACGTGCCCATCATCACCGTCTTGCCCGAGTCGTATACCTCGTTTTTATAGTCGCCACTGATAACGAGGAGCGCCAGGTCAAAGAATCTCGGCAGCTTCTTCTCGATCTGCGATCGCTGCGCGGAGGACAGATGGTCGAGGGCCCCCGTCTTCTTGAACTTCGTCATGAAGTCGTCGATGTACTCCTGCTTCTCGCTCGCATCCTTGTTATGCCATTTGCCAATGGCACTCTTATATACTCGCCAGAGCGACTTGCCGGGTCCCCAGGTCTTGTCGTACTGGTTGAGGATGAGTCCCGCGCGACCGCCAAACTTTGCCGCGTCCTTGGACGTGAGGCCAAACGCGACGGACACCACGTCCTGCATGGCACTCTCCAGGGGCATGGCCCCATTGATGCCGTTGCTGTAGGTCCATCGATTGCCGACGCCCCAGTGCTGCACCGCCTCCATGAAGTCCTTGACGAACTTCGCCTCTTCCACGGACTTGCCATTGTTCTTGTATTGGATTTTGTCGTCTGAGAGGTAATTGATATCGGCCAAGCCGTGGAAGTCGTCAAATATGATGGTGGGGTCGACGGCTGCGAGCTGCTTGATCATGAGGCTCCGCTGGGTCTGGTAGTTGCCGTTGGCCGTGAGGTAGGCGTTGTTGTCCGACGTATTCTGCACCCAGAGGTTAACGTCGCCGCCCCAACCGATACCAGTTCCCTTGTCGCTGGGGCTTCCGTAGCTGCTGCCGGAGCGCATGGCCGATTCCTTGGTCGACTTTGGCGCGCCAGCCGCAGAACCCGGCACATAGTGATCCACGCCATAGCGCCTGAAGCCCATCATGGTGGGACCCACCAGCGGCACCAGGTCCGCCTTGTTTACGCAGTTGTGGATGCAGTTGTACCTGGACTCGTCGAGCCTCCTCGCCGCGTCCGCTCCACCCTGCGGCGCCTCGAGCGTGTAGGCGAACACCTTTGCGCCGGTGTTGCTATAGCGCTCGATGAGCCGTTTGGCCGTGAGGTTGGACGTGGCACCCGCACGCGAGTAGCCCGCGATCCAAAAGCGCACGTTGTTCATCTGCTTGTCCAGGCCATGGTCCTTGAGGTAACGCACGACCTCGGCCTCCACCTTGTTGGCCGCGTCCGCAAATCCTTGGGCCTCGGTGTCCTTGTTTTTGCCCAGCGTCACGTTGCTGGCCCATTCCGCCTCGTAGCCGGCGCCGCGCACCGCGATGGGCACCAGGATCTCCATGACCTTTTGTCCAGACACATCGGTGAGATGCTTGTGTGCGATGGTTACGCCAATGGTCGAGGTGCCCGGCTTCTGCACGTTGAAGTCGTTGACGTAGATGTCTTTGTCATCGCAGCCGATGTCCGACATAAATTGACGAGCCGACGCGTGCTTGTTTACGTACCCATCCGGTTGGTCGGTATCGCCCGCGTTGAGGTAGAAGCCACTCATGGCCATGCACATGGAGGCCGTGGCCAGATGTGCGTTGTAGTCGTTGGGGTTCGTCATGAAGTAGCCGTCCGAGTAGTAGAACGGCGTCGCAAGGTCGACGGTTCCGTCGGTTACGCTTGGGTAGCGCACGTAGCCCCTGATTACGGGGTAGTTGAGGTACCGAACCCCCGCAGTCGTTGGCGCCGCCTGCTCAGACGAGATGACGGTGGTGGCCTGTGGCTGTGTTACCGGTGTGCCAGGGTCGGCGGTGGAGTTTATGCTGTTGCTCACGATCCACATGGAGTGGTCGCTCGCCTTGAACGACATGTGATGCGCACCGGAGGCGAGGCGGATGTATTGCGCACAGTTGGGTACGGGGAACTTGTCGCGCGAGAGCTTGCGCGTGGCCCCCAAATCCAGAACGTGCAGACCCACCTCGGCGCCCTTGACGAGGTCGCATTGTACGCGCGTGCTCGAACCAATGACCAAGTCGCCGCTGTTGTTGCCCTTAATCACGCTTTTGCCGGTAACGGTCATATAGTCCTTGTCGATGTATACGCCGCCGCCATTCTTCATCTGTCCGGACGAAACCTTGTTGTTTGTGATCGTGCACGATCCGATGGTGTTTTGACTGCCGCACAGATAGATACCGCCGCCGGATTTTCCTGCGGTGTTGTTCTGAATCGTGAGGCTGCTAAACGAGTTATCAGATGAGTTTGAGTAGATGCCGCCGCCGTCCTTGTCGCAGTAGTTGCCGCGCACCACCATATTGCCGACGCTCTGGCTGCTGCTGTTTAGGTAGACGCCGCCACCATGCCCAAAGCTCCTGTTGTTCTCAATCGCGGCTTTCTTACTTTCGTCACCGTTGATTGCCGACTTTTTGGAGTTGAGGTACACGCCGCCACCATCGTCCCCGGCAACGCATTGGCTGATGTCGGAATTGCCGTTCATCTCGAGCACGAAGCGCACGTTGTCCGCATAGACACCACCGCCCTGCTTGTCAGCATAGCAGCCCATGATTCTGGAGTTGTGCATTTCGACCGAGACCGCATCTTGCCACGCGCAGATGCCGCCGCCGTAGCCGTCCGAACCACCACTACGCTCCGCTCGACAACCGCCAATGGTTACGTTGTCGAGCACCAGCTTGGCGTTCTCCATGAGGTAGACGCCACCAGCACCGGCCGTGTTCCAACCGCCACAGAGGAGGCCGGCCGTCGGGGTGTTCGCAACGCCGCTCCGCTTGCCATTTGAGCTAAAGAAGTAGAACGTGTGGCCCGACTTTCCAGTACCACCATATACATTGAGGCGCGCGTTTGCCTCCAGCTTGATGTTGCAACCGCCCGACTTGCCCTTGCTAAGGCCCATGTCGTACTTGTGGTTGTTCATCTTGAGCTTCATGGTCCTGCCCTTGGGGATCACCAGGCCCGTGCTGTCGTTCCAGTCGCCATCCATGATGATGTCTGTGAATTGGCTCCCACCCTTCTTGAGCATGGTATTAAGCTCGGCAACACTCGTAAACGATCTGTACCCCCCGGTGGATCCGACCATAAGCTTGCCCTTCGCATCCGCGAAGGCAGGCTTCGCCCACGCGGCAAGGGCCACCAAGAGCACCGCAAGGAAGACTCCCAGGCAACGAATACGGCTACGATTTAGGGCATGCGGCTTCATGGCGAACTCCAATCGACGGAATTTCCATAATCATATCACATGCATTCCGATGGCGTTATGCAACCAAGCATTGTTTTCGCAGGTTGAAGCCTATGTCGTTACTGTTCGCGGGCTGGCCAGAATGTGTCCGCCCATCAAAGGGGGTAACCCCACCGCCATTAAGTTAAGATGACGCATGGCGACGCGCAAGGTGGGGCGTCCGGCGGCGGGACGCGCGTGCCCGCCTCCGGCCCGTCGCGCGCCGG
>CACZFB010000009.1 GCA_902780305.1 uncultured Coriobacteriaceae bacterium | reverse complement strand
CTTGTGCGGCCCTTCGAGTTCGATTCTCCGCAGGGCATTCTCATAAAAAACGGGCCCGTGGCGCTTATGCGCACGGACCCGCAGGTCGTATGGTGGAGCTGAATTCCCTTAGGTCGAACACCCCTGAGCTCGCGAAATCCGCCTCGTAGTCGTCAAATGTCCAGTAGTGCTCGCGACGATATCGGTCGTCGCCGACGTAGTCGGTAAAGTCACCCGTAATTAGCAGTCTGTCGTCATAGACATAGATCTTGTCTATGAAGTACTCCAGAACGTCGTCGCGCACTTCGGGATCGTCGAGGTTTGCATGGGCGTAACGCTCGAAGGTTCTTGCGATGCCACACTCATCCGCCATGAGGGCTGCCTTCGCCTTCTCGGTTTCGACGGCGTCGGTCAAAGCGCTCTTCTGCCGCTCGAGCTCGCTGAGCCTCGAAATGAGCGTCTCGGAGAACATGCCGGCTTCCACTGCCCTGACAATGTTGGCTATCGACTTCTCGACATCCTTGAGATCGGCCTCGAGCCCCCGCACATAGGAATCGTCGCCGTAAGTCTCCTGGTAATAGGCCGCCGCGTCTACGGCAAAGGAGGCAAGCAGCTCGTTGTCGTCGAGGAGCTTGGAAAGAATGGCGGTGACGGCGCTTTCGATCCGCCCCTTGCTGACGTTCTTCTTCCTGCACCCACGCGCCTTCAGGTGGTTTCCGCAACCATAGTAGTCATATCTCCTGCCGCCCTTGCTCGTACCATAAGTGCCTTGCATGGAGTGGCCGCACTCGCCACAGAACAGCTTTCCAGTAAGCCAGTACCGGTCGGCGCCCGACTGATCGACCTCACGGGCGACGCGCGCGCCGTCCCTCTTGTTCTGGGCAAACCTTTTTTGGGCGGCCTCGAACGTGTTCTTGTCAACGATCGCGGGCATGCCGCCTTCAACCTCGACGTCGCCATATGTGTACACGCCCGTATAGCGCTTGTTCTTGAGTATTCTCCGAAGGCCATGAACGTTGAAGGGGCCACCGCGCACGGTACGCAGTCCTTCGGCATTGAGCTCGTCAGCTATGGCTCCGAGCCGTTTCCCTGCAACATACTCAGAGAATATCCGACGAACAACCGGCGCGGTCTTGTCATCGATGACGTATCGCTTGTCCTCTCCTATTGAGTACCCCAACAGCTTGTGGCCGTTCGAGAGGGCGTGTTTGGCATTGTACTCTACGCCCCTACGAATGTTTCTCGCCAGCTGCCTGCTGTAGTAGTCGGCCATGCCGTCCAGCATCGACTCCATCAGAGCGGCCTCAGGGCTGTCATCGTCAGGAACCGCCTCGGCGACATAGCAGACTCGACACCCCGCGTCGGACAGCGTTTTGCGAGCCAGCGCGACCTCGAACCGATCGCGTCCCAGCCTGTCGGCCTTCCAAAGGACGAGAACTGCGGGCCTGATCTTTGAGACCTCGAACAGCATCTGCTGGTATCCTGGCCTGTCCGATGTAGTTCCGCTAATGGCACGGTCCTCATACTCTTTTATGATGGTGAATCCTTTTGCCGTTGCCCACTTGTGCGCGGCGTCGCGTTGCTGCTCGATGGAAGCTTCGTTTTGCGAGTGTGACGAGAATCGGTAATAGCAAATGGCAAGGTTATTATCGTTTGCTTGGTGTTTCTTACGAGGCACGCATACTCCATTTTTTGATTTGCCTTTTGTGGTGATTTACCCATTTGACGAGAGGATATTCAGAAGAACATGGCTTTCGGCCCCTCGGTGGCACCACCCTGGCACAGGCTACGGGCGGGAGCAGGCACCCCTAACGCTCCCGCCCTCCGCCAGACGCGGATCTGCCGCGTGGCGCCGCGCCATGCCCGCACCCATGGCGCCACACGGCGAAGCCGCTTGCCCTAAGGGCGCCACCGAGGGGGTGAAGGGCATCCCCTCACGAGTCCGAGAGGGGACACCATGAGCGAGACAATCACCACCACCGCACGCGAGGGCATCCAGACGCTTGGCACCGTGGGCGCCGAGCCCGTGGGCTGGGACGGCTGCGAGGACATGCCCGAGGCGTACGGGCACGCGTGCGCGGAGCTGACCGCGGAGACGCTCACGCGTGCGGGCATGCTCGTGCTGGGCGTGCTGGGAGACACCGACCTGGTCTACGTGGAGGGCGACGAGGTGTGCGTGGGGCTCGTGACCCCGCTGCCCTCGCAGCTCATCGACGTGACCAAGGAGGACGTCGAGGAGTCGGTCGAGGCCATGGGCGAGACCCTGCCCGACACCTACCTCACCGCCGCCATGGCCGCCCACGCCGTCACGGGCGCCGAGAGCGTCCGCTGCGACGCCCTGACCTTCTGCCTGGACCCATCGCAGGCCCGCATGCGGGTCTGCCACGTGCGCGGGGTCTGCCGCATGTAGCCATGCGACCACACGCGCCCGAGCGCCAGCGCCCGCCACCACGGTGGGCGTTTTTTCTTTTGTGGAGCATTTGTGCAGGTCAGAACGCCGGCCGGGGGCCGCCGCCACGGCGCGTGCCGAGCCCACGCGTCCGCCCTTCCCGCACTCGCAGGCACCCCTACCGACTCGTGGGGAAGGCTTTCGTGGCGTACGACGCAGGCGTCGCCCGCGGGGCCGCCCGCACGGCCCGCGCAAGGGCACGCACGAAACCCGTCACAAATCGGTCGCCCGATTGGTGCAGGTTGCCATGCACACTCCTTGCGCCGGCCTACCACGGGGGCCGAGGACCCTTGGCATCCAAGGGTTGCAGACGAGCACGCACGCAGCGTGTGCAGCCACAACCCGAGAGGAGACGGGAAACATGAAGACCAACAAGGACTACAAGGACATGACCAGGCAGGAGCGCAGGGAGGCCGCGCAGGCAAAGGCGCAGGCCGCGCTCGACAGGCTCGGGGACGGGATCCGCTCCGTGTGGGACTCCGAGGAATGGGCGAAGTGGCTCCGAACACTCGCAAAGTTCCACGACTACAGCCTCAACAACACGATGCTCATCGCCATGCAGATGCCCGAGGCCACACGCGTGGCGTCGTACCGCAGCTGGAAACGCGACTTCGGCCGCCACGTGCGCAAGGGCGAGCGAGGAATCGAGATTCTCGTTCCCATGGTCGTCAAGAGCAAGAACGAGGAGGACGAGGCCACCGAGGAGGACACTCCCAAGCGTAAGAAGCTCGCGGGCTTTCGCGTGGGCCACGTCTTCGACGTGAGCCAGACCGAGGGCGAGCCCCTGCCGGAGATAGCGAGCCAGGTCAGAGCGGACGTCAGCGACTTCGACTCCCTGATGGGCGCCATCGAGGCCGTGAGCGCCTACCCCATAGAGGTCGTGGACGGCCTCCCGCCCGAGACGAACGGGCTGTTCTCCCGCCGCATGGGCTACATCGCCGTGCGCAAGGGCATGCCCGAGGGCCAGACCGTGAAGACGGCGCTGCACGAGCTCGCGCACTCCGTGATGCACGACGCTGACGCGGAGGAGCTCCCCGACCGCGCCATGCGCGAGGTGCAGGCCGAGAGCGTGGCCTACGCCGTGAGCGCGGCGCTGGGGCTCGACACGAGCGACTACAGCTTCGGCTACGTGGCGAGCTGGGCCGTGGGAAAGACCGAGGAGGAGATGCGCCAGTGCATGCAGGCGGTGCGCGACGCGGCGAAGCAGATCCTCGACAGGCTCCAGCTCGTGATGGAGGCGTAGGGACTCCCCCGGCCCCCTCGCACGGGGGCCGGGACGCGCGCAAACGATGCATAAACGCGGTTTTATGCATCGTTTGCGTGGACGCGCCCGAGAATGGGAGTGACGTTCTGGCAACTCATACAAAGGAGTGTGATGGCCTATGGGAAGACCTCCCAAGAGGTGCCCCATGTGCGGCACGAGGTCCGGATGGATCAGGATCGACGCCTCCAGGGGCGGCTTCAGCGTGATGCGCGCCCTGGTCGCCCACATCCTGGTCGGCGCACCTGGCCTCGTGGCAGGTGCTGCAGGTCGCAGACAGGAGACGTGGGCGTGCCACGATTGCGGGTTCAAGCACACCTACAAACCGTAGCGGGCGGCGAAGGACAAGACGAGGCTCATTGGCGCTTCTGTCCCCTGCGGATTGCCCCCACGAACAGTTTTCGCTCGTACTCCGTGCGCACCGCCTCCTTGCCCCCCGCTCGAGCACCTGCTAGCTCCGAAGACACGGACGTCTCACGAAGAGCTTTGGCTACGAGAGCCGGCGCGAACAGAAGGTGCGAAAGCTCGCCGATGCGTAGCTCAGCACTGTTAACGCACCTTCACCAATCACACTCGCTTTAGTTCCTCGCCGCATATCGAAGCCCATCGACTGCCACTTCCTAAAAGCTCACCCCAAGACACTGGCCCCGTGTTACAGCGTTACGGTGTTACGGCGCCGTTGCGCTACGTATACCACATACATCTATCTTTTTATCTAGCAAGAAAACGCCTGTAACACTGTAACAGGCTACATATAAACAGCTCTTCACCTGCGCCTTTTGTATGTTACATCCCTTTCACGCTGTCATGGATTAGCCGTAACAGGGAGGTCGGTCCTCCGGGGGGCGAGGAGTGCCGTGAAATCAGCGGACGTCCATGCTTCACACAGACAACCACACTAGCGGGGGCTACCAACTCATTGGTCGATAGATAGGGTCCGCACCTCCCAATTGTCTCATAGCAGGTCGGTGTAACGCGCGGAAACCGTCCGCGCACCCTCCGTGTGTTTTCCGAAAGTCATTTGCCCAACTTCGGTTTGATATAGGCATGGAAAGCGCAACGTACAGGACGAGGCGCACGATGCGGGGCAGAAGCCCCGCGGAAAGGCAGGGACATCATGGAGACAACCCTGGGAACCAGCACGACCATTCCGACCACCGCCGAGGCAATCCGGGCAAAGCTCCGCGACATGCTCGAAGGGGCAAAGAATATCGAGTACGCCCGCAAGATGGGGCACTGGACCGCTGCCGAAAGCGTCGAAGAAGGCGTATGTGGGCCACGCAACGAGCTAGACGACGAAGGCCGCGACCTGTTCGACGAAATCGTGGGGCTCATCTGCGAGTTCTCGGACAAGGAACACGACGAGGACGCCATCGCGAACCTAATCCTTGCACTTTGGGAGGCCGAGGGAGGCGACGCAGCGCACCACGTCGAACCAGCGCAACGGCTGGAGATTGACGTCGTAGCGACCGAGGGGCACGTGACCGCCGACGACTACGACGTGGACCCAAAACTGGACCCCAAACTCGCAGAACTGCACAATGCCCTCGTAGACCGCTTGATCGCAGTCAAGAACGGGCGCGACATCAGCGAATTCGACGAATACCAGATTAGCCCCAATTGGGTCTACTACACCTTTGACGTCGAAGTGGAGGAGCCGGCGAGGCTGATTGTCGAAGCGCGAACAGGCTACGACGATCAGGAATGGGCAGACAACACCCCCGCCGGCCACTACGTCTATTTCGGGCATGACGAGGACTCCGACGACGACACCGCCCCCGACGAGTCCCAAATTGGCTTCGAGCGCGACGAAGAGGGACGACTCAGCTTCTACACGATCAGCGAGAACGCCGACGACGTGCGGCTTTGCCGCGAGCTGACTGCCCGCGAGTACGAGAGCACACAATACCTCTTCGAAGACCTAGACCTGAACGGGCTCCGTTTCGAGGAGCACGGAGAGCGCTTCGACGTGTGGCCAATTGACAACCAGGTGGACGAAGTGCCCGAAGGAGCGCGCCACGTGTGGGATCTCTTCGACGCTGACGCGGGACGCAACGACGACTCGATGGTACTTTTCAGCTGGTAACGCCTAGCCATCCGCCCCACCCCGGCCCCGTAAGGGGCCGGAGCGCCGACAGGCAAACGCGACCCACGAGGGGCGGGCGCATGAGAGCGGGCGGGGGTGCCCGCGAAAGGAGGCCATGACCATGGCGACGATTCCGTGCCCCGTGTGCGGGTCTACGTCCATAGAGGGCTGGGAGGTGACCATAGAGGGCAGCCTCGCGATACAGGAGTGCACGTGCGGGGAGTGCGGCCGCTCCTTGAACGATGTCTATGAGCTGTGCGACAGAATCGTTCTGGAAGAAGACCGACTATAGGGCGTCTCTTGGCCCAGTATCCGAGGAGGACGCTGGGCCAGACACCCCGGCCGCCTCGCGGCGGAGTGCACGCTCGCGAGCTCGCGAGGAACCTGCCTCGCCTCGGCACCCCACCCGAGGCGTTTAGTAGTGCAGCAAATGCAGAATTCGTTGCTGCGGTTTTACAAAGGAGGGCATATGTCAGGTCACAACGTTTCAGTATTGAGCCAGCAACATGCCTGGTTGGGGCTTTTGATACAGCCCCGTTGTTGGAGGGTCGTAGCTTTGCCTTACTCCAACCTTGTATCGAACTCGAAGGAATTCGTGTCGCCACGATAGGTGGCGATGGAGTACTCTGCGTGCCTACCGTCGGCGTTTTGGGCAACCGTGTGGAACACGAACACGGGCGAGGCGACTTCGATGCCAAGCGCAGTCGCGACCTCTCGGTCAGCGAGGGCGACATCGAGCTTTCGATGCGCCCGCACTACGGGTGCGCCCATTGATCGCATCGTGGCATAGAGTGAGGTTGTTCTGAAGTCGGTCGTCTCGATCCCGGGGTACAGAGCGTGCGGTACGTATGTCTTTACCAGCACGTTTGGCAGCCGGTCGGCATGTCTCACGCGCACGAGGCGCATGACCGGGTCACCCTCTCCTAATCCCAGCTGAGTTGCCACATGCGAATCTGCAGGACCGACCGAGCACGCAAGGACATCGGTCAGCGCCACGCGGTTATGCGAGCGCATCTCATCGTGGAACGACCGAATACTCGTGGCGAACCCCTGCTCGATCTTGGACTCCAGGACCATCGTTCCCCGATGCTTTCGACGGTCGACCAGCCCCTCGGACTCAAGCATCTGCAGAGCATGGCGGATGGTTGGGCGGCTCACCCCAAAGGCCTTCGCCAGCTGCAGCTCGGTAGGCAGGACCGTCCCGGGCACAAGGGACCCCGATGTGATCTGGCCCAGAAGGTCACGGTAGACGGTCTGATAACGATGCATTGGATGCTCCCTTACATGGCTTATTGCTTTATATGTCATATTCTCATCTGTAGTTTAGGCTAGCTGGCGTCGCATGGGCCAAATGGAAGCGATTCTGAGTCATAGTCTTCATAACTGGCAACTCCATGAGAGGAGCACTCATGAGCGCATGGACCCTTGACGACCTTGCCCGTCTGATCGACCACACCAACCTGCACGCAGACGCCACCGAAGCCGACATGGCAAAGCTCTGCGACGAGGCCAAGCACTATCACTTTAGGATGGTCGCCATCAACCAAGTCCAGTCACGCTTCTGCTCGCAGCAGCTGGCTGGCACCGACATCGACACGGGAGCCGCCATCGCCTTCCCCTTGGGGCAGACCTCCATTGCCGCCAAGGTGTTCGAGACCAGAGACGCCCTGGCCAACGGTGCCAACGAGATTGACTACGTGGTCAACGTCACGCGTGTCAAAATGCACGATTGGGACTATGTCGCCGACGAGATGCGCCAGATCGTCGCCGTGTGCAACGAGGCCGGAGTCCCCTCGAAGGTCATCTTCGAGAACTGCTACCTTGACGACGACGAGAAGCTCCGTCTGTGCGAGATTGCCCGCGAGATCAAGCCGACGTTCGTGAAAACCTCGACGGGATTTGGAACGGGAGGGGCGACCGTAGCCGATGTTGCTCTCATGTTTGACAACGTGGGCGACGAGGTGCAGGTCAAGGCGGCAGGCGACATTCGAGACGCTGACACGTTCCTCGCCATGGTCCGTGCTGGCGCCCGTCGCATCGGCTGCTCGGCAAGCATTCCAATCATCGAGGAAATCCGCTCGCGCATGGAGGCCGAGGGCGTGGACACGATCGAGATCTAGGACACGGGAGACAGGCATGGGCCCCTTGCTGCTTACCTCGTTCTACCTCTCCCCCATATGGGGAGGGTCGCGCATAGCCCGCACGCGCGGCATCGACTGGTCGGACGATGACCGCCATGGCGAGGCGTTTGACGTCTCTGCCCACCCCACCACGATGGGCGTCGTCCGCAACGGGCCATGCGACGGCATGACGCTAGCCGATGCTATCGCATCCTACCACCAAGAGATTCTAGGAGACGTTCCTGACGACGCACCTCTGCAGGTTACCTTCATGGACCCTGTCGAGACCCTTTCGGTCCAAGTGCATCCTAGCGAGGAGTACGCGCAGGCGGCTGAGGGGGACCATGGCAAGGTCGAGGCCTGGTATGTGCTGGATGCCGAGCCAGATGCGACGCTCATTGCCGGCTGCACGACCAACGACACCGAGGCGCTGCGCGTAGCCGCAGCAGACGACTCCATCGGCGATCGGTATGGGCAGCGCATCGAGATGCACGAGGGCGACTTCATCCTCATTCCCCCTGGAACCATGCACGCCCTTGGTGCCGGAATCTTTGCGGTCGAGGTGTCCAGCCTCGGCAACACCACCTATCGCATCTGTGACTGGGGACGTGGTCGCGAACTCCATGTGGACAAGGCCTTTGACGTGCTTGATACTGCCAGCAAGCCTGTCGTGACGCATCTCGGCGCATATGATCCCGGACAAGTTAATCGTGAGCGCTTGGGTGTCAACGCGGGGTTTTTTCGGAGCTACGTCGTCGACACGCGCGACAGCCAAACGTTCACCTGTGACCATCGCTATGCTGTGCTGACCTGCGTGGAAGGCTTCGCGCGCATCGAAACGGCTGACGGCTGCGTCGACCTCGGGCCGACCGAGTCCTGCCTTATCCCCGCATCAGCTGGCTCATACACCATCATCGGTCCCTGCCGCGTACTTCGTTCGGTTCGGTGTCCATAGGGCTGACGCCTGTACACGAAAGGGATATCCCCACGGACTGCATCCGCCCAACAACCATGAGGAGGTCGCATGCAACGCATCGCAATAACGGGAGCAACAGGTTACTTGGCAAGTCTCGTACAGCTCTACAACCGTGACCGCTACGAGTTTGTGCCCGTCAGTCGCAGAGACGTCAACTACACCCGTCCCGACGAGGTCGAGAGATTCTTCCTCGACCTTGACTTTGACCTGCTGTTTCACACCGCAGCCAACGCAGCGACCGCCGACTGTGAAAACGATCCCGCGGGAACTGGGCTCGTCAATCGTGACTCAGCCATAGCAGTCGCACGCGCTTGTGCGGCCAAGGGCAAGCGCATGATGTTCATCTCGACCGAGCAGGTCTTCAACGGACTCTCGGTACCCGGTCCCTTTGACGAGCATGTCGAACCCTGCTGCGTCACGAAGTACGGCTTGCACAAGGCAGACGTTGACGCCTGGATGGCACGCGAGATGGACGACTATGTGACCATTCGCCTCTCCTGGATGTTTGGTATGGCACTTCCCCACGTCAAACCATCGCCTGGCATCGTGGGCAACGTGCTTAAGGCGCTGCGTACGCATACGCCTACCAAGTTCACCGCAAACGAGCGTCGGTGCATGACCTACGCGCAGCGCCTTGCCGACCAGTTTGCCTCCCTGTGTGAGCTACCAAGCGGTCTCTATCACTTTGCCAGCGCAAACGATCTCACGACCTACGAGAGCGCCTGTCTGGTCGCACATAAGCTCGGCGCCTCGAGAACCGAAGTTGAGCAACTGATCCTTCCCGACCGCGAGCGCTATGCCGAGCGTTTCCGCGATTATCGCCTTGATGCGAGCAAGGCACGCCAAGCGGGTATCGAACTTGGCACTTTTGAGGAGGACGTTGACCTCTGCTTGCGTGACTTTGGCTGGTAAAACACGAATAGACGAGGGGTTCGTGGACGATGTTGGACCTATGCACGCTTTTTCACGAAACCATCGAGTATCGGACTCGCGCCACCCACCCACCATTCTATGGGAACATCGAAGGCCTTGCGCTCTCTGCGACGGCATCGAGCCCCCACTGGAACTTGTTTCCATTATCGGTGCAGGTAGATTAGGTAGTCGGGCAATGTGCGAGGCAGTGAGGCGGCATCCCGGAGCACGAGAACGGGTGGGTCCCTCGCGGAACCCACCCGTTCTACTCAGGGGCTTTTGATACAGCCCCCCGTCCCCCGTTCATCATCTGCTTGCTATGGGTTACACGTAGTCGACAACGTCCACCATAGACAGCAGGTAGTCGTGCTCGGCAACGCGTCCGCGCGCCAGCTCGGCAGCAGCCACGATGGACATCCATCCCTGCACGTAGGAGACGGAGCATCCCTGAAGCTCACAGTAGAGTCGCAGGTAGCTCTCGGCAAGGTCGTTCTCGCCGTTAAGCTGTAGGTGCAGGTAGGTAATGGCGCAGTCCGCACCGCCGTTGCCCTGCGTGGCGTGCGCCCAGTCGCAGATGCACACGCTTTCGTCCTCGCGCACAATAATGTTGGAAGGCACAAAGTCGCCGTGGCAGAGCTTGGTGTGGTTGGGCATGCCATCCAAACGCATGAGCAGCTCGTAGCGCTGCGCCTCGGTAATGATGTCGGACGCATCGGCAATCATGCGAATGTACTTGTCCTTTTGGCGGTTCATGAGCGGGGCTTTGTGTGCGTGCACCGAAAGCTCGAGCTCTATGAGTTGCCTGATGTACTCCTCGGTCTTCTCCGGCTCCTCGTTCATAAGCTGACGAAGCGTCTTGCCTTCGACCTTTTTGGTAAGAATCGCCCAGTTGTTACCAGACTTGCCCACCTCGACGAGCTCGGGTACGTCGATACCAGCCTGCTCGGCACGAGTGAGGTTGAGCGCCTCGTTTACGATGTCGGACGAGGGCTTGGTGGCATTGAACACCTTGGCCACAGTGTCGCCGCAGTCGTAGACCACCTTGTTGTGGCGCGTTACGATGGCCGTTTTATCTTTGGGAAGCTTCATAGCGATCTTTTCCTTTCAAACAAACGCGTGACTAATCCTCGTACGAGCTTGCGGGACGATCGTAATAGGCATCCAGGTACAGCTCGCGAATCTCGCTGATAAGCGGGTAGCGCGGGTTGGCGCCGGTGCACTGGTCGTTGAAGGCCTGCTTGCTCATGTCGTCGAGCGTGTCGAGGAAGTACTGCTCGTCCACGCCAAAGTCCTTGATTGTTGGCTTTACGCCCACGTGGGCCTTGAGCTCCTCAATGCCGACGATAAAGTTCTCGAACACCTCGTCGTCGTTCGCGCCGGTAAAGCCGCAGTAGCGGGCAAAGCGAGCATAGCGCTCCTTGGCCTGGGGCTTCTGATACTGGCTGAAAGTGCCCATCTTTGTGGGACGCTCGGCTGCGTTGTAGCGCATGACACGCGTGAGGATTACGGCGTTGGCCCAGCCGTGCGGAATGTGGTGGAACGCGCCGAGCTTGTGGGCCATGGAGTGGTTTACGCCCAGGAAGGCGTTGGCGAAGGCCATGCCCGCCAGGCAGCTCGCGTTGGCCATGTGGTCGCGCGCCTCCACGTCGTCGGGGTTGTCGTATGCACGGGCGAGGTAGGTGAACACAAGCCTGCCTGCCTCGAGCGCAAGCGGGTTGGTGTAGTCGCTCGCCATAATGGACACGTACGCCTCGAGCGCGTGGGTAAGAACGTCCACGCCGGACGCCGAGGTAAGTCCCTTGGGCTGGCTCATCATGTTGTCGGTGTCCACGATGGCCATGTTGGGCATAAGCGCGTAGTCTGCCAGCGGCCACTTAACGCCCGACTCCGCCTCGGTAATAATTGCAAACGGGGTGACCTCGGAGCCCGTGCCGGAGCTGGTGGGAATGGCCACGAAGTAGCACTGGGAGCCCAGCTCGGGGTACTCGAAGATGCGCTTGCGGATGTCCATGAAGTCCATGGCCATGTCCTCGAAGGCGGCCTCGGGGTGCTCGTACATGAGCCACATGATCTTGGCCGCGTCCATGGCGGAGCCGCCGCCCACGGCGATGATGGTGTCGGGCTCGAATGCCTTGAGCTGTTTTACGCCCTCCTGAGCGTTGTGCAGCTTGGGATCGGGCTCAACATCCCAGAACGAGCTGTGGACGATGCCCATCTTGTCGAGCTGCTCCTCGATGGACTTGGTAAAGCCACTCTTGTACAGGAACTGGTCGGTAACTATAAAGGCACGCTTCTTGCCCATCGTGCCCAGCTCGGCGAGGGCCACCGACATGCAGCCCTTCTTGAAGTAGACCTTCTCTGGCGTGCGGAACCACAGCATGTTCTCTCGCCTCTCTGCCACCGTCTTGATGTTTATAAGATGCTTTACGCCCACGTTCTCCGAGACGGAGTTGCCGCCCCAGGAGCCGCAGCCCAGCGTGAGCGACGGCGCGAGCTGGAAGTTGTACAGGTCGCCGATGCCGCCATGGCTGGACGGGGTGTTGATGAGGATGCGGCAGGTCTTCATGGCCTCGTAGTGGCGCTGGATCTTGTCTGCCTCGCGCACGTCGATGTAGAGCGAGCTCGTGTGCCCATAGCCGCCGTCGGCAACCAGGCGCTCGGCCTTGGCGATGGCCTCGTCGAAGTCAGCCGCCTTGTACAGGGCGAGCACAGGGCTCAGCTTCTCGTGTGCGAACTCCTCGCTAATGTCCACCGACTCGACCTCTCCGATAAGGACCTTGGTGGACTCGGGCACCTCCACGCCAGCAAGCCCGGCAATGGTCGCGGCCTTTTGGCCCACGATCTTTGCGTTAAGGCGACCGTTTATGATAATGGTCTTGCGCACCTTGTCCAGCTCGTCTCCCTTGAGGAAGTAGCAGCCACGGCGCTCGAACTCTGCCTTGGCCTGCGCGTAGGCCTCGTCGCCAACCACGGTAACGGACTGCTCGGAGGCGCAGATCATGCCGTTGTCGAAGGTCTTGGAGTGGATGATGGAGTTAACGGCGTTAACAACGTTGGCAGTATCGTCGATGATGACGGGCGTGTTGCCTGCACCGACGCCGAGGGCCGGGGTGCCGGAGCTGTAGGCGGCCTTCACCATGCCAGGGCCACCGGTTGCAAGGATGATGTCCGACTCTGCCATAAGGGTATTGGTATTCTCGAGACTGAGCGCCTCTATCCAGCCAATGATGTGCTCGGGGGCACCGGCGGCCACGGCAGCGTCGAGCACCACGCGTGCGGCCTCTGCGGTGCACTTCTTTGCACGGGGGTGCGGGCTAATCATAATGGCGTTGCGCGTCTTGAGAGCGATGAGACACTTGAAGATGGCCGTGGAGGTGGGGTTGGTGGTGGGAATAACGGCACCGATCACGCCAATGGGCTCGGCAACGCGCTTGATCCCGCCGGCGACGTCCTCTTCTATTACACCGCAGGTCTTGGTGTGCTTGTAGGCGTTGTAAATGTACTCGGAGGCGTAGTGGTTCTTTATTACCTTGTCCTCCAGCACGCCCATGCCCGTCTCTTCGACGGCCATTTCGGCCAGGGGAATGCGCGCCTTGTTGGCGGCCATTGCGGCCTCGTAGAAAATCTTGTCTACCTGCTCCTGGGTATAGGTGGCAAACTTGGCCTGTGCCTCGCGCATGAGTGCGAGCTTCTCCGTAAGCTCTTCGTCGCTGCGCACGACGAGGGCTGGGCCATCGTCAAAGACGGTCTTGGTCTCTTCGGACATCGATACTCCTCCTTCATCGGTCTGTTTTTTAGGGCGGTCAGATATCAAAACGTGCTCCCGTACAGCATTGAATGTCGGCATCCCTCCTTGCATGCGATACGAAATCGTCAGTTTCGTATCAAAGCCTTACATTGTTGTTTCAACACCTATATTGCAGCATATACTGTTGTTTTACTAATTTCAAGCTTTTGTTTTGCAAATTCGCTCAGCGTTAGCAAAATCGTGATAAATGGTTCGCTATCCCCAGCAACTACAGCAACCTAATGTCCGCATCCTCGCAGGCCGCAACGAAGTCGTTCGACAATTCCCCATCGGAAACCACGACATCCACGCTGGGCAGATCGCACACCCTAAACGTGGAGGGGCGGCCCTCCTTGCTGGAGTCCATGAGTACGATGCACTTGTGGGAGCGCTCCACCAGTTTGGACTTGAATACTGCCTCGTCGTCGGACCCGCACGAGAATCCCTCGCCACGCTGGTATCCCGTAATACCCAAAAACACCCGATCGAAGGTAAGCGATCGCACTGCCTCGATGGCACGCGCGCCTATGGTGCTCTTTGAGTAGCGGTTAAGACGGCCGCCGATTACGAAAGTCTTTACGCGCTCGAGGCGAGAGAGCTCAGAGGCCACCGTGAGCGAGTTGGTAAATACCAGCAGGTCCATGTCTTCCATTGCCGCAGCCAAGGCCGTCGTTGTGCTACCCGAGTCTATAAAGATGGTGTGGCCAGGCCTCACGAGCTCGATTGCCTTCTGAGCTATGGCGTTCTTCTCTGCCGAACGACGCCCAACCCGTCGAGCAAGCAGGTCGTCGGTACCGACGGCAAATCCCACCGACTTGGCACCACCATGAACGCGGATGATGAGGCGCTGCTGGTCGAGCATTTTGAGGTCGGTGCGCAGAGTCATTTCGCTCACGTCGGGAAACATGTGCTTGAGCTGGGCAAACGTTACTGTTCCCTCGCTGTTTATGTACTCCACGATCTTCTCGCGACGCTCTGCCTTTGCCATGCTGGTGCCTTCCGGTTCAACCATCGTTCTTCCAATCTACCACATGATATGACTAAGTTGCGAAACGAAAATAGGGCTCGAGGCGCGACAACCGCTGTCGCGCCCCAAGCCCTTTGATTCCGGCTTGGCTCTACTCAGCCCATTCCTTGAGCAGATAGCGCTCTGCCTCGGGGCACCACAGGCCGTTGTTTGCCTCCACTATGTCGGCAAGGCCGGCGTAACGCTCGTCGTCGGCAGCGCGATCGCGCAGCTCGTCCAAAGCCACCAGCGGCATGGTGATGTGCGTGTAGATGAGCTTCTTGCCGCCCGGGATGCCAGGAAGGTCGCAGGTGGTCTGAGCGGCGGCGTCCAGGCCACCGATGTGGGTAACCATAACGGCCGGGTCTATGCGGCCGGCAGCGGTGAGCTCCAGGGACTCAATCATGTCGGCCGTGTTGCCGCCAGTGGTGCCCATTACGTGCGTGGAGTTGTAGTGCACGTCGTAGAAGTTGATGGGCGCGCTAAAGGCAGTGTCGGTGGGGCCAGCAAAGAAGTTGAGGCAGCCGTCGCGGCCAAGAATTGCGCTGGACTGCTCGATAACGGCGGCAACCGGCGCGTAGCACAGCACGTCGTCGTAGCCCTTGCCGCCCGTAATGGCACGCAGCTCGGCCACGGGATCTTCCATGTTGCCGGTGTTAACAAAGTGCAGCTCCACGCCGGTCTCTTCCTTTACCTGCTCGGGCGGGAAGAGGCTTGCGGCACGGTCCAGGCGCTCCTGGTTAATGTCTGTGACCACAAGCAAGCCAGGCTTGCGATCGCGGTGCAGGGCGTAGGTAAGAGCGCCCAGGCCCATCGGGCCCGCGCCGGCCGTAATGGCCAGGTTGCCGCCCTCGCGGATGCCCATCTGGTGGGTGTATACGCCCATCTGCGTGTGATAGGCGGCGTTGAGCGCGCCGATGGAGCAGCTAAGCGGCTCGGCAAGCGAGGCCTGGTAGTATGCCTCACCCTCGTATACCAGGAAGCTGTCGGTCGCAAAGATCTCCTGAGGCAGAATGCAGTACGTGGCATCGCCGCCGCAGAACTCGTAGGAGTAGCCGGGCGAGTCCATGGAGCCCTTGTAGTTGATGGCCGGCTGGATGGTAAACTTCTGGCCGGGCTTGTACTTGTCGGCATACTTGGCGCCAACCTCTACGATGTTACCTGCGAACTCGTGACCGGTAATGGGCGGATGTATGGCGGCATCCTCGTGAACGCGCTTGTGATCGGTGCCCAGCTTGGCCATCTTGTAGGTGGACATGCAAATGGAGTCGGATATTACCTCCACGAGCATCTCGTCGTCCTTAATAGGGGGAAGCTCAAACTCCTCGAGCCTCAGATCCATTGCCGCGTGAAGCCTTACTGCCTTCGCCTTCATCTTTGTTCCTTTCCTTGAGTCTGCTTTGTTGTCGTTTCAACACTTTTAGCTCTATTCTAACCGTTGGTTTAACAAAGTCAACAAGTTTTTTGTCTAGCGCCAAAATTTGGGTAATTAGCAGGTAAAACACGTCTTTAAGGCATAGGTGTATAACCATTGGCGGATATTTCCCTACCGCTTAAATTTTCGCGGTAAAGTCTATTGCTCTTTTGTTCCGAAAGTATTATTGTCGTAATTGTCGTTTCAACACCCACAAAACCGCTTACTCATTGAAACTATTGGAAGGAGAGACAATGGCAGATGTTAGAGCTGCGGTGTCTAGGTTCGGAAAGGCACTGAGCGGCATGGTAATGCCCAACATCGGCGCATTTATTGCGTGGGGCTTCCTCACTGCACTCTTTATAGAAACGGGCTGGCTCCCCAACGCGCAACTCGCAGAGATGGTTAGCCCCATCCTTAAGTTCCTGCTCCCCATTCTTATTGCGGGACAGGGCGGATTTATGATTGCCGGCCAGCGCGGCCGCGTTATTGGCTCGATTGCCGTTATGGGCGCTGTTGTAGGATCCGAGTACACCATGCTTATGGGCGCCATGCTCATGGGTCCTCTGGCTGGCTGGGTCATAAAGACTTGGGACAACTTTGCCGACAAATGGAAGCCGGCGGGCCTCGAGATGCTCATCGACAACTTCTCGATCGGCATTTTGGGCATGCTGCTTGCCATAGGCGGCTTCTACGGCGTTGGCCCCTTCATGGGCACCATCCTGGTAGTTTTGCAGTCCGGCGTGGAGATGCTCGTTAACGCTCACCTCCTGCCCGCACTTGCCATCTTTATTGAGCCCGCAAAGGTGCTCTTCCTCAACAACGCCATCGGCAATGGCGTGTTCGTGCCCATCGCAACCGAGCAGGCAAAGGTTGCCGGCCAGTCCATCATGTACATGCTCGAGTCCAACCCTGGCCCCGGACTCGGCGTACTTCTTGCCTACTGCTTCTTCTGCAAGGACCAGGCAACCAAGCAGTCCGCACCCGGCGCCGTTATCATTCACTTCCTGGGCGGCATCCACGAGATCTACTTCCCCTACGTGCTCATGAACCCCAAGGTTATTATTGCTCCCATTGCTGGTAACTTTGTGTCCATCCTCCTGTTTAGCCTCTTTGGCAACGGCCTCGTTGGCCCCGCGTCCCCCGGTTCGATTATCGCCTTTATGGCCATGGCGCCCCAGGGTCAGCAGATAACCATCTTGCTTGGCGTACTTGCCGGCGCTGCCGTCTCCTTCCTCATTGCCTCCCCCATCGTTCGCACCTCCGATGTCTCCGACCTTGCCTCCGCACAGGACGCAGTTGCCAACATGAAGGCCGCTGGCTCCAACGGTCCCGCCGAGGCTGGCCTGGGCGACAAGATCATCTTCGCCTGCGACGCCGGCATGGGCTCCTCCGCCATGGGCGCCACGCGCTTCCGCAACCGCATTAAGCTCGACCGTCCCGACCTCATTGTGGAGCATGCCTCCGTGGACGAGGTTCCCGCAGACGCCCGCATAGTAGTCGTGCAGGCCAACCTTGCCGACCGCGCACGCAAGAGCGCACCGCAGGCACAGTTTGTGGTAATCAACAACTTCCTTAACGACCCCAACCTCGACACCCTGTACAACGACCTGGTAAAGGTATCCGCCGAAGCAGGTGTGGGCGAGACCGACGTAGAGGTAATAACGCAGAAGATCGAGTCCGAAGACAAGCCCGCCATCGCCATCGACCGCGACGGCATTAAGCTGGGCTGCCCCTCCGTTACCAAGGAAGAGGCTATCCGCGCCTCCGGCGAGCTGCTTATGGCCCACGGCGCCGTGGATGAGAGCTACATTGACGCCATGTTTGAGCGCGAGAAGGTGCAAAGCGTATACATGGGCTTGGGCGTCGCGATTCCGCATGGCACCAACGACGCAAAGGACTCCGTAAAGAAGACCTGCGTAACGCTGCACCAGTACCCCGACGGCGTCCAGTGGGGCGACGAGAAGGCCTACCTCGTGTTTGGCATCGCTGGCGCTGGCGACGAGCACCTAACCGTTTTGGCCAACGTGGCCCGCTGCCTGGAGGACGACAGCGTAATCGAAAAGATGCGCACCACCACCAACGTGGACTGGCTGCTCAAAGTGCTGAGCTAGACACAAGCGCTTCCTCCTTTCCTTTGGGACGGCCATATGCGGTGGCCGTCCCTTTTTAGCTGATTGGGCAACGAGCGCAACACGCGAGCAAACAGAGCGCAGGCTCCGTTCCGTTTTTGATCACGCGTAACCTAAATGCAGCTCTCGCAACCCCCGCAACATCGCGATAGTTCTGGCAGTGCGGGGCTCCACGTGTTACGGCTCACCATCCCCCCGCTGTCGCGCCACTCGGCCACAGATGCACGTGTTACAGCGTTACAGCGTTACAGGCAGTCCGCACTAATCTATTACGCTTTCTTTTTCTACATATTACTTTTCCCTTGAGTGAGAAATGACTGTAACACTGTAACAGAAGCCGCAAGACAACCCCCGACCTGTTCTTTCTCTGTGTTACAGCCATCGAGCGCTGTTACGGCGAACCGTAACGCGCACCTGCGGCAAAAACGCGGTAACCGCGGGGGGCACGGACGGCGGCGACCGCGCGCCCTTGCCGAAGGTGCGGGGCGAGCAGGAGCGCGGCACGCTCGTAGCCGACACTACGAGGGCCAGAAATCCGGCCCACCTCTCTCGCTGCCCTCGCGGCCGCGCCAATCGAACGTCGGGGCGGACTTTCCCTCCCGCTCACGGCTTTCCATCTCGTCGCGCAGACGCACGAGCGCCGCGAGCACGACGGGGTCGATCACGGGCTCGCGTTTGCGGCGGCGCCTGCGTGTTGAAACCACCGAGCAGACCACGGCACGCTCCCGCGGCCTCACGGTCGCGCCCCCTGCGCCACCCTGTGTGTGCGCTCGAACTCACGCGTGCGCTTTGCGGTTTCGCTCACGCTGAGCTCGCCCGTGACGCAGCACCCGAGCACCTCGCCGCTGCCTGCGATCACATTTGCCAAGCGGGTAAGATCGACCATGCGCCAGCCTCCCTCGACCTGCTCCAGGACGAGGCGTCCGATGACGCACTCGGTCCTGTGACGCGCCTTCTCTGCCTCTGCGTCGAGGCGGGCTTGCTCCTCTTCCTTTTGCGCGAGCAGTTGCGCGATCCTCTCATCCAGCGACGCGAGCTTTTCCTCGCTGGTCCTTCTCTGCGACATTTTGTGCCTCCTTCAACCATGCATGCCATATATTGTGGTAATGGCTAGATTGTACCACAACATGTTGTATAGCATGTTTGGCGAAACACAATATGTGGTATACTAAGTACATAACTACACAACATGTTGTGTAGTTCGGAACCCAAGACCACAAAACCCAGGAAGGGCAGGACATGAAGGACAGAAAGACCAAAAACCAAAATCAAGTGCGCACTTATATGTCACCCATGCGGGTGACGTGCGGCCTGCGGCGCTCCTCCGCGAGGGAGAGCCGTGGGAGGGCTCCACCATCGCTGCGCGGGGCAAAGGCCCCTTGCCACTCGCGCCGGCACCGCCAGCTTGGTCCCACGCGCCTCCGGGCGCGCGGTGAGAGGAGGTGACGGCCGTGGCGATATACCACTTCCATGCTGGGGTGATATCCCGCGCCACCTCCCCGCGCACGACGTGCGCAGCATCCGCTTATATAGGCGGGCTGCGCATCGCGTGCGGGCGCGACGGCCGCGTGCACGACTACACACACCGGCACGACGTGGTCGCCGGCGGCGTGGTCCTGCCAGACGGCGCGTCAGCGGGGCTCTCCGAGCCGTCCGTCCTCTGGAACGAGATCGAGACGTCCGTCGAGCGGGGCGGGAGGGCGCAGCTCGCGCGCGAGATGGACGCGGCCATCCCGGTCGAGCTGGGACGGGACGCGCGAATCGCGCTCGCGCGCGGCTACGCCGAGTCCCTGTCACGTGAGTACGGCGTGCCCGTGCAGTGGGCCGTCCACGACAAGCTCGGCAACCCGCACGTCCACCTGCTCGCGCCGCTACGCTCGATCGACCCGGACACGGGCAGGTGGATGCCGAAGAGCGTCAACGCCTACCTCGTGCGCGACGCCAACGGCAACGAGCGCGAGGCCACGGCCGCCGAGCTCAAGCAGCTCGGACCGGGCTGGCAGAAGGTCTACCGCTACAAGGGCGGCGCGGACCAGCTCACGAAGGCCGAGGCGGAGGCCGTTGGCCTGCACCCTACGCGCGACCGAACATCGAAGAGCCCCGTTCAGACCACGCGCTACCTGAGCCCGTGGTCGGGGAACTGGGGCGACGGCGACCGCGGCGCCGAGCTCACACGCTGGCGAGAGCGATGGGCGGCGGCATGCAACGAATCGCTGGAACGCGCGGGCTCGGATGCGCGCGTGGACCACCGGTCCAACCGCGAGCGTGGCATCGAGTTACTACCGACCGTGCACCTCGGCCCGAACGTCACCGCAACCGAAAAGAAGGCCAAGGCTGAAGCCAAGGCCAGCGGCGAGGAGTACGTGCCCGTGACCGAGCGGGCCCGCACGAACGAAACAATAAGAAGGATCAACGAGTTGTTGAGGGAGCTGATACGGATCATGAACGAGCTAATCAGGACACGAAGAGAGAAAGCAAAGACGCTCGAGGGGAAGCGCCGCGCTCAACGTGCGGCCGCGAGGAGGAGGCCGCGCAGGAAGACCCCCTATGCGCCTCAGCGTGGTCGCAAGGTGTCCCCCCGAGGCGGGTACGGTCGATAGCGAAAGGAAAGAATCGTGGAAATCAAAGTCTATTACGACGCCGGCGAGACCGCCGTCAAAATCGAGAGCCACTCGATTCCCGATTACGTCGGCGCGGTCACGAACCGCCAGGACAAACAAAACGGCTACGACGTCACGGTTTCGGAGACCGACTCGGTCACGGAGATCGTCGAGCGCGTGGAGATCGGCGAGCGAGACGGGGTCTGGCTCACACGCTCGGTCGAGCACGAACGGGGCGACGAGGACAGACCGGCGCCCGAGCAGTGGCGCGACACCACGAGAACCGTGTGCGTCGTGCCCGGACACAGGATGCGCGAAGTGAGGCGAATCGCCTGCGACGGCGAGTTCGTCTGGCCCGTGGAGGAGACGGAGGACTCCTCCTCGGAGGGCGAGGTCGCAAGCTCGCTCGAACGGGCCACGAGCCGTTTGGAGGACTTGCTGCGGAAAGACAAGTGATGTCGTGCACACTTTCAGGCGAGACGGTAGATGCGACCCAATGTGCGCCGCATCCACCGTCTCGCCTCAGCTCGCATCCCTCTCGTGACGCGCGCCAGCCCTCGCATTCCACAACACGGGTACCTCCTAAGCGGCAGGCGCATGTCAACGCCGGGCGATCGCGCGCCACTCCGCGTAATGGACGCTCCGCGGGCCGGCTAGCTCGGCCTCGTCGACGTGCGCGGCGAGCCAGTCGCAGACCTCTCGAACGACGCCCGGGCCGTTCGGCACGAGCGTGACGCGCATGAGCTCGTGTGCGCTACTGGGTCGCCTGGAGTCGGGCACCCGCCACAGGATGACGTTGACGTGCCTCATGCCGTCGTTCTCGTGCACGACGTATCCCGCCACCTCGATGTCGTGATGGTCGTCAAGAGGCAGGTACGGGCAGAGCTCAAAGTCAATCACTTTCGGAACGAAGCTCTCCCCGAGCTCCGAGCAGTACGCACTCACGGCCGCTTTCGCGTCTCGCTTTCGTATCCTGGGCATGTGATCCCCCTCCATCCTGGGCGTTCGTGCGTAAGTTGTCGCTAAGCCGTTCGAGATTTGGTAATCTGCTGGTGCAGACTTCCAACGGCGGACTTCCCCGACCGGTAGGGGCGGCTCTTGTACCAGTCCAGCCACATGGTCGCGTCCAGTCCCGGTCCGGCGCTCACGAACTTCTTGATCGAGCGTGCGATGGCCTCCGCCTCACACCGCGGCATAAGGAGGCCAAGCGCGCGTCGCGCGCTCGTCTCCCCGTCGTCGGTGTAGCCGAGCCACCACATAAGCGCGAAGTTCGCCCCGTCCACGTACTCCTCGCGGATCTCCTCCGCCACCTCACGTTGTCTCGGAGAGCCGACCTGCATTGGCGGGAGGTCGGTCGGGATCTGTGGCGCGCCTGCGGACTCTGGGGATCTGGTCAAGTGGAATCGCTCGTACATCGGAATGCCTTCTTTCTGCCCTTGGGCCGTTTTGTGCCGGTTCGTACACCCACAAGAATACGTTTCCGTCCCTTCGGGGTGGCTGCCGTCGGCAGACGGCGCGTCGCCCCGAAGGCAGGGCACGTCGCCGAATTGTCACGTTGCCCTCGATGAGGGACGCCTACGATTTCCACTGACCATCACGCCTATGGCTGCTACCGGCCATCGCATCGGGGGGAGGCACCGAGAATGTGCGGGACGATTGGCGGGACGTCCGCGTGGGGAGTGGACGGCCACCTCAACGAGCTCGACAGGCGCTTCGCAGACGACGTCGTCGCCACCTTCGCCGTTCCGGTGCGCAACGCGATCGAACGCGAGTGCGGACACGTCTACTCAGACGCCGACCTGGCAAGCGCCGCCTGGGAAATCCTGGCTGACGACGATGGTGCGGCGGACCCTCGCGAGAGCGCGACGGACAGGCTTCTGCGCCTCGCACGTGACAGGGCCCAGGAGGGCGATCGGATGCCCGTGCCAGGCCACGAGGAGGTCGTGGCCTACGCGGGGGCAAGCTCGCCTTCCGGAGTCTGGCGCATGACGCTTCCTGAGGTGCACGCCCGTGAGATGTCGCTGGCGACCGGGATTGACGAGAACCAGGTGCTCGCCTTGGGGGTGACGGGCTGGGACCCGCTCGCGCTCTGGATGTCCGTCACGCTCTCCGGCCGCACGCCCGATCGGTCAGGTCCCGATTCGGCGGTTGCGTCCGCCAGCTTCGCGAACCCAAGCGCGGAGCGCCTCTACTTCGCCTTCGTCTCGCGCCTGGCAGCCGGACTGCTCGAATATGCCGACAAAAGGTGGGAGGACAGAACCCACCTCTCCCTCGACGACGCCTTCCACGAGGACCTCCTCGCGCTCGAGCATACGAGCGGTCGCGGCACGAAAGCGTCGTCACCGCCTCCGTGGTACAAGGCCATCCTTAACGTCTGCGACAAGGCTGTCACATGGGTCGGCAAGGCGGTGGCCTCACGGGGGCCGCAAGTCTGCCTGGAGAACACCAACCCCGAGTATGTCGCGTGCGTCGGCGCCTCGCAGGTCCGACGGATGTGGCCCACCGTTACCAAGGCTGAAGCGTTTCGCTGGATCCTCGAGGGCGGGACCCTTCGCGTCCCGGACGTGACCGTCGAACGGGGAGATGACGACACGATCGTCATACGCACCCTACCGACGTACGAAGTCTCTGCGAGCGCGGGCGTCAACGACTCGCTGTGGCGTCAGGTGATGGAGCGCCGGCATTCGCCGGTGCCACGCGAGGTCTCCCCGTCGATCACCGCCAGTGAGAGCCTTAAGCGCGAGCGTGCGACGAGCAAGGACATGACGAGCACCGTGTCGTATCTGACATATCTTCTCTGCGAGCTCGTCGTACACGACCTGCGCAGTTGGTATCCCGAAGAATCCGAGCGCGTGAAGGAGACCGAGCATAGGCCCCCGCGACTCGCCGGAGTCAAGAAAAAGGGCGAGTTCAGGCCGAGGCCGCATGACGGGTGGGAGCGATGCCTCGAAGCCTGTCTGATGATCGCGCTCCGCAAGCGACTCTGCGGCAAAGACGACGCCATCGGCTTCGGCGAGTCCCACTGCGACTGGGCGGACGTCGAGAAGTACTGGGACAACCGGAGCCGGGCCGCCAGGGACCACGTCGGGAAGGTCGGCGCCGACCGGGAGCTCATACCCGCTTTCCGCCACCTGCACGTCGATGCAGCCGACTGGCTCGACTCGGACGACGAGCTGGCGACCGCACCGGACAAGAGCAATCCCTTCGTCGAGCCCTGGCCGGCGACCTTCACCGAGCTCGGATAGGTTCCCACCATCGTTATCCAGGCAAGGCCGCATCCGGCCCCATCAGGAGGAACTCCGGTCGTATCACGCGATTGGCCAGATGCCCAGATGTGGCCGGCGCCGTACAAACACATGAGCGACACCCAGCAAGGAAACTTCACTTAGCTGTGTCTATCCATCTGACCATCTAGGCATACGGGGCATTACCGCTGGTCACGGAGCATGTGGCCCGCCTAGACGCGCAAGGCATCCATCCGCAGCTTGTTGCGACGCGGGACGATGCATTCGGGGCGAGAAACCGTTCGGCAGACCCCACCACCCCGAAAGCGGGATTGAGACCATTTCATCGTACCCAATTCCCGCGAGAAGAAAGGCGGTGGGCGTCGTGCACAACGACAACCCAAAATCCAACCCGTCCCATCCACCAACCAACGCCGGTGAGCCTCGGCCACCACGCGCCGCGGCGACGATCCTCGCCTCGCCCGTGGGCGAACTGATCGGTGACTCGGAGGTCTGCTGCGTGACCGACCCGGGGACCAAGGCGCCCACGGCATGCGCGTCGATTGCGCTCGGCCACCCATGGCATGCGTCACCCAGGCACGAGGGGGACTACGGCACGCTTTCCGACGTCGCCGGCCTCGACCTGTCACGCCTCGTCGAGGTAGACCCGCGCTGGGACAACGTCTGCGTGCGACTCGGTGACGCCACCCGCCTCGTCGTGCTCGACATTGAGCCAGCCGCAAGCGACGCGATTAAGCAACTTGCCCAGTCGTGTCCCGAGGGCGTCTATGCGGAGAAGTCCCTCTCCGGCGAGGGCGTCCACGTCGCGCTACGCAAGGAGCTCCTCGAGGACCTTTGCGAGCGCTATCCGATAGCCGCGGGGAAGATCGCCTGGAAGTCCCCCGACGGTAGCTACGAGCTGCTGATCAGCAGGCACAACGTGACGTTCACCGGCAACGAGATCACGGGGAGCCGTGACGGGGAGTCGGTCATGCCCCTGCTCGAAGGGCTCGCCGCCGCGCAAAGGGAGTCGGTCAGCGCGGTGGCGGCGGACTCCATCGACGTCGAGAGCGTCAAGGGCGGCGAGACGATCGTCTCGATCGTGGAGCGCGAGATGACGGGACGGAAGTACCCCCTCGAGCGCTACGGCTTCGACGGGTCCCGGCGAGACTCGGCCGTCTGCACCATGGCCGCGGGAACCCTCGACAGGCTCCACCTCGACCTCGACGATGCCGAGCGCGTCTCGCTGACGAAGCGCTGCGCAGAGGACTGGCTCAGAGAGAACGGCGCGATGCGCGACAAGTGGGACGAGGTACACTCGGCCGACGGGCGCTCGTACGGAGAGATGACGTCGGCCAGTGCGGTCGCATACGTCATGTCCTCCGCAGGCGACGAGCGTAGGCCGTTCTGGTACGACCCCAGGAGGCAGGACAGCGACGAGGTCGGCACCGCCGCGGCAGCAATCAGCCTCGTCGCGCGCGGATGCGACCCGGACGTGATGGAGGAGGAGGTGCTCCCCCTGCTCTCCGCCCGCAACGGCGTGGAGCTCGGCGACGACGAGCTCGCCGCGATACGGCGCGCCATGCCAATCCCGCAGCTCGGCGCCGCACCGCTGAACTCGACGGTGCGCCAGCTCTCGGACGCGGTTCGCAGGACCGGCCTCGACGGCGACGCCGCCATGCAGGCGGCCATTGCCGTGATGTCATGCTGGGAGGTCGATGGCGATGAGTGAGCGGAGGACGCGCAAGCCTAACCCAGCGGTCCTGCTGCTCAGGCGGCAGCAGGCCGCAGAAGACTACGAGCTCCAGGCGACGACCGAGAAGGGGAAGAAGGCGAGGTCGCTCAACGGCACGAACTGCGCCAAGTTCCTCGTCAAGCGCCACAACCTCTGCGTGATCGACGACGAGCCCCACTTCCTCAAGACCGACAAGGACGAGCCGGGCTGCGACAACATCTACGTGAGCGGGAGGGCATGGCTCGGGAAGGTGCTCAAGCTCTACGTCCCGAATCTGCCCCGACGCGCCTACGACGACGTCATGCAGGACGTTGAGGACGAGCTCGCCGACGCCGAGGATCGTGGGCTCATCTTCCGGTCGAGCCGAAACATCTTCTGCGACGCAAAGGGCACCATCATCCGGATCAACACGATGCCGGGCCCCGGCCAGGGAATCGTGGAGGTGGTGGGGAGGCTTTCTGCCGACGACCACATCACGTCGGCGCGGCGCCTCGGGTGCGTCTACGACGCCTACGCCACCGAGCACGAGTTCGTCGAGCGCTGGCTCCTCGAGGTCGCGCAGGGCGACCCTTGGCTTGCCTGGCTCGTCGTCCAGACATGCCTCTCCTCGTGCCTGTGCCCTAGCGCCGAGTACAAGGGGATCGCGTGCCTGTACGGTCCCCATGGGTCGGACTCGAAGGGGGTGCTGAGCCGCGTTCGCTACGCGATGTTCTCGCCAAGCGCATTCTTCAAGGGCAAGCTGCACAAGCTCGCCGGCTTCCAAGGGGCGATGTTGCTCGGCAAGATCGGCTTCGTGGACGACGACCTCTCGGACGGTGCCCTGTCGAACGACGTCTGCTCCACGCTCAAGGGCTGGACCGGCGGCGACCCCATCGACGTCGAGCCGAAGTACGGGACCGCCCCCGTCACGGTGAGCGACCCCACGATGATAGTGCTCACGAACCACCCCCTGCAGCTGGCCCAGACCGAGCACGCCACGAATGCGTGGGAGAGGCGCCTCACCGTGGTGCCGTTCTACCAGGAGTACAAGGAGAACCCGGACGCGGCCAAGGGCGAGCTTCCCATCATCAAGGAGTTCCACCGCCTAATAACGGAGGACCCCAGGGCGATGAGCTTCCTCCTGAACCTCGCGCTCAAGGGCGTTGAGATGATGGTCCGGCAGGACGGCTACGTCAAGACCAGGGAGTCGGAGCGCCTCAAGCGAGAGTGGCTCGGCCTGGGAAACAGCGTAAGCGACTTCTTCGGCGAGGTGGACGTCTTCGGCAGCGGTTGGACATGCCCCCATCTAGTGCGTTTCGGACCGCTCGGCCGCGAACGAGCGCTGATCTACCCTGCGTGGATGACGGAGTCCGCCAGCAGACACCTAAGTGACCTCAGGGATGTCGGCGGTCGCTCATCCTACTACTACGACGAGAGTCTCGCACGACGGGGCGCCCACCTCTGCTTCCATCCGGACCAGATCCTGATGTCCCAGGACATAGCCGCCGTCCTCGGTCGCTACGCGGCATGGCACCACGACAACGGTGGCGGGGACAAGGGAAGGCTCCAGCGAAACAGCTTCTCGCGCCTGCTCAAGGCCGAGGGCTATCGAACGTCCCAGGTCCGAGCACCCCTCACCGGATCACGCAAATTCACCGCCGTCTACCCCGCGGGCATCGAGCACCGTGACTGGCTCACGAGGGAGCTGACAGAGCACAACGAGCGGGCGCTGGCAGACATTTCCGAGACCCCGTGCGAAATTCCTTTGCTGCCATATCCGAGATTCGCGGAGGTCGTCGAGGAATACGCTGGCGCCATCCAACGCAACTGGGGCCTCTTCCAGGGGGTGAGTGCGCACAGACCGCCCGACGCCCTCCTCCAAGGTGGCGCGACCCTTGCCGAAGTCCGTTCGCTGGACGGCCCGTGCCGAGACCAGCTGGCTCTCATCGGGCTCATGGCGGTAGCCAACAGACGACACGTCTGGCAAGTCGTCCCAGCCAGCGAGGAACTCGCGTAGCGGACCGTTAGAATCTCGAAGCGGCTTTCGGTGCCCCGGCAACGCGAGCCGCCTCATGTGACCTGCGAAGGCGCCCCCAATCCGCGCACATGGGGCCAACCGTGCGCGCGGCCATGGGGGTACCCGCAACAGGGGTACCAAAACGCGGCCCGCACGGGGCGGGTCGCTTGACACAAGGGCCACACGGCCCGCGAAAGGAGGGCCACTATGGCCAACCCCCGAGCCACCACACTGAACCACACCGCTCTCATGCAGCTTTACGACGTGCTGTTCGTGATACTCATGGGGCATGGCGCCACTGACGATGATCTGTGCGCCGCACTCGGCTCGATGAGTTGCCACCAACCAGGCGCGTTAGACCGCGTGACGGCCGAGGTGGACAAGTTCATCAAAAGGATCGGGGACGACGAAGCGACGAGGGCGCATAAGCGCGAGGTCATCGTGGATGCGCTCAGACTCGCATTTTGTCCCGAGGACTTCAAAGACTTCCCTAACGTAGAGTCCAAACTGAGGGCCAAATACATGCTTGAGCCGGATGAAATAACATACGACGGCATCATAGACGCATACAACTACCTAAAACCTCGCACGTCTTCCCGTACGTCAGCCTTTGCGGGCGGAGAATAGGGACCGAAAACAAAGACCCGTCTTTTCTAATCATATGTGACAGGCGCCCCACCGTAGCCTCATGCTACCAGGCACACAGGGACGCCCCCGGCCCGACCAAAGGCGAACTCCCACGCATCAGGGAGTTCTACAGATAGATCACCGATGGCCTGCGATGAATGTCCTTCCGAGATGCGCTGGGCACGGATTCGCGTGCCCATGGCGTGTCGCCCCTGAATGAAGATGCCTACGGCAGGGCGCGATACATTTATTCGCCGAATACAGAAATGGAGTGTCATGGCAACCAGCAATTTCGCACGCAACGACAACAACCTCGCCATTGCCTACTATAGGTCTTCCAGCGCCGCGCAGAGTGAGGCTTCAATAGCTCAGCAACGTGAGCGGGCACACGCCTACGCGGAGGCGCAAGGATACGCCATCGTCAAAGAGTATCGGGACGCCGCGAGGTCGGGCGCACCGGACGAGCGGCCGGGATTCCAGCAGATGCTCGCCAAGGTCGGCGAGGTCAAGCCCTCCGTCTTGATACTCTGGAAGGCCGACAGGCTGGGACGCGACCAAGCCATCGCGGCGATAGCGAAGAAGGCCATCCACGATGCGGGATGCACCATCGAGTACGTAGCTGAGACCACTCCGGAGGACACGCCCGAGGGACAGCTTCTAGAGAGCTTCTTCGATTGCCTGGCGTAGCTTTAATCCTCTCAGCTAAATGTGAACACTACTAGATGTATGGCTTAAAGCCTCGGGGCCAAGCATCATCGCTTAACTCCGAGGCTATAGACAAGGGCGAACTTGGGTCCCGGCAAGAAACCGAGTTCGACCCTTCGTATTTTGGTGGAGGTGCGGAGAATCGAACTCCGGTCCAAAGCACATTCCTGGCGGGTTTCTCCAAGCTCAGTTGCCAGTTAGATTTCGGTCACCTTGCGCCTGGCAACAAGCGCGCAGCTTCCTAGCTGGTTCAATCTTAGCGCACGGCATACCAGCCACGTCCGTGCGAGCGTCTCCCTCGATGACGTCGCACCGCAAGCGGGAGCAACCTGCGGATTGACGGCTGCTAGTTTAAATTAAGCAGCGAGGGCATAGCCCTCGAAAGAATCATTGTTGTCAATTCAATTTGACGGTACCCCTGTTTAACGTGGCGAGGAGACCACGGCTTGCTTACCGCCTCAAACATACCCTGTCGAAACCAGTCACCCCCGGCGTGCTGGGGCCCTGGGCCACCATGCGATTGTCAACGGTACTAGTCTACCCCAAACACGCGAATCGCATACGGGCACTTTCGCGCACTCTATGTGTCTGCCTATCAATAGGGGTTACCCGCAGTGTCGTTGTCCGCCAGGCAAGCATTCTGGCTGGAATGTTGTATACTTGAAAACCGTTGACAAACTGTCAATCCAAGCCACTGGGGGAGAACCATGGAAACAGACAAGCGCCGCGACCAGTTTGTTATGGCCGCACTAGAGCTCTTTACCCAAAAGGGCATCGCAGGCACAACCATAGGCGACATCAGCGATCGGGTGGGCGTCGCCCGCAGTCTGTTCTATCACTATTTTCCCAACAAGGATGCCATCGTTGATGCCGTGGTGGACAATCGTGTGGACGACTTTGTGGAACAATTCGAGAATTGGGGCGTGGAGTACGACCACAACCACTCGCGTCAATCCCTAGAGCGCGTTATCGCCCACCTACGCTCATGCCTCTCGGACCCCAACTCGTTTTCCAGCATCGTGACACGCGAGAATAACCTCATACTAAGAAGGCAGTTCTCCGTGCAGAGCGCCAAGAGACTCTCGCAAAACTACGCACGCAAAAAGGAACGCGTTCCCTTGCAAGCGGGACAGGCGCACCTCAGCCACCCACGGGAGAGCTTCTACATCGTCATCGTGGGCCTCATTAGCCTTATGGCCCAATCCCCCCAAACCTCCGACCAGGTTTTGGTGGACGTCGTGGCCGAGACCATGCACATTATGCTTTGCTAGCGCAAAAAAAGCGGGCACGCCGACCATGGCATTGCAATGCCATGGTCGGCGTGCCCCACCGGTTGCGATTGACTCGAACCTACTCCTCGACGGGCTCGAACATGTCGGCGCCAACGCCACACACTTCGCACACGAAGTCATCGGGCAGCTCGGGGGTGTCGACCTCAACCTCAAAGCCACATACGGTGCACACGAACTTATACGTCTTATCTGCCATGTCAATCCCCTCTCGTCCTCGCGGAACCGCGTTCCGCACCCTATACTCAGCTTACCATCTTGCGCACAAATTGCTATGCTTCGCCGACGAACGAGGATGCTTTGGGCGGTGTCTTGCCCTTGAGCACGGTGTGATAGTAGTTGTACGTCATGGGCGTATCGCCAGAGAGCACCTCGGCGTCCTTTACCTCACCCACGAAGATGGTGTGCGTACCCACGTCGACCGTGTTGACCACGTCGCAGGCGAGCACGCAGACGGCATTCTCGGGCGTGTAGGGATCCCCAAGAACCGTGTGCTTGGTCTCGATGCCATCGAACTTGTCGTAGTCCTTGGAGGTCCTAAAGCCAAAACGGCCCACATACAGCATGTTTGCCGTCTCGGCGACCACCGCGAGCGCAAAGTGACCCGCACGCGAGATGACGCCCTCGGTGTAGTTCTGCTTGTTGACCACGACCTCAACCTGAATGGGGCTGCTGGTGAGCTGCAGACCGGTGTTGATAATGCAGGCGGCGCGCTCGTCGCCGTCGCTTGCCGAGACTACATAGAGTCCGGACTGGAACTTGTACAGTGCCGTTGCGTCCATCGTGCTTACCTCCTTGTTCTGCCAGCGTCCTGACTCGCTGGCCCCTATCCGCGACTCCGCTCCTTAAGCGCCCGCTGAATCTCTCGATCAGAGTCGCGTCGTGCCATATCGGCACGCTTGTCGTACAGCTTCTTGCCGCGTCCCAGGCCAATGGTGAGCTTAACCCTGTTGTGCTCGTCGAAATAGAGCTCAAGGGGCACAAGCGCCATGCCCTTGGTGCGCAGTTTGCCGTCCAAATAGTCAATCTGCCTGCGATGCAGCAGCAGCTTGCGCCTGCGGTCGGGGTCCACGTTCCACACGCCGCCGTGCGAATAGGGGCGGATGTGCACCCCCATGAGCCATGCCTCGCCGCCCCGGATAAGACAGAACGAGTCCGTGATGTTGCAGTTTCGCTCGCGCAGACTGCGCACCTCGGTCCCCGTAAGCACGAGACCCGCCTCAAGCGTCTCGTCAATAAAGTAGGCGTGGCGCGCGGCCTTGTTGCGCGCAATCGACTTGCGCGTCTTTGTGTTGTTTGCCATGGCCCCTCCCCCTAAGACGGATCGTCGTCCTGCCCTTTGATCAGCTGCATGAGGGCCATGGCGGCTGGCTCTCCCACCAGGTCGCGCGCGCGAACCGTGAGGTTGGTTGCCAGCGCGCGGTCACCCGCGGCCGCGGCGTCGGTGGCGCACATGAGCAGGCAGATGGCCACCTCCGCGTTCGCGCCCGTAGGCAGACCCTCGGCGGCCAGCGCCTCGTCGGCCTCCTCGTCGGTAAGGGCGTCGGGATCGCGGTCCGCGCCAGACGCCTGGTCGAGCGCGGCGTCGAGCCTGGAGTCGCGCATGTCCAACCGACGCGCCGCACGCAGGGCCGCCGCCGACGCGCGTGCGTTGTTGCCGCGGGCAAACCAGTCCGAGAACAGCACATAGGCGCGCACGAGGTGTCTTGCCTCGCTTGCACGCTCGAACACGCTGAAGGCGAGTCCCATCGCCTCGCGCACATCGCCGTCCACCAAAAAGAGGTCGGCGAGGTCCAGCCGATACCCGCACTCCATAGGGTTCCAGCGCACCGCACGCTTGAGCGCCTCGATGGCAAGGTCGTACTCCCCCAGCCGCACGTGCGCAAGCGCGAGGTCGGCATACAGCCTGTCGAGCGGCTCGCCCACGTCGCGCAGCTCGCGCGGGTCCTGCTCCACCCTGCGATAGCACAGGCGCTCGAACAGCGTGGGGAAGCTGAACCATTGCACCTCGTTGGTGGTCGGACAGTTCTTGTCCACGTACTCCTCGGCGTCCTCGGCCAACGCGGCAAGAAGATTGCGGGCGGCCTCGTCCTGCTCGTCCAGCATGAGCCCCTCGGCCCGCAGCAGCTCCTCGGCAAGCATGTTGTGGTTCAAAGCGTTCTCCTCGGGTTGTCTTTCCTGCTATTTTACCGTACGCCCCAACAAAACAAAACGACATGCCCGGTTGCCCCTGGGTGTCCGTTTGGGAACCGCCACTACGCAACCATCAACGTGAGAAAAGGGGGTTTGGCCCCTTTTCTCAGCGACCAAGGAGCCGGAAGTCGATGCGTCCCTTGGGAACGTCCACGTCGCACACCTCCACCGCGACGCGTTGGCCAAGGTGCCAGGTACGCCCGGTCGACGAACCTGTTAGCGTCATGCGGTCGGCATCGTAGGCAAACCACTCGTCGCCAAGCGTGCGCACCGAGACCAGGCCCTCCACGCCCATGTCGTCGAGCATCACGAACAGCCCAAAGCGCTCGCAGCCCACCACGATGCCGCTGAACCGCTCCCCCAGCCTGTCCGAGAACAGCTCCGCCGCCTTAATGTTCGTAGAGGCCCGCGATGCGGCGTCGGCCACGCGCTCACGCTCCGAGCAGGTGCGACAGATCTGCGGCAGCAGGGTGGCAGTCTCACGCTGCTCCCGCGTCTGCCCCCGCTCGGCCGCCAGCCATTTGAGCGCCCGATGCACCGTTACGTCGGGGTACCGACGAATCGGCGAGGTAAAGTGGCAGTACGCCTTTGCCCCCAGCGCATAGTGCCCCTCGTTGTGCGGCGCATACACCGCCTTGCGCTGTGCCCGCAGCAGCAGCGCGTTTGCCAGGTACGCTCCGTCCTTGCCTTCGCATGCCGCCAGCACCCGCTGTATGGCATGCGCGTCGCCCGTGGCAATGCGCTCGGCATCCTCTCCCTCGGCCAACCCCAGCTCGCGCAGCACGGGCACGCAGGCAGCCAGGTCCTCCGGCAGGGGCGGCTCGTGCACGCGATAGGCGCAGGGCACCTCTCGCTCGGCAAGCAACTGGGCAACGAACTCGTTGGCCATGAGCATGGCCTCCTCCACCAAGCTCGTGGCGCGCGTGCGCTTTCGCATGATGACGTCAACCGGCTTGCCCGACTCGTCGAGCATCACCTTGGACTCCACCGTCGCAAAGTCTATGGCCCCTCGTTCCGCGCGAATCCGCCGACGCAGCCGCGCCACCTCGTCCAGCGCCTCCAGCATCGACGCAATCTGGACGCGCTCGTCCTCAACACACGACAGGCCGTCCGCCCGTCCCGTCTGCAGCGCCTGGTCCACTTCGTCGTAGCTCAACCGCGCCCGCGAGCGTATGGCGCTCTTACACACGGTCCCGTCCAGTACGCGACCACGCGCGTCGAGCGTCAGGCGCACCGACATCGCCAGACGGTCCTCGCCGGGGCGCAGCGAGCACGCATCGTTGCATAGGCGCTCCGGCAGCATGGGCACCACGCGGTCGGCAAGGTACACCGAGCAGGTTCGAGCCCTCGCCTCGAGGTCCAGCGAGCTGCCCCACCGCACGTAATGCGACACGTCCGCAATGTGAACGTCCACCGCAAAACCGCCCTCAACGCGACGCGCGCCAACCGCATCGTCGAAGTCGCGTGCGTCGATTGGGTCGATGGTAACGCACGGCACGTCCCGCAGGTCCTCTCGGCGCTCATCGTCGCGCAGGGCGTCCTCCACGCGCACGACCACCTCCTGCGCCTCGCGCAGCGCCCCGTCCGAGAATTGCGTCGCGATGTCGTAGGAGGCCAGCACGGCCTCCATGTTGAGGTCCAGCTCGGTTGCCGACCCCACCCGACGCTCGATGGTGACGACGCCGGCACTTGAGCGCGTTGGGTACTCCAAGATGCGCACAGCCACCACGTCTCCCTCACGCACGCTATGTCGCGCAGCACTCGTGTCCTCGGGAAGCACGAAGAAGTCGTGTGCCATGCGCGCGTCGAGCGGTGCGACCACGCCTAGCGGGTCGGCCATGCCATAGGTTCCCAAAAACGTCTCGTGGGCGCGCTGGAGCACATGTTGTACGTAGGCAACAGGATCGGCACCCTTGCCGTGCATGGGCACGAGGCTCACCTGCACCTCGTCGCCGTTCATGCCCTCGCGCACGCCGCGGCGGGCCACGGCAAAGGTACCCTCGGCCGTCTCCACCTGCGCCAGGCCCGGTCGCACGACCCTCAGGGTCCCTGCAAGCAGTGCCCGCCTCTTCTTGTGCTGCGAGCCGGACCCGCGCCGCCTGCTTCCTCGATGCACGCGCCTACGCGCCATGGCATGCTCCTCTCATGTTGGATTCCACGGTTGGACGCTTGCCTCCGCGTGTTACCACAAGGGCGAACAAGGGGAGCGTCGCCCCTTGTTCGCCCTTGAACCAAGCGTTGGCAAAAAGCCGTTCTCGTTCGCTTTCGCTACACCTTGAGGTAGCGCCTCATGGCGATGGCCGATCCCAGCAGGCCAATGATCACGCCCGCAACGACCAGCGACACGTACACGCCGGCCACCACGGTAGGCGACAGCTCAAACGAGAGGAACTGCAAGCTGTTGGAGAGCTGCGGCTTGAGCAGACCCCAACCAACTTGCAGGGCAATGATGGCGAAGATGGCACCAAGCAATGCCTCGATGGCGCCCTCGGCCACAAACGGCCCGCGAATAAAGCTGTTCGAGGCACCCACCAGGCGCATGATGGCAATCTCGCGACGGCGCGCCGAGATGGCCAGACGGATGGTGTTGTTAATAAACACGAAGGCCACGAAGATAAGCAGCACGATGAGCACCGCGGCACCAATGCGAATGTAGTTGGTAACGCTAAACAGGCGATCCACGGTCTCCTTGCCGTACTGAACCGAGGATCCGGGATTCTCGGGGCGGTCGGCGATGGGCGCAAACTCCGCGTCCTCAATAATTCGGTTGGCCGTGGTCTCCACCTGCTTGGGGTCGTCGAGCTTGATTACCAGCGACGCCGGCACGGGATTCTCGCCGTCGAGCGCCTCCACCGCATCCTCGGCGTTGCGGCTCGACATCGTCTCGCGGTACTCCTTGAGGGCCTCGTCCTTGCTCTTGTACGAGACGCTCTCCACGTTGTCCCAAGACGAAATCTTTTGCTGATAGGCGTCTACGGCGGACTGCTCGGCCTCGTCGGCGAGGAACGCCTGGATGGTCACGCGATCCTCGACGCTGCCCACCAGGTTGCCCAACAGGTTCGAGCCCAGCGCAAAGACGCCGATCACGAACAGGGAAAGGAAAATGGTTACCACGGCGCCAAGGCACGTGGACCAGTTCCTGCGAATGTGCGCACCCGCCTCGCGGATGGAATAGCCAAGGTTAGAGGGCATCATAGAAACCGTAACCTCCCCTCTCCTGATCGCGAACCACGTGGCCGGCCTCGAGTGCGACGACGCGGCGACGCATGGAGTCCACCATCTCGCGGTCGTGCGTGGCCATAACCACCGTGGTTCCCTCGCGGTTAATGCGGTCCAGCAGCTTCATGATGCCCAGCGAGATGGCCGGGTCAAGGTTACCGGTGGGCTCGTCGCACACCAGAAGCGGCGGACGGTTTACCATGGCGCGGGCAACCGACACGCGCTGCTGCTCGCCGCCCGAGAGCTGGTCGGGATAGTGGTCCATCTTCTCGGCAAGGCCGACCAGACGGAGCACCTCGGGCACCTGCGCCTTTACCACGGAGCGCGGCTTGCCAATGCACTCCAGGGCAAAGGCCACGTTGCCATACACGGTCTTGTCAGGCAGCAGCTTGAAGTCCTGGTACACGGTGCCGATTTGACGGCGCAGGTAGGGGACCTTCCAGTTGCGCATCTTGGTAAGGTTTTGCCCGGCAATGATCACATTGCCCTTGGTAGCGCGCAGCTCGCGGGTGAGCAGGCGCAGGAACGTGGACTTACCCGATCCTGAGTGGCCAACGACGAACACGAACTCGCCGGGATAGATGTCCAGGCTCACGTCGTCGAGCGCGGGCTTGTTGGGCTGGGCCGGGTAGATCATGGTTACGTTTTGGAGCGAGATGGTGGGAGTTCCCGTGTGGGGTACCGCGACGCCGCCCTCGCCCAGGGGCGCATAGAGGCTGGACGACTGCCCACCCTGCTGCGCGTTGGCTGCGGGTGCCTCGGTTGGCACCAGATCGGTGCTGGCGGTTACCACGCGTACGGCGTCCGGCGCGCCCGCGGCTTGCTGGTTGGGGACTCGCATGTTCTGCGTCGTGGCAGCAGACTGCGGGTTCGACGGCTGCGGACTCGTTGGCTCCTGTCGCTCGGTACTACGAAAGTGGTTGGGCACAACAGCTCCTTTGCTTTCATGTGCAGTTCCAGACAGATAGGAGCATGTTAGCAGAGCAGCCTTTATATACCACCAACTGCACGTATTTCCTACACAGACCACATGCAAGGGCGAATTCGCGCCTCGTGGTACGCGGGGGACTGTCCCCCGCGTATCACGAAGGGTTACGTTAGGACTGCTCCATGCGCCAACGGTGATAGGCGACCACGAACGGGTCGAGGTCGCCGCCCTTGAGGACGGCGTCCACGTTGCCGGTCTCGTAGTTGGTGCGCAGGTCCTTAACCATCTGGTAGGGATACAGCACGTAGTTGCGCACCTGATTGCCCCAGGAGATGTCGTGCTTGGGGCCGCGCAGCTCGTCGAGCTCAGCCTCGCGGCGCTCGCGCTCGAGCTCGTAGAGCTTGGAGCGCAGCACGTTCATGGCAAACGCCTTGTTCTGCAGCTGGCTTCTTTCGTTTTGGCACGTGACCACGATACCCGTGGGCAGGTGCGTGAGGCGCACCGCCGAGTCGGTGGTGTTTACTCCCTGACCACCGTGCCCGGAGGAATGGTACACGTCCACCCGCAGGTCGTCCGGGTTGATCTGCACCTCTATGCTGTCGGGCAGCACGGGCAGCACCTCCACGCCCCCAAACGTCGTTTGGCGGCGCTTCTTTGCGTCGGTGGGAGAGATGCGAACCAGGCGATGCACGCCCTGCTCCGAGCGCAACATGCCGTAGGCGTTCTTGCCCGACACGGTAAAGGTGGCGCGGTCGATGCCAATCGCCTCCGCCGCGGGGGCATCGCCCACCTCCACCTTCCAGCCGCGACGTGCGCAGTAGGCCAGATACATCTTAAACAGCATCTCGCACCAGTCCTGCGCCTCCAGACCGCCCTGACCAGGGGTAACGGTTACGATGGCATCGCCGTGGTCCAGGTCGTCGCTAAACCAACTGGAGAGCTCCAGCTCCGTGAGGTCGCGTTCCAGCGACTCGGCGAGCTCGGCGGCCTCGGCGAGCAGGTCCTCGTCACCAGTCTCCTGCCCCAACTCCGCCGCGGTACGCGCGTCGTCGAGCTTTTGCTTGGCGGCCTCCATGCCCTGCACGTCTTCCTTCGCCCGGGCCAGCTCCTCCATCGTGACGCGCGCAGCATCGGCGTCGTCCCAAAAGCCCGGCCGAGACGATAGCTCCTCCAAACGCTCCACGTCACGCTGGCGCTCGCCCACCTTGAGGTAGCCAAACACGTCCTCAAGGCGGGCAGCCAAGGCATCCAGGCCAAACGACTCGGCCTCTGCCATCCTAGCGTCTCCGTCCGTGGCAGTTCTTAAACTTCTTGCCGCTCCCGCACGGGCAGGGATCGTTGCGGCCGACGTTGGCAAAGGGATCCTCGCTCTCGGCCTTGCGATACGGCTTGCGCTTTGCCTGATCGGGGGCCTGCTCGACCTCCGAGAAGCTGCGCATGGGCGCCTGCGCGGCAGGCGTGCTCTTGTAGTTCTTGGCTGCGCCCTGATCGCCGTCGACCTCGGCGGGACCAGAGTACAGGGCGCCCTTGAGCTCCTCGGGCTCCTCGTCCACCGGCTGGTCCCTTTGGGCGGCTGCGGCCTGGGCACGGCGCATGGGCGCACCCTGGACCTCGATGCGCAGGATGGTGCGCAGGAAGTCCTCGTACATGGTGTTCACCAACTCCGAGAAGGCCGTGTACGCCTCGCTCTTGTACTCCACCAGCGGGTCGCGCTGGCCAAAGCCGCGCAGGCCGATGCCCGTCTTGAGGTAGTCCATCTCCTGCAGGTAGGCCATCCAGCGTGTGTCGATAACGCGCAGCATAACCTGCGTGGACAGCTCGTGCATGATGTCGTCGCCCAGGTTCTCGGTCTTCTCCTGGTAGCAGGCGTGCACGAAGTCCTCCACGAGCGTAGAGATGTCGGCAGCCTCGTCCTCAAGGCTAAACTGCGGCAACCCCTCCTTCTTGCCCGTGAGCTCGGTGAGCCACTTGTACAGGCCCTCGATGTCCCACTCCTCCGGGGCCACCGTATCGGGGCAGAAGCCCGACACCCTATGCCACACCGTGTCGGCGGTCACCTCGTTTACGTGCTCGGTAAGGTCCTTGCCGTCCAGAATCTTGTTGCGCTCCTCGTAGATTACGCGGCGCTGCTTGTTCATAACGTCGTCGTACTCAAGAACGTTCTTACGCATGGCGAAGTTGATCTCCTCGACCTTGCGCTGCGCGCCCTCCACCGCCTTGGTAACCATCTTGGCCTGGATGGGCATGTCGTCGGGCATGTCGTAGCGCTGCATCATGGCCGAGATGCGGTCCATGCGGTCGCCGCCAAACAGGCGCATGAGGTCGTCCTCCAGCGAGAGGTAGAACTGCGTCTCGCCGGGGTCGCCCTGACGTCCGGAACGACCGCGCAGCTGGTTGTCGATGCGTCGGCTCTCGTGGCGCTCGGTGCCAATAACGCACAGGCCACCTGCGGCCAGTACGTGCTTGCGCTCCTCCTCGCAGATGGCGTCGGCCTTGGCGCGCGCCGCCGCTCGCAGCTCCTCGGTTACCTCGTCCGCCGAGATGCCGTCGGCCGCCAGCAGGTCGGTGGCCATAACCTGGGCATTGCCGCCCAAAAGGATGTCGGTACCACGGCCGGCCATGTTGGTGGCGATGGTAACGGCACCCTCACGACCCGCCTGCGCCACGATCTGCGCCTCGCGCTCGTGGTACTTGGCGTTGAGCACGCTGTGGGGAATGCCACGCCGGTTAAGAATGCCCGAGAGCTTCTCGGAGTTCTCGATGGACACCGTGCCAACCAGGCAGGGCTGGCCCTTTGCGTGGCGCTCGGCAATGTTGTCGGCAACGGCCTCGAACTTGGCGTCGACGGTGCGGTACACCAAGTCGTCGTTGTCCCGACGAATGACCTCGCGGTTGGGCGGAATCACCTGCACGGGCAGGTTGTAGATCTCGCGGAACTCGGCGTCCTCGGTCATGGCGGTACCCGTCATGCCCGAGAGCTTCTTGTACAGGCGGAAGTAGTTTTGCAGGGTGATGGTGGCAAGGGTCTGGTTCTCCTCGCGCACGTACACGCCTTCCTTGGCCTCGATGGCCTGGTGCAGGCCCTCGGAGTAGCGCCTGCCCTCCATAATGCGGCCGGTAAACTCGTCGACAATCTTTACCTCGCCGTCGATTACGGCGTACTGTTGATCGCGGTGGAACATGTACTCGGCCTTGAGCGCCTGCTGCAGGTGGTTTACCAGCTCGCCCGACATGTCGCCGTAGATGTCATCCACGCCCAGCGCCCGCTCGATCTTCTCCAGGCCCTTCTCGGTGGCGGCAATGGTGTGCTTGGCCTCGTCCATCTCGTAGTCCTCGTCGGCCACGAGCCCACGCACCGCCTCGGCAAAGTCGGCGTAGGTGCTGGCCGACTTGGTGCCCGCGCCACTAATGATGAGGGGCGTACGGGCCTCGTCGATGAGGATGGAGTCCACCTCGTCCACGATGGCGTAGTGGTGCCCACGCTGCACGCGCATGTTTGCGCGCGTCACCATGTTGTCGCGCAGGTAGTCGAAGCCAAACTCGGAGTTCGTGCCGTAGGTGACGTCGGCGGCGTAGGCGGGCTTCTTAAGGCCAAGCTTCATGCCGTTTTGCAAAAGGCCCACCGACATGCCCATAAAGTTGTAGATGCGTCCCATCCACTCGCTGTCGCGCTTGGCCAGGTAGTCGTTAACGGTAACGATGTGCACGCCCTCGCCCGAGATGGCGTTGAGGTAGCCCGCCAGCGTAGAGACGAGCGTCTTGCCCTCGCCGGTCTTCATCTCGGCGATGGTGCCCTTGTGCAGGGCGATGCCGCCCACCAGCTGCACATCGAAGTGGCGCTGGCCAATGGTGCGCTGCGAGGCTTCGCGCATCGCGGCAAACGCCTCGGGCAGCAGGTCGTCCAAGCTCTCGCCGTTTTGGTGGCGCTCCCTAAAAAGGGCGGTCTGCCCCCTCAGCTCCGCATCGCCCATCTTTTGGAACTGCGGCTCGAGGTCGTTAACACGCGCCGCGATCTTCCTAAACTCCTTGAGCTGCTTGTCGGAACCCATGGAGAGGATTCTAGAGAAAAAACCGGCCATTGTCGTCCCTTCGCTTAGCGGGTCCGTTCTGTGCATAGTTATAGCGTTCCTACTTTATCAGGTTCTGTTCCATTGCGCCGTCTTATTTGCGTTTTTCACGTGTCATCTACGCATGAGGGGCCACGGTGGCTTGGTATCGGCTGGGGGACGCGCCCCTACACCCCATCCAAATCCAGCGAGAGCTGCCCGGCCGAAGACACCGCGCGCGAGCCAACGACCTCCACCGAGGTCTTCCGACCTCCCACCCGCATGCGCGCCCGGTCGCCCAGCTTGTGCTGGTCGGGGTTGCTCACCAAGTCCTCCACCGCCTTGCGCAACCGCCGCGATGGCGGCCGCCGGGTGGTGTTGATTACCTTGCTTGCGTAGCTCTCGTAGCAGCGCTGCGCCTCCAGCTGCCGACCGGCCGCGCAAAACGAGGTGACGAGCGCACGTACGGCATCCTCCCGCATCGTGTCGGCCACATGGGCCCTACGGGCAAAGCGACAGGCCAGCATCTTCATGCCCAGGTTCGTGGCCGCGTCGGCGCCCGCAATCATGGCGTCGGCATACAGCTCACGCAGCTCGCGGGCCCTTCTTTCCACTATGCCCATGCCGTCCGTGGACGGAACGGTAAGGTCGCCCTTGTACAGCTCCTCAATCTCTCGGCACAGCGAGACAACATAGCGATCGTCCTCGTCGCCGTCCAGCACCTTCCGGGCGCGTTCCTCGAACGCGTCCACGTCGCACACGACATGGGCGGGGTTGAGCAGAATCGTTGCCTGCGCCTTGTTGGACACCACGACGTTGGCGGCACGGGAGTCCTCGTCCTGCACGCGCAGCTCCGCACGCAGGACGCTGGTGGCGGAGTAGAGGCACTTCTTTGCCGACTGGTAGTCGTACTCAGGCCAAATGCTCTCCATAAGGGTAAAGCGCTTGGCCACATGGCCGGGCATCGCCGCAAGAAGGATGAGCATGCCCTTGGCGCGCCGCTGCTCGATTCGATTGCCCGCAATGGGCACCCCCTCCACACGCACCTCGAAGCCTCCCAAAAGCGTTATCTCGATCTGCTGGCCCAAGTCGGTCGCCAGGTCGGTACTCAGGGAAGTGCCCACGCCCCCTCCGCTCGCAGACGTCTTCGTCGCACGTGCCCCGGAAGCCGCTTCGACCCTTGTGGACCCCGCAAAGATCGCGTCAAGCTCGAGCAGCGAGACGTCCAGCGCATCCTTCCAGCTATCGGGCATGCATTCGCGTACCCGCTTCGAGACCTCCGCATAGTCGCGACCCAAGACGTTGGCCATCCACAGCAGGTCCTTGGGGCACCCCTTGGCATGCCTGCGACCCAAACCGCGCCTGCGGTCCTTGGCGACGGGTACGCATGCCACGCACACGAGATCCACCACGAGGTCGAGCGCTTGCGAGACACCCCTGCACGCCAAGAACTCCCTTCGTGCCGGGCACGGACCCAACAGCGCCTGCAAGGTGAGGTGCAGCACCTTTGCGACCGTTACCAGAAAGTCCGCCCCAACGCTGGAAAACGCGTCGCACGCCCGCTGCAGGCGCACGTGACCACGCACGAAGGCCCCCATGCGCAGGTCGCCCACCGCGCACCCAAGCAGGAAGGTGCCGCGCAGCAACACGCTGCCGCTCCGCATGGCGCGCTGCACCTGCGACTCGAGCAGCGGTTCGCCCATCCGCCGACCCACAAGCACCCCCGCAAGCGGGAGCACCGCATGGTGCAGGCCGCACAGCACCTTGAGGTCCATGCGCTCCAAAAACTGCCCACAACGCTCGAACGCCTCCATCTCGGGACGACTCAGCTTAACGCCCGTCATGAGCGCGCAAAAGACGTAGTCGCATTGCAGCAGGGCACCGGCAATCGTGTTCTCGTCGAGCCGGGCCACCGCCTCCACGACGCTGAGGTAGGCCTCCTCAAGCTTGCCCTGCAACACCAGTTGCTGGGCGTTGCCGTGCAGCACCAAGGCATTCGCCAGCGAATCGTCCTCGTCCTGGGGCGTCTCCAACTTCCCATAGCCGTACCCGGCCAGCATGTCCCTGCACCAACACGCCAGGGACGCCACGCGCGAGATGGGCGTGTTGTCGTAGTTCAGGGGAGGATCCGGGCGCTTGCTCAGGTGCTCGCCGGAAAGCGCCCACAACATGCAGCGAGCCGCCCCAAGCTCTGGGTTGGCGATGACGTCAACATCCTTGGCCCGCCGCACCGCATCGCTTACGATGCCGACCTCCCCCACGTTAAGAAACGCTCCCGCGTGCGCGAGCGCCACCTCGTCACGCATGTCCTTGTTTGAGCACAGGTGCGCCACTGCCGCCGCACGCGCCACCCTTCCCTGGTCCACAAGCGCACAGACGGCGCGAAGCACCAGCTTTGGCCAAGGCGCTGTCTTGCCGGCAAGCACCGGCACCAGTATGTCTAGGGCGTCACGCATGTCCGAGCACGCGCAGTCGAAGCGCGCCCGTATGGCATCCACGCCAAAGAACGGCGCGTCTCGCTGCAAGGTGCGCCACAACGACTCGTCCACCGTGTTCACCACGTCCCGCAGCTCGTCGAGCGTCCCACTGCCAAGCATCATCATGGCGCAGCGCAACTGCAGCTCCTCGCGGATGAGCCCGTCGCGCAACGCGCCTTCCGCAACGGCACAAAACGCCTCTTGAAAATGTGGGTCAGTGAGCGGCGCCTCTCGCATGGCCTGAGACATGCGCTGCCAGGCATGCACCAAAAGCGGTATGCCATGCGTCATGCCCGCATCCACACCTTCCGTCGCCACGTCTTCCTCCGCCACGCAAAAGTCGCACGACCAAAAGCTGGCCGCTTCGCCAAAGGCCTCCGCCAAAGGCTCGCAGTCGGGCATGCCAGCCACCACCAGCATCGCCCCCATCGAGACGATCTTGCGCATCATGCGCACCTGCAACTCCACGTCGGCCTCGTCTGCGGAGGGAACGTGCGTGCATACCACAAGTAGCTTGCCCTCCGTCGCGTTGTTTCTGCACCATCGCAGCGACTCGCCCATCGCACGCGCCTGCTCCGCAACCGAAAGGTTTGCATAGTCGTCCACGCGCACCTTCACGCCACGAGACGCCTCTGCCGACGCGAGCGAGGCCAGCACACCATCGGCGTCCATTCCGGTTTCCGCGCACACCACGACTGGCCTGGCGTGCAGCTCCTCCTGCAGACGGCGCACGATCCGATTGCCAGACGTTACGCCACCCACCTCGTTTGACCGCAGTTCTAAATCCGGTGAATCGGCGGCATTGCCGTCTGTGGCCAACGTCGTGCCCAAGGAAGCCAAATAGGAATCACTTGCGTTCAGCATGCATATCACCTCGTACGTTCTGAAGAATCCACTGCATGGGGCCTACCTTAGTTACGGGTGAGTCACCGTCCTTTTCATATTTATGTATATGGGCTGAACAGTTTTGAGAAAGTCGGGGCAATTGGTCACGAGCCCAACAGGCATGCCCTCTAGCTGGGCATCCATGCGTCCAGCACACGATTCCCGAAGTCTCAAGTCCCGTCGGAGCAATATGACTATCTGTAATATGCGCTCGTATCTCTTATCTGCACGCATAATATCGCTAAAAAATGCGCAAGAACCTATGTTGAAAACCTGCCATGCATTTTGACGCATGCTCATGCGTCCTGGGAAAAGGGGCCAAACCCCTATTCTCACTTTTGCGAAAAAGTGAGAATAGGGGTTTGGCCCCTTTTCCCAGTCGGCGCTGTCGCTACCGCGAGCGCAGGGCGTTCTTGGTGGATCCTGGGGCGGCGGCGTCCTTGGAGAGCACCACCACCTCTATGGACTCCACGCGCTTGCTGTAGCCGGCGGTGCCCGCGTCCTGGCCGTCGCGCGCCCAGCCGCTCCAGCCGAAGGTCTGGCTGTGCACGCGGTACCACACGCTGAGGCTCTTCGCGGCCTCGCCGGTGAGGCGGATGCGCACGGCCTCCACCCTGCGGCTCTTGCCCATGGTGCCCGATATGTCGCCGTCCGCGTGCCAGGCGGTCTCCCAGCCCTGGCGCTGGACGTGGGACTGGTACTCCACGCCGGTCGCCGGCGGCAGGCCGCCGGGCTTGAGCCAGAAGGCCTCCATGCGCTTGGACTTGCCGGTGGTGCCAAAGGCGCCGGCGCTCTTGGAGCCCAGCCATCCGTAGGTCTGCACGTGGGCGTTCGCGGCCACGCGGCCGTTGAACGACGTCTTGGACGCGTCGTAGCCCGCGGGCCTCGCGTCACCCTTGAGGACCACCATCTCGATGGCCTCCAGGCGCTTGGACTGGCCGCTCGTGCCTGCGGGCGCGCCGTCGCAGGCCCATCCCAGCCAGCCGTAGTTCTGCGCGTGCACGCGGTACCACACGTGGTAGCCGGCCTGCTCCAGGCGGTCGGAGAGCCGCACCTGGACGGCCTCGACGCGCTTGGACTGGCCCGTGGTGCCGCAGAGCTCGCCGTCGCGCTTCCAGCCCTCGTCCCAGCCCTGGCGCTGCACGTGGGCGCGGTACTCGACCGTGCCGCCCGTCACCGTCGCCGTAAAGGACTCGATGCGCTTGGACTGGCCGACCGTGCCGAGCGAGGCGCCGTTTTGCACCGCGGGGATGTCACCGTAGGTCTGCACGTGCCCGGCGTAGGTTATGGCGAGGCTGTCGCCGCCGTCCACCTCGAACTCCAGCGTCACGGAGTCCTTGAGGTTGCCCTTGCCGGTGATGGTCACGCGCGCCTTGCCCACGGTCACGTTGTCGGCGTAGGTGAGGGTGTAGTCGCGGCCCTCGACGGCCGTCCAGTCGCCCAGCGTCACCTTGGGCTTGGGCGTGACGGCGCTGCCGGTGTAGGCGACCGACTTCGCGAGGTCGATGTCGCATTCCTTGACCGAGACCGGTGCGATCGTAAAGGTAATGGTCTGGTCGTCGGTGGTGGTAATAGGCTCGCTCTCTTCGTCAGGCCAGTCGAGGTACCACTTGAGCCTATTGTTTGCCTGGGCAACAACGGTATAGGTGCCCGCATTGGTGGCGACGGCATCGCCGTCTTCGTCGACACGTGCTCCCACGCTGGGGCTCGCAAGCTTGTAGTCGTCCACGAGCCACACGCCCACCTGCTCGGTGCCGTCGAACACGAGCTCCTCGCCCTCGGGGATGTACATATAGTCACTCAGCTCATACAGGAAGGTGGCAATGTAGCTCTGCTCCTTGTTGGGGGCAACGGTGTAGGCCTCTATGCACAGCATGTGGTCATCGTCGATGGAATCGCGATCCAGGTAGATGGGCTCGCCCAGGTACTCCCTAAAGTCGGAGGGATAGATCTCGGAATAGTCACCCTTAACGCCGCTCGCAATGCGGTAGTAGATGGTGCCGTTCTCCTCGTCGGTATCCAGGATGATTGCCTTCTCGGTGTCGTAGATGTCGCTCTCGGGTATCGCATAGGGCATCTCGGCAAGGTTGTCGGGCAGATCGGCCAGGTCCACGTACACGTCCATGGTCACCTTACGGGATACGTTGTTGGGGTTCTGCACGCCCGCGGGCAGCGTTACGGTGCCGGTGGCAGTCCACTTGGCGCTGTAGCGGAAGGTGCCCACGCTGTCCACGCACTCCACCTTGGTCCAGTTGATGGCACCCGTGGTAACGACGCCCTCCTCCAGGATGAGGTCGGTCTGGGCGGGCAGCTGGTCACGCACCGTGGCCTCGTCGGCACCGGCATGCAGGCCGTAGATGTCGGCGGGTTGGTCCACGTGAACCAGGTCGAGCGTGTTAGAAGGCATTACGTATACGGTTGCGGTAACGTACAGGTCTTGCGCCTGCACGCTCGCGGGCAGCGTGAGCTTGCCACGCGCGTGCCATATGGCGCCTTCGAGCTTGCCACCGTCGACCTCGAGCACCGGCTTCTCCCAAGTGACGTCCGCCTTATTCGCCCCGTTGGTCGTCACCTCGATGTCGACCTTGGGCCGGCTCGTCTCCAGAAGGCTCTTTATGTCGTCGGCGTTGTTGTGGTCATAGGTGGTATACACGTCCTCGACGGGCTTCACCGAGATCAGCTGCGTTGGCGAGTTCTCGTCGAAGTACAGGTAGGCCGTGCCGTTTGCGGCATCGAACGTGGTGTATGCGGGCCCAGACGTCGTGGCATAGGCCTCGGGTGCATAGGCGCACTGCCATGGGTCGCCGCCCACGGCCTTCGTGTATTGGGGCGTGACGGTAGCCTCGTACTCCTTGGTCGCATCGGCCATGCCGTCGGGCTTCCAGGTGGCGGTGCCCGAAACAGCGCCGGGTTCAGCAAACGCCGTGCTCGCGAGCGTCGCGCTGGCCGAGGCGTCGGGCAAGAGCTGCTGCCCGTTGCTGGGCGTGGCAACGTTCACGCACACGCTGTTAACAACCGGCTTGTAGTTGGCGTGGACGACCGCTTCGCCCGTGGAGCCCGTCTTGAGCGTGAGCACGTTGCCCACAACCGACCCCGCGGCAGTGGTAGCGTCGGCCGCAAACCCGCTAAAGACGCCACCCGACACCTGGTACGGCACCAGCTTTGCCGTGGCACCAGTCACCAGCACCTCATAGCTCTTGTCGTACAGAAGCGGCTCGAGGGGTTCGATTGACCCGCTCAGAGGCGAGTTGGCATTCACGTCGTACGCCAGCATCCTCACGGTGCGGAACGTGGCGTCCGCCTCGGGCGCGGCCTGCACAAAGGTCGTGGTAACCGTAAGGTTGCCTTCGGTGTCCCACGTCGCCGTTGCAGCCTGGCTCTGGTCGCCGTTTACCGTAATCTGCAGCCCGTTGTGGCAAATGCCCTGGGCCTTGCTGGCGTCCAGACGCATGGTCGCCGTGTACGCGTAGCCGTCATCCTTGCTGGCGCGCGTCCACATCACGTCCACGGAGGGTGCGGTGTAGGTGCCCGTGCCGTCGGTCCACTGCCAGCTGGACGTCGTATTGGCCGAGGTGGTCGTGGGAACGGCAAGGCCGGTGATGGCCAGTTGGTTCGCCTTGTTCGCGTAGCGTGCCGTAATGGTGAGCGCGTAGTCCGCGGTGGGGAACGACGCCGCTCCCGACCCCACCGGCAGGTTGAGTTCAATGGTGGCGTCGTCTACCTGGGCGGACTGGAGGACCTGCCTGGTAACATCGGCGCCCTTCTGGTCCGTTATGGTCCAGTGAGAGAAGCGCTTGTCCTCGCTGGGCTTGGCCACGATGTGCTTGGTGGCCGCCTCCTGCCAGAGGTACGTGGTGGGCAGGCCGCCCGCGTTGTCGATCACCGTCACCTTGTGATTGTTTTGCGGCTCGGTGGCGTCGAAGTCCACGTACACCTTGTGTTGACCGTTCTCGCCAACCTCAAAATCGGCCAGCGTCTGCCCATGCGCTCCCACTACGTCGTCGTCAAGCGCGTATTGCGCATCCTTGTCGGGCGCGCAGACCACGGTGGCCGTGTATTTCTGATTGAAGTGTGCAGTGTTGTCGTCAGGCATCCACGTGAGCCCGGAGACCGTTCCCCCGATTCCCGCAAACGCGTCGTTTGCCAGCTCGTAGGTAACCGTCGCGCCATCGGCCGTCGCGAGCTTCTCGCTAGCCCTGGGCGCAGCGAAGTCCACGCGCACCGTGTCCACCACCGGCTTGTAGAGCGCCTTTACGATGTTGGTCTCGTCGACCTCGGCATCCTTAAAGGCAAAGATCGCAATCGACCCGTCGTTCAAGACGTCCGTCTTTTGGAACACGTCCTCATCGAACTCCCAGCCCGCGAACACGCCGCCGTCCACGTCGGGCGCGCACAGCATGATGCCGTCCTCGTCATCCTCGTAGGCGAGGTACTCCTCTTCCTCCGTGCCGTCGAGCACTGCGTGCCCGTCCGCATTTATGTCGCATGCCCACAGGGCCACGGTGCGCGCCTGGAACACCTCATCGGTGGTCACGAAGGGAACGGTAATGATAATTCCGTCGGCAGCACGCTCGAACGAGGCCTCTCCGGTGTCGATCTGTGGTCCATCCTCAGACGAGCCGTCGGCAAGCTGGGCCACAACGAACGGATCCTCCGAGAACTGCTCCAGCTCTTCTGCCGTCAGCTGTGCCGTCAGCTGCAGGTGGAGTGTCGCCACGTATGTGGTGCTGGTTATCTTGTTTCCGGTGGAGGTATCCTCCGTATGCGAGGCCGACCACGCTATGGAGACGTTCTCCTTCGTTGTGGTCGCTTTGTCGTACACCCACGCCACGGTGCCCGACGCGCCCATGGGCTGCGGAATCGTTACCGATACCTCGTCGACCTTGTCCTGGTAGTTGGCGGTTGCCGTAAGGGCATAGCCCTGAGGGAAGTCCCCACTGTCCTCCGCGCGCACGTTGATGGCAATTGCTGCGTCGGTGCGCTGGGTGCCATTGGCAAGCACGGCATTCGTTACGTCCGTGTTGCCTGCGCCCTCCGCCTCGCGCGTGATGGTCCAGCCCGTAAAGAGCTTGTCGTCGTACTGCTTGGCGACCAGGTACTTGGTCTCTCCCTCGTACCAGGTCTCCTGCCTGGGCTCACCCTCATCCTCGTCGTCCTCGGCAAAGTCGCGAATCGTTACCTGATGGCGGTTGTCGCGCTCCGTGGCCGGGAAGAACGCGTAGGCGGCAGAGTCGCTTGCGTCGAACCACGTGAAGGACGCGCTTGCGCATGCCACCTCCACGTCTTCGGCGTAACCGCAGAGCCACGGGGTGTTGTATTCAAGTGTTGCCGCTGCGGCATACTCGGTGTCGTATGCCGCATCATCATTAGCGCCGCCAGGCGCCCACGCGAGGCTGCTCACGGCCACGTCCGGATTCGCGACGGTAAACAGGCTGGCGTTCTTGAGCTCGATGCTCGCGGTCGCGGCCTCCTTGGTCGCCAGCGCCTGCCCGGCCACCGGTGCCGCCACGCTTACGGTCACCTTGCTGACCACGGGCTTGTACAGCGCGTGAATCGCGATGGTATCCTGGGCGGTGGCGTCACTTGCGAACTTGAACTTGTTGGTGTCGTCCACGCGCTCGATCTTGGACCCGGCCGGAATCTCCCAGCGCACGAACTCCGCACCGCTGATTACGGGTGCCGCGAGCGAGAAGCCATCACTGTCGTCCGTCTCGTTAACGACGACCTGCGCCACGTCGGGCATGTCCACGAGCGAATCGCCCTCCTTGGTCTTGAGCTTACTGGTGGGGCTGTTCGCATCGTAGGCGCCAACAGACACCTGGTACGCGGCCAGCGGGACGCTCACCGGACCGTAGCTCACCGATACGATGAGGCTACCGTCGGCGTTCCAAGTTACCTTACCCATCGTGTAGAGGTCGTTGGCAATCATCGCATAGACGCTCGGGGTGTCGTCTCCACGCTTGAGCTGGCGAGCGCTCTGGGCGTCCAGGCGCATGGTTGCCGTAAAGATGCGCGTGTCAGTGGTCTCGCTGAGGGCAGACTCGGTTGTCCAAACAACGTCTGCCGTCGCTGTTCCGGTCTGCTCCTGCTCGCCGGCCATCCAGTGCCACGTAAGGGCGGCGGTATCCGCAAGGTCAAGTGACGCGACCGTCGGCTCGATGTTGTTGACAAAGAGCTTGTCGGCCTTGTCGTGGTAGACGGCCGCAAGACTCAGGGCATAGCCCTCGCCAAACGTGGCCCCCGCCTCTGCGGACACCGCCGGCATGGTGAATTTGAGGCTGGGCTGCGTGAGCTTGGCAGCCGTGAGGCCCATTGCTTGCAGCTGCTTGTCCTGCTCGTCCGTCGCAAGCGATACGGGGTCGCCGGTCTTGGGCGTCACCGTTACCGCCCAACGCTCGAAGACCTTGTCCGCGTAGTCGTCCTTGGCTGTTACGGTCTTGGCCTCGCCTTCCTTCCACGTATGCGTGGCGGGGTTGCCTGCCTCGGCGTTGTCCTTTACCGTCACCGTGTGGTCGGTGCTGCGGCTTGTGGTCTGGAAGGTGAGGTAGAGCGTGCCCTCGCCGTCCATGAGCTTGCCGTCCGTGCCCCTGTCCAGCAAGAACCTGGAGGTGGTAACACCCAAGCCCTCCGCCACGGTAACGGACGTGTTCCGATCGAGATAGATCTGCTTGTTGTCCGCGCACTTGAGCTTGATGATGCAGGTGTACTGCGTCTGGCCCGCTGCCTTTCCGGCACCCTCTCCGGTCGCCGGGACCTCCGGAATCCACCTGAGCTCTGTTATCTGCGGCGCGTAGCTTACCGTAAACACGCTGCCTTCGGGCTTGTTGAACGCAAGGTTAATGGCCTCGGTCATCGTCCCGCCCGCCGGCATGGTGGCCAGGCTCTCGCCGACCTTGGGCGCGGGGAACGCCTTGACCTCGATGTTGTTGATAACGGGCTTCTGCTCGCAGCTCAGCAGGAGCTTGGCGTCGGAGCCCTGCTTAATCTGGTATTTGTTATTCTCTCCGGATACTGCTTCCAAACCAGAGTTATCGGGCGCGTAGGAGTTCCAGGTGGGCTGTCCGCCGGGCACCGAAGGCGACCAGTCGGCCGCAAACGGCATCCCCTCGATGACGCGCCACGTCTCGATCGTCTGACCGTCCTTCGTGAGCGGCGTCTTGTTTGTGTCGTTGATGTCGTACGCGTTGCAGTAGATGGTGTTCTTGGGCGTTCCCGTGGTCTCGGACTTGGACACCTGCAGACGGATGCGAACCTTACCGTCTTGGTAGGGCTCTACCGTCGCCGTGCAGTTCGCGACGTTGGTCTCCACCTGGACGTTATTGGAATACATGTAGGCAGACGACCAGTTGGTCACGACGTAGGTGGTGTAGGTGGTCGTCGTGGTTGTGGTGGTGTCCCTGTTGACCTTGGTCTGGACGGACTTGTCCCACTTGACCGTGCTCGCGTCGGCCTTGTAGTCCGGCGATAGCGACGAAGTATCGTTCGGATAATGCGTGCACGTGTACTGCCCAGAGGCCGTTTCCGCCTGCGGGTCGGGGAAGTTCGTGATGGCGACTTTCTTGATCTTTTGTTCGAGTGTGGTGTCCAGGATGAGCTTGTCACCTGTTGAGAACAGGGTGGGGTTGTTGGAGCCCACGATCTTTAGGACGTCGCCGCGCCTTGGCACCACGAACCTCAGCCCGCTCATCTGCTTGCCGACCCAGACGCTGCCACGCTGTGGCTTGAGGGCGTCCGTCACGTTGAAGGGCTCGCTGCCTTCGCGGCTGAGCTTCGCGGTCCAATGGTCGTTGTAATGCTCGTTGTCCAGAGTCGGGGCATAGGTAACCGTCTCGCCCTCGCGTGCCTTGAAGGTCTTGACCGTTGTCCCGCCCACGGCAATCTGAATCTCGTGCAGGTTGTCGGTGCGCAGCCGCGTCTCGTAGTTCGCCTTCGCCACGAGGCTGTAGTTCGCGGAGAGGCCGCTCTGGTCGCCGGCGGGCAGCATGAGGCTCGTGTTGTTGGTGTTGACGCTCTGGGGCAGCAGGTTATTCTGCCTGATGCCCTTCTCGTCCGTAAAGGTCCACTCCGTAAACACGGACTCGCGGGTATCGTTTTGCACCACGCGCTGCTCCGCCTTGAGCTCGATCGTGTCGCCCTCCTTGGCGGTGACCACCTTGCCCTTGCTCGCCTCCATGTTGGGGGCGTTGAGTATGGTTACCTTGTGCTCGGGAACCAAGGTCTTGATGGTGTACGTCACCTCGCCGCTCTTGGTGCCGTGCCACATCGCGTAGGCGGTTACGGTGTAGGTGGCGTCCTTCTCGAAAGAGACCCTAAAGGGCCCGCGGTAGATCTCGTAGCCGTTCTTGCAGGTGTTCTCGCTCACCTGCTTGTTGTTCTTGGACACCTTGTAGTACACGGCCTCGCCCTTGAGGTCCTTAACGTCCAACGTCACGGCGCGCAGACCGGTTGGCACCGTGCTCGTCGTTGCCGCGGCAAGCTCCTGGCTGCCCACCTTGGCGACAGGAGACGCCACACGATCGGCCTTGGCAATAACGTAGGCGGTCTTGTCGTTGTTGTAGTACGAGTCATCGGCACGCAGCCATGCCAGGTTGACCTCGGGGTAGTGATTGGACATGATCCGCGACGCGTTGAGTGCGAAGGTGGGAAGCATCATGCAGGTGGCGGTGTCGCCAAAGCTCTTGTTGTTGTAGTCGCCGTCCACGATCTTAAAGGCAAAGTCAAGGAAGGTGGGCAGGCTGTTCCTCACCTTGGCCTTTTGCTCGGCGGTGAGGTAGTCGTAGGCGCCGGTGCCGTCGATTGCGGTGGTAAAGGTGTCGATGTATTGCTTCTTCTCTTTTTCGGTGCGCTTGTGCCATGCGCCAATAACGTCGGCGTAGATGTTGCGCAGGGACCTCTTGCTGCTGAACGGTGCCACGGTGGGTATGCGGTCCATGCACGTTGAGGCGCGGTTGGTAAATCCCTGCATGGACGCGTTGTCCATGCTAAACACCGTGCCAATGACGTTTTGGAACGCCGTTTCCAGGTTCTTGCTGTACGACGTGCGGTTCCCAATGGCCCAGCGCTGCACGTCATTAATAAACTGGACGATGAACTCCTCCTCGTTGCCGCCAGCCTTTGCCGCCTTGTACCGCATGTCTGGCGAGGGGAAGAAGTCCATGTCGGCCGTGTGGAAGAAATCGTCGAAGTTGATGCTGGGGTCAACCGCCTCCAGCTGGGGCAGCATGGCGCTGCGTGCCGTATTGTATTTGGCGCCGCTGTTCGTCGCATAGCTCTGGTTGTCGGACCACGTGTTTACGGTCCGCTCGGTCACAAGTGGCACCGCGGGCTCGTGCCCCGAAAAGTTGGTGCCCGCCGTCTGGCCGAGGCCTCCGGCCCTGTCGACCCCAACCGAGCTCTTGGTTGCGTTTCCGGCAGCGGTGCCCGGAATGAAGTGGTCCACGCCATAGCGCTTGAAGCCCATCTTGGTGGGACCCACCAGGGGAACGAGGTCAGCCTTGTTGATGACGTTGTGGATGCTGTAGTAGCGCTCGGGGTTGGCCTTGTCGTAGTCGTCGGAGCCGCCCTGAGGCGCCTCGATGGGATAGCCAAATACGTCGCACTTCTTGGCGCCGCTCGCGTACTGGTCCAGCAGGCGCCTGGCCGTAAGGTTTGAGGTGGCGCCGGCGCGCGAGTAGCCTGCGATCCAGAACTTCACCTTGCCCTGCTTGGCCTTCTCTGTGAGGTTGTGGCGGGCGAGGTAGGAGTTGACCTCTGCGGTCACCTTGTTGGCGGCGTCCGCAAATCCCCAGTGCTCGGTGCCAACTCCGGCCTTCATCGTTACGTTGCTGGTCCACTCGGCCTCGTAGCCCGCACCGCGCACGGCAATGGGCACGAGCGTGTACTCCACACCAGAGGCATCCTTTATGGTCTTGCTCGCAATGGTGACGCCAATGGTAAAGGAGCCCGGCTTCTGCACGTTGTAGTCGTTTACGTAGATGTCGTCGTCGGCGCAACCGATGTCGGACATAAACTGGCGTGCGGAGGCGTGCTTGTTAATGTAGTCGGTGGTGCTCCCCGCATTAAGATAGAACCCGCTCATGGCCATGCACATGGAAAGCGTTGCCAGGTGGTTGTTGTACTTGGTGGGGTTATCCAGGAAGTAGCCGTCGGAGTAATAGAACGAGGTGGCAAAGTCCTTGGTGCCATCCTCCACGCTGGGGTAGCGCACGTAGCCCCGCACCACGTCGCGGCCGTTGTACTTCTCGCCGGTTGTGGCGGGCGTGGTTTGGCTGGGGTTGAGGGTCGTCTGGGCCTGCGGAATGCGTGCCGCTTTGCCCGTGGTCGAGTTCTCGTTTTGTCCCGCAGAGCCCTTGACGATGTAGATGACGCGCGAGCTGTCGTTGTAGGTAACGTGGTAGCCGTTCATCGTGGTGAGGTACCGAATGCAGTTGGGAACCCTCGCGTCCGTAGGAGTTATGGGAACGTAATTGTGGCCAGGCGAGCCCTTTATCACGCACACCGATGACCCGCGCGCAAGGTCCAGCTTAACAAAGCCGCCGCGGGTGCTATCGGGGGTGCCGGTGATCTCGGGGGCAAGGTACACGCCGTTGTTGCCCTGGTTGTCCTTGATCACGCAGGTACCGCTTATGGTGGAGGAGTAGCCCTCTATGCATGCGCCCGCGCCATAGCTGGAGTCCTTTGAGTACGTGGCGTTGTTGGTGATCGTGCACGACGTGATGCTCTCGTCGGCCCCCATGGTTCGCAGGCCGCCGGCATATGTCGCCTTGTTGTTGGTGATCGTAAGATTGGCGAAGGTGGTCTTCTTGGCGTTCGCATAGGCTCCGCCACCGGTGGCAGTGTCGGATCGGTTCGATTCCACCTTAAGACCCTTGAGGGAGCAGCTGTCCTTTTTAAAATAGACACCGCCACCGTTGCTCTTTGCGTAGCTGTAGCGGATGGACGAGGTCGGGTCGCCGCTAATGTGAATGCCGGTGGAGTCGCAGTGGATGCCACCACCGGTTCCGCGAGCGGCCACGTTGCCGTCCAGTGTGGATTTGTTGAGCGTGATCAGGCACACGGCGTTGTTTGCATAGATGCCGCCGCCGCAGTTGTAGGCGTAGTTGCCCATGATCTGCGTGTTGTTGAGCGTAATGCTGGTGTTCTCGCCACCCACATAGATTCCGCCACCATGGCCATCCACGCCCCAGTTTTGCTCCGCACGGTTGCCAGCAAGGTACACGTTGTTGAGCGTGACCGAGGATCCGCCCGCCATATCGATACCGCCACCGCCGTTGGTGTTGTAGCCGCCCGTTATGAGACCCGCGACGTTTCGGGATTGCATAGTGTACGAGCCGGAAGGAGAGTAGATTCTCATGCTCTTGAACGAGGTCTTGGTGCCGCCGTCAATGCTGAGCAAGGCGTTATTTCCCACTTGTATGGCGCTGTCGTTGCGGCCTCCGGACGTGCGGTTCCTGTTGATGGTGTGCCCGTTCATCTTTATGGTGACGTCGGCACCGCTGGGAATCTCTATGGTCTTGTTATTCCAGTCGGCAGTCATGTTGATGGTAATGTGGAAGCCCTGTTTTGTGCGCTCCTTAATCTTCTTGTTGGCTTCGGAAGCAGAATTCGCATCCAGATTCGCAACCTTGGCGCCAAGGCCTTGGATCGTGAGCGCGGAGGCATTGCCGTCTTTACGAATGCCCTGCTCCTCCAGTAGCTCAAGGAAGTCCCGGCCTTCGCTCTGCGCCTCGCCTTCCTCGGCGAAAGCGGGCACCGAGGCCGCCGCCATGACCACGACCCAAGCGAGCAAGACCACTGCCAATGTCGTCAACGCGTTATATCTCTGCTTCATTTTGAACCCCATCCCGTCTGCAGCATAAGGCTGTACAACAGCACCGCTCACCTTTTATGCTAGCAAAGCGCGGCGTCGAACTCCATGGTCCGTTATCGGCAGATGCCTATCGAGGGACGTAGCCCCCATTAAAAGGCCAACGCATTCCCCAAACGGACACCGTCCGCGTACCGTTGAGGTCTTGCGTCGAAGAAGGCCTCACCCAATAATGAAATCAGCCCATTGGATACCGCACGAAAGGATGTGCCCATGCAGTTCTCCTCCAAGCGCTTTATCGTTGTAGCCGGCCTCACGGGTGTTCTTGCGCTGGGCGCCGTTGGCTGCTCGTCCAACAAGCAAGCTCCGGCGACCGACGACAAGGCCCAGACCACGACGACCACCGAAACGACCTCCACCGACACCACGACCACCGAGAGCAAGCAGGATACGACCGACCTCGCCTCCATGACGTACTACGAGATCGCTGCCATCGGCTTCCGCTACGACCTGCCCGAGGGCTTCACCTTCTCCAGCGCCGAGACCGACCTCGCCGGCAAGGAGAGCGTCACGGCTTTTGCGGCTGCCGACGAAAAGAAGGACAACTTCAACGTTATCGTTATGCAGTCCGCAGAGAACACCGACGTGTCGAGCATGGAATTCCTTGACGCCGCGACAAAGGAAGGCACCGCCGCCCTGGCGAGCAAGAACGCCGAGCTGGTAGACCTTAGCACGGGGACCATTGAGGTTAACGGCAAGACGCTCCCCTGCGTTACATACCACGCCAAGCTCGACGGCAACACTCCCGTCACGCTCAAGCAGGCGTTCTATGTGGGCAAGGTGGACGACAGCACGTACGCCAACCTCACCATGACCGCCACGGGCTTCGACGACGCCATTACCGAAACCATGTTCAAGGGCGTCTCGTTCTCATAAGAGCATAGCTCGCCATTAAAATAGGGGTAGCCCCCTTGATGGTCGCACTCGACCATCAAGGGGGCTACCCCTTTAAACGCGCGCCGCCCCGCGGCGCGGCACGAAAAAATGCCCGTCGTTGGTCAGCGACGTCCTGCTCTCCCACGGGCTTACCCCGCAGTACCATCGGCGCTCGGGGGCTTAACTTCCGGGTTCGGG
>CACZFB010000008.1:52672-112372 GCA_902780305.1 uncultured Coriobacteriaceae bacterium | reverse complement strand
CCCTCCTTGTACCTGAAGCGGGCCTGCCAGTGTCCGCCGCCACGGTCCCTCACGGAGGGGTTCGAGTACTTCATGGGCTTCATAGGCTGCGTCCTTCCATCGACTTGGGCGTTCGGGAGTGGCCACAAAACGCGGTCTCGACTGGCCACAAACTGGCCACAAACGCCCGTCCAGTGATGGAAGGGACAATACTCGACGGAAACGGTCGATGCTGACAAAACTGCAGGTCAAATACCGAAAAGTGACTTGACGGCCAGAACGGTAAAGCCTATCTTTGAGCGCTGGAACTTTTTCGGGACCGTGAGGCCGCTGGTTCGAATCCAGTCGTCCCGACCAGAACTTCCGCAGGTCAGAGGGTTGTTCCTCTGGCCTGTTTTTCTTTCGCGGTCTGCCCGCATCCGTTCGCTGACTGCAATCGGACGAACTGCTGGTTCAAATCGTCGGGTGTCAATGTGTCGTCTTGGAATCTTGGCTCCTGTGGCCAGTCTTGGCAAAAGTCGTATGAATCCGTTATACTTTTGGCATGAGCAAATTCGACAGCATATTCGAGAAGGCCATCGACAACCATGGCCTCATAACCTCGGCCGAAGCACGCGTGCTCGGTGTGAGCAACAACGAGCTCGTGCAGTACGCGCGACGTGGGTCCTTGCTGCGGGTCGGCCAAGGCGTGTATCGCCTCGCACGATACGTCCCCTCCGAGGCAGACCCCTACGCGCTCGCCGTCGCCCTGGTCGGTCCCGGCGCCTACCTTTACGGCGAGTCCGTCATAGCGTTGCTGGGGCTTGCGCCCACGACGCCGGGCATGATGCTCGTCGCGTCCCCGAGGCGCGTGAGGAGGAACCTGCCCCACTACGTGCGAATTGTGTCCGTCTCCGATGGCTTGCCCACGAGGACATACGACGGGGTGCCCTGCCAGCTAGTGGACGACGCCATTCGGGCAGAAGGGGGACGCATGCTTACGGACCGGCTCATCGAGGCCGCTACGGAGGCGCGGGCTCGTGGCCTGATTACCAGAAGGCGATACGACAGGCTGATTGACGATCTGGGAGGGGACGCCCGTGAAGATACCTAACAGTAGAAGAAACCTCGACCTTGCGATTGAGCGAAAGTTTGGGCGCGGTAACTCATACATGCGCGCACGGACCGCGATGGCAAACATAGTGGTGGGTCAGCTGCTGCCCGGCGGGGCGGTAAAGGGCGGCAGTGCCATTAAGCTGCGCTTCGGCGAGGGGGTCACGCGCTTCACGACCGATCTGGACGTGGCGTGGGCCAACGATCTCGTTCGGAGGATTGCTCGTGCGTAGGATTGCTGAAGACATCTAGTTGGCGCGCAAGTATATCGAAGGTCTGAGGCGCCGGCGCAAGACCGTGACGCTGAGGAGCTCTCTACCGTCCTGACACCAACGACTGGGAAAGAATCCATGCCGCTATAACCCCTTTGCTTGAAGATGACACCCTCGCTTCGCTCAAGACTGCAAGGGGCAACGGCGGTACCGAGCACCCCCTGTTCGAGACAAACTGGGGCGGCGGATTAAGGTGGAGATATCTCCTGATGAGGGGGACCACGGAACTGCAAGCGAGCCCTTTTCGCCTCCGTCGCTCGCGCACTTCGGGCTCCCCACTCGGAGTGCGTCATCGGAGCCATGTGTACTCTCACAAACCGGACGGGTTCTTCGCGTCCAACACGTATGGCCCTCCGTCCGCGCTGCCCTCACTGCGATGGTGGGGCGGGCACCCTTGGCGAGACGCGACACCCTCGATAGTGTGTACGGTCATTAACCGTACGACTGAGGGGCAGCCATGGCAACCGCATCACTCGGCCCCAAGACGAGCCGCATCGACATGCGCATGTCGGACGAGCAGAAGCGCCAGATTGAGGAGGCGGCCGCCCTGAACGGCCTCAGCGTCTCTCAGTGGTCGCTCGGGCAGCTGCTTGCCTCAGCGCGCGAGCAGATTCTCGCCTCGAACGCCGTGCGTCTCTCCACTGAGGCGTTCGACGAGTTCGCACGGCTTCTCGACGAGCCCGTCGACCCCACCTTCGTCGCGCTTCTCTCCGAGGAGCCCGCATGGGGGGAGTGACGTTTGGCAGGCCGCGACAGCTTGGGCCAGACGATACGATCGAAGGCTTTTCCTGTGGCGTCGGGGGTTGGCTTGTGAGGAACGCGCCGTCGCAGATCCCCGTCATCCTGCTTGGCATGCTGGGCGTGGACGCACGTCGGCATGGGGAGGGGCTTGGCCATGGCCTGCTTGTCGATGCGGCGCAACGCGCCTCGGCCGTCGCGCGGTCCATCGGGGCCCGAGCGCTCGTCGTCGACCCTGCGGACGATTCCGCACGCGCCTTCTCCGTCCGCCACGGCTTCCGCCCCATACCGGGGAGCAACCGCCTCTTCGCAAAACTGTAATCCCAGGAGGGGCAGCCATCGGCACGACATCCCGCACGTGCGGTCGCGCGGGACGAGGTATACTGGTGCGTGCCAGCACAGCCCGCGGTTACTTAAGGGAGGGCGGGCGGCGCCGGTTTGTATGTTAAGGGAGCCTGGCTGCAACCGGGCTCTCCCTTATTTCGACGTCATCCATTCATTCGCGCTCATGTTTCTTCCGCCGTTCCCGCGGCTGCCGCGCGGCCCGGGTTGTCTCTGCCGAGATTGGAGTTCGTGGCAGGAAATCTGCCGAGAATCAAAGTCGTGGCACGAAATCTGCCGGGATTCGCCGTCGTGGCGCCATCAACTCGCATCCCAGCAGATTCCTTGCCACGGCTCGCGATTCCAGCAGACGTGCCCCGCCGTCAAACTGAGAAAAGGGGTCAAACCCCTTTTCTCACTGAATGCCGTCCCCGCGACGTCCCGCGCGTGCGGCCGCGCGGGATGGGGTATACTGGTACGTGCCAGCAAAGCCCGCGGTTTGTTAAGTGGAGACGGGCGGCGCCGGTTTATATGTTAAGGGAGCCCGGCTGCAACCGGGCTCTCCCTTACTTCCCCAACGTCATCCATTCATTCGCGCTTATGTTTCTTCCGCCGTTCCCTCGCTCGCGAGATGACCCCGGCGAACGTCCGGATTACGGTCGGCGAGTCCGCGGCGAGCGCCGCGACCGCCAGTGCAACAAGAATTTCCTCTATAGGCATGTCGCCCCCTTTCGAAGGGCGCCGCCCGCGCGCGGACTCTGCTGGCACGTGCGGGACATTCTACCACCTCCGCGGCTGCCGCGCGGGGCGGGTCGTCTCTGCCGAGATTGGAGGCTGTGGCAAGGAATCTGCCGAGATCGAAGGCCGTGGCACGGAATCTGCCGGGATTCGCCGCCGTGGCGCCATCAGCTCACGTCCCAGCAGATTCCTTGCCACGGCTCGCGATTCCAGCAGACACGTCCCGTCCCAAACTGAGAAAAGGGGTTTGGCCCCTTTTCTCAGTTCCCGCGGCTCACGCGCTATACTGCTGGTAGCAAATCCTTCATAGCCAGTAAGGGGTCTCCATGCCCAACGACAACGCATCCTTCCTTTCCGCCAGCGGCAAGCGGCGTGTCCTGATTGTTGATGACGAGGTAATCAATCGCAAGATCCTGGGCTCGATGCTCGAGGATAAGTATGAGCTCATCTTCGCCGAGGACGGCGAGCAGGCCATGCAGCAGGTGTGGGCCCACCGCGAGACCATCTCGCTCGTGCTGCTCGACCTCATCATGCCAAAGATGCCAGGACAAGAAGTCCTCAAGCAAATAAAGGCCGCGCCGGAGTTGCGCGACATTCCGGTTATCGTGGTGACGGCAGACTTCTCGCAGGAGATCGTGTGTTTGGACGCCGGGGCAAGCGACTTTATCCAGAAGCCGTATCCCGACGTCGGTGTGGTGCGCGCCCGCGTGCGGCGTACCATCGAGCTGAGCGAGGACCGCCAGATCATTCAGTCAGCCGAGCGCGACCTGCTCACCGGTCTGTACAACCTCGAGTTCTTCTATGGCTATGCCGAGCAGTACGACAACCACCACAAGGTCGCTCCAACCGACGCGATCATCATCGACATCAACCACTTTGCCATGGTCAACGAGCGCTTTGGGCGGTCGTATGCCGACGAGATCCTGCGCAAGGTGGGCGCGCGCCTGCGAACGTTCGTGCATGACGACGGCGGCATCGTAAGCAGAAGCGGTGACGTGTTCCAGATGTACTGTCCGCATCGCGAGGACTACAAGGCCATGCTGGACGACATCACCGCGAGCCTCGTCGACGAGCAGAACGCGAATCGGCCCATTCGCCTGCGCATGGGCGTGTACTCAAACGCAGACAAGTCGCTGAGCATCGAGCGGCGGTTCGACCGCGCGAAGATGGCCGCCGACACGGTTCGCGACAGCTATACGCGCAGCATCGGCGTGTACGACGACGCGCTGCTCAAGTCCGAGCTGTACTCTCAGCGGTTGATGGACGAGTTTCCGCAGGCAATCCAGGATCGGCAATTCGTGGTGTACTATCAGCCCAAATACGACGTTCAGTCACCCGCGCCAATGCTCAGCAGCGCCGAGGCGCTTATCCGTTGGAGCCACCCCGAGCTGGGCATGATCAGTCCCGGCGTGTTTATTCCGCTGTTCGAGGACAACGGCCTCATCCAGACGCTCGACCACTACGTGTGGGAGGAGGCGGCGCGTCAGATTCGCGCGTGGAAGGATACGCTTGGCTGGAGCGTGCCCGTCTCGGTTAACGTCTCGCGCGTGGACCTGTACGATGCGGGCATCGTCAACATGCTGCAGGACATCATCGCACGATACGACCTCGATCCGGCCGACCTACACCTAGAGATTACCGAGTCGGCCTATGCGGAGGACTCGAAGCAGATAATCGAGATGGTTAAGCGCCTGCGGTCGCTGGGCTTCCACATAGAGATGGATGACTTCGGAACGGGGTATTCGTCTCTCAACATGCTGGCCACGCTGCCCATCGACGCGCTCAAGCTCGATATGCGCTTTGTGCGCACGGCCTTCGCACAAGAGGGCGATGGCGACACGCACATGATTAAGGCGGTCATCGACATCGCGTTCCACCTTTCGGTGCCCGTCATTGCCGAGGGCGTCGAGACGGAGGAGCAGCTCAATGCGCTGAGAGACTTGGGCTGCGACACCATTCAGGGCTACTACTTCTCCGCACCGGTTCCCGCAGATGAGTTCGAACGCTTTTTGGAGCAGGGCAAGGCGGCCGAGGAGGAGGCGCGGGAGGCCGACCGGGACGCGACGCGCAAGATTGGCATGGGTCCCAAGGCACAGGATGTCGATGGGGAACCGCGCCGCTGGTGGGAGCGATTACCGGCCATCTCGCTGCGTACGTCGCGCCTGTGGTTCGTGGGCACGACGCTCGTGGTTGCGGTCGCGCTGCTCGTGAGCGAATACCTGCTCTTTAGGGGGTACGAGCGCAACGTTGAGGCGAGCAACCGCTACTTGGCAGCCGAGAAGGCCGCGGCGGACATGGAGATGGGATCCGACTGGCTTACCGAGAGCGTCCGCTACTTTGTGATGACGGGCGACTATACCTACGTTGAGGACTACTTCCAGGAGCTCGAGGTCACTAGGCGTCGCGACAACGCCGTCGAGACCGTGCGGTATCTGCTCGAGGATATCGACAATGGCAAGGAGGCGTACGAGAGCCTCAACACGGCGCTCACGAACTCCAACGAGCTGGTGGGACTTGAGTATCGGGCCATGAAGCTCATGCTCGAGGCGGGCGACTACGACGAGGCGCGTGTGCCGCAGCAGCTGCGCGAGTTCGAGCTCAGCGCCGAGGACGAGGAGCTCTCCGACGACGAGAAGGTGCAGACGGCGCAGGAGCTCGTGTTCGGCTCCGAGTACGCGGATTACAAGGATCGTATCCGGGGCAACTCGCAACGGTGCAACCAGTTGCTCATACAGAGCTTCGAGCAGCTGCACCAGGGTTCGGTGGAGGCCATGCGCGGGCTGCTCAATCTGCAGGTGGCCCTTACCATCCTCATGCTCTTGCTCGCTGTGGCCCTCACGGCGTTCGTCTCTGTTATGGTGCGGGTGCCGCTCAAGCGCATGGTGGAACTCATGCGCAAGAAGCAGACCGTCCCGCCCTCTGGCGTCAAGGAGCTGCGGTTCGTGGCCGAGACCTACAACGCCATCTTCGAGGACAATCGCAAGAAGTTCGAGCGGCTCAACTACGGCTCGATGCACGATGCGCTTACGGGCCTGTTTAACCGCAAGGCGTTCGACATTATGAAGCGCGACATGGACATGTCCGACACGGCGTTGCTGCTCGTGGACGTGGACCGGTTCAAGGCGGTAAACGACACGTATGGGCACGACGTGGGCGATCTGGTGCTCAAGCGGGTGGCAGAGGTGTTGGGTTACAGCTTCCGCTCGACGGACCTGGTGTTTCGTTTGGGTGGTGACGAGTTCGTGGTCATCATGTCGAACATCGACAGTTCGTCGGCGGGACAGGTGCGCGGGAAGATCGAACAGGCCAACCAGATGCTGCAGCAGCCAAAGGACGACCTACCGCCCACGTCGCTGAGCGTTGGAGTTGCCTTCGCCGACCGCAAGAACCCCGACGGCGACATCTTTAAGGACGCCGACACGGCGCTCTACCGCATGAAGGAGGGCGGCCGCTGCGGCTGCGTGATCTACTAACGGTGGGACAAAACTGAGAAAAGGGGCCAAACCCCTTTTCTCAGTTTTGCCGCGTTAGCGAAATACGCTCCCATCTGCGAGGCGTTGCGCGGCCTCGATGGTGTCGTGCGGGTTGCCAAAGGTCGACAGGCGGAAGTAACCCTCGCCGCAGGAGCCAAAACCCTCCCCAGGAGTACCTACCACCTGGATCTCGTTGAGCAGGCGGTCGAAGAACTCCCAGCTACCCAGCCCATCGGGACATCTGAGCCAGAGGTACGGTGCGTTCCTGCCGCCGCAGTACCACACGCCCACCTTGTCCAAGGCGTCCATGAGCACGCGTGCGTTGCGCTTGTACACGCTTATGTTCTGGTGAATCTGGCGCTGCCCCTCGGGCGTAAAGACAGCGGCACCACCGCGCTGAATAACGTAGGAGACGCCATTCGTCTTGGTGGTGCGGTTACGCACCCACATGTCGTGAAGCGACATGCCGCACCGCCTGAGCTCGGTGGGAATAACGGTGTAGCCCAGACGCGTGCCCGTAAAGCCTGCCGTCTTGGAGAGCGAGCAGATCTCGATAGCGCAGGTCCTGGCTCCCTCCAGCTCGAAGATGCTGTGCGGGAGTTCTTCGTCTTCGATAAACGCCTCGTAAGCCGCATCGAACAGAATTACCGACCCGTGTCGGTTGGCGAAGTCGACCCAATCCTGCAACCGCTTTCTGCCGAAGACGGCCCCGGTCGGGTTGTTGGGGGAGCAGAGGTAGATGACGTTCGCTTGGAGGTCGTCGCTGGGCCGGGGGAGGAACCCGTCCTCCTCGCACGTTGGGACATGGATGATGGCCCTTCCGGCCATAACGTTGGCATCCACGTAGGCCGGATAGGCAGGCTCGATGACCATGGCGCTACTCCGTGCGTCAAAGAGGTCCAGGATGTCGCCAAGCTCGTCGCTCGCGCCGCTGGAGACGAAGACCTCGTCCACATCGAGCGAGACTCCCCGCGAAACATAGTGCGCCGCAATCGCCTCCCGCAAAAACGGCGCACCGCACTCGGGCATGTATCCATGAAAGCGCGTCGCGTTCGCTTGGTCGTCCACGGCCTTGTGCAGCGCGCGAATCACCGCGTCGCACAAGGGGAGCGACACGTCGCCTATCCCCATGCGATACAGGTGTACGCCCGGGTGGTCCTCCTCATACGCGGCGATCTTCTGCGCGATCCTGCGAAATAGATAGGAGTCCCGCAGGTCGGCATAGTGCATGTTCGGCCTTGTCATAGCGCAACATCTCCTTCATAGACGGTCGTGGCGGGGCCGGTCATGGTTACGGCACCGTCGTTGCTCACTCGAACGTGCAGTTCGCCTCCGTCCAGATGAATGGCAATCGGCCTGCCGTACGGGCACCGGTCCTGCGCTACGGCAGCGGCGGCGGTGGCGCACGCACCGGTCCCGCAGGCCATGGTGATGCCGCTGCCGCGCTCCCAAACGCGCATGCGAATCTCGTCGCGCGAGAGGACCTGTGCGAACTCCACGTTCACGCCTCCCGGAAACGCCTCATGGTGCTCGATTGCAGGCCCAAGGATGTCCACGGGAGCGGCCTCTGCGTCGTCCACAAACACGACGAAGTGGGGGTTTCCCACCGACACGGGAACGCCACGCACGGTCGTGCCATCAGCATCCAGTTCCAGCGTGTCTTTTACCTCGGCTGTGCCCATGCCTACCGTCGCCCTATCCACACGCCCGTCGAGCAGCGTGAGCCCGACGTCCTTAATCCCCGACAAGGTCTCGATACGCAGGGCCGTCTTCCTGGTGTAGCCCTTGTCGTACACGTACTTGCCCACGCATCGGATGCCGTTGCCACACATCAGCGCCTCGCTGCCGTCGGCGTTGAAGATGCGCATCTTGAAGTCGGCGACCGAGGACGGGCTGATGTAGATCATGCCGTCCGACCCTGCGCCAAAGTGGCGGTCGGACAGCCGGCGCGAGAGCTCCTCGACGTCCTCGGGGACCTCCCCAAACACGTAGAGGTAGTCGTTTCCCAGCCCGTGCATCTTGGTAAAGTGCATGTCTCTCTCCTTTTCTCTTGTCGATAAGCCGCTATGGCTGCAGGTCCTGTAGCGCATAGGGTTCGAGCGAGCCTGCGCGCAGTGCCGCAATTGCCTGGATGAGTGCCGTGGCGCCGCTCATGGCCGTCACGAGGTCGATGCCGTGATTCACCGCCATGGTGCGGATGCGGAACCCGTCGCCGCGGGAGCGATGGCCGCCCGGGGTGTTTATCATCAAGGCGATGCGCCCCTGCTCGATGGCGTCGGCAATGTTGGGGTGCGGCTCGCTCACCATGTTGATCCGCTGGCAGGGTATGCCTGCGGCACGCAGCACCTGTGCGGTGCCCGTGGTGGCGACGATGTCGTAGCCCATGGTAAAGAGCGCGAGGGCAACGGGGCCGATGCTGCGCTTGTCGCGGTCGTTGACCGAGACGAACACGGTTCCCTCCAGGGGAATGTGGTAGTCGATGGCCTCGCGCGTCTTGGCGTAGGCAAGGGGGAAGGTGCGGTCGAGCCCCATGACCTCTCCGGTGGACTTCATCTCGGGTCCGAGCGTTGTGTCGGCGCCGGGGAAGCGCGTCCACGGCATAACCGCCTCCTTAACCGCAAAGTAGTCGAACTCGCGGTCCTCGGGGGGCAGGTCCAGCTCGTCCAGCGTGCGTCCCGCCATAATGCGCGCGGCGGCCTTTGCAAGGGGCACGCCCGAGGCCTTCGAGTCGAAGGGCACGGTGCGGCTCGCACGGGGGTTGAGCTCGATCACGTACACCTGCTCGTCCTTGATGGCATACTGCACGTTGAGCAGGCCACAGATGTTGCAAGTCAGCGCGAGCCTACGCGTGGTCGCACGCACCCTGTTCGCGATGCGTGCGGAGAGCGAGAAGGGTGGGAAGCAGCACGCCGAGTCGCCGGAATGGATGCCGCACTCCTCGATGTGCTCGAGTATGGCTCCTACGTATACCTGTGAGCCGTCGCAGAGGGCATCTACGTCGAGCTCCACGGCGTCCTCCAAGAACGCGTCCAAATAGATGGGGTGGTCGGGCGTGACGTGAGTCGCCTGTTCCATGTAGGCGGCCAGCTCCTCGTCGTTGTACACGATACCCATGCCCCGGCCGCCCAGCACGTAGCTCGGCCGCACCAGGAGGGGATAGCCCACCAGGCGCGCGGCACGAACGGCCTCCTCCTGCGTTTGCGCGACGCTCGAGGCGGGATAGGCGATGCCCATCTCGTCGAGCAGACGGCTAAAGCGGCCGCGGTCCTCCGCGAGGTCGATGGCCTCGGGCTGCGTCCCCATAATGGGCACGCCCTCCTCCTTAAGGCGGCCCGCGAGGTTGATGGGCGTCTGCCCGCCCAGGGTAACGATGACGCCGGCAGGTTGCTCCACCTCGATAACCGCCATTACGTCCTCGAACGTGAGCGGTTCGAAGTACAGTCGGTCGGAGGTGTCGTAGTCGGTCGAGACGGTCTCGGGGTTGCAGTTGAGCATAACGGTCTCGAACCCCTCATCGTGCAGGGCATAGGCTGCGTGGACGCAGCAATAGTCGAACTCGATGCCCTGGCCAATGCGGTTGGGGCCGGCCGAGAGGATTAGCACGCGTGGTCGCTCGGCGCTTCGGTGCTCCGTGGCGCTGCCCGCCTCGTAGGTGAGGTAGTGGTAGCTCGTGCGCGCCGCAAACTCTCCCGCGCAGGTGTCCACCGTCTTCACGACGGGATGGACGCCCAGAACCTTTCGGATGGCGCGCACCACGTCCTCGCGCTGGTCGCACAGCTCGGCGATTCTCGCGTCGCTAAAGCCCATCTGCTTGGCGGCGAGGAGGTGCGGCGCATCGAGCCCCTCGAGCCCAGCCGTGGCGATGGTCTTCTCGGCAATGACGATGTCGCGTATGCGGAAGAGGAACCAAGGATCGATTCCCGAGAGTTCGTGCAGTTGTTCGACCGTCCAGTCGCGGCGCAGGGCCTCGGCTACATGGAAGAGTCGGTGAGAGGTGGGACGAGCGACCAGTTCCGCGAGCCGCTCGCCGTCGGCAAGCGTGGCCTCCTGATCCCAGAGGCCCACATGGCCGTCCTCCAGCGAGCGCACGGCCTTTTGCAGCGCCTCCTCAAAGGTGCGGCCTATGGCCATGGCCTCGCCCACGCTCTTCATGCGGGTGGTGAGGATCTCGCTCGTACCGTGGAACTTCTCGAAGGCAAAGCGCGGCACCTTGACCACCACGTAGTCGATGGACGGCTCGAAGCACGCGGGCGTGGCACGGGTGATGTCGTTGGTGATCTCGTCCAGGGTGTAGCCCACGGCGAGTAGGGCGGCCTCCTTGGCAATGGGGAAGCCCGTTGCCTTGCTCGCGAGCGCCGAGGAGCGGCTCACGCGGGGGTTCATCTCGATAACCACCACGTCGCCGTTCGCGGGGTTTACGGCAAACTGGACGTTGGACCCGCCGCAGGCGACACCCACGCGATCCAGCACAGCGAGGCTGTAGTCGCGCAGCCGTTGCAGCTCCACGTCGCAGAGGGTCTGGCAGGGGGCCACCGTTATGGAGTCGCCGGTGTGCACGCCCATGGGGTCGAGGTTCTCGATGGAGCACACCACGATGCCGTTGCCAAAGGCATCGCGCATGACCTCCATCTCGATTTCCTTCCAGCCCTCTAGGCTTTGCTCGACGAGGACCTCGCCCACCGGGGAGAGCTCGAGGCCCTGTGCGGCAATGCGGTCGAGGTCGTTGGCAGTGCGGGCCATGCCGCCACCTGCTCCGCCCAGCGTGAACGAGGGGCGCACGACTACGGGCAGGCCGATCTGCGCGGCTGCTGCCTGCGCCTCCTGGAGCGTGTGTGCGATGCGCGCCTCGGCCACCTTGAGGCCGATGTCTCGCATGGCCTGGGCAAAGCGCTCGCGGTCCTCTCCGATTTGGATGGAGTCGATGTCGCAGCCGATTACCTCTATGCCATGGTGCTCCAGTGCGCCGCGTCGGTCGAGCTCCACCGCGCAGTTGAGTGCGGTCTGACCGCCCATGTTGGGAAGCAGCGCGTCCGGCCGCTCGCGCTCGATGATGCGCTCCACAGAGTCGGCGGTGATGGGTTCCACGTAGGTGCGCGTCGCCGTCTGGGGGTCGGTCATTATGGTCGCGGGATTGGAGTTTACGAGCACGACCTCGTACCCCTCGCCCACAAGTGCGCGACACGCCTGGGTTCCCGAGTAGTCGAACTCGCATGCCTGGCCAATAACGATGGGGCCGGAACCAAGGACCAAGATCTTGTGGATGTCATTGCGCCTGGGCATGCGGCTCCCTCCCGTCGTGCTCCTCCATCAGCTGTGCGAAGGAGTCGAAGAAGTACGCGGCGTCGCTCGGGCCGGGCTTCGCCTCGGGGTGGTACTGGCAGCAGAAGGCGGGGATGTCCAGGAAGCGCATGCCCTCCGGCGTGCCGTCGTTGAGGTTTACGTGAGTAAGCTGGATGCGGCCCCACTGAGGATTGCGCACGACAGGGACGACGCCGCGGCGGAACCATATGCGCAGGTCCTGCTCGTGCTTGTCGAAGCCGCCCGACTCCTGCGGTACGATGGGGCCGAGGCTTGGAAACACCGTGCCAAAGTTGTGGTTTTGGGCGGTGATCTCCACGCGTCGGGTGAGCAGGTTTGCGACGGGCTCGTTTCCGCCGTGATGGCCAAAGGGGAGCTTCTCGATGCGCCCTCCCGCCGCAAGCGTGATGACCTGGTTGCCCAGGCAAATGCCGAACACCGGCTTCTTCCCCAGAATCTCGCGCGCTGCCTCCACGGTTGCCCAAACCTGCCCTGGGTCTCCCGGGCCGTTGGAGAAGAAGACGCCGGTGGGGTCGAGTGCCAGGACGTCGCGGGCGGGCGTGTTCCAGGGGACCACGTGCACCTCGCAGCCACGAGCGGTGAGGTTATCCAGGATGCCCCGTTTTATGCCGCAGTCGTAGGCGACCACGCGCCACTTGGCCTTGCCCTGCGCTGGCTCGGTCCTCGCGATGCCACACGACACATCGGCAACGTGGTTGTGGTCCGAGATGCCCGGCGACTGCTGCACGCGTGCGACGAGACTCTTGGCGTCCAGGTCTGTGGTGGAAATGGCCGCCCGCATGGCACCGCCTCCGCGAATGCGCAGGGTGAGGGCTCGCGTGTCCACGCCTTCTATGGCCACGACCCTGCGCTTCCGGAGTAGCTCGGGGAGGCTTGCGGTGGCGCGCCAGTTGCTGGGCGTGTGGCACATGTCACGCACCACCAGACCGCGCAGGTGGAGCCGTGACGCCTGGAAGTCATCCTGACAGATGCCGTAGTTGCCCACCTGCGGATAGGTGAGCGTCACGATTTGCCCCGCGTAGCTGGGATCGCTCAGGATCTCCTGGTAGCCCGTCATGGAAGTGTTGAACACCACCTCGCCAAAGGCTTCGCCCGCGGCCCCTGCGCTCCAGCCGGCAAACGTCGTGCCGTCCTCAAGGGCCAAAAGCGCCGGAGGTCTCGCTTCGTTTACCAAAAGGTTCATGTGCACCGCCTTACGTCCAAAGTTTGGCGGTGGCAGTATAGGAGGGGTGGAGCGGGCGAGGTGCGAGAGCGCGTGCCGCAACGCGACGGAATCGTTGGGGAAATGAGCGGGCAACGCGCGCGACACCGCTTGGTGACAGGGACCACGTGCGCGCGCAGCAGTACGGGTGGATAGCGTGGGCCAAGCCCTTGTCCTGCCTGCGCGGGTTGGCGCTCAGAGCGCTCGGTCTTCTGTGCTTATCGTGATAAAAAAAGATAAGATATGTCAGAAGGAGGTAACGATGCAAATCATGCCGGTGTCAGAGCTGCGCAACCACTACGCCGCGGTCGAGGAGGCGGTGGCCACAGGCGGGCCGGTCTTTCTCACCAAGAACGGGTATGGCTCCATGGTCGTAATGAACATGGAGCAGTACGAGAGCCTTACGGGCAACGTAGAGGCGATGTTGGACGCGGCGGACCGTCAGGCGGCGTCCACCACGATGCGATATTCTCACGACGAGGTGTTTGGTGCCCTGAGGGAGGAGTTGCATCGTGCCGAGGCAGTATAGGCTGAGGTACCTGCCGCTCTTCTGGGACGATCTCGAGCGGGCAGTGTTCTATGTCCACGACGTGCTCACGAACTCCGCCGCAGCGGAGCGTCTGCTCGACCGTACCGAGGAGGCCATCCTTGAGCATGCCAAGGCACCAACCGTGGCGCAGGTCTAAACTGAGAAAAGGGGCCAAACCCCTTTTCTCGCAGACTGGGGCGGGCCAACCTGTACAGGCAAGGGGGACCCAAACTGCCGATTCGCGAAGGCGTGCCGTCTACCTGCGCCTTTGCAACGAGGTTGCAGAAAAGAGCGCCCTAGTCTGCACAGTTGACCCCACCCTTGCCTGCGGACCATCCGGGCGCGCCCCTCGGAAAAGGGGCTTGACCCCTTTTCTCACATACACATGGGATAGACTAAGGCTCCTAAGGCCTCAGGTCCAAAGGAATCGCCTGCGTCCGGGAGAGATGTCGCCGTCATGTCCAAAGAAGAGCTGCCAACGTATGTGGACGCGTTCGAACGCGAAGCGGCAAACGACCAAGTCACCGATAAGGCCTATGGCTTGCTGTGGGAGCGAGCCGTTAAGCCTTGGCAATACAAGCAAGCCGACAACAAGCTCGAGCTGTGGGGCAGCGTTGCGGATGGACGTAGGAAGTACGACACCACCGTAACGTTAAATACCCGCGAGCGCGAGGTCCTGGAGTACTCTTGTACCTGCGAGGACCGTGCCTTGGAAAACGGGATGTGCGCCCATTGCATGGCGTTGGCCATAAACTACCTGGCGTATCTCCAGCTCATCTATAGCCCCTACATCTATACGGCGCCCTCGTCCAAGGCAAAGAAGCCCAAGGCCACGGCCGCTCAGTTAAGGCGCTCGGCCACGGCGGCGGCGCAGGTAAGGCCGCTGGCGATGGCGCTCACCACGAGCGAGGGGCCGGTGGCCGCGTCTCCGGCAACGAACACCCGGGGATTGGACTCCGCACCCAATGCGTCGAGCACGGCCCGCTGCGGGCCGACGAAGCCCATGGCAATGAGCACGAGTTGCGCGTCCAGCACTCGCCCCGAGCCGGCGATGCGCTGTGGCTTGCCGTCCGACCAGTCCAGCGAAACGATGCGCAGGCCGCAAACGTGTCCGTCTTTGCCGAGCACCTCCAGCGTCTCGGTGGCCCACATCCGCGGGTCACGCCCAAGGACTCCGATGGCCTCCAGTTGCCCGTAGTCGTCCTTGCGCACCCGCGGCCACTGCGGCCAGACGTTGTCCTCTAGCCTGCTCGCTGGCGGCTCGGGCAGGAACTCTAGCTGCGTCACGCTCTTGGCGCCTTGGCGAAGTGCGGTGGCAACGCAGTCGGTTCCCGTGTCACCTCCGCCGATGACGACCACGTCCAGCCCCTTGGCGTCAATGCTCGCCGCCGCGCCATCCAGCACGGATCTTGTGGCGCTCGTAAGATAGTCCACGGCAAGCACGACGCCTTCGAGCTCGGCCCCCGGCACGCTCAGGCGGCGTGCGTCTCGTGCCCCCACCGCGGCCACCACGGCATCGTGCTCCGCAAGCAGCGCCTCCGCCACCTCGGGATCTGCGGCATCGATACCCAGTCGCAGGTCGACACCGCTCTTTTCCAGGAGTCTCACGCGTCGCTCCACCACGTACTTGGGCAGCTTCATGTTGGGGATGCCGTACATGAGCAGCCCGCCCGCACGGTTCTCTTGCTCCACGAGCGTTACCCGGATGCCGCGGCGCGTGAGCTCCCATGCGCAGGCAAGGCCGGCGGGACCTGAGCCAACCACGGCGACGGAAGGGGCGTCCGCGGGCGCAGGCACGAGCGGAGCCACCGCGCCCTCGTCCCACGACCAGTCCGAGATGGCGCGCTCGTTATCGCGAATTGTGGTGGGATGGTCGTTCAGGCCCAGGTTGCAGGCCAGTTCGCACGGAGCCGGACACACCCGCCCTGTGAACTCGGGAAAGGGGTTGGTAAGCGTCAGCCGCGCTGCCGCCTGTTCCCACAGCCCGCGGTACAGCAGGTCGTTCCATTCGGGGATGAGGTTGTGCAGCGGACATCCCGTCGGTCGCGTCCCACCAAAACTCAGGCCTGTCTGGCAGAAGGCCACACCACAATACATGCAGCGACTTGCCTGCCTGCGCTGCTCGTCCCGCGGCAGCGCGCGTGCAATCTCCTCGTAGTCCATGACGGAGTCTGTCGCGTTACGCACGTCGTGCTCGCGTCGTGCGACCTCCAAGTATGCTCCCGGCTTTCCCATGGCCTACACCTCTTTCCTCAACGTCTCGAACGCAAGCTCGACCGCCTCCTTGCGACTCACGCCGCTCGCCTGCTCTGCCTGCGCACGCTCGATAATTTTGCGATACTCGCGCGGGATGACCTTTACGAAGGAGCGCCGGGCGTCCGCGAACTGGTAGAGCAGACGAATGCCGCGCGGGCTCTTGGTGCGCTCAACGTGCTCCTCCATGAGCTGCCGCACGTGCTCCAGCTCGGCCTCGGTTGGCGCGAGCAGGTCCACCATGTCCTGGTTGCAGCGACGCTCCAAGGTGTGCAGCTCGTCGTACACGTAGGCGACGCCACCGCTCATGCCGGCGGCGAAGTTCGGCCCCACCTCGCCGAGGATCACGACCTCCCCTCCCGTCATGTACTCGCAACCGTGGTTGCCCACGCCCTCCACCACGAGCGTCGCACCGGAATTCCGTACGCCAAAACGCTGCCCTGCTAGGCCGTTTATAAAGCCGCGACCGCTTGTTGCACCATAGAAGGCAACGTTGCCCACACTCACGTTCTCGTCGAACTTATAGGTGGCGCTTCTTGAGGGACGCACGGTAACGATTCCGCCCGAGAGGCCCTTGCCCACGTAGTCGTTTGCGTCGCCCTCAATGTTGAGCGTCACGCCGCGTGGCAGGAACGCACCAAAGCTCTGGCCGCCCGACCCCGCGCAGTCGATGGTTATGGCGCCCGCGGGCAGTCCCTCGGGATGGGCCTTCGTGACCGCTGCCCCCAGCATGGTGCCCACGCATCGGTTTACGTTGTCTATGTCGGCGGTAAACCGCACCGGCACCATGTGCTCGCGTGCGCTTGCGGTGTAGGGCACGAACAGCGTGGCGTCCAGCGTCTGGTCCAGATGGAGGTCTGCGGCCATACTGGGGACGAAGCGCACGCCATCGGCACCGGGAATGTCCTCGGCAAGTTGGGGTGTGGCGCGATGGAGCAGGTCGGAGAGGTCACAGGCGTTGGCCTTCGCGTGCCCCTCCACTTCCACCTGACGCAGGCACTCGGGATGCCCCACCATCTCGTCCACGGTGCGGAACCCCAGGCGCGCCATGTGCTCGCGCAGGTCTTGCGCCACGAACGTCATAAAGTTCACCACGTGCTCGGGCCTGCCCGCAAAGCGACAGCGCAGCCGTTCGTCCTGCGTGCAGATGCCCACCGGGCACGTGTCCTGATGGCAGTCGCGCTGCATGAGGCAACCCATGGCCACGAGCGGCATGGTGGCAAAGCCGAACTCCTCCGCGCCGAGCAGTGCGGCAATCGCCACGTCGCGCCCGTCCATAAGCTTGCCGTCGGCCTCCAGCACCACGCGGGAGCGCAGGCCGTTTATCAGCAGGGTCTGCTGCGTCTCGGCAAGACCGAGCTCCAAGGGCAGACCCGCATGGTAGATGGAATCGCGAGGTGCCGCCCCCGTGCCGCCGTTCGAGCCAGAGACCAAGATCTTGGTCGCGCCGCCCTTGGCCACACCCGTGGCAATGGTGCCGACGCCGGCCTCGCTCACCAGCTTTACCGAAATCCGCGCGTTGGGGTTTGCGCACTTGAGGTCGAAGATGAGCTCGGCGAGGTCCTCGATGGAGTAGATGTCGTGGTGTGGCGGGGGAGAGATGAGCCCGACGCCCGGCGTGGAGTGGCGGATGCGTGCCACCCATGGCCACACCTTGCGCCCGGGCAGGTGGCCACCCTCGCCGGGCTTTGCACCCTGGGCCATCTTAATCTGAATCTCGATGGCGCTTCCCAGATAGCGGCTCGTGACCCCAAAGCGTCCCGAGGCGACCTGCTTGATGGCGGAGCTCAGGCTGTCGCCATTTGGCAGTGGCGTCTCGCGGGCGGGGTCCTCGCCGCCCTCGCCGGTGTTGGACCGTCCTCCCAGGCGGTTCATGGCGATGGCAAGGCACTCGTGCGCCTCCTTGGAGATGGACCCAAAGCTCATGGCCCCCGTGTTGAACCTGCGCACGATAGACGCGACGGGCTCAACCTCCTCCAGTGGCACCGGTCCGGAGGTGAGGGGAACGAAGTCGAGCAGGTCTCGCAGTACCACGGCACGACCCGGGCGACGGACCGCTTTGACATACGCGCGGAAGGTCTCGTAGTTCCCCTCGCGACATGCCTGTTGCAGCAGGTAGATGACCTGCGGCGTGATGAGATGCTCCTCGGTGCCCGGCCGCCACTTGGTGATGCCCGAGCTGGGCAGCGCGCCTGGTGTGGACCCCTTCGCGAATGCCGCCGCCAGACGATACCGCTCGTCCACCTCGGCCTGGACCCCGCCGATGTCCAGGCCACCGATGCGGGAGGTGCTGCCGGCAAAGTAGCGGTCAACCAGCGACGTGCCGAGGCCCAAGATTTCGAATATCTGGGCGGAGTGGTAGCCCTGCATGGTCGAGATGCCCATCTTGCTCATAATGGCAACGATGCCTGCCGTCACTGCGCGGTCGAAGCGCGAGCGGGCCTCATGCACATCGAGGTCCACGGCGCCCTGCGCCACGAGGTCATCGATGCACTCGTGGGCGAGGTAAGGGTGGATGCCCGTCGCCGAGTATCCTACGAGCGCCGCGAAGTCGTGCGGGCTCATGGCGTCGCCCGTCTCCACCACGATGTCGGCCTGCATGCGCTTGCCCAGACGGATGAGGTGGTTGTGGACGCTTCCCAAGGCGAGCAGGGAGGGGATGGGCACCTCGCCCGCACCTGCCCGGTCGCTAAGAATAACGATGTTCACGCCGTGGGCGACCGCATCGCTCACGCGCCGGTCGAGGTCGTCGAGCGCATCCTCCAACGCATGTGGGCCGGCATCTGCGGGATAGACGGTATAGAACGTCTGCGCGCGGAACCCCACGCGGTCGATGCGGCGGATGCGCTCGAAGTCGTCCTGCGAGAGTACCGGACCATCCAGGCGAATCGTGCGGCAGTTGTCTTGGCTGTCCTCCAATGGGTTGCCGTGGTTGCCGAGGTAGAGCACGTTGGAGGTAACCATGCTCTCGCGCAGCGCGTCGATGGGCGGGTTGGTTACCTGCGCAAAGAGCTCGTTGAAGTAGTCGAAGAACGAACGCGGCCGTCGGGAGAGTATGGCCGGAGGCGCATCGGTGCCCATGGAGGCCAAGGGAACGCTGCCCGTTTGCGCCATGGGGCGCACAACCTCCTCCACGTCGTCAAAATGGTAGCCGTGGCATGCCAGGCGCCAGGCAATTGGCTCGTTCTCGTCGTGCTCGCCGCCCGGCTGGCCATCTGTGGGTTGTGCATCGGGCACCGGGAGGTCGCTCACGTCGACCGTTTGGGTGTCCAGCCAGGTGCCAAACGGCTTTTGCGAGGCGAATGTGTCGCGTAGCTCGTCGTTGTAGATCACGCGACCCTGAGCGGGGTCCACGAGCAGCATCTCGCCGGGGCCCAGGCACCCAGCCTGCAGGATCACGCTGGCGTCCATGTCGATGGCCCCAACCTCGCTGGCGAGGATCAGCCGGTCGTCGCGCGTAACGTAGTAGCGGGCGGGGCGAAGGCCGTTTCGGTCCAGTGCGGCGCCCATAACGATGCCGTCCGTAAACGCAATGGCGGCCGGCCCGTCCCATGGCTCCATGAGCATGGACTGGTAGGCGTCGTAGCTGCGTCGCCGCTCCGAGAGCTGGGCGTTGCGGTCCCAGGGTTCGGGGATGACGAGCGTCACGGCACGTGCGAGGTCACGGCCGTTCATAAGCAGAAACTCGATCATGTTGTCCAGGATCGCCGAGTCCGAACCCTCGCGGTTGATGATGGGCAGCGCCTTCTCCAGCTCGGCACCAAGTACGGGCGAATAGAGGTGCGGCTCTCGGGCGCGCAGCCAGTTGACGTTGCCGCGCAGCGTGTTTATCTCGCCGTTGTGGATGATGAGCCGGTTGGGATGCGCTCGCTCCCAGCTGGGCGTGGTGTTGGTCGAGTAGCGAGAGTGGACCAGGGCAAACGCGCTCTCCACCGCGGCGTCGTTGAGGTCCAAGAAGAAGCGGCGCATCTGCGTTGCGACGAGCATGCCCTTGTACACGATGGTGCGCGAGCTCATGGAGCACACATAGAAGATCTTGCCGCAGAGCTCGTGCGACGCATCGCTGCGCTTCTCGATGACACGTCGACACACGTACAGCTTTCGCTCGAACGCCGTGCCCGTTGCCACGTCTTGTGGCCGGGCAACAAATGCCTGGAGGATGGTGGGCATGCACGCCCGTGCCGTGGCGCCGAGGTCGTGGTCGTCCACCGGCACCTCGCGCCAAAACAGCACGGGCACTCCCTCGGCCGCACAGCCCTCCTCGAAGATACGACGTGCGTCGGCAACACCGCGTGCGTCCTGCGGGCAGAAGAGCATCGCGACGCCGTAATCTCCCTCATCGGGTAGCAGGTGCCCACACTTTTGCGCCTCCTTGCGGAAGAAGCGATGCGGAATCTGAAACAGGATGCCCGCTCCGTCGCCGGTGTTCGTCTCCAGTCCCTTGCCACCGCGATGCTCGAGGTTTACCAGCACACTGAGGGCGTCGTCCACCATGCGGTGCGAGCGCTCGCCCTTAAGGTGGGCGAGCGCCCCGATGCCGCAGGCGTCATGCTCGAACTCGGGGCTATAGAGTCCTCTGTCCATGGATTCCCCTCTCGTCGATGCAGTCATTCGTGCGCCCTGCGACGCAAGGTGTGGGGGAGGCGTGGCAGGGCGTGGATGCTACGGTACGCAACGGCTCGGGCGCTTTGGGGGGACCTCTTCGCTCGTTATCAAGTTGTGACGGTTAGGACATGTGTTTGTGAGCTTCGTGACGTATTGCGGAAATCTATGGGTAATCACTCCGCAGCATCATTTGAGCAAAATTGATGTATGGAACGCATCTTTTTTGGACGATGGTGAGGAACGCTCATGCTGCAGACCGTATTCACCGCGATGCTTCCCATTGGCGAGAGCCTTGTGGTGCAGAAGAACCGCATGAGCGGCGTCCGTTCCAGCGGCCCACGAATTGCCGTGGTTACGGGCATGTACGGAGACGAGCTGGAGGGTCAGTTCGTGGCGTACGAGCTCGTGCGTCGGCTGAACGAGAACCCGCTGAGTCTGACGGGCGTCGTGGACGTGTATCCGGCCCTCAATCCCTTGGGGATCTCGTCGCTCGAACACGGGGTGCCGCAGTTTGACATCGACCTTGAGCGCACCTTTCCGGGCAATCCCGATGGCAACCTTACGGAGGCGCTCGCCGATGCCGTGTTTCGCGACATTTTGGGCGCTCGCGTTTGCGTGGTGATTCACTCGTCCAACGTCCATGTGCGCGAGATGACACAGGCACGCATAGACGAGGGCAACGCCAAAAACCTTGTCGACCTCGCCTCTTTGCTCAATCCCCAGATTATTTGGGTGCGTGATCGTCAGCCCGTGGCCGAGCCCACCTTGGCGCATGCGCTCAACGCGAAGCGGTGTCCGACGATCGTCGTCGAGATGGGCGCGAGCACCGGCGTGAGCATGGATTCCAGTTCGTGGTTGGTGGAGGGAATCCTGCGCCTGCTGGAACACCTGCACGCGTGGACCGGCCCCACCATAGCCCTGCCGTTTCCCAGGGTGGTACGGGGTGGCAACGTTGCCGTCATCACTGCGTCCAGCCCGGGCCTGTTTGTCCCGCGGGTGGAGCATGGCACGCAGGTAAGAAGGGACGACGTAATCGGCTCGATAGTGGATCCGCTGGAGGGGACGACCGCGTGCGAGGTGCGCGCCCCGTGCAACGGGCTGCTCTTCTCGCTTCGGGCCTATCCCATCGCTCAGCCCGGGTCGCTGCTCGCGCGGATACTTGAGGAGGGGCTATGAGACGTGGCATCGTGTTTCAGATGGAGGTGCCTCACCGGGAGCCCATGCGCATTCGGGGGTTTGAGTTCGGCAACGATCGCGGTGTTCGCGCATGCGCCATCGTGGGGTCCACGCGAGGCAACGAGGTGCAGCAAACCTTTATCTGCGCCCGGCTCGTGGCGATGCTCGCCAACCTCGAGCGGGACGGGATGATTGACGCGCACGTGAACATCCTCGTGCTGCCTTGCGTCAATCCGTTCTCCATGAACGTCCACCAGCGTTTTTGGCCGGTGGAGCGGTCCGACATAAACAGGAGCTTTCCCGGGGACGCAGACGGTGGGACCACCGAGCGCATCGCGGCGTCGATTCTGCGCGTGGCACAGACCTACGAGCAGGGGATTCAGCTGTGCAGCTTCAGCCAGCAGGGGGACTTCCTGCCGCACGTGCGCATTACTTATCAGGGACCCATCTCGGATCGCTCGGTGGAGCTTGCCCGCGACTTCTGCCTGCCCTACGTGGTGACGCGCATGCCCACCGCCTACGACGAGTCGACGCTCAACTACGTGTGGCAGCAAAGCGGCACGCATGCGTTTTCGCTCTATAGCAAGGCCACCGATCGCATCGACAAGGGCAGTGCGGATCTGGTGGCCGACGCGGTGCTGCGATTCCTCGTTGCGCGTGGTGTGCTGACGGCTGCGGCGGAGCGTGTGGCCAGGCAAGGCTCAAAAACCATCCCGCTCGCCGAAAGCGACCTGGTCGATTTGAGGACCAAGCGGTCGGCGGGCTTCCTTATTACGACCGTTCGGGTGGGAGACCGCGTGCGCAAGGGGCAGAAGCTCGCCCAGGTGTTCGATGCGTTCGACACGCATGTCTTGGAGACGTTGCAGTCGCCCGTGAACGGCCGCGTGTTCTTTATGCGCACGGACTCGCTCGTGCAGCAACACATGGTCGTCTTGCGCATTGCCCCGGAATAGCTGCTTGCGTTATGCCGCGGCAAAGAAACGCTTTGCTTCCCGACACCGCTTCGAAATAACCGAGAAATACGGCCTCCCTACCCTTGTGCGCGTTCTTGTGGACTCGACGAAAGAGGTGAAGCATGGCGAAGGACAAGGTCTCAACCGAGTTTGGCAGTCTGGTGTTCTCCGATTCCGACATGCGCGAGCGGCTTCCGAAGCCCACGTACAAGGAGCTCTCGCGGGTCATTCGGGAGGGCGTGCCCATCGATCTGGACATTGCCAACGAGGTCGCGCACGCCATGAAGGAGTGGGCGCTCGAGCATGGTGCCACGCACTTTACGCACTGGTTCCAGCCGCTCAACGGCATTACGAGCGAGAAGCACGACAGCTTTATTACCCCGCAGGACGACGGCACGGTAATAATGGCCTTCTCGGGCAAGGAGCTCGTGCAGGGCGAGCCGGATGCCTCGAGCCTGCCGTCCGGTGGTCTGCGTGCGACCTTCGAGGCGCGTGGCTATACCGTGTGGGATCCCACGAGCCCGGCGTTTATCAAGGACGAGGTGCTGTGCATCCCCACCGCGTTTATCTCCTATACCGGCGAGGCGCTGGACAAGCGTACGCCGCTCCTGCGATCGGAGGCGGCGCTCGAGGCGCAGGCAAAGCGCGTGCTTGCGCTGTTCGGTCGCGAGCCGCAGCGCGTGATAACGACCATCGGACCGGAGCAGGAGTACTTCCTCATTAAGGAGGAGGACTACGAGGCACGGCCTGACCTGATCCTTACCGGAAGGACCCTCTTTGGCGCATCCCCCGCCAAGGGCCAGGAGCTGGAGGAGCACTACTTCGGCGCGATTCGGCCCTCGGTGAACGCCTTTATGAAGGAGCTCGACGACGAGCTGTGGAAGCTTGCCGTTCCCGCAAAGACCAAGCACAACGAGGTGGCGCCGTGTCAGCACGAGCTTGCCCCCATCTTCGAGCAGGGCTCGCTCGCCATCGACGACAACCTGCTTACCATGGAGAAGCTCAAGCTGCTGGCGACCAACTATGGCTTTGCCTGCCTGCAGCACGAGAAGCCGTTTGAGTACGTAAACGGCTCGGGCAAGCACAACAACTGGTCCATCTCGGCCGACGGACGCAACCTGCTTGAGCCGGGACCGCATCCCGAGGACAACCTGCAGTTCCTGGTGTTCTTGGCCTGCCTCGTCGCGGCCGTGGACGAGCATGCCGACCTCATGCGAGCCAGCGTGGCCTCTGCCGGCAACGACCATCGCCTGGGCGCCAACGAGGCACCGCCGGCGATCGTCTCCATCTTCCTTGGGGATGCCCTCACGCCTGTGGTTGAGGCCCTCGTTAAGAAGGAGCACGCGGAGGCGCACGAGGCGGAGCTCATGGACCTGGGCGTTCCCGCGCTGCCCGAGATCTTCCGTGACAACACCGACCGCAACCGCACAAGCCCGTTCGCCTTTACCGGCAACAAGTTCGAGTTTCGCATGTGCGGTTCGCAACAGAACCTCTCGGATCCCAACGTGGTGCTCAACACCGCCGTGGCCGAGCAGTGCGAGCGCTTTTGCGACTACGTGGCCGCGCGTAGCGACGAGGACTTCTACGTCGTGGCCATGCGTTTTGTGCGGCACACGTTCCGTGACCACCATCGCGTGCTGTTCGACGGCAACGGCTACTCCGAGGAATGGGAGGCCGAGGCCGCGCGGCGCGGGCTGCCCAACCTCAAGACGACGCCCGACGCGCTGCCGGCGCTCATCGATCCGGAGAACATCGCGCTGTTCCAGAAGTACGGCGTGCTCAACGAGGCGGAGCTGCATGCGCGCTACGTGGCCAAGGCAGAGCAGTATGCCAAGCTCATCAACATCGAGGCGAACGTTATGTGCGACATGGCGCGTCGTCTGTACGTGCCCGCCATTATGGGGTATGCGGGCAATGTCGCCGCCGACCTGACGGCCAAGGACCAACTGGGCATCACCTCGAGCATGGAGGAGAAGCTCTGCCAGGCTCTGACCAAGGGTGCTGCTGCGGTGTGGGAGCTTGCGGGTGCGCTCGAGCAGCGGAACGCGTTGGCACGTGGCATAGACGATCCCGCGGCTCGCGACGAGGCGTATCGTGACGAGGTGCTGCCGGCCATGGACGAGCTGCGCGCAGCCGTCGATGCCATGGAGGTCATCTGCAGTAGGGACTGCTGGCCCGTGCCGTCCTACAACGACATGCTGTTCTACGTGTAGGGGGTTTGCGCGGTTCCGCGGCGCTCCTCTGTGCCCTTTTGCTTAGCTTCGCTTCGCTCAGATGCGCAAAGGGCACAGAGGAGCGCCGACCACGCAACCACACGGTAGGGCTATCTTTAAAAGGTGGTGTGCCGCTTTGCGGCGCGTTATTGGCGGGCAAAGGGGCCAAACTCCTTTTCCCGCAGGCTGGGGCGGGCCAACCTGTACAGGTAAGGGGGTCCCTAGCTGCCGATTCGCGAGGGCGTGCCGTCTACCTGCGCCTTTGCGACGATGCCGCAGATAGGGGCGCCCTAGTCTGTACAGTTGACCCCACCCTTGCCTGCATGGCACCGACGTCTCGTCCTAGGCGGACACAGTAATCTGGCCCGTACGCCAGCGGCGGGCCCTTAGCAAAGTCGGTCCAGCATCGTGCGGTTCGCCTGGAGTTCCGCCGCGTCGTCGAGCGGCTCGAGCTCGGCGTTGCCGTAGCGCCGCTGCAGGGCGTGGGCGATCAGCCAGTCGGCGACGCCTGGGTTCTTGGGCAGGAGCGGTCCGTGGATGTAGGTGCCGAGCACGTTCTTGTAACGGCATCCCTCAAAGCCCGAGGTGGCGTCGTTGCCGTGACCGTGCAGTACCCTGCCCAACGGACGGACGCCCGGGCCAAGGTGCGTGCGCCCGCCGTGGTTCTCGTAGCCCACGATTGGCTGTGGGGCGACGTCGCTCTGTATCGCGATGTTGCCGATGATGCGCGGAGAGCCGCGGTCGGTGTAGAGGTCCACGAGGGAGAGCCCGGGGACCTTCTGGTCGTCGAGCAGGTAGGAGTCGCCCAGCAGCTGGTATCCTCCGCACACGGCCGCCAGCACCCCGCCGTCCTCCACGTAGGCGGCGAGTTCCTCTCGCTGTTCGAGGAGAAAGTCGCACACGATGCGCTGCTCGCGGTCCGAGCCTCCACCGATGAAGACGAGGTCGACGTCGGCGAACGATGGCGTGTCGCCCACATGCACCTCGCGCACTTCTGCCCCCATGCCACGCCACTCCAGGCGCTTGCGCAGGCAGAGGATGTTGCCGGAGTCTCCATAGAGGTTGAGCAGTTCGGGGTAGAGATGGGCGATGACGAGCGTGCGACCGTTATGGCTGTGCGTGTGGGGCGTTGCCGAGACTGCGGGCGTCGGGACCGGCGTGGCCTGTTCGCCTTGCGCCACGACTCCGGTCTTGGCGATTGCCTCGAGCTCGGCCTTCGTGGGCGCGAGCGCGGAGTAGTTGCAGAGCGCGTACAGGGAGGTGTCGTCTGGCTGCGCGAGCGTTGCGGCCAAGGCGTCGCTCACGGTTTGGGTCACGGGCGCTGCGACCCCCGCATACTTCATGCGCACCTGCAGGTCGTTCGCTCGGTGGCCGCCGACCATAACCTGCACTGCATTCGACCTATCCGCCAGACGCTCGAAGTCAACGTCCCAGATCCAGGAGATGTCCTTGCCGTCGTTGAAGTTGTCGTTTACCACGACATAGACGGTCTTGGGCGCAGGGTCCTGGGCGAGCAGAGACAGGTTCTGGTTGAATCCCGTGGGGTTCTTGGCAAGGTTGAGGGTGACATCGCGTCCGTCAATCCGGAAGTGCTGCAGGCGACCGTTGTCCGGGGCAAAGTCGTCGAGTGCCTGCTGAAACGTGCGCGCGTCGACGCTGGCGAGATGCGACGCGGCGTAGGCGGCTAACACGTTGTAGGCCATGTAGACGCCACCGAACGTTGTGCCAAGGCGGGCCGTCGTCTTGTCGTCTGCGACCGTAAGCTCCACGCCGCCATGCGCCACGCGTACGTCCGTGGCGACGTAGTCGAGCTCCGGTCGCGCAAAGTCGCCCTGAGGGCACCTAAAGGCACCGAGCTGCGCATAGCTCCGGTAGTCGTAGGCGAGCTCGGACCCGCACACCTGGCAGAAGCGCGCCTCGGGCACCCGGTCCGGTTCCAGCCCAAGGTCCTCGCCCATGCCAAACGTGAGGACCTTCGTGCCAGATTCGGCGGCTCTCATCGCCACGCCCATGCACAGCGGGTCGTCTCCGCACGCAACGAGTGTCGTGTTGGGCGAGGAGACGAGCGCTCGGACGATGGTGTCCTGCACGTGGTCAATCTCGCCCGCGCGATCGAGCTGGTCGCGAAAGAGGTTGAGCAGCACGAGGTAGGTGGGTCTGAGCGCGGGCAGTACGTGTATGGTGGAGAGCTCGTCCGACTCGATGACCGCCCAGTCCGCCCAGCGTCCGGGAAGCAGCGCGCAGGCGACACCCGGAGCCATGTTGGCGCCCTCGCGGTTGCACAGCACGCGCTGACCGGATGCCTCGATGGCGTTGGCGAGCAGGTTGGTGGTCGTCGTCTTGCCGTTTGTGCCGCACACGACGATCGACCCCTTGCGCAGTTTGGTCGCGAGCTCGGCAATCACGTTTGGGTCGATTGCGAGCGCGACACGCCCGGGTAGCTGCGAGGCGGGGCGATGGGCCACGGAATGCAGGCCCCAGCGCGTGAACCGTCCCAAGCCGATTGCGATCTGCTTTGATGCGCCCATGAGCCATCCCCTCAAGCGACTCGGTATGACTGCTCAAGCATACGAAGGTGGCGTTTCTCACCCGTTTCCGGTCGGTGACGACTTGGGGCGCGACAGATTCCTCGTTCCCCGTCACGCCCCTTCGTTCGTGTCGTACAATCGACGAGTGCGGGTGTGGATTGACGGGGCAGACGTTGGCAACGAACGAGCAAGAACAATTCGAGCGCATGACCGGCGAGCCCGTGTCGCGGCTCGTGGTGACCCTTGCCATACCCACGATCGTCTCGATGATGATCACCAGCGTGTACAACCTCGCGGACACCGCCTTTGTGGGGGAGTTGGGAACGAGCGCCAGCGGTGCGGTAGGCATCGTGTTTGGCTTCATGGCCATCATTCAGGCGTTCGGCTTCCTGTTTGGTCAGGGCACGGGCAGCATCATCTCTCGCGCGCTGGGAAGGCGCGACGTGGATGCGGCATCGACGTATGCGTCGCTCGGCTTTTTGGCGGCGTTTGTGAGCGGCGTGGTTATAGCCGTTGCGTGCTTTGGCCAACTCGATGCCGTGGTGCACGTGCTGGGAAGTACCAATACCATTGCGCCGTACGCCAAGACCTACATTGCCTTTATTCTTGTTGCCGCTCCGTTTATGTGCTCGAGCTTTGCGCTCAACAACGTCTTGCGGTACGAGGGCAAGGCGATGCTGGGCACCATCGGCATAGGGGTGGGTGCCCTGCTCAACATCTTGGGTGACATCGTGTTTATGCGCTTCCTTGGAATGGGCATTATGGGCGCGGGTCTTTCGACTGCCCTCAGCGAGTTCGTGGGGTGGTGCGTGCTGTTGGGGATGTTTTTGCGGGGAAAGACCGCCTCGCGGTTGAGCGTGGGCGCCCTGCGGTCCGCGCGCGTGCCTTTCCTGGCCGACATCGTGGCGACGGGGTTCCCCAGTCTGCTGCGTCAGGCGCTTAACAGCGTGACGACGGTGATGCTCAACAGCTGCTGTGCCGTCTATGGGGACGCGGCCGTCGCAGGCATGAGCATCGTGTCGCGTGTCGTGTTCTTTGCCTTCTCCCTTGCCTTGGGCGTGGGGCAGGGGTTTCAGCCTGTTGCCGGCTACAACTATGGCGCGAAAAAGTATGGACGGGTGCGGCAGGCCTTCAGGTTTACCGTGGTGGCCTCGCAGGTGGTTATTGTGGTCGCCTCCACCGTTCTCCTGGTGTTTCCCGAGCCCATAATCGCGTGCTTCCAAAACGATCCTGCGGTTATTGAGGTGGGCGTTCGCGCGCTGAGGCTCCAGGCGATCGCGCTGCTCTCGCTTCCCGTGTGCGTTGCGACCGAGATGCTGTACCAGAGCACGGGGCATCGAGCGGGGGCGACGTTTCTTTCGGGCTTGCGCAACGGCCTGCTGTTTATTCCGCTGCTGCTGGTGCTGTCCTCCGTGCGTGGGCTGGCGGGTGTCCAAGAGGCGCAGCCCCTCTCATTCGTGCTGTCGCTGCCCGTTACGATTCCGTTTATCGTTCGGTTCTTCTCCGGCTTGCCGCAGGACTGAGAAAAGGGGTTTGGCCCCTTTTCTCAAAATCGCGAATTCGTGGTAAGGTATGTGGGCCGTCCACGTGCATGTGGGCGGCATGAGCACTGCATCGAGGAAAGGACTGTACGTGGCGGAAAACAAGGGAATCAATGTGGGACGGATTCTGGGCATCGTGAGCGGTGTCCTCATTATTGTTTTGGGCATCTACTGCATCTTTACGCCCATCGAGACCTACGGCGTGGTGGGTTGGATTATTGCCTGCGCCATGATTGCCGACGGCGCGAGCAAGATCGTGCTGTGGAACGAGCTGCGCAAGTCGGGAGTCGCCGACGTTTGGGCGCTGGTGGGAGGCATACTCTCGTGCGTGCTGGGCGTCGTGCTCGCTTGCAGCCAGGCGGCAATGGTGGCAGTGGACATCTTTATTGCGTATCTGGTTGGCGCTTGGGTACTCTTTGCCGGGTGCGTGCGCATTGCCCGGTCGTTCGCAATGCGCAATATGCGTGTGGAGGTTAATGGCGCGGTGCTGGGAACGAACTGGGACCTGGCGCTGATCACGGGCATTCTTATGGTCGTGCTGGGCATCTTCTGCCTGGCCAACCCCATGCTGGTAATGATTGCGCTCGGCTGGCAGATTGGCTTCGCCCTCATTTTTGGCGGCGCTGGCCTTATTACCGCAACCGCATAACGCAATTCCCTGGACAAAAGGGACAGTCCCTTGGACACAGGGGACAGTCCCTTGGACAAAGGGGACAGTCCCTTGGACACAGGGGACTGTCCCTTTTGTCCAACGAGCTATGCGCCGGTCACCAGCACGTGGGACAGGTAGGCGGCGTAGGTGGCCAAAAGGGTCAGGCCGCCTGGGCGTCGAAGCGATCGCGTACGTGCGCATACCAGCCACAGGAGTGCGGCGGATGCCAGCGAGACGACCCCGTCGAGCAGCAGCTCCTGCCCAAACGGGACGGGCGCGATAGCGCTCGACACGCCCAGCACAAACAGGACGTTGAGGATGCTGCTGCCCACCACGTTGCCGATGGCGATGTCGGTCTGTCCACGGCGCGCGGCACTCAGCGAGGTGACGAGTTCGGGAAGCGACGTTCCCAAGGCAACCACCGTAAGCCCAACAACACGGTCCGAGACACCCGCCATCCGCGCGAGCTCGGTTGCGGAGTCCACCACAAGTCGGCCTCCCGCAAAGATTGCCAGCGCACCCCCAACGACGAGTGCCGCAAGCCGCAGGACGGAAACCGGCAGCTCCTCATGCTTGGGCGAATCCTTGGGCGAATCGTCCGTCCCTTGGCTGCGCGCCGTGCGCACCACGTAGTACAGATACGCTCCCAACAGCGCCAGCAGGACGACCGCGTCGATGTGGCCCAGTACCCCGTCGTGCAGACAGAGTGCCAGCAGCAACGCCGTTATGCCGAGCACGAAGGGCAACTCTACGACGAGCGTGGTCCGCTTAAGGGGAATCTCGGCCACGAACGCGGTGACGCCCAAGATTACCAAAGTGTTTACGATGTTGCTCCCAAAAACGTTGGCAATGGTTATGCCATCTGCCGCCTGTGTGGCCGACACGATGGATATGGCCGCTTCCGGCGCGCTCGTGCCCAGGGCCACGATGGTAAGGCCCACGACGAGGGGTGGGATGCCCACTCGCGCGGCGAATCCTCCAGCGCCCTCCACGAAGCCGTCGGCGCCCTTAATAAGCAGCACGAATCCCAGCAGCAATGCCGCGACGCTCAGAATGCCTGTCATATCCCTCCGTCCTTTCGGTATATTCCTAGCAAGTTAATAGGAATATACCCGGCAAAAGAGACAGCTAGCCTTCAGCGTTCTGCGGAATTCGTGCGGTGCCTGGCTATGCCGAGACCTCGGTCCAGGTGTGTCCGCACTTGTTGCAGTACCACACTTTAACCGTGCGCCCCAAGTTGTCTTGGTAGGACTGCTGACACACCACATCCTCGCTGCCGCACTGTGGGCAGTCGGGCTCGGCGAGCCAGGCGTCTAGGCTGGTGTCGTCAATGGTGTTGGGTGCCATGGGCGGCTCCTCTCACGAGTTGGGTGAGTTCCATGCTATCAGGGTGTTGTTGCCCCGCTTGCGAGGTTCTTCCGGGCGTTCGGGAATTACCTGTACGTGGGCGAACTCGCGCTCGAAGGCCGCCCTGGTCCGATCGAGCACGCCACTGCCACGCCCCTCCAAAGGCGTTCGCACGTTGCCAATGTACAGGCCGCCGGGACGCAGGTGCTCGTGCACGATGCGCGCGCCGTCCTCGTTGCCCATGGGGCCAAGGGGTCGGTTGCCCGAGAATACATCGTTAACAATAAGGTCGTACCCGTCGGCGTCGTCTTGCAGGTACTGCCAGGCATCGGCGTTTGCGAGCACCAGCCGGTGCGACGTGGCCACGTCGAACTCATCGCACAGCCTGTCCAGGAAGAACTGCTCACGGGCGATGCGCGTAATCGCTGGGTCGATCTCCACGGCCTCGCATGCAAAGTCTGGCCGGTATGCTACGAGCCATTTGGGAAACGAGTATCCGCCGCCGCCCATAACGAGCGCGCGTCGTGGTGCGCCCTCGTGCTGGTCGGCGGGCCCAAACGTCTTGCGCAGCACCTTGCCCCACGTGCGGTGATAGGCGCACACGGGAATCCACAGCAGGTCATCATCCACGTAGCACACGCTTTGGTACGTCCCGCGCACGTTGAGCAGGCGCACCGTGGTGCCGTCGGCGTCTGTGGAGTCGAAGACGAGCGCGGGGCCAAACCGCGTGTGCCAGGTAAACCACACGCCGCGCCATGCGAGCACGCGGGGCAGCGCCAGACGAATGACGATGCCAATCGCCGTGAGCGCCACACATGCGACCACAAGCGTTGAATCCATGCGAATCGTCCTCCTCGGCCCGAAGGTGGGACCGACCTTGTGAGCTCGGTCGAGACGCGCTCGAAGAAACCTCTTACGTACTCCGCGTGTTCCTCGTTCTGCGTCTTCATGTATAGCTCAATCACGATTGCGAAGCAAAACGCATGCTTGATTTTCACAAATGCGAACATCTCGCAGTTACGGTTCGCGGCTTGGCCAACCCGCGAAACGAACAACAACGCATGGAGACGCCATCTATCCCGGTGGCGCGACGCATCGACTCGGGCCGGATCGGGCCTGGCGGGATTGCTCACGGATGAGCTTCCGCAAATGTGCAGGTTTTTTACGTTCTTGGGTTGTTTTTCGGTCTCAGGAATTACGGGGTTCCATATACGGTGCCATCTACCTGCGACTTTGCGGAGCCGTTTGTTGCCCCTAGGGAAAAATCACACGCGATAATAACCTAAAATCGAAAAAAACCTGCGCGTTCGCGAGGGGAAATCCGTAAATGGAGCGACCGCGGTGCCTCTTTCCAAACGGACAACGCCACAACCAGGCATACGCTGTCTTTTCGCGGGTTGGCCAGCTTGGTTTGTGGCCAACCCGCGAAAAGACCCAACAGAGCGATATGAGAAGAGAGAGATTGTGTATTGACGCGAATCCTCGTGTGTGCTCGGCTATACTATCTGGGCAGCACTGGGCATCATTGGGTGCCACGAACGGACTCAATTGGAGGGTTCCATGATTCTAGGACTAGGCGGACCAGAGATCCTTATTGTTCTGGTTGTCGTTCTCTTAATATTCGGGCCGAAGAACCTGCCCAAGCTTGGCTCGGCCCTTGGCAAAACGGTAAAGAACGTGCGCGAGGGCATGGACGGCGAAGAGGATGAGGAGTCGACCGAGGACGACGGCGAGGACGCGGACGACGATGCTGCCTCCCAACAGAAATCCAAAGACGCAGAGTAAATGTCCCAAGAGGTTGTGGGATGCTGGTCCCGCACAGGATTGACGAGGTGAACATGGCCACAGAAGAGAACATTCTTACCCAGGCGGGGCGCAAGCGGCTCGAGGACGAGCTCGCTCGTCGCCTGAGCGAGGACAAGGCAGAGATTGACGAGCAGCTTCGCGAGGCACGCAGCTTTGGCGACCTCTCCGAGAACGCCGAGTACGATGCGGCGCGCGAGGCGCAGGCCAAAAACGAGGCGCGCATCAATGAGCTTCGCCACATCCTGGCAACCGCCAAGGATGCCGACACCATCGTGACGACCGAAGGCGGCCTCGTTGCGTCCGTGGGCACGGACGTAACGCTTAAGGACGCGCGTGGCAAGTCCTCGACCTTCTCGATTGTGGGCACGACCGACACCGACTCGCTGCGGTTTAGGATTTCCAATGAGTCCCCGCTGGGCGCCTCCATCATTGGCCACGTTGCGGGAGACCAGATTGCGTTCGTCACGCCTTCGGGCGCCGTGCGCGAGTACACCATTGTGGACGTAAGCCTGAGCAACGAATAGTCGTTGGCAGCGCAAGCGATCCAAGCAGTGCAACACGAAACGGGGGACACGCCGGTGAGGTATGTCCCTCGTTTGCGACAAGAGGAGAGGTAATGGCAGAGGAAATCCAAACCAATGACGAGCGCGCGATGCGTCGGGCAAAGCGTCAGGCCCTGCTCGACGCCGGCATCGATCCGTATCCCATTGCATCCACGGTAACGGCGCATGTGGACGAGCTGGTGGATGCGTACGCCGCGCTCGAGCCCGGCGAGATGGGCCCAGAGGATGCCGTGTATCACCTGGCTGGCCGCATTCGCGCCTATCGTGGCCACGGCAAGCTGCTGTTTGTGGACCTTCAGGACCACACGGGCCAGATTCAGCTGTTCTGCCGGGTAAACAACCTGGGCGACGACATGTGGGACCTGGCCAAGTCGCTCGACGTGGGCGACATCATCGAGGCGTGGGGCGCCGTAACGCGTACCAAGCGTGGAGAGCTCTCCATCATGGTGCAGGGCGTTCGTCTGCTTGCCAAGTCGCTTCGACCCCTGCCCGAGAAGTTCCACGGCCTGTCGGATCGCGAGATGCGCTATCGCCAGCGCTACGTGGACCTTATCATGAATCCCGAGGTAAAGGACACGTTTGTAAAGCGCTCGCGCATTATTAGCGCCATTCGTCGCTACATGGAGGCGCAGGGCTACCTGGAGGTGGAGACGCCCATCCTGCAGGAGACGCTGGGCGGCGCGAACGCGCGCCCGTTTACCACGCACTTTAACGTGCTGGACCAGGACTGCTACCTGCGCATTGCGACCGAGCTGCACCTCAAGCGCTGCCTGGTGGGTGGTATGGAGCGCGTGTTCGAGCTGGGCCGGCAGTTCCGCAACGAGGGCATGGACCTTACGCACAACCCCGAGTTCACCTCTATGGAGGCGTATTGCGCCTACTCCGACCTCCAGGGCATGAAGGAGCTCACCGAGGGGCTGTTCCATGCGTGCGCCGCGGCCCTGGGCAAGGGTGACAAGATCATATATCAGGGGCAGAAGGTAAACCTGACGAGTCCCTGGCGTTCCGCCCCCATGCACGAGCTGGTAAGCGAGGTGCTCGGCGAGGAGGTGAGCATCGACACGCCCGTGGAGCACCTGCGCGAGCTGATGGATGCCCACGAACTCGAGTGGGACGCGAGCTGGGGTGCGGGCAAGCTCGTGTTCGAGCTGTACGACGAGCTGGTGGAGAAGACCCTCGTTAACCCCACCTTCGTGTGCGACTATCCCGTTGAGGTGAGCCCGCTCGCCAAGCGCAAGGCCGACGACCCGCGCCTTACCGACCGCTTTGAGCTGGTCGTGTGCGGCAAGGAGTATGCCAATGCGTTTAGCGAGCTCAACGACCCGGTGGACCAGGAGGACCGCTTTGCCGCGCAGGTGGCGGCCAAGGCTGCTGGCGACGACGAGGCCATGGAGTACGACTACGACTACGTGCGCGCGCTGGAGTACGGCATGCCACCCGCGGGCGGCATCGGTTACGGCGTCGATCGCATGATCATGCTCTTTTGCGATCAACCCGCCATTCGAGACGTGCTGCTCTTCCCACACCTGCGTCCCGAGCGTCGCCAGGACGCACCCAAGGCCAACGACGAGGCTGGCAACGCCGCCGACGCCTCGGGCAAGCTCGACGCGGGTATTACACGCGATGAGGCGTTCGAGCTGCTGCGCAAGTACAACAAGGACGACTTTCACATTCGTCATGCTCAGACGCTCGAGGGTCTTATGCGCTACTACGCGCAGCAGTACGATCCCGAGAACGTGGAGTTCTGGGGCATCGTGGGCCTGCTGCACGACCTGGACTGGGAGGAGTGGCCGGACCCCGAGCAGCACACCATCAAGACGGCCGAGCTGCTTGCCGAGGCGGGGGCCAACCCCGAGCTGGCGCGCGCCATCCAAACGCATGCGTCCTTTATTAACGACGAGCTTCCCGCGCCCGAGCACAAGATGGAGTGCGTGCTGTGGGCTTGCGACGAGCTCTCGGGCCTCATCCAGGCGGCCGTCCTCATGCGCCCCAGCAAGTCGGTGATGGACTTTAGCGTGAAGTCGCTGCGCAAGAAGTACAAGGACAAGCGCTTTGCGGCCGGATGCGACCGCGCGCAGATTGCCAAGGGCGCCGAGCTCAACAACATGGAGCTCGGCGAGCTGTTTGCCAGCGTAATCGAGGCGATGAAGGCAATCGACGCCGACCTTCAGTAGGAATACGGGACGGACGGCGTCGGTTAGGGTGTCCGCCTGGGAAGAGGCGCCTCTTCCCAGGCGGACACCCATCCAGCCCGCGCTACCACCCAAAGTCGCTCAGGCACTGGTCCACGTCTTCGGCAAAGGTGCCGAGCGCAATGCCTGCCGCGCGTGCTTTGCTGGCGTCGAGCCTAAAGTCGCGGAACCTGTCGGCATAGCGCTTGGTGTCGGGCAAGATGAGGCGATCGACCTGCTCGTCGCTCGCCCCAAATCGCCTGGCCACCAGATATGCCGCCTCGTAGGTGGTGAGGTCGTTCTCGCTGGCAAAGTGATACAGACCGCTCGGCAGCTCGCAGATGGCGGCAAACTGGTTGGCCAGCCGCTGCGCATACGTGAGGCAGCGGCGTTCGTTGGCGGTAAACGTGGTGGGCGTGTTCGTGCGTAGCGCGGCGAGCACGTTGCCCACGATGCCTGGCGAGGGCTTGATGCCAGGAAGCGCCATGCCAAACATCCACGAGAGTCGCAGCGTGACGAAGTCGTCCATGTTGGCGGCCAGCCACGCGTCCACCTCGGCCTTTTGCCTGCCGTAGTTGGTTACGCTGCAGGGCTCGTCCGTCTCGGCAAAGGGCGCAGGGTCCGTGCGTCCGTTAAACACCTGCTCGGTGGAGATAAACAGCAGGCGCCTGCCCTTGGCCTTGCACGCCCGCGCCACGGCGATGGCGGAGTCGCGGTTGACGACCCCCGTGCCCTGCGGATCGTTCTCGCAGTCTGCCGTGGTGGCGTTTGCGGCGGTATGCAGCACCAAGTCGCAGTCCAGTTCCCCAAAGAACCGCTCCACCTCCTCGGGCTTGGTGTAGTCAACATCCTCGCGGCTGATGGGGACGAACTCAAACGAGCCGGCATTGTACAGGCGGATGAGGCTCGCGAGGTATCCGCGCGCCCCGGTTACGGCGATGCGTCTCATAGGTGCTCCTCTGGTACGGTGGATATTGTCGTCCGCACGCTGATGAGCGCGCGACAGGGTCCAGTAACAGAATAGGTGTGAGCGGCGGCGGGTATTACGCACGATTCGGTGTACTGCAGCAGGGCCGAGCCCTCCGCGACGCCCACCCGCGCGCTTCCTCCCACACAGGTGACGACGGCGTAGCGACCGTTACAGGCAAACTCCATGCGGTCTGCCACGTCGGCCACCGTTACCGCAAAGAAATCGCTGCGCGTGCCTGGGCTCGTGCGATTGCGCGTGGGCGTGCGGTAAGCGCCCAGATGGTTGACCGTTGGCTTGCTGGAGCAGTCCAGTACGGCAAAGCCCTTGTCCACATGAAGCTCGCGGCCGCGTCCCCAATCGCACAGGCGGTAGGTGGTGTTGCCCAGACTGCCCACCTCCACGGCAAAGATGCCGGCGCCCAATGCGTGCAGGGTGCCGGGGGGAATGAGGACGAAGTCGCCCTCCGCAACGGCGACGCGCTCGCCAAAGCGCGTGCCAATGGTGTCGTCTGCTGCGGCGGCACGCAGCGCATGAGTGTCGCTGGTGGAGCAGCCCGCTATGAGGGTGGCTCCCTCGCTCGCGGCGAGCACGTACCATGCCTCCACCTTGCCATGGTCGCCCTCCATGCGCCAAGCGTCCGCCTCGGCGGGATGCACCTGCACCGAGAGGTTCTGGCGGGCGTCCATGGACACGATTTGGATGGTCTGGTCTCCGGCACGTCCCCCAGCACCTCGTCGCGATGCGCGTGCAGGAAGTCGCCAAAGGGCATGCCTGCACAAGGACCCGAGGCGACGGTGGCCTCGACGCCGGGGTGGGCCGAGACGTCGAACGACTCGCCAAGCGTGTTGCGCTCGGTCCAGGCCAAGCCCCTTGCCTGCGCGATGCGAGGCCCGCCCCAAACCGGAGAGATGTAGTGCGGAGCAAGTGTTATGGGTCCCATGTGTCCTCCTTGTGCGTTTCGTGTTGTAGTATAGCATAAGCTACAAAAGATGTTACAATAAGCACAAAATGTTAGGATATAAAGAAGACGAGGGGCTATATGAACACACGATACAAGACGGTGTGCGAGGACTTGCGAAGCAAGATCCTCGACGGCACGTATGCGGTGGGGTCTCTGTTGCCCACGGAGGAGGAGCTCACCGTCCTGTACGGCGTCAGCAGGCCCACCGTGCGGCATGCCTTGTCCCTTTTGTCCGACGAGGGACTGGTGGATCGGCGCAAACGAAGGGGCACAATGGTGTGCGAGCCCACATCGCGCAGGAAGTATGCCACGCACGTCCAGTCGTTCGAGGACGACATGCGTACGAGCCGCAAGATTCCGCTCACCAAGGTCATCTCGTGCACGCGCGAGGAAGCCGAGGCCAGCGTGGCTTCGGCCCTGCACATCCAGGAGGGCGACGCGGTGCTTCGTCTGGTCCGCGTCCGATACCAAAACGACGACCCCAACGTGTTCGTGGTCACCTACATCCCGCTGAGCAGATGCCCCGAGGTGGAGCACGTGGACTTCGAGCGCTGCTCCCTCTACCAAACGCTTCGCCTGCACGGCCACGAGGTCGCGCGTGTGCGTCGCAGGCTCGACGTTGCGCTTGCCGACGCGGGGAGCGCCACCATGCTGGGCATGAGCACGAGCGACCCGGTGTTCGTGTTTCACTCGTGCGGATACACGGAGTCGGACGTCGTGGTGGAGTATTCGGTCTCCACCTACAAGGGAAGCACCAACTCCTTTGAGTTCACCATCGAGATGCAGGAGTAGTCGGCTCGTAGGCGACTTGTTGTGCGTATCTTGGGGTTTTGGTTTGCGCGTTGCCCGGATGGGGTACACACAGTAGCGTTACACATATGCAATCTAGGTTAAGGGGAAGAGAGACCCGGGATATGTTTGAGAAGTTTACCGACAAGGCACGCAGGGTGATGAACCTCGCCCAGGACGAGGCGCGCGGCTTGGGGCGCATGTTCGTGGGCACTGAGCACCTGCTCCTTGCACTCATCAAGGAGGGGGAGGGGGTTGCGGCGCAGGCGCTCGCCAAGCTCGACGTAACGTACGACGAGACCATCGCAACCGTACGTGGCCTCTCCAAGGACGACGGGGAGCCCGTTCCCGGCGGTCACATTCCCTTTACGCCGCGCGCAAAGCGCGTGCTGGAGGACTCGTACCGCGAGATGATGAACCGTGGCCAAACCTACATAGCCACCGAGCACCTGCTGCTGGGCATCGTTGCCGAGGGGAACGGTCGCGCCATGGAGACGTTGGGCCGCATGGGCGTCTCGGGAGACGCCGTGCGCAACGCCGTGGACGAGCTCATTTCCGGCAGCCAGGAGGGCAGGTCGCAGCGCCAGACGACTGGCGTGGGCGACGTGCGCAGCGTAAACCAGCTGCCCTTTATGGGGGCGGGTCAGCCCTCGGGCGGACAGGACGACGGCTCGCTGCTGGAACGCTTCGGGCGCAACCTCACCAAGCTCGCGGCAGAGGGCAAGCTGGACCCAGTTATTGGACGCGACCGCGAGGTGGAGCGTGTCATGCAGGTTATGGCACGCCGTCAAAAGAACAACCCGCTCATTCTGGGCGACCCCGGTGTGGGCAAGACCGCAGTGGTTGAGGGGCTCGCGCAGCTCATATCGGGCGGTAACGTGCCCGACATCCTGCGCGACCGCCAAATTTGGACGCTGGACATCGCCTCGCTCGTGGCTGGCTCCAAGTATCGCGGCGAGTTCGAGGAGCGCATGAAGAAGGTCGTGGCCGAGGTGGCGGAGTCCAACAACGCCATCCTGTTTATCGACGAGATGCATACCATTATTGGCGCAGGCTCTGCCGAGGGTTCCATCGACGCCGCCAGCATCCTCAAGCCGCCGCTCTCGCGTGGCGAGATCCAGGTTATTGGTGCCACCACGGCCGACGAGTACCGCAAGCACATCGAGAAGGACTCCGCGCTCGAGCGTCGTTTTCAGCCGGTCAACATTGGCGAGCCCAGCCCCGAGGACACCCTGCAAATCCTCAAGGGCCTGCAGGATCGCTACGAGGCGCACCACCATGTGCGCTACACCGACGAGGCGCTCGCCGCGGCGGTAACGCTCTCCAACCGCTACGTGCAGGACCGCTTCCTGCCCGACAAGGCCATCGACCTGCTCGACGAGGCGGGCGCGCGCACGCGCGTACACAAGATGGCGTTGCCGCCGGAGCTCGCCGCGGTAGACGAGGAGCTCGCGCGTGTGCGTCAGGCAAAGAGCGACGCGGCGACGGCCCAGGAGTTCGAGGAGGCCGCGCGCCTACGCGACCAAGAGAAGGACCTCACCGCAAAGAAGGCCGAGCTCGAGCAGCAATGGCGCGAGGCAATGGACGCAAACGTGGTGGTCGTGGACGAGTCCGACATCGCGGACGTGGTCTCGTCCGTCTCGGGCGTTCCGGTGAGTAACCTCACCGAGGGCGAGGCAAGCAAGCTGCTGCGCTGCGAGGACGCGCTGCACCAGCGCGTCATTGGTCAGGACGAGGCGGTGGGCGCGGTAAGCCGGGCCATCCGGCGCAGCCGCTCGCCCCTTAAGGACCCGCGCCGGCCAGGCGGCTCGTTTATCTTCCTCGGGCCGTCGGGCGTGGGCAAGACCGAGCTGGCCAAGGCGCTCGCCGAGTTCCTCTTTGGCAGCGAGGACGCGCTCATCAGCTTCGACATGTCGGAGTTCATGGAGAAGCACGCCGTCAGCAAGCTGGTTGGTGCCCCTCCGGGATATGTGGGCTACGACGAGGGTGGCGAGCTCACCAAGGCCGTGCGTCGCAGGCCCTACTCCGTGGTGCTCTTCGACGAGATCGAGAAGGCCCATCCGGACGTCTTTAACATCCTGCTGCAAATCCTGGACGAGGGTCGCCTAACCGACGGCCAGGGACGCCACGTGGACTTCTCGAACACCGTGGTTATTATGACCTCCAACATTGGCGCGCGCGACATCGCCCAAACGACCACCATGGGCTTTGGCGGTGGCAGCGGTGGCCTCTCCAACACCGAAATCAACTCGCGCGTTATGAGCGAGCTCAAGAAGCTGTTCCGGCCCGAGTTCCTTAACCGCGTGGACGAGATCGTGGTGTTCAAGTCGCTTACGGGCGAGCAGCTGCGCGGTATCGTGGGGCTCATGGTCAACGACCTGCGCAGGCGTCTGTACGCGCAGAGCATGTCCATCGAGCTCACCGAGGCTGCGTGCGACTTGGTTGCCAAGCGCGGTACCGACAAGATCTATGGCGCGCGTCCTTTGCGCCGAGCCATACAAACGCTCATCGAGGATCCCCTCTCGGAGGAGCTGCTCATGGGCAAGTGGGGCGCTGGCGACGTCATTTACGTGGACGTGACCGAGGATGGGGAGAGCCTCTCGTTTACCAAGGGGGCCGGAACCATCGTGGCGCCCGAGGAGCGTGTCCATATGGACGTAGCGCCCGCACGGACCAAGTGGACCTCGGGACGCCTGCAGGCGCCCGACGCCACCTCGGCGAGCGAGTAGCCAAAACCGGCAGGGCGGAGGGCGTCTTCGGTGTATGCCATGCCGCCCTCCGCGCGTCGGTTCCCGCGCAGTCACGTGCCAGCCGGCATGGGTGGCCGTGCGGGAATCGCCGCTAGGCGAATTCTTTGGCAAGTTGCAAGAGCCTGCGGTCGCTGGGCTATACTGAGAAACGCACAGACTCGATGAGGTAGGGGAGGCGAGGCTATCGTGAATCGTACGCACAGCAAGGACAAGGCGCAGATGCGCCTAGAGGAGGCTTTGCGCATTACGGCACCGGGATCAGCCTTGCGCCATGCCCTCGACATGATAATCGCAGGGCACATGGGTGCGCTCATTTGCGTGGGAGACGAGCAGCACGTGTTGGAGGCGGGCAACGACGGGTTCCCGCTCAACATCTCGTTTACTTCCAACCGCCTGTTCGAGCTCTGCAAGATGGACGGCGCCATCGTTATAGACAGCGCGCTTACGCAAATCCTGCGCGCGAACTATCACCTCAACCCCGACCCGTCGCTGCCCACAAGCGAGACGGGCATGCGCCATCGCACGGCGGCACGCATGAGCCTGCTCACCAAGGCCATGGTTATCTCGGTGTCCGAGCGCCGTCAGGTGGTCAACGTGTTCTTGGACGGACGCGGGCACACGCTCAAGACCGTCGCGGAACTCATGGGGTCGGTTAACCAGCTCGTCCTAGCCATGCAATCCACACGCCAGACGCTGGACCGCAGGCTCATTCGCCTTACCACGCTCGAGCTCGAGAACCAGGTAACGCTGGCCGACCTCACCGAGGTCTTCTACCTGTTCGAGGTGCTTACCACGGCTGGCGAGGAACTCGACAAAATAATTCTGCAGCTGGGCAGCGAGGGCAGGACCGTCCAGATGCAGCGGGAGGAGTTCCTGGGCGACCTGGACGACGAGTACACCCTCATGATTCGCGACTACGCGGCCGACAGCTCCGAGGAAAACGCGGCGTCCATTCGTCGTGCGCTCGACGACACGGCCAACTCTCTGGTGCACAAGTCTTCCAACATCGCGCACCTGCTGGGATACAGCGACCTGTACGAGGACTCCGTTATGAAGCCGCTTGGGTTGCGCACGCTCTCCAACGTGTCGGTTGTGCGCGAGGGCATGGCCGACAAGATCCTGGACGAGTACGGCTCGCTCAAGGAGCTCATCGAGGACATGGAAGAGAATCCCGAGCGCCTGGAAGAGGCCGGCGTGAGCAATCCGTTGATCCTTGCCGATAGCCTCGACCGCATGCGAGGCAAGCTGCTATGAGCGCGCCGACGGCATGTGCGTGCGCGGCACCGCAGCGCGTTGAGAACGCGACGGGTGGCGAGGACACCTGTGCCGTTATTGTTGCCGGAGGTTCGGGGGAGCGCTTTGGCGACCCCCGCGGCAAGCAGTTTGTGGAGCTCGGCGGGCTGCCGCTGGTGGCTTGGTCCATCCTCGCGTTCGACCGTGCCCCCAGCGTGGGCCACGTGGTGGTGGTCTGTCCGCAGGGCTGCGTAAGCGAGATGCGCGAGGACGTGCTCGCTCGTTTGGAAACCTGCCATGAGGTGACGATTGCCGCGGCGGGGCCCACGCGTCAGGACTCGGTTTTCTCGGGCCTGATGGCGGTTCCCGAGCAGTACGCGTACGTGGCCATACACGATGGCGCCCGACCGCTCGTCGAGATTGGCTCGATTGAGGCCTGTGTGGCGGCGGTACGCGAAAATGCCGAGGTCGATGGGGCGATTTGCGCGTCCAGGTCCATCGACACGCTTAAGGTGGTGGACCAGGACGGTCGCATAGCCTCCACCCCCGATCGCTCTTGCTTTTGGTGCGCGCAAACACCCCAGACGTTCGGGCGCTCCACGATTTTGCAGGCGCACGAGGCCGCCCTGCTGGAGGGGTTCGTGGGCACGGACGACGCGAGCCTGGTCGAACGGCGGGGCGGTACGGTGATTGTGGTCGAGTCACCGCGCGACAACATTAAGGTGACGGTTCCCGAGGACCTCGCGATTGCCGAGGGGACGCTACGCAACCGCGCCGGTGCCCGGTAACCAAGAGCTGGCGGGCTTGTAAAAGAAGGATGTGGCCTATGTATTGTGATCAGTGCGGTGCGGAAGTTGCGGAGGGGGCGTCGTTCTGCCCAAACTGCGGCAGCAAGATTGCCGGAGGCGGCTCGGCGGGCGGCGGGCCAGGAGGCAGAGACCCCAACCGGTTGCGCGGCGTACTTGTCGTAATCGTCTCGGCACTCGTTGTCGTGGCGGTGGGCCTTACTGCCATACTCCTGGTGCGTTCGGGTCAGCCCCAGGCTGGTACGGGGACGCCTGCCGCCGCACCTGCTGCAGAGCAGACGACCGAGCAGACCGCCAAGCAGACGACCGAGCAGAAGTCGGACAAGAAGGCGGATGAGAAGAAGCAGGCCGAGCAGAAGCAGGCCGAGCAGACGGGGCCAAACATGGGGGCGATTGCCGATGCCTACGCCGGGGTTCTCGACAATCTGGATCCAGGCATGTTTTGGGATGACCCACCAAACATGGCCGTCGAATACCGCTATTTTCTTATTGAGCTCACGGGCGACGACGTGCCGGAGCTGGTGGTGACCGCTACCACGAACCCCACCGACGAGTACGGCGTCTTTTATTGGTACGACCCGCAGGCCAAGCAGGTCGTGCGCACGAACGAGGAAGCGCTGCGCTACTACCACTTGAGGGACGGTTGGTATGTGACTCCCGATCGCCATGCGCTTGGGTTCACGGGCTATTACGGGTCGCACTATTACTTCCAGCGAATCCACATTGCAGACGCCCAGCTCGCAACAGACCAGAGTGACGAGACGTACGACACCGGTTCGTCTGACTTCGGGGAGATAACGTTCTTGGGGGTGGATGATCGCTCGGCACTCGAAGACCTGCGCAAGTCCACCGCAACTGGGACACAGGATGCAGGCAAGAAGGCCGAGGATGCTAAGCAGGAGCAGGGCCAGCAGGAGTCGGCTGAGCAGGAGCACCAACGGCTGCGCGAGGAGGCGGAGGCCCAGGGCCTGCAGGTGACAACTGGCACCGTACGCATTACCACGGTGGGGGAGCGTGCCAACGAGATTGACCCCCGGCTCGCAAAAGAGCTTGCCAACGAGGTGGGCAATCAGTTGGTGCTCGTGTTCTTCGATGACGGCGCGGTGAGCATTACGGGCAATGCGGGAGACGGCATGGGCCAGTCGACGCAACAGACGGAATCCGTTGAGGTCACCAACGCCGACGAGCTGGGCCTCGCCGACGGCGACCACGTATGCATTGGCATGGATGCCGGAGACCTGTGGTACTCGTCTTCGGTTCGTAATGACCTCGTGCCCGTAAAAGGACCCGTCTCGTTGATTTACAAGGACTGATGGGCTCGTGGAGAAAGGCGGCGCTATGCTGCGCATAGGACATGGATACGACGTGCACCAGTTTGCCGAGGGCAGGAAGTGCATTCTGGGTGGTGTGGACGTGCCGAGCGAGCGCGGCTTGCTGGGCCATTCCGATGCCGACGTGCTTGCGCACGCGCTGGCCGACGCGGTGCTGAGCGCTGCCCGTCTGGGCGATATCGGCCAGCACTTTCCCGACACGGACCCCGCCTATGCGGGGGCGGACTCGCTCGTGCTGCTCTCGCGCGTGGCCGAGCTCGTGCGCAGCGAGGGGTTTGCCATCCTGGACGTGGACTGCACCGTGGCCGCGCAGGTCCCCAAGCTCTCTCCGTACCGTGACCAGATGCGCAAGAACCTTGCGGCCGCGCTGGGCGTAGACGTCGAAGCGGTGGGGGTAAAGGCCACCACCACCGAGGGGCTGGGCTTTGTGGGTCGCAAGGAGGGCATCGCCGCTTGGGCCGTTGCCTTGCTCGAGAGGCGATCGTAACGTTTGCCGGGTCGCTCCGGTGGCCAATCAAAGGGGTGACCCCCATTGATATGCCGCTTGCGGCATTCAATTGGGGGTTGCCCCTTTGATTGGCCGACAGCCCGTAAAAAGCCACTTTGCGCTATTATCTTGTGCGAAACCAACGGGAAGGACCCATATGCTCGTCTACAACAGCCAAACACATCGCAAGCAGGAGCTCGAGCCCATCGAGCCGGGCAAGATTCGCATGTACGTGTGCGGCCCCACGGTGTACGACCAGATTCACATTGGCAACGGCCGTACGTTCCTCAGCTTCGACGTGATTCGCCGCTACCTCATGTTTAAGGGCTACGAGGTCACGTTTGCACAAAACCTCACCGACGTGGATGACAAGATTATCAATCGCGCCAACGAGCAGGGCCGTACCGCCGCCGAGGTCGCCGACGAGTTCTCGCAAAAGTTCATCGAGCAGATGCACCGCTTTGGCATCCTGGACCCCGACATCCGCCCGCGCGCCACGCGCGAGATCGAGGCCATGCAACAGATGATCGTATCGCTCATCGAACAGGGCAATGCCTACGCAGTGCCCAGCGGCGACGTGTACTTCTCGGTGCGCAGCGACCACAGCTATGGCATCCTTTCGGGCCGCGACCTGGATCAGCTGCGCGCCGGCGAGCGCGTGGAGGTAAACGACGAGAAGCGCGACCCCTTTGACTTTGCCCTGTGGAAGGCGGCAAAGCCTGGCGAGCCCAGCTGGCCGAGTCCGTGGGGCGAAGGCCGCCCCGGCTGGCACACCGAGTGCTGCGCGATGATCCATCGCTACCTGGGCACGCCCATCGACATCCACGGCGGCGGAGCCGACTTGGTGTTCCCGCATCACGAGAACGAAACGGCCCAGGCCATGTGCGCCTGGCATGCGCCGCTGGCCAACGTGTGGATGCACACCGGCATGCTGCAGATCAACGAGGAGAAGATGTCCAAGAGCCTGGGCAACTTCTACACGCTCAAGGAGGTCTTGGACCGCTATCCCGCGAATGCCGTGCGCATCCTCATGCTGCAAACGCACTATCGCGCGCCGCTCGACTTCTCGTTCGACCGCCTGGACGGCGCGGTAAGCTCCTTGGAGCGCCTGCAGAGCTGCGAGAAGAACCTGCGTTGGGCCGCGCATGCCGCGCCGCAGGATGGCAAGCTCACCGAGGCGGATCGCGCGCTGGGCACCTCGGTTGACGCCGCGAGCGCGGAGTTCGTGGCGAGCATGGACGACGACTTTAACACCGCGGGCGGACTGGCCGCCATCTTTGGCCTGGTCACCGCGTCCAACAAGTACCTGAGCGAGGCGGCGGGCGACATCGAGACGGCCGTTACGCTGCGCGCCGCCGACACGCTGGTTGAGCTGTGCGGCGTGCTGGGCATTGACCTCAAGGCTGGCTCGCAAGCCGACGCGCTGCCCGCCGAGCTGCTGGACTTGGCGGTCCAGTATGCCGGTTACGAGGGAACAAGCGTGGACGAGGCGGCCGAGGTGTTGCTCGAGGCACGCCAGCAGGCACGCAAGGCAAAGGACTGGGGCACGGCGGACGCCATCCGCGACGGCATTGGCGCGCTGGGCCTCGTGGTGGAGGACACCGCCGCCGGTGCTCGCCTGCGCAAGGCGAAGGGCTAGAACATGGCAAAGAACCAGTCGCGCAAGCCTGGTCGCGATGTGCGCGGTGGCACGGGCAAGCGGGGGCGTCCGCAGGTGCCCAGTGGCCGTGGGGGCAAGGGCCGCCACGGCGAGGGTCCCTATCGCGGGCGTTCCGGCCGCGAGCAGCAGCGCCCCGCCCCGCGCAATCGCGCGCGCCAGGGTGCGGGTGCCGCGGGCTTCATCGAGGGAAGGCGTGCCTGCGCCGAGGCGCTCGACGCCTCCGTGCCCATACGTCGCGCCCTCGTGGCGACGACGGTGGGGGAGCGCGACCGAACGTTGGATGAGCTGGTCGTCCGGCTGGAGGGTGCGGGCGTGCCCGTGGAGTACGTGGCGCGCGACCGACTGGACGGGCGCTCGGCCCATGGGGCACACCAGGGCATCATGCTCGAGACGGAGCCGTTTGCCTATGCCTCGCTCGACGACGTGATCGAGGCGGCCGGCGAGGGCGACGCGCTCGTGCTGCTGCTGGACCACGTTACCGACGAGGGCAACTTTGGCGCCATCGTGCGCACGGCCGAGGTGGTTGGCGCCGCGGGCGTGATCGTGGCCAACGCGCGTGCCGCCCGCGTGGGCACGGCCGCATACAAGACCTCGGCCGGTGCCGTGCTGCATCTGCCCATCGCACAGGTTCCCAACCTCGCCAGCGCGGCGCAAAAGCTCCAGGAGGCCGGCTTCTGGCTGGGCGCCGCAACCGAGCATGCGCACGACGACGTGTGGCATGCGCCGCTGGATGGGCGCATTTGCCTGGTTATGGGCTCGGAGGGCTCAGGGGTCTCGGCGCTCATGCGCAAGCGCTGCGACTTCGAGTGTCGCCTCCCGCAGCGAGGGCGCGTGGAGTCGCTCAACGTGGCACAGGCGACGACGGCCCTCTGCTACGAGTGGCTGCGTCGTACCATGGCCAAGGACGAGGCGGTGGAGTAGCGTGGCCCGGTTGGCGTTGCTGGTGGTTGACGGGTACAACGTGATCCACGGTACCGCTCGATACTGCGGGATGATAGACGAGCATGCCGGTGCGGGGGCGCTTGCCGACGTCGCGTCCCTCTCGCGCGACCCCTACGGGCACGACCCGTTTGATGCGGCGCGCGAGGCGCTCGTTGCCGATGTGGCCGCGTATGCGCAGGGTACGTACGAGCCCGTAATCGTGTTCGACGGCGCGGGGAACCTCTCGGACGAGCGCCCCGACTTCTCGCGTGCGGGCGTGCGCGTGGTCTTCTCGGCGCAGGGGGAGTCGGCGGACACCGTTATCGAGCGCCTGGTGACCAAGGCTCGTAACCAAAACCGCGACGTGCTGTTGGTGACGTCCGACAACACCATTCGCTTTACGGTGGGCGGCATTCCCGTAACCACGATTTCCAGCCAGCTGTTGGCGGCGGACATCGCGGTGGTCGAGGAGGAGGCCCACGTGGCGCGAGACGATCGCACGCACATGCGGCTTACCATGGAGGACCGACTCGATTCCGCCACGCGCGAGAAGCTGTGGAAGCTCTTGGGGCGCTAGCGTGCGGCCGGCCTATGGGCGCCGATCAAAAGGGGTTACCCCCATTGATAGGTCGCACGACCTATCAATGGGGGTAACCCCTTTTGATCGGCAGGCCGCCTCTTGCCAACGGCGCTATCGCAGCGGCTCGTCGGTGTGCGAGAGCTGGTTGATGTGCCGGATGGTGAGCACCGTAACGATTACCTCGAAGACCAGGAACACGACGAGCATTTGTGACCCAATAAGAAAGTCGTAGGTACCGTGGATCACCACGGGGGCAAAGATGGCCATGCGAAGGTTAAAGTCGCGCGTGGCGTGGTCGCCGCGCACGTCGGCGTGCTTGGCGAGTCCGTAGAAGTATCCCATGTACACCGCGTCGAAGGCATGGCCGGGTACCGAAAGCACGGCACGCATGATGGCCGTTGTGAGCGAGCCGTCCAGAACATACAGGACGTTCTCGAACGTGGCGAACCCCAGCGAGACGACGACCGCATACACGATGGCGTCAAAGAGGTAGTTAAAGTGTGGCGACTTCCACGTTCCCCGCTTGAGGACCAGGTATTTAACGCCCTCTTCCACGAGTGCGACCGTTAAGAAATTCTCTATAAGGATGTAGAGCAGCGAACCCTCGGTAAGGAAGTGGTCGAGGAACGGCTCGGCACCCGTCTCGATGAGGGCGGCGGGGATGGTGGTGAGCGCACCGCCCAAAAAGAGCAGGACGAGCAGTTTTGGCGGCTCCTTCTCGATGGAGTCCTTGCGATAGATGTGCACGAGCAGCACTATGGTGGGCAGCAAGGCGAGTGCGAGTAACGGAATGCTCATGGTCCCCTCCCAAGGCTATGCGTTGAGTTGCGCGAACACGATGAGTAGTACGGAGGCCAAACCAATAACAAGGCCTACCCGAACAACGATGCTGCCCACACGTCGTACGTCCCGCTCGTCCCGTACTGAGTGCATCGCCCGGTACGGCAGGAGGTTCCGGTTGCCGGTCTTTGCCAGAATCCAACCGTAGAGAACGAGCGCGATCGAGAACACCAAGAAGAGCGTGCCTGCGTGCAAGAGGTCGTTCATGCATGTCCACCTTTTTAGGTTATTCTCCACCGCCTGACAACGAATACATGGTAGCAGTTCTCGAGTGGTGCCGATTAGGACGTTCCCTTGGGGGCGTGTCCGTAGTAGACGGTATGGATGGTGTGCCGAAGGACCCGCTTCCAATCCCTGGCAATCGGGTTGTCCTCTTGTGGGTTTATCCAGCTCAGCGGAGTCAGGTCTCCTACAAAGGCTTCGCCCGTGTCCAAGGCCATTCCCACGCTATCGGCGCTGTGCGACGGAAGTGATACGACCTCTCCGTCGATGCCCAGACTGGCAAGAAACGCCCTGCTGTCGGCAAGGGGGATCGACAACGCCTTGCGGTCATCGATTGGGTTAAATCGCTCCTTGGGGTCCCTGGCAAAGATTGCGTCGGAGTCGTGCAGGTGGCGCGCTTGCTCGCCGAACGTTACCAGCGTCACCCCATACGAAAGGAGGATGGGCATAAGGCCAATGTGGTCCGGGTGATAATGTGTCGCCATCATGTGGGTGAGCGCGTTGGACGACAGGCCCGCCTGCTTGAGGCTGGCGTTAAACCGGTGCAGTGTGGACGGAAACCCGGTGTCTATAAGCAGCGATGCCTGTGGCGTCCGAACAACGTAGGAGTTCGTCGCGCAGTATCGCGGTATCTCGATAATCTCCATCGGTAACCTCCCGCCTGCGGTGTCCGTTTGGGAAGAGGTGCCTCTTCCCAAACGGACACCGTCACCCGCAGCCACCAACGGAGTGGCTAATCCGAAAAAGGCAACGCCCATTCTACGCGCAACGTTCGATTCGCGCCTTCTTCTGTCGCTTGGTTCCCAACTGTGGTAGGATATGCAACTACACGCCAGAGTGGCTCAATGGTAGAGCACCGGCCTTGTAATCCGGTGGTTATGGGTTCGATTCCCATCTCTGGCTCCATGTGCGTAACGCCTCCCCAAAGGGAGGCTTTTTTGTTCGTGGCGCTGCCGGGAATCGAACCCGCGAGGGCGCCACAAGCCCTCTGGCTTGTGGCGGGCCGAGGGCGGAGCCCGAGGCCGACCGGGGTCCCTTTCGACCCAAAACGTGTAACCACCTGCCGGGGGTCGGTGGGCGGTCTCGCTCGGGCGACGTGCCGCTATTCGTCCACGGGCTCGAACAGGCCCAGCCGCTCGCAGGCGTTCCAGATGCCGTCGGTAATAACGTCTTCGGTGATGTAGTCCGCCAGGGCCTTGACCTCGTCGCAGGCGTTGCCCATGGCCACCTTGTACCAGCCGTCCACGAACATCGAGACGTCGTTCATCGCGTCGCCGAACACGATGACGTCGGCGTAGTCGGCGCCCAGATGATCCATGATCTTGCGTATGCCAAAGGCCTTGTCCGCAGGCTCCACAAAGAGGTACTCCTTGTGGAAGCGACACCACGGCAGGTCGTCAAGCGTCTTGAGCTGCTGCTCGTCGGGGGCAAAGCAGGCCACGTAGGCCTTGTAGATCTGCGGGTAGTCCTCGGGGTCGAGCCCCGGCACCACGCGTGAGTCCATGTACACGTCGTGCGTGAAGTCCACGAAGCGCTCGTCCGGAACGAGCCGCGTCGTGGAGTTGTCCACCTGCAGGCCCCACGGAAAGCCCAGCTCCTCGCACTCGCGGATGCATGCGATCACCTTGTCGCGCGGCAGGGGAGTGATGCCGAGCAGCTCACCGTCGATGGTCACGCCGTATCCGCCGTCCGAGACCATGTTCTCGAAGCCCATGTCGCGCATCATGTCGATGGCCATCGCCTGCGAGCGACCGGTGGAGATGGCCAGGAAGTGGCCGGCATCGCGAACCTTGTCGAGCGCCATCCTCGTGGTCGTGGGGATAAAGGTCTCCCCATAGCCGCCTGCGGCCAATGTGCCGTCGATATCAAAGAACAGGTACCGTTTCCTTGCCATGAGTCTATCCCTCTATCTCACGTATTCAAAAGAGCATTTGCATCAATCCATATTACTATGGCCGCAGTTTCCTCGTGACGAAAAATGGCTGCGGATGGCGGTGCCCGTTTGAGAAGTGCTCATCAAGCAGCCGCCTTTGACGCATACTAGAGGAAACCATTTCCAGCAAAGGGGACCTGCCATGAAAAAGCTACTGTATGCCATGCGCCATTGCGAGACCCTGTTTAACGTTCAGCACAAGAGTCAGGGGTGGTGCGATTCGCCCATAACGCTGCGCGGTGTGGAGCAGTGCCGCATTGCCGGAGAGGAGCTGCGACGTCGCGGCATCTCCTTCGACCACTTCTACACGAGCACTTCGGAGCGCTGCTGCGACACGATGGAGCTGGTCTGCAAGACCGCCTTTGGCGAGGTCAAGCCGTACCAGCGCAAAAAGGGCCTGCGTGAGTGCGGCTTTGGCATTTTCGAGGCGAAGGATGACTGTATTGAGCCGGGCTTCGGTCCGGGACTCCTGGAGGTCCGGGGCCTGGTGATGAGGGCCGGCGGCGGCGAAGACACACGGCAGGTTAACGAGCGCATCGTCTCGTGCATGAACACGATCATGGCGGACCCAAGCACGCAAAACGTGCTGGCCGTTGGCTCGGGTGGCTCGCTCGCTCACTTCTACATGCAGGTGATGGGTCCTGGCTCCAAGCGCCCGCCCGCAAACACCAACTGCATGACCTACGTGTACGAGTGGGAGGACGGCGTCTTTTCCAGCGTCGAGGTATACCATCAGGACTTCGCGGGCTTGGACTGCGGTGGCCTGGACGGATCAGGCGTTCCCAACCGCTGGGAACTCGATTTGGACGCCGCGCGCGAGGTGTTGGTGGGCGAGACAGGCCAACAGTAAACGCGTTACTTCCAACGCGGATCTACCTGACGAATCGTGTCGGAGAGGTACCCGCGCTCCGCGATGGCGCACATAACGGCGTCCATGGCACTGGTCGCATATTCGATGTCCGCAATAAAGATGCGCACGGACGCCGTGGTCCCAAAGGCGGTCGCGCCCAAAAAGAGCACCTGCGGAGAATGCCCCGGCGCGGTCTCGGATGGTAACCTGGTGCCAGTTGATGTCCATCACCTCGCCGCGGTGCTCTCCAAGAATAACCTGGTCTCCCACCGCAACAATGTCGCCGCCTACCACGAGCATGCCTGCCACGAGGCTCTTAATGACGTCCTGCAGCCCGAGCGAGACCACGAGCGTGGTCACGCCCAGCGCTTGCACCATGCCGCTCATCTGGACGTGAAACACGTTCTCGCCAAGAAAGAACACGGCCACCACCACGACGAGGACGCGCAGCAGATTGGTAATCAGCGACACGGCGCGCAGGCCGGCGTTCTTCAGGTGCTTGCCCAGGTAAGTGCGCACCAAGTGGTTGATGATAAGAACGACCACAAGGGTGACGGATACCACCAGCAGGCCCGTGGGGAGCTCCCCATACTCCTCGACGAGTCTGTCGATGATTACGATTCCGGTAAGACGATCTGCCATGGTGCTCCCTGCCCACGAAACGATGGCATATGCATTAATAACTATAAGCAATCCAAACGTATGGGCCATGGGCAACCGCCCCTGCGCCACACGTTTGGCCGTCAGCCGCGAGCGAGCCGCGAGCGAGCCAGTATTCCTGCGAACAGCGGTGCCCCGCCACCGTTGTTCGCAGGATTGTGCAGGTTTCGTGATATGGAGACGCCCGGCTGGGTGTAAAGCGTTGACAAGTTTTGGGAAGGGGGGTAGTATGCTCCCTGCTTGAAGGATGAACGGTGTCCGACGAGCGCTTGAAAACGGAAAATGGGGATGTGGCACAGCGGCAACTGCGGCGGACTGTAAATCCGCTCCCTCTGGGTTCCCTGGTTCGAGTCCAGGCATCCCCACCATTCGCCCGTGTAGCTCAGTCGGTAGAGCACCTCGTTGGTAACGAGGAGGCCACCAGTTCAAGTCTGGTCGCGGGCTCCATTTTCGAGCAGTACACCATGCCGGTGTAGCTCAGTTGGTTAGAGCACGCGGCTCATACCCGCGATGTCACTGGTTCGAGTCCAGTCACCGGTACCAGAGTTTATGCGGCGCTTCGGCGCCGCTGAACATATAAGGGCATAAAAGGCCGTAGAGGTTGTGTCTAAAGGAGGACGGCAATGGCCAAAGAGAAGTTCGAGCGTAGTAAGCCGCATGTAAACATCGGTACGATTGGTCACGTCGACCACGGCAAGACCACGCTCACCGCAGCAATCACCAAGGTTCTCTCCGAGACTGAGGGCTGCAAGGCTGACTTCACCGCATTCGAGAACATCGACAAGGCTCCCGAGGAGCGTCAGCGCGGCATCACCATCTCCGTCGCGCACGTCGAGTACGAGACCTGGGAGCGTCACTACGCTCACGTCGACTGCCCGGGCCACGCCGACTACATCAAGAACATGATCTCCGGTGCTGCCCAGATGGACGGCGCAATCCTGGTTATCGCCGCTACCGACGGCCCCATGGCTCAGACCCGCGAGCACATCCTGCTCGCCCGTCAGGTAGGCGTGCCCTACATCATCGTCTTCCTCAACAAGTGCGACATGGTTGACGACGAGGAGCTCATCGACCTGGTCGACATGGAGACCCGCGAGCTGCTCGACGAGTACGAGTTCCCCGGAGACGACACCCCCATCATCCGTGGCTCCGCACTCAAGGCTCTTGAGGGCGACAAGGATTGGTACGAGGGCATTGTCGAGCTCATGCACACCGTGGACGAGTACATCCCCACGCCTGCTCGCGACAACGAGAAGCCCTTCCTGATGGCCGTCGAGGACGTTATGACCATCTCCGGCCGCGGCACCGTTGCTACCGGCCGTGTTGAGCGCGGTCAGCTCAACCTCAACGAGCCCGTCGAGATCGTCGGCATCAAGGAGACCCAGAAGTCCACGGCTACCGGCATCGAGATGTTCCGCAAGTCCATGGACTACTGCGAGGCTGGCGACAACGTGGGTATCCTCCTGCGTGGCATCAAGCGCGAGGACATCGAGCGCGGCCAGGTTATCTGCAAGCCCGGCTCCGTTACGCCGCACAGCAAGTTCACCGGCGAGATTTACGTCCTCACCAAGGAGGAGGGTGGCCGTCACACGCCGTTCTTCTCTGGCTATCGTCCCCAGTTCTACTTCCGCACCACCGACGTCACGGGCGACATCCAGGAGCTCACCGACGCCAACGGCGGCAAGGTCGAGATGGCCATGCCTGGCGACCACGTAACCGTTACCTGCGAGCTCATCCACGCAATCGCTATGGAGCAGGGCCTGCGCTTCGCTATCCGCGAGGGTGGCCACACCGTCGGCGACGGCCGTGTATCCACGATCATTGCCTAGTTAGTAACACAGCTGGGTTAGGGGGACACGTCTTCTGGGCGTGTCCCCTTTTTTGATAGGCCGCTACCGATCCGTGAACGCACAGTTTTGGTTAACGTGTGAATTTGTGCTGTGAGTTGACAGGGTGTGGTGGGTGATGGTAACGTTTACCACCGCGTCACGTTAGAGGAGGAATTAATGCGTACACTAGTTACTCTCGCGTGCACCGAGTGCAAGCGTCGCAACTACACCATAAAGAAGAACAAGGCTAACAACCCTGAGCGGCTAGAAATGAAGAAATATTGCCGGTGGTGCCGCAAGCATACCGCTCACAAGGAAACGCGCTAAAATAGTTTCCTACACACGCCAGTAGTTCAATTGGTAGAGCAGCGGTCTCCAAAACCGCGTGTTGAGGGTTCGAGTCCTTCCTGGCGTGCCAGTACATTCACCGGCTTTCCCTTCGGGGTTAGCCGGTTTCTATGATACGAGGTATTTCCGAGAGGAACGAAGGATGGCAAAACGTCAGCGCAACAAGAGGTCCGCTCGCAAGGCGCGCCAGCAAGAGCGTGCGCGTGTAGAGGCGGCGCGCGAGGTAGCGGGTGCCGCGCAGGAATCGTCCAAGAAGTCCTTGTTCAAGAAGGACTCGGGCGGTCGCAAGGCGACCAAGAACGTGACCGTCGCGAAGGCGGATCGCAAGGGCTTTGGTAAGGTTACCGGCTACTTCGGCGACGTTCGAACCGAGATGCGCCAGGTAACGTGGCCGTCCCGCACGGAGCTGCGCAACTACTCGGTTGCGGTCATTGCCACGCTCATCGTGTTCGGTGTAATCATCTGGCTCGTGGACACCGGCTTCGTGGCGGCGCTCGTGCAGTTTACCAGCCTGAGGCAGGTATAGGTATGGCAAAGCGTTGGTACGTAGTTCACACCTACTCCGGATACGAGAACAAGGTTAAGACCGACCTCGAGCATCGCATCGAGACCTACGGGGTAGAGGACCTCATTGTGGACATTCAGATTCCCACCGAGGAGGTCACCGAAATCAAGGATGGGGGCAAGTACGACACCAAGGAATCCAAGGTGTTCCCTGGTTACGTACTTGTTCGCATGGAGATGAACGACAACACGTGGACCATCGTGCGCAACACCGCTGGTGTCACGGGTTTTGTGGGTGTCGATGGCAAGCCTTCTCCGCTGCGTCGCTCGGAATACAACAAGATTATGCATCGTGGTTCCAGGGGCACGACCACCACGCCCAAGCGCATGGCAACCAACTTGGAGGTTGGGCAGTCGGTGCGCGTGGTCTCGGGCCCGTTGGCCGACTTCGACGGTCTGGTCTCTGAGGTTAATCCCGAGGCCAGCAAGGTTAAGGTCATGCTCACCATCTTTGGCCGCGAGACGCCCGTGGAACTCACCATCGATCAGGTTTCGATTATTAGTTAGCGCTTCCTGCCAGTTCCGGTATCGGTGAGGATAGCTTCTCGGTCCTGGCACGCACATAGGTTAGACGATACACAGCACGTTTTGGAGGAACCCCATGGCCAAGCAAGTTACCCACTTCATCAAGCTCCAAATTCCTGCCGGTCAGGCCAATCCCGCGCCTCCCGTCGGTCCCGCGCTTGGTGCTGCCCAGGTCAACATCATGCAGTTCTGCACGGCCTTCAACAATGCCACCAAGGACAAGGCCGGCGACATCATCCCCGTCGAGATCACGGTGTACGACGACCGTACGTTCACCTTCGTTACCAAGACCCCTCCCGCGGCTCAGCTCATCAAGAAGGAGCTTGGCCTGAAGAGCGGCTCTGGCGTGCCCCAGCGCGACAAGGTTGGCCAGCTCACCCAGGAGCAGCTCACCAAGATCGCCGAGATCAAGATGCCCGACCTCAACGCCAACGACATCGAGGCAGCCAAGAAGATCGTTGCCGGTACCGCCCGCTCCATGGGCGTGACCATCGCCGAGTAGTGTGTAAGGCTCCCGCAAGGAGCAAGCAATACGTGGAAGGGCAAGGTGCCCGTTTGTACCACAAGGAGGTAAAGAATGCCTAAGCACGGAAAGAAGTACCAGGATCAGCTCGCCAAGGTTGATCGCAGCAAGTTCTATACGCCCAAGGAGGGCCTCCAGCTCGTCAAGGACCTCTCGGTTGCTAAGTTCGACGAGACCATCGAGGTCTCCATTCGCCTGGGCGTCGACACCCGTAAGGCCGACCAGAACGTTCGCGGCTCCATCTCGCTGCCTCACGGCACGGGCAAGAGCGTGCGTGTTGCCGTCTTTGCCGAGGGTGAGAAGGCTCGCGAGGCCGAGGCCGCCGGCGCCGACGTCATCGGTTCCGACGACCTGGTTGCTCAGGTGCAGGCTGGTGAGCTCAACTTTGACGCCGCAATCGCCACGCCCAACATGATGGGCAAGGTTGGCCGCCTTGGCCGCATCCTTGGCCCCCGTGGCCTCATGCCCAACCCCAAGCTGGGCACGGTTACCATGGACGTTGCCAAGATGGTCAAGGAGCTCAAGGCCGGCCGCGTTGAGTATCGTGCCGACCGCTACGGCATCTGCCATGTGCCGCTGGGCAAGGTGTCCTTCCCGGTTGAGCAGCTTGCCGAGAACTACGGTGCCCTGTACACCGAGCTGCTGAGGGTCAAGCCCTCGAGCGCCAAGGGCCGTTACGTCAAGTCCATCGTGGTTTCCTCCACCATGGGCCCGGGCGTCCGCCTGGACACTGCGGTTACTCGCGACTTCCTGGCATAGAACGACTGGAACGCGTCCACCGCGTACACTCTTTGCCCGTAGAAACCCCCACCGCGTACACTAATCGCCAAAAAGTGTACGCGGTGGGGTCTTTTTTGCGCAAAAAGTGCGCGTGGTGAACGCGTCGCTAGTGCTTGCAAGGCGTGTGCCTGCCGCACGCGGCGCAAAAGCGACCGCTGGCAGAACATAAAAAGATAACTACCGTAGCAGCGCGGTTTTTCGTGCGTTACACATCGGGATATCTATCTGCAGCAATGCGAAAAACGGGGCATTTGCTGATAAATACGTGCGAACTTGCCGAGCAAATGCTGTGAGAGCGCACGGAACACGGCTTTCGGTTTGGCTGTAGCCTTCGTCCATGGACATTTATCTGGACGCAAAAACATCGCTCAAGCTGTATCGCATTGCGGCGAGAAACAAGACGCTCGCGCTTCGACCTAGTGACAAGAAAGCCCCTCAAGCTCTTGGCCTGCGCGTCGCCAAACCCTATCGCTTGGGCATTCCCGGCCTTCTGAGCTTGTTGCGCGTTCCGGAGTCGGCTCCGCTTGGCATCTTGGTCCCCCGCGCAAAGGATCGTGTGCGATGCAGCGGCATAGCTTGTACGATTATGCGGACGCCGCGTGGGGAAGCGCCCTTCCTACGCCTAGAATCAACTGATGCGACGTCGTCGGGTTGCCTGGAGCCAAAGGATGGCAATGTATTTTTGCTGGCTCCGGCAAACGTGGTTCTGGGAATGGCAAAGATGTTGCGGCAAAAAGAGCTGCAGGGATGTATGGGCCATCAAAAGGCGGTCCTCTCACTCGCAAAGCTCTGCCTGGAGTTGTGCGGTACTTTCTCACACGATCCGTTTGACCCTCACGATGGGGAGGTTGTCTACAAAACAACGCCCGTGACGTCGACGGAGGAGTTGGCGGAGTTTGTAAAGGACGGTGGTCGTGAGCAGGGGCTGTCGCTTCTGCGAGAGGTCGTTCCGCTCATCTTTGACAAGTCTGGATCGCCGCAGGAGTCCTTTTTGGGGGCGGCAATGTTCTTTCCCGGTCGATTGGGTGGATTGAGGCTTTGTGGTTATGCGGCCAATACACCACTGAAGCTCACGCGCGACCAACGGGCGTCCATTGGATATCGAGTGATTACCCCAGACTTTACGCTTGTGGGGTACAACGCGGTTATGGAATACCTGGGTTCGGTGCATAAGGAGGGCGACAATCCCCGTATCGACCATGTTCGTTCGCTTGACTACCAGACGCTGGGGATTCGTGAATATGCCTTCTGGTATGCGGACGTGCGAACGCAAAGCGCCTTTATGCAGAGTGCGGCACGGGTGTTGCGCGCGGTGGAGCAGGTGGATGGTCCCGAGGCGCGAAGGCGTTTCGCTCGTCTTGCCAATGACCCCGCCTTTAAAGAGAAGCAGAAGGTGCTCGTGAGCGTCTTTATGCCTTGGAAATACCGGCAGGAGTTTACCGGTGTCGACTGGTAGCGAGTTCTTAGAGTGCGAATCGTGTCGTGAGATGCCTCCGTTGGGATGGCCGCGGGTTCACCGCGTACACTCTTTGCCCGTAGAAACCCCCACCGCGTACACTAATCGCCAAATAGTGTACGCGGTGGGGTCTTTTTTGCGCAAAAAGCGTGCGCGGTGGACCTGCGCCCGTACAAGCAAGGCATCCACACAACCGACTTGCGCATCGTATGAAAAACCTTGACTTGGCATTGCCAACCTGCAACAATGCTATCTGCTAAACACATTGCACGTCCGCTGCCAAAGACAGCCGGTGCCGCAAGGCTTAATGGGGAAACCCGCCTGCCGAGGTGGTCTTAAGGATAGACTTCCCTTAGGTCCCATTTGGCTGCGCCGAATGGGCATTTTTGTAGTGGCTCGTGCCTGAGCAAAACCTAGGGAGGTGTATTGCATGCCAAACAAGAGCAATGTACAGATGCTCGAGAAGGTCAAGGAGTCCCTGGCCAACTCGAAGGGCTTCTTTGTGGTGGACTATCGCGGTCTTTCCGTTAAGGAGGCTCAGGAGGTGCGTCGCGCCCTGCGCGAGGCCGGTTCCCAGATGAAGGTCTACAAGAACAACATCGTGCGCATCGCGCTCAAGGAGGAGAATCTCCCCGACATCGGAGAGAACCTCGTGGGTACGTGTGCCTACGTTTTCTTCGAGAACGACCCCGTCGATGCAGCCAAGGCGCTCAAGAAGAAGGGCGACGAGCTCAAGAAGCTTGAGTTTGTTGCTGGCATCGCCGATGGCAAGGGTCTGAACGCCGAGGAGGCTAAGGCCTACGCCGATCTGGCCAGCCGCGAGGAGCTCATGGCTCAGCTCGTGTACGTTATGGCGAGCCCGCTTCGCGGTATCGCATCTGTGTGCGCTGGTCCTGCCCGTGGCCTGGTCACGGCGCTCGACGCCATCGCAGAGCAAAAGAAGGAGGCCGCCTAGGCGGTCGTGTCGCGCGCGCGACAACGTAAGCGTTTGTAAGCAACTGGATGCAAGGAGCATCCCAAACAAAAGGAGTGAAACATGGCCGTCACCAAGGACGAGATCATTGAGGCTTTGAAGGAAATGACCGCTCTCGAGCTTTCCGAGCTCGTGCACGAGCTGGAGGACGTCTTCGGCGTCTCCGCCGCTGCCCCCGTGGCCGTGGCTGCTGGCCCCGCTGCCGCCGCTGCTGAGCCCGAGGAGGAGAATCTCCCCGA
>CACZFB010000008.1:0-52629 GCA_902780305.1 uncultured Coriobacteriaceae bacterium | reverse complement strand
GAGCTCACCTCCTTCGGCGACAAGAAGATCGCCGTCATCAAGGTTGTCCGTAAGCTCACCGGCCTTGGCCTGAAGGAGGCCAAGGAGGCCGTCGAGAAGGCCCCGAACGTGATTCTCGAGGGCGCCAAGAAGGAGGACGCCGAGGCCGCCAAGAAGGAGCTCGAGGAGGCCGGCGCCGCCGTTACCCTCAAGTAGTTCCAGGCAACATACGCCAAATCCGGGGGCGCATCCACGTGGGTGCGCCCCCGTTTTGAGAATAGGGGCCAAACCCCTATCCCCAAAAAACTCCGCGCTTACCTGTACGGCTCGCACGCCTTGTCGAGGGCCTCGACCATAATGCGCATGGCCTTGATGCGCGCGTAGTACTTGTTGTTGGACTCGAGGATGTGCCAGGGGGCAAACGTGGTGCTGGTCTTGTGGATCATCTCGTTGATTGCGGCCTCGTAAAGGTCCCACTTCTCGCGGTTGCGCCAGTCCTCGTCGGTAATCTTCCACTGCTTCTCGGGCGTGTTCTGACGCTCGGTAAAGCGCGCGAGCTGGGTGTCCTTGTCGATTTGCACCCAATACTTGAGCACGACGGCGCCGGGATCCACGAGCTCGTGCTCGAACTCGTTTATCTCGTTGTACGCCCGCATCCAGTCGTTCTCGCTGCAAAAGCCCTCCAGGCGCTCCACCATTACGCGGCCGTACCACGTGCGGTCGAAGATGGCGACGTGGCCGGCCTTGGGCAGGCGGTTCCAAAAGCGCCACAGATAATGGCGGGCCTTCTCGTGCGGCTCAGGACTCGCGATGGGGTAGACGCGGTAGCCGCGCGGATCGAGCGAAGCCGTAATGCGCTTGATGGCGCCACCCTTTCCCGCCGCATCCCAGCCTTCGAAGGCACAGATCACGGGAATCTTCCAGTGGTAAATCTCGTTGTGCAGCATGCGCAACTTAAGACGCAGCGCTTTGAGCTCGGCCTTGTACTCCTCGGGATCGAGGCTCTTGTTGAGATCGACGTCCGCCAGGTCCGGTACGTGCGTGAGCGGGAAGACGTTTTGCATGAGGTGCGACGAGAAGCCGCGGTTCCTAATGGCGATGTCGATGCCCGTGTTAAGAAACTCCAGCACCTGCAGCGTCGCCCAGCCGCGGTCCTGCGAGTCGATTATGTACCATGGCGCCGAGGAGCGATTGGTGTCTCGCAGGTAGCGACCGTAGATGTCCAGGTAGCGGTCGTAGTTCTCGTTCTCCTCACGGTCCTGATGCTTTACGCGCCAGTGGGTGGTGTTGTGGGCACTGAGCGCGTCCAGGCGCTTGCGCTGCTCTTCCTCTGAGATGTGGAAGAAGAACTTCATAACGAGGTAGCCGTTGTCCACCAGCTGCCGCTCGATGGTGTTGATGGAGTCGATGCGCTTGTCGTAGGCGCGCTTGTCGAGTTCGCCGCTAAAGACGCTTTGGGTGACCTCCTCCATCCAGCAGGTGTCGAAGAACCTAAACTGGCCCTCCTCGGGAATCTCCACCATGTAGCGCCACAGGAACGGCCGCCTGCGCTCCTCCTTGGTGGGCTTTCCGTCCAAGGTGGCCACCGAGAAGAACCGCGGATCCAGATCCTTGATTACCTTGGCGAGCACCGTGCCCTTGCCCGCGGCGCCCCAGCCCTCGAAGATGACCATTACCGGCACCTTGGCCTGCTTGATGCGCATCTGGTTGGCGGCAAGCTTGGCTTGCTCGGCATTCATCCTTCGCTTGATCTCCTGCTTGTCTGGCTTTGACGCCTTGGCAAAGTTCCTGAGCATGCTGCCTCCCAACCTGCGCGTATTCCGTTGTATTTAGTATAGCGTTACGCGATGGGGGCGACCCGGCCTGCCGCCTAGTTGCGGGTATCGGCTGTACAAAGGGGACAGTCCCCTGTGTCCAGGGGACTGTCCCCTTTGTACAGCGCTAGGCCTACAGGGCGGCCACGACCGCCTGGTAGGCGTCGATGTAGGGGATGTGGGCAGTCTGCGAGAGCTCCGCGACCGACGAGAACTCGGGGTAGCTGCGGGTGCCGCCGCCGGGCAGCTCGACGCGCTTGCCGTATGCCGCGCCAAAGGGAGTTTGCACCAAGACGCGCGAGCGTTTGAGCGCCGTGCGGTCGAGCGGGTAGCGACGGACGCCAATGGTGGTCGTCTCCTCGAACAGCACCGTCTCGATGGCGGGTATGGTGGCCTCGACGCACAGGACCTCAATCTGGTAGCCGGGGCGGTTCTTCTTCATGAACACCGGCACGTAGTGGGCCTCCAGCGCACCGGCGTCGTACAGACGGTCGAGTGCCGCGCCCAGCGCCTCGCCGGTGCAGTCGTCCATCTCGGTCTCCAGTTTCCACAGGCAGGGCGTGGCGTTTTCCAGGCGTGTGCTCGCCGCGTGAGACGTCTCGGGCGCCTCCGGCGTCGCCGCGCTCGTCTCCGGCGTTGCCACGCTTGCCGGCGCTGCGGCCTCGATGAGCATGGCGCGCACGGTGCTGGGGGGATCGTAGGCCCGCTTGCCCGAGCCATAGCCCACCCGGCGGATGCGATAGCATTCTGGCAGTGCGTCTTGGGTGCGCACCGCGGCGGCAATCGCCGCGCCCGTGGGCGTTACGAACTCGCCCGTGCGCTGGGTCTGCGCGAGTACGAGCCCTTGGTCGGCCACGATGTTCGCCACAGCGGGAACGGGGACCGAGAGCACGCCGTGAGCGGTGCGCACGCGCCCGTGGCCCTCGGCCAGCGCCGAGACGATGCCCTCGGTAACATCGAGGTCGTCCAGGCAGTATGCCGCCGCGACCACGTCCACGATGGAGTCGACGGCTCCGACCTCGTGGAACAGCACGTTTTGCACGTCGACGCCATGAGCCTTCGCCTCGGCGGCCGCCACGATGCCAAAGATGCGGTGTGCGTAGTCCTTGGCGCGCGGGGCGAGATCGGCAGCGTCGATAATGGCGTCGATGTGCGCGGGCGTGCGGTGCTCGTGGTGATGCAGGTGGTCGTGCCCATGCCCGTCGTGCCCGTGCCCGTCGTGCCCATGCCCGTGCCCGTCGTGACCGTGCCCATGGCCATGTCCATGGTCCTCGTCCAGGTTTCCGTACAGGTAGTCCATGTCGTGGTCGTGCCCGTCGTGGGCTTCGTCCAGAACCACGTCGAAGTCGCAGGCGTCTATGGCGCCGGCGGTCTTGCGCGTGATGGCAATCGTGAACCCGTCCACGTCGAGCGAGGACAGCGCACGCTTGAGGCCCTCGGCGTTGGCGCCCAGATCAAGGAGCGCCCCCACCACCATGTCTGCCGATATGCCGGTCGCGCATTCCAGGTACAGCGTGTTTCCCATGTGGTCCCCCTCCTTGTCGCCTGGTCTCCCAATCCATAATACGTCATGCGCCTATCAATGGGGGTTACCCCCATTGATAGGCGCCCTCGGGACCGGCGTCTGCCGAGATTCAAGGTCGTGGCACGAAATCTGCTGAAAAACGCAGCTGTGGCACAAAATCTGCCGGAATTCAAAGTCGTGGTACCACAACTCAAAATCCCAGCAGATTTCGTGCCACCGCTTGCAATTCCAGCAGACGCGTCCCGCACGCCCTCCGTACGCCCTCGGGCAAGGGCGCGAAAAGCAGCCCATCGGCAGGCGCCTAGGAACTCCATAGCCACTAGCCGACGCATCGACCGTATGCCACCAAATCGCAGGCGACCGTGCCAAAGTGGCCTACAATACAAGCTATGTTTTATCGATTAACGGAGTAAGGGAGTGTGCAATGAAGACAAAGCTATGGTCTGTGGCGGCGGCCATCCTGGCCCTCGTGCTCGTGCTTACGGGCTGTGGGGCGAACAACGCCTCCAACGCTGGTGCCGCGCAGGATCAGAAGGACGCCAAGGGCGAGCAGGCCGCTCAGAGCACCACGGCGAACGCCGCTGGTGAGTTTAGCCAGTGGACCGAGGATTCGCCCACGGTAAAGCTGGTTAAGGACTACGTCGCCAAGGTTACCGACGAGTCCAGTCCCGACTTCATCCCCGTTGAGGACCGCGTCGTTACCATCGACTGGGACGGCACGCTCTTTGGCGAGCTCGACCCCATCTACTTCGACTGGAACATGTACGTGCACCGCACGCTGTGGGACTCCACCTACACGCCCACGGACGAGCAGGTTGCCGTGGCCCACGACATCGAGAAGGTCGAGGAGACCCGCAAGTTCCCCGAAGGCCTGGAGGCCCAGCATGCCAAGTACCTCGCCGAGGTGTTTAAGGGCATGAGCGTTGAGGACTTCTCCAAGTACGTTGCCGAGTTCGGCCAGACCGACGCCCCCAAGTTCACCGGCCTCAAGCGCAAGGACGCCTACTACAAGCCTATGGTAGAGCTGGTCAACTACCTGCACGACCACGACTTCGATTGCTACGTTGTGTCGGGAACCGACCGCAACGTGCTGCGCGCGCTGATTCCGGAGTACTTCCCCTGGATGGACAACGCCCATATCAAGGGCAGCGTGAGCACGGTTGAGGCCTCCGGCCAAAAGGGCGAGGACGGCCTGGAGTACACCTGGACCGCCGACGACAAGCTCGTCGAGGGCGGCAGCCTGGTAATCAAGGACGTCAAGGCGAACAAGCCCACAATCACCGCCACCGAGATCGGCAAGCAGCCGGTCGTCTCGCTGGGCAACTCCAGCGGCGACAGCTCCATGGCCAACTACGCCATAAACAACAACAAGTACCAGTCGCTCGCGCTCATGCTGTGCTGCGACGACACCGAGCGCGACTGGGGCGAGCTCGACAAGGCCGAGAAGATGGTCAAGTCGTGCGAGGAGAACGGCTGGCATGCCGTGTCCCAAAAGAACGAGTGGAAGACCTTCTTTGGCGATGAGGCCAAGATTGACAAGAGCTGGGAGTACTCCTCCGCGAAGGCGAACCAGGCTGGCCCCAACGCCCGCGAGACCGCATACGCCGCGGCGGAACAGGAGCAGGAGCTCGCCCAGGCCGCATAGCGCCGAGCGACAACCGCGCAGCTCAGTCGGCTGCCAACGAACGGGGTAACCCCCATTGATGGTCGCGTGACCAATCAATGGGGGTTACCCCCTTTGATTGGCGGGGCGGTACAGAATCGCCGGCAAGTGGCAAAAACGTTGCAAACACATTTCCTCCATACTGGGTATATGCGTTTGCGCAGGTATTGAGCTAAATAAAGAAAGCTAGTGGAAAAGAGCGAATAAGTCAAGGCTTTACATTGACCAATTCTTGCCAATCGGTTAAATTGTTAGATTGCGACAAATGCCGCTTTCTCGTCTTTTTCGAAGGAGGAACCGCCTGGTGAGTACGCATACGCCTTCCATCACTGCGCAATCGGGCGCGCGCGAGCGCGTGAGCTTCTCGAAGATTACGCCCGCAATGGAGCTACCCAACCTCATCTCGGTCCAAAAGGAGTCGTTCGACCGCTTTATGAACGAAGGACTGGCCGAGTCCTTTGCCGAGTTCTCGCCCATCGAGAACGCCGCCGGCACCATGGAGGTAAGCTTCGGGGAGCATCAGTTTGGTGATCCCGCACGCACCATTGCCGAGTGCCGCGCCAAGGACATCTCGTATCAGGCGCCTCTGTTCGTGGATGTGCGCTTCGTCAACAAGGAGACGGGCGAGATCAAGGAACAGCTCGTGTTTATGGGCGACTTCCCGCTGATGACCTCGCGTGGCACCTTTGTGATCAACGGCACGGAGCGTGTGGTGGTCTCGCAGCTCGTGCGTTCTCCCGGCGTGTACTTCGACCAAGAGGTGGACAACGGGATCGAGGTGCAAAAGGTCCAGTTTATCCCGGCACGCGGCGCATGGCTCGAGTTTGCCGTGGACAAGAAGGGCCACCTGGTGGTGCGCATCGACCGTCACCGCTGGCAGAGCGCCACGCTGCTGCTGCGCGCGCTGGGCATTGCCGAGACCGACGACGAGCTGCTCTCGCTGCTTGGCGACAACGACGTGGTGCGCTCCACCATCGAGCGAGACGTCGCCACCACCCGCGAGGACGCGCTCATCGAGATCTATCGTCGCCAGCGTCCCGGCGAGCCTCCCACCGTTGATTCGGCGCGCTCGCTGCTGGAGGGCCTGTACTTTAACAACCAGCGCTACGACCTCGCGCGCGTGGGCCGCTACAAGATCAACAAGAAGCTTGGCCTGGACGAGAGCGCCGACGAGCGCATTATTACGCACGAGGACATCGTGTGCGCGTTGCGCTACCTGCTGCGCCTGCACGAGCTTGCCGAGCGCGGCGAGAAGGACCCCAACCTCTTCTTCGACGACATCGACCACTTTGGCAACCGTCGCGTGCGCACGGTGGGCGAGCTGGTGCAAAACCAGTTCCGCATTGGCATGAGCCGCATGGAGCGTGTGGTGCGCGAGCGCATGGCCTCGCAGGACGCCGACGACATCACGCCGCAGTCGCTCATCAACATCCGTCCCATCGTGGCGGCCATCAAGGAGTTCTTCGGCTCCTCGCAGCTGTCGCAGTTTATGGACCAGAACAACCCGCTCTCGGGTCTCACGCACAAGCGCCGCCTCTCGGCCTTGGGACCTGGCGGTCTGGCGGGCCACAAGTCGGGCTCGAGCCGCCGCACCAACGTGCCCACGGCCGTGCGCGACGTTCACAACTCGCACTACTCCCGCATGTGCCCCATCGAGACCCCCGAGGGTCCCAACATCGGCCTCATCGGCTCGCTGGCGCTCTACAGCCGCGTTAACGGCTACGGCTTCATCGAGGCGCCGTACCGCAAGGTCGTGGACGGCCGCGTTACCGACGAGATCGTGTGGATGACGGCCGACGAGGAGGAGCGCCACAACATCGCTCCCGCAAACGTGCCGGTCGACCCCAAGACCGGTGAGTTCGTGGAGGTCGACAGCAAGGGCAACATTACCAACCCCGACCGCATCGTGGCGCGTACCACCGACTTCGACGGCTCCTTCGGCGCCCCGGCGCAGGTGCCCGTGGAGGACGTGGACTACATGGACGTCTCGCCGCGCCAGCTGCTCTCGGTTGCCGCTAACCTCATTCCGTTCCTGGAGCACGACGACGCCAAGCGTACCCTGATGGGTGCGAACATGCAGCGTCAGGCCGTGCCGCTCATCCAGACGCACGCCCCGCTGGTGGGAACCGGCATGGAGGGTCGCGCGGCCCTCGACTCGGGCGAGCTGGTGTGCGCCGAGCACGACGGCACCGTGGTCGAGGTTGACGCCGCGCACGTGGTGGTCGCCACCGACAAGGGCCTGGAGACCTTCGACCTGCCCAAGTACCAGCGCTCCAACCAGAGCACCTGCATCAACCACCGCCCCATCGTGCGCGCAGGCCAAAAGGTCGTGGCGGGCCAGCCGCTGGCGGACGGTACCTCCATCGACCACTCCGAGCTCGCGCTCGGCCAGAACCTCACCGTGGCGTACATGCCGTGGGAGGGCTACAACTACGAGGACGGCATCATCGTGAGCGAGCGCGTGGTGCAGCAGGACCTGCTCACCAGCGTCAACATCTCGCGTCACGAGATCGACGCGCGCGACACCAAGCTGGGGCCCGAGGAGATTACCCGCGAGATTCCCAACCTGGGCGAGGACATGCTGGCCAACTTGGACGAGGACGGCATCATTCGCATTGGCGCCGAGGTCGGTCCTGGCGACATCCTGGTGGGCAAGGTAACGCCCAAGGGCGAGACGGCGCTTACCGCCGAGGAGCGCCTGCTGCGCGCCATCTTTGGTGCCAAGGCGCACGACGTGCGCGACACCTCCCTCAAGATGCCCCACGGCGCCTACGGCCGCGTGGTGGACGTCGTGCGCTTTAGCCGCGAGGCCGGCGACGACCTGCCCCCGGGCGTCAACGAGCTCGTGCGCGTGTTCGTCGCGCAGCGCCGCAAGATTCAGCAGGGCGACAAGATCTCGGGCCGTCACGGCAACAAGGGCGTGGTGTGCCGCATCCTGCCCACCGAGGACATGCCCTACATGGCAGACGGCACCCCGGTGGACGTTCTGCTCGACCCGCTGGGCGTTCCCTCCCGTATGAACGTTGGCCAGCTGCTCGAGTGCCACCTTGGCTGGGCCGCACACAACGGCTGGGACCAGGAGTCGGCGAACTCCGAGCGCTACGTGCCCGGCGATATCCTCGTGTCCACCCCCGTCTTCGACGGCGCCAGGGACTACGAGGTGGCCGAGGTCATCCGTCGCTCCAACATCAACCTCATGAACAAGGCCATGATCGAGTACGGCGAGCACATGAACGCCGACTTCGTGCCGCAGCTCTCCGAGTCCGGCAAGACCACCCTCTACGACGGGCGCACCGGCGAGGCCTTTAAGAGCCCCATCACCGTGGGTACCTCCTACATCCTCAAGCTCGGCCACATGGTGGACGACAAGATTCACGCGCGCTCCACCGGCCCCTACAGCCTGGTAACGCAGCAGCCGCTCGGCGGCAAGGCCCAGTTTGGCGGCCAGCGCTTCGGCGAGATGGAGGTGTGGGCGCTGTATGCCTACGGCGCCTCCAACGTGCTGCAGGAGATCCTCACGGTTAAGTCCGACGACACCAACGGCCGCGTAAAGACCTACGAGGCCATCGTCAAGGGCGAGAACGTGCCCACCCCCGGCATCCCCGAGTCCTTTAAGGTGCTGGTCAAGGAGATTCGCTCGCTGGCGCTCAACATCGAGTCGCTTGCCTACGAGGACAAGAGGCTGCGGGCCGACCAGGCCGCCAAGGGCGAGCAGGACGCGGTCGAGCAGTTTAGCGCCGTGTCCGGCATCGACGGGCTGGCCGCATTCGGCGAGCAGGGCCTCGCTGACGTCGACGTACTTATCGGCAACACTACCAACGAAAGGGAGTAGCGAACGTGGCAGATTTCGATACCACAGATTTCGATGCTGTAAAGATTTCGCTGGCGGACGAGGAGTCCATTCGCGCCTGGAGCCACGGCGAGGTCAAGAAGCCCGAAACCATCAACTACCGCACGCTCAAGCCCGAGAAGGACGGCCTGTTCTGCGAGAAGATCTTTGGACCGGTCAAGGACTGGGAGTGCTCCTGCGGCAAGTACAAGGGCATCCGCTTTAAGGGCATCGTGTGCGAGCGCTGCGGCGTGGAGGTCACCAGTGCCAAGGTGCGTCGCGACCGCATGGGCCACATCGAGCTTGCGGCTCCCGTAAGCCACATCTGGTACTTTAAGAGCTCCACCAACACCATGAGCTTCCCGCTGTCGCGCCTGCTCGACATAAAGAACAACGACCTGGAGAAGGTCCTGTACTTTGCCAGCTACATTATTACCAGCGTGGACGAGGAGGCCCGCAAGGCCGACGAGGAGGATCTGCGCGAGGAGCTGGTCGCCGACCTCGAGGAGAAGGACGCCGAGCTCGCCGAGGAGATCGAGCGCCTGCGCGAGGAGTTCGACGAGTCCCAGGCTGCCGAGGAGGAGGGCGAGTTCTCCGACATCGAGCCGATGTCCGCCGACGAGCTGCGTGCCTCCATCGCCGACCTCGAGGAGGAGTACGCCGAGGAGAAGCAGCTTCGCCAGGAGGCCTTCGACCGCTTTATGCAGCTGCAGGAGCGCGAGCTCGTTCCCGACGAGCTGCTGTTCTCGGAGATGCGCCGCTACTATGCTCCCTACTTTAAGGGTGGCATGGGCGCCGAGGCCGTGCGCGACCTGCTGCGTGCCGTGGACCTGGGCGCCGAGGCCGAGCGCCTGCGCGCCATCGTGGCCTCCGAGGAGTCGCAAAAGCAGAAGCGCGACAACGCGGTAAAGCGCCTTGAGGTCGTGGACGCCTTCCTCAAGGGTGGCAACGACCCCGCCAACATGATTCTGGACGTGATTCCGGTCATTCCGCCCGACATCCGCCCCATGGTGCAGCTCGACGGCGGCCGCTTTGCGGCGTCGGACCTCAACGACCTGTACCGTCGCGTGATCAACCGCAACAACCGCCTCAAGCGCCTGCTGGACCTCGACGCGCCCGCGATCATCGTAAACAACGAGAAGCGCATGCTGCAGGAGTCCGTGGACGCCCTGTTCGACAACGGCCGTCGTGGCCGTCCCGTCACGGGTCGTGGCGGCCGCCCGCTCAAGTCGCTGGCCGAGGCCCTCAAGGGCAAGCAGGGACGCTTCCGCCAGAACCTGCTGGGCAAGCGCGTGGATTACTCCGGCCGCTCGGTTATCGTGGTCGACCCGCACCTCAAGTTGCACCAGTGCGGCCTGCCCTCCACCATGGCGCTCGAGCTCTTTAAGCCGTTCGTGATGCGTCGTCTGGTGGAGCTGGACAAGGTCGAGAACATCAAGGGCGCCAAGCGCGCCATCGACCGTGGGGCTCCCGCGGTGTGGGACGTGCTCGACGAGGTCATCAAGAACCGCCTCGTGCTGCTCAACCGCGCACCGACCCTGCACCGCCTGTCCATCCAGGCGTTCGAGCCGGTGCTTACCGAGGGCAAGGCCATCCACCTGCACCCGCTGGTGTGCAAGCCCTTTAACGCGGACTTCGACGGCGACCAGATGTCGGTGCACGTGCCGCTGTCCACGCAGGCCCAGACCGAGGCCCGCGTGCTCATGCTCTCGTCCAACAACCTGCGCTCGCCGGCGTCCGGCGTCGTGCAGACCGTTCCTTCGCAGGACATGGTGTTTGGCACCTACTTCCTCACGACCGAGAACAAGGGCGTTGAGGGCGAGGGCCGCGTGTTTATGGACTTCGACGACGTGGTGAGCGCATACGACAATCGCGATCACCTGGACATCCAGGCGAGCATTACGGTGCGCGTGGGCGCGCGCGACGCCAACGTGTTCGACGGCGACCGTCGCCTGTTCCGCATGCTCGAGGCAGGTGGCCAAGAGGTCGACTACGACGTCACCGAGCGTCCGGTGCGCATCCAGACGACCGTGGGCCGCATCATCTTTAACCACCAGTGCCTGCCGGCGGACTATCCCTTTATTAACTTCAAGATGAGCAAGGGCGACGTGGACCGGTTGGTCAACGACTGCTGCGACCGCTACTCCACCTCCGACGTCGAGCCCATCCTGGACGCCATCAAGCACACGGGCTTCCACTACGCCACGCGCGCCGGCCTTACCGTCTCGGTGTGGGACGCCGTGATTCCCGGCGACAAGCAGGCCATGCTCGAGGAGGCCCAGGACAACGTTAACCAGATTAACGAGAACTACGAGGACGGCTTCCTCTCGGAGCGCGAGCGTCACGCCGAGGTCGTAAAGATCTGGACCGACTGCGCCGACACGCTGGGCTCCAAGATGCTTAACGGCTTTAACGAGGACAACCCCATCTACATGATGGCCGACTCCGGCGCCCGTGGCTCCAAGACGCAGCTGCGCCAGCTTGCGGGCATGCGAGGCCTCATGGCCGACATGTCGGGCGAGACCATCGACCTGCCCATTAAGGCAAACTTCCGCGAGGGCCTCGAGCCGCTCGAGTACTTTATTTCCACGTACGGCGCCCGCAAGGGCCTGGTGGACACGGCGTCGCACACCTCCGACTCCGGTTACCTCACGCGTCGTCTGGTAGACGTCGCCCAGGACGTCATCGTGCGCGAGGAGGATTGCGGCACCGACGAGTGCGTTACCTACAGCGTGGTGGAGGAGTACAAGCGCGACGCCGACGGCAACGTTATTGACTACGTGCTCGACGACGACCTCGTTGGCCGCTGCGTGCTCGACGACGTGGTGTCACCCGAGGGCGAGCTGCTCATACCCGCCGGTGGCTACATTACCAGCATGGGCGACCTGCAGCGCCTCTACGACGCTGGCGTCAAGAAGGTTGGCCTGCGCGCTCTGCTCACCTGCAAGTCCAAGTACGGCGTGTGCCAAAAGTGCTACGGCTGGGACCTCTCCACCCGTCGTCCGGTTAACATCGGTACCTCGGTGGGCATCATCGCGGCCCAGTCCATCGGCGAGCCGGGCACGCAGCTTACCATGCGTACCATTCACTCCGGCGGCGTCGCAGGCGCCGACGACATCACGCAGGGCCTGCCGACGGTTGCCCGCATGTTCGACGTCGTAGGAAACGTAAACGAGAAGATCGTTGGTCGCGAGGCCGACCTCGCCCCGGTTACCAGCATGCTGCGCGTGCTCACCGAGCAAAACGAGTACCTGCTGCAGTTCCTCGACGTGGAGGACCTCTCGCGGGTTATCTCCGAGAAGCGCGTGCCCGTCTCGGTGCGCTTTATGTCGGAGTTCGAGGAGGCAAAGATGCGTCCGGTGCCCGTTCGTGCCGGCGATCAGCTGACCCACGGCTTCGTCAACTTCAAGGAGCTGCGTCGCCTGTCCGACATCGAGTCCACGATGCACACCTTCGTGAAGTCCGTTAAGGACGTCTACACCTCCCAGAGCGTAGACCTCAACGACAAGCACATCGAGGTCATCGCACGTCAGATGCTGCGCCGCGTGCAGATTACCAACCCCGGCGACTCCACCTACCTGCTTGGCCAATACGTGGACCGCTACATCTTTGCCGACACGGTGCGTAACATCACGCTTGCCGGCGGCACCCCGCCTGAGGCGGAGTCGGTTATTCTGGGCACCCTCAAGGTGGCCAGCTCCATCGATTCCTGGCTGTCCAGCGCGTCGTTTATCCGTACGGCCGGCGTCCTTACCGAGGCCGCCATCGAGGGCGACACCGACCACCTGCTCGACCTCAAGTCCAACGTAATCGTGGGCAAGAAGATTCCCGCAGGCACTGGCCTCAAGGCGTACGACAACGTGTCGCTTACCTATCACGGCGAGCGCATCGACGGACCCACCAGCCCGCTTGCCAAGTCGCTGCCCGAGTGGGCTCCCGACTCGCTTAAGAGCATCGAGGAGCAGCTTCCCAAGCAGCTCGACTGGGTGGGAGACGACTTCGGTTTTGGCGGTTACTCCAAGAACGGCCGCACGCTGTCCAGCGAGGACGCCAAGCTGTACTTGTTCGACGACCTGGGCGTCTCGCAGCGCTGGACCAACAAGTTTAGCGAGGTGGGCATCGAGACCGTGGGCGACCTCATTGGCAAGAACGAGGATGACCTGCTGCGTATCGACGGCATTGGCGCCAAGGCCATCGAGGAGCTGCGCGAGGGCCTGGAGTCACGTGGCCTGCTGTACATCCTCGAACCCGAGGACGACGAGGCCGATAACGAGGACCTGTCGCAGCTGCTCAACATGGTGTTCTCGCCCGATGCGGACGACGTGATGCTGGGTACGGCGGCGCCTGCCACGCGTCACTACGACGAGGACGAGCTCATTGGCGGCACCAGCACGCAAACCACCTCCAACGAGGGTGTGATCAACGAGGACCTCGACTCCCTGGACGACCTGCTCAGCAGGGTCGTACGCCACGAGAGCGAACTCGACGACTAGCCTCGCACGACCAAACGTAAGCCACAGGCGCCTTTGTTCAGCCCGAACAAAGGCGCCTGTTACTTTTGCTCGGAGGAGGGCTGCAGAAAGACCATTGTCCATACGGCAATCATGTTGAGCACGTTGACGACGGCAAGGTACATGAGGTCGAGTGACTCGTACCTAAACAGGAACGCGCCGTAGGTAACCAGGCCAATGGCAATCGCGATGGCGCAGCTGGGCACAAAGCGCCAGTACAGGACGGCGCAAACGATGAGGAGCACCTCGTAGAGGTAGCCATAGCGTTGGTGCATGGCTGGCAGCAGGGCGACGGCAGTGTAAACCAGCGCTGCCGCAATGGGCGCGGCGTGCTTGGCGTTCATGCGCACGTGCTTGCGACGCAGGCCAAAGAAGCCCAGCAGCAGCAACGAGGCGACCAACAGGATGAGAAACGCCTTGAGTACCGGATAGGTCGCCTTTCGTTGGCCCGTCCCGGCAAGGATGGCGCCGAGTCCCGGATAACCGATGTACAGCCGCCCGTGCTCGGACGTCTGCGAGAAGTAGATGCCCACGATGTCGGCGACGTTGCGGCCGGCAATCACGGCAGGCAGCCCGCACAACACCATGATGAGCGGGGCGATGGCAAAGCACAGCAGGGAATACGAGCGCTCGCTCACGTACAAATAGAGCAGTACGGGCAGGAAGAAGACTGCTTGGAGCTTGAAGCTCAGCGCGAACCCGTAGGCCACGAAGGCCGGTATTGGCTTGCGGTCGAGCAGGAGTACCAGCGTGAGCAGGCACAGCGAGGACCACGTGGCGTCGCATTGCGCCCATGCGGCCGAGTTAAAGACCACCAGCGGGCAAACGAACACCAGACTATATGCGACGATCGCCCGCGTCATTGCGCGCTCGGGCTGATCCGACGAGGCGAGGAAGGCGAGGCGTCCGGCGCAGGCAGCAAGCAGCACGTCGAAGCAGCACGAAATAATCTTGTAGCCGAACAGCGGGCGAATGGGAAGGTGGGTGAGCAGCGCGATAAGCGTTTGGTACAGCAGGTTGTAGTCGCCAATTTGGATGGCAAGCCCGCGTAGGCCGCCGTTCTCGGCAATCGACTCGTACCAAGGCGCCAGGTATACGACGTAGTCCTCGCTCTGGTAGTTTCTGAGGCTCAGCCGCATGAGAACGCCCAGAAGGGTAATAAGGGCGAGGACGATTATGTTCGCGTGGCGGCCTGCCCATGCGAGCAGGCGTTGCTCGGCAGCAAGTGGTTGGGCGAGCGGGGCGCCTGCGGATTCGGTTTGATTCTTTTGGGTCACAACAGCTCCTTCGTGCTGCGTCGTGCACTGGCTGCCCCTAATAGTACCTGAGGCTGTCCGTTTGGGTAGCGGTACCTTTTGGGGCCTGCCTATCAAAGGGGGTTACCCCCATAGATAGGTCGCATGCGACCAATCAATGGGGGTAACCCCCTTTGATAGGCCACTGGCTATGGGCACCTCACAGCCCAAGGGCCAGCCGCAGCTGCCACAGCACAAGCAGGTGGACGGGGTAGAACGCGTAACAGGCGTACTTGAGCACGGGCCCGCGAATAAACCCGCGCTCGCCGTTATAGAGGTTTATGGGAACGAAGGCGAGACCTGCGCGCCAGGTAGACGTAGTGATGCAGCTGCCTAGGGCGGTTTTGGCCAGTGCGTGATCGCGCAGGAAATAGAGCATGAGCACCATGGCGTAGCCACGCGCGCCGTAGTCGCAGAGCAGCCCCATGGAGGCGAGCGCCAGCGCCAGCACCGCCACCACGCGCAACGCAGGTCGGTTGCGCAAGTGCTCGTAGGCACAGAGCCCCAAATAACCCAGCAACAGCGTAAAGAAGACGTTTTGATACGTGGGATCGAAGGGCGTGAGCCTGCGCGAGAGGTCGAAGGGTATCTCGGAGATCAGCGCGAAGCAGGCAAGCGACACGCCGTAGCGCCTGCGGTCGCGCGTATACACGAATCCCTCTACCAGCAGAAAGCAAAAGATGGGGAAGGAGATCCGACCAAACGACTCAAACAGCAATGCCCAGCTCACGGGGGTCTCTCCGAGTGTGTACAGCGGACGTGTGAATGCGGGGTAGTTCACTAGGATGCGCTTGGTGGTGTGGTCCACCAGCATGGCAAAAAGCGCAAGCACCTTGAGCGTGCTGCCGCTCAGCGAGCGATAGCGTGGTGGTGCCAGCACGGCGGCCGGTTCGGGTTTGTTGCTCATGCGTCCTCCGAGTAACACTGTGTTCTCAATCAGTATAGCGAGGACACTTGCGTTGGGGACGAACCTTGCTATACTGTAACTTGAACACATGAGCAGGTACTCATATATGGAGAATGATATGGATGAGAACCTACGGCAGCTGCTTGCCAACGATGCGGTCGTGTACACCGCAACACAGATCTTCGATGCGCTTTCCGACCTCACGCGCTTTCAGATTCTGTCGGCGCTGCTGGAGGGCGAGAAGGGCGTCTCGGAGCTGCAGGACATCTGCCACGTGTCGCAATCGGCCATCTCGCATCAGCTGCGGCTGCTGCGTGACCGCAGCCTGGTGTCATCTCGCCGAGAGGGCCAGCGGGTAATCTACTCGCTCTCCGACGACCACGTGGGGCTGCTCATTGGCATTGGACTGGAACATGCGTCCGAGGAGGAGGGCGAGCATGTCTAGTGAAAAGCACCATCACCACGAGCACCATCACGAGCACCACGAGCATGATGGCTGCGGCTGCGGGCACGACCACCACGAGCACCACGATCAATGCGACTGCGGCCATGAGCACCACCATCACGACCATGATGGCTGCGACTGTGGCTGTGGACACGACCATGGCCACGATGGCTGCGGCTGCGGGCACGAGCACCACCATCACCACCATCAGTTTGTGGAGCACGAGCTCGAGGCCGAGCCGACCTTCTCGTATACCATGCTGGACCTGGACTGCCCCAGCTGTGCCGCCAAGGTGCAAGACGCCGTGTGCTCCTTGGACTGCGTTGCAGATGCGCGGCTCACCTATGCCACGTCGACGCTTGACGTGGTTATGGCGGAAGGCGTCAGCGTGCTCGACTGCAAAAAGCAGGTGTTGGATACGGTGCGCTCCTGCGGCGAAGACATCGAGCTCTCCAAGGAGGAGCTCCACCTGCTTAATGCCGAGCGCTCGTGGTACGCGCAAAACCGCGAGAAAGTTCTTATGTTTATCTCGGCGCTCGCGCTGGTGGCGGGACTTGTGGCCGACCACCTGCTGCATAACGAGATCCGTGCCATTCCCTTCTATGTAATTGCCGCCCTGGCCGGCCTGGTGTATGTGGCGCCCATGGCCTACGCGTCGTTGCGCCGCAAGTCGGCCGACATGAACGTGCTGATGTCGATTGCGGTTATTGGTGCGCTCATCATTGGCTTTACTGGCGACACCTCGGTGTTTGGCGACGCTGCCATCGTTGTTTTCCTGGCTCAGGTGGGGGAGTGGCTGGAGGGCTGGTCTATGCGCAAGACCTCCGGCTCGGTGCGCGAGCTCATGGACCTGGCGCCGTCGGTGGCGCACGTGGTGACTCCCGAGGGCGCCACCACGGACGTGCAGACCGGCGGTGTGGAAGTGGGGTATACCATCCGCGTGCTTCCCGGAGAGCGCGTGCCGCTTGACGGTGTGATCGTGGAAGGCCAGAGCTCGTTTAACGAGGCGCCGGTTACCGGTGAGTCCGCCCCGCAGGACAAGGGTGCGGGCGCCGAGGTCTTTGCTGGCTCGCTCAACACGCACGCCGTGGTGGACGTTAAGGTTACCGCCGCCGAGAACAACACCACGCTGGCGCGCATCGTCAGCCAGGTGCAGGGGGCGCAGGCCGCCAAGGCACCGTACGAGAGCTTCGTCAATCGATTCGCCGCAGTGTACACCCCGGTTGTGGTTGTGGGTGCCATCGTGCTGGGCGTCGTGATTCCCGGGACGCTCTCGCTGATGCGCGGTGGGTTCGATCCGCAGCTCTGGCACGACTGGCTGTACAGGGCCTGCTCGCTGCTGGTGGTGTCGTGCCCGTGCGCGTTGGTCGTGTCCACGCCCGTCTCGTTTGTTTCGGCGCTGTCGTGTGCCGCAAAGAGCGGCGTGCTGGTAAAGGGCGGCGCGTACTTCGACATTGCCACGCGCACGACCGCCATCGCTTTCGACAAGACCGGCACGCTTACCACGGGCGTCATCGAGGTGAGCGACGTGGTGTCGTTGGGGCCGGGACTGGAGGCAGACGTGCTGAGCGTTGCTGCGGCGCTTGAGGAGGGCTCGACCCACCCGTTGGCCAAGGCGGTCGTGCAGGCGGCCGGCGAGCGACGCGCCCCGCGACTCGACGCCATGGGCGTGAGCGAGGTCGTGGCCAGCGGCATGCGCGGCGTGGTGGCTGGCGAGGTGTGCACGGTGGGCAAGCGCGCGTTTGCCCAGGAGAACGCGACGATATCGCCCGAGGTGGGCCAGCAGATTGATACCCTTGCCGACAGTGGCGCGTCGGTGCTGGTGGTAACACGTGCGGGCAGCGTGTTTGGTCTCATAGCGCTTCGCGACTGCCTGCAGGAGTCTGCGGCGCCCACGATTGCCGCGCTAAAGGAGCGGTCCGGCATACAAGTCATCGAGATGCTGACTGGCGACAACAAGCAGACGGCGCAGGCGATTGCGCGTACGGCCGACATAACGCAGGTGGGTGCCGAGCTGCTGCCCGAGGACAAGCTCGGCCGGATCTCGACGCTGCAGAAGGAGGGCAACATCGTCGCCATGGTGGGTGACGGCATCAACGACGCCCCCGCGCTGGCGCAGGCGGACCTGGGCGTCACCATGGGGGCGGCGGCTTCCGACACGGCGCTGGAGGTGGCTGACGTCGCCCTGATGGCCAACGGCTTGGAGCAGCTCCCCACGTTCTTTGCGCTGGCCCACAAGACCATGGCGGTGGTGCGCGAGAACATAGCGTTTGCCATCGGCGTCAAGGCGCTGGTGTTCGTGCTGGTGGTCCTGGGCCTTGCGGGCATGGGCGCGGCGGTCTTCGCCGACACGGGCGTGGCCCTCATCGTGGTGCTCAACGGCATGCGCCTCATGCGTCCGTCCAAGGTGCGCTGGTAGGTCGTTGGTCACGAGGAAATCCTCACCGCACGCCCGGTCGAGAAGGGACGGACCCTTTGCGACCGGGCGTGTCTGTCATACTGGGAGTGAGGTGATGCACATGAAGAGGCGATTGTGGGTACTTTGGGCGACGTTGCTGCTCGTGGTGGGGATGCTGGTGCTACCGGCGTGCAAGAGCACACTGGTCTCGCAGACGAAGACCGAGGGCGAGACTGTACAGACAACCCAAACGGATACCGATGCTGGTGGCGAGGACGCAACAAAGGCGGACCCAGGAACTGCAGAGGATGGCGCTGCCGCGGACGCGGCCATCAGCGAGGACGGTTCGTATACCTCCAAGGAAGACGTGGCGCTCTACCTGCACACGTACGGGCACCTGCCTTCCAACTTCGTTACCAAGGACGAGGCGGAGGACGTGGGCTGGAAGACCGAGGGACTTACCTTGGACGAGGCGTGTCCGGGCAAGTCCATCGGTGGCGACCGCTTTAGCAACCGCGAGGGCAAGCTGCCCAAAAAGAAAGGCCGAGCATGGTACGAGTGCGACATCGACTACCATGGGCAACGGTCGCGCGGCGCCAAGCGCATCGTGTACTCAAGCGACGGCCTGGTGTACTACACCGAAGACCACTACCAAACCTTCGAACAGCTGTATTAGGAGAAAACCATGCCTCGACCGCTACGGGTGGAATTGTCTCAGAGGGACGTAAAGACCGCGCAGGGTGCGCACGAGCTGCTTGCCAAAGAGTTGGCGTTTCCTAGCTACTATGGTGCGAACCTCGATGCGCTGGAGGACTGCTTGAGCGAGATCGCCACGCCTACGCGCATCGTAATCAAGCCCGACCGTCGCAACCGAGAGCCGTGGTTCGACCAAATGACGGAGGTTATCCGCGACTGTGCCCAACGCAGCTGCTATCTGGGTTGTACGATTCGCTAGCCATCTGCTAATCAAAAAGGGGCCGCCCCCATCGATTTCCGCCTGGCAATCGATGGGGGGTAGCCCCTTCTGGTCGGTGCGCCGGCCGTTTCGTGCCGGCCGCCCGGCTATGCGCGGTCGCCGTCGAGTGGGGTAATGTGGTGGGGAACACCGCCCTGGTAGGTGGAGGAGACCTCGCCGTCAATGAGCGGGCGTGCGTAGCGCTCGAACGCTGCCGTCACGTTCATGCCATCGGCCGAGATAAACTCGCGCGGCACCTTGCGCTCCTTGTTGGCCACGTCGCGGATGGGCGTGAGCGTGGTGTTGTACAGGTAGGGCTTGTCGAAGATGCGCTCAATGGCGCTCATCATGGCCGTCTGCCCGTCATGCGCGGCGAGCACGCCCGCACCACCCAGCGCGTAGGCCTCGGCGAGGTCGGTGGCGCTCGCCACATGGCTGGCGCAGCGCTGCAGCGTGGAGAGCTCGATGGCGCGCGTCTTGCAGCCCAGTGCCTCGCGTGTGACGCTGGCCAGGTAGCGCCCGGTGCCCGACAAAGACGCCACGTGCCCAAAGGCGTCCAAGCGCGTGCCGTCGGCGGCCTCTGCGGCGGCCTCGCACAGCAGCGTCCCGTCTCGGTGGCGCACGCCCTCGCTTACGGCCACGACCACGGTGTTCTTGCGCTCGAGCAGCAGCGAGAGCCGGTCGAGCAGGGCCTCCTGGTTGAGGGTGACCTCGGGAAGCAGCACGAGGTCGGGGCAGGGGTTGCCCTGGGCGCCGGCCAGACAGGCCGATCCGGTGAGCCAGCCGGCGTCTCGACCCATGATCTCCACAAAGGTGACGCTCTTCAGGTCGTACACGCTGCTGTCACGCATGATTTCGCGCATGGTGGTGGCAATAAACTTGGCCGCGCTGCCGTATCCGGGCGTGTGATCGGTACCCACGAGGTCGTTGTCGATGGTCTTGGGGATGCCAATAAAGCGAATCTCGCTGTCGTGCGCCATGCCCCACTGGCTGAGCTTGTCGATGGTGTCCATGGAGTCATTGCCGCCAATGTAGAGCACGGTTCCCACGCGTGCGGCCTCGAACTTGGCAAACGCGTCCTGGAAGAACGCGGGGTCCTCCTCAGGGGTGGGCAGCTTAAAGCGACAGCTCCCCAGAAAGCTCGAGGGCGTGCGGCGAAGCAGCTCGACGTCCATGGGATCGCCCAGCGTGCGGTCCAGGTGCAGGATGCGCCCCGCCAAGAACCCCTCGATGCCGTAGCGCATGCCCAGCACGTGGGCGCCCAGGTCGCGCGCGGTGTCGAACACCCCCGCAAGGCTCGCGTTAATTGCGGCGGTCGGCCCGCCGGACTGCCCTACCAGCACGTTTGTGTTCCAGGCCATAGTTTCCCCTCTCTTGTCGCTTCCTCGCCATGCTATCACGTCGTCAGACGTGTGGTTACTCACGGGCCGGTCACACGTCACGTAAACCGATGGTCGGCGGTGACCCATCACTGGGGCCACTCTCCTTGACAGGTCGACACATTCTGACCAGACCGTAAAAGGTAACGACGTGTGCTAGTCGGGCGGAGCACAGGTACGCCTTGCCTTGACACAACACGCCAAAAGTGGGTAAATATGCAGCAGGCGGCGAAGCCCGTTGGGGTAACCGGGCCGCGCCGTTTGGGATTATCGAGGGTTGCTAACTAAGCGGGTTAGCGGCCCTCTTCGTTTTCCTTGCAGCCATTCGACCCATTCGTTTTGGACGTGAAAGTGATGATGGCCGTCGCGAGCGCCACGAGGGCTGCCGCGAGTTTTATGACCTCGATGAACACTTCCATGGGACCTCACCTCCTTCCGGAGACGCGGCCCAGCGAACGGGACTTACACGCCGCCTGCCGTGGGAGGGATTATGGCACGCTCCCGCTTGGCCAGCGGCAAAGCGTCGCCACCTGTACTCTGGGGACTGTCCCCCCGAGTACATTGGAGCGACCTTGAAGCGGCAGGGCGAGTGGCAGGGTGGGTTTTCAGCTTTGGGGGACTCCGCTGCGTTTGAGGCGGCTTTAAGCTCTGCGTGTCATAATTAGAGAATTAACCTCGAGTCGAATGGGGTGGCCTGATGAGTGGAAAGCACAAGAGGGGCGCGCAACAGCATGTGGTGGGTGCGCTGGTCTGCATCATCCTTCTGGTCTTTGTGGTTTGCATTGCGTTCCAAGGGCGTCCCCAGGGGTCGGATACCGCAGCGGGTACGGAAACCCAGACGACCGCCCCTGCCAAGGAGCAGGCGGCTGCCCCTGCAGCCGAGCAGTCCAACGCGCACGCGGGAGAAACTCAGGCGCAGGCAAACGATGCTGCGGCGCAGCAGCCCGCAGGCGCGGCGCAAAAGGACGCCGAGACGCAGGGCACGGCCACGGACGCCGACCGGCCCAACGACGCCGCCAAGACGGCCAACGCCAACCAGGCCGACCAGCTGGCAACGCCCGCTGCCCAGAATGCTGGCGTGCGCGAGGTAACGGGGGAGGCGACCGGTTCGAGCAGCGCTCCGGAGCCTTTTGTTATGCCCCAAGGCGCCGAGTACGAGGAGAACCAGGTGCTGGTGAGCATCAATCCCTCAGCGGATCGTGCCGAGGTCGAGCAGCTGCTTGCGCGCGTGCCTGGAATCGTGGCGCAACAGGTGAGCGACGAGGACATGGAACGCGGTCTGGTTGCGGCCTCGCTTGAGCCGGGAACGTCGGTTGAGGACGCGGTCAACGCCTTGCGCGGTGCGGGCTCACCCGTGGTTGCCGGTTCGCAGCCCAACTACCTGTATCACGTGGCGGACGACGTGGAACAGGAGGTCGTGGCGACTCAGACGGACGAGACCGTCTTTGCGAACACGGGGGATGCCACGGGCTCAGAAGAGCCGGCAAGCGCCACCGTGGCGGTGGAGGCGACCGAGGGGCAGACGTCCGCTCCGGAAGAGGTGCTCGTGCAGGATGAGCAGCAGCCTGCGGAGGAAGCGCAGGCTCAGGGCCAGCAGACCCAGGGCGGTGCGGGGGAGCAGGCGAACGCAGTGCAGGAGGTCCAGACGGCAAGCTCCGTGCAGGGCGCAGAACCCAATGATCCGCATTTTGGCAAGCAGTGGAACCTCAAGAGTGTTTGTGCGCAGCAGGCGTGGGAGAAGCTGGGTTCACCCGCCCAGAAGGTGGGGGTTGCTGTAGTCGACGATGGCTTTAAGGTGGACCATCCGGACCTGGCCGGCAACATCGTATCGGGTAGCGCCTACAACTCTTACAAGAACAACAGTGACGTCTCTCCCGTTTTGGGCAATCATGGTACGCACGTGGCGGGCATAGTTGGCGCGGTGGCCAATAACGGTATTGGCATTGCGGGGGCCGCCAACAACACCGTTCAGGTCGTCCCCATAAAGGCCTTCGACGAAAACGGGAATGCCAGCACGAACACGCTGGACCGCGCTTACCAGTACATACTTAAGAATAGGGACAGATACAACATTAAGGTAGTCAACCTCAGTCTTGGAGGCGGGACGTCGTCGGACAAATTCGAGGACAACCTGGTCATTCGTGACATCAGAGAAGCTTATGCGCAAAACATCGTGACCGTTGGCGCTGCATGCAACCAGAACAGCAGCTTCACGCCTCCGTTCTATGCGTATCCCAACGACTCGGAATACGTGGTGAGTGTTATAAACCTGGAAAAAACGGGTGAGCAATCGGGCACCGGCAATGACGCCTCAACAAACTACACCGTAGCGCGCAAATCGAGCTCGAACTACAACCGCGAGGAGCAGGGCGGCGCCACAACGTGCAAGGGCAAGAACATCAGCGCACCGGGGTCGGACATCTACAGCACTAAGGCAAGCGAGGAATACGGTTCGTCAGACGGCACCTCGCAAGCCACCCCGCTCGTCTCGGGCGTCGTGGCGATGGAGTTTGTGGCCAACTCCAGCCTTACGGCCGAGGCGGCGACCAACATCCTGTATGCGTCGGCTCACGACCTCGGTGCCGCTGGTTGGGACCAGGAGTATGGCTTTGGCGAGGTCAACGCGGATGCTGCGGTGACGATGGCCGAGCGCGGCATGGTGACGGTTGCGGCCAACGGAGAACTGCTGGGCATCAAGCTCGAGCACGGCAGCCTCGTCTACGACGGGTCGGCCAAGAAGCCGTCGGTGACCGTCGTGAAGATAGATTCTGAAGGGGCCGAGACGGAGTTCGCCACAGACAACTATACCGTTACCTACACCAACAACACGAATGCCGGTATGGGGTACGTCACTATAGCGGGCAAGGGCGATTATGCGGACAAGTTCAGCCAAAACCTGTTCTTCTCGATTGGCCGCCGCACGATTACGAACGACATGGTGTCCCTCTCACCGACCTCCATGGTGTTTGACGCACGACCGTACAAGCCCACGGTTACGGTGCGCTATGGTGACCAAACGCTCAAAGAGAACGTCCACTACGCTTATGGGTATGACAACAACTACGACGCGGGCACGGCAACGGTAACGGTGTCTGGGGTCGGCAACTACGGAGGTACGGTAACCAAGACGTTTACCATCTCCAGGCGCGACATTAACACGAGCGGCATAACGGCATCCTGCTCGCCCACGCGCGTAACCTACAACGGCTCTGCGCAGCGCCCTCGCGTTACGCTTAAGCACAGCTCGCAGAACGGCAGCACGTTCGAGCTCGACGAGGGGGACGACTATACGTTGAGCTATGCCAACAACACCAAGGTTGGCACCGCAAAAATTACGGTAACCGGCAAAGGCAACTACTCGGGAACGAGGACCCTCTCGTTTACCATAGCTGCAGCGCCCATGAGCAGTGCCGCCATCGCGGGGATTGGCTCCCAGGCCTACACCGGCGCTGCGATAACCCCTGCGCCAAGCGTGACCTTCGGCGGCAGGCAGCTGAGCGCGGGGTCGGACTACACCGTTGGGTATCGGGACAACGTTAACGCTGGCACGGCCACGGTAACGATTACGGGCAAGGGCAACTTTACCGGCACCGCATCCACCACGTTCCAAATCATTCAACCGCATGTCTCGTACCGCACCCACGTGCAGCGCGTGGGCTGGCAGCGCTACGTCTCGGACGGCGCAATGAGCGGCACGAGCGGCAGGAGCCTGCGGCTGGAGGGCATCAACATTGCCCTTAGCGACCTGCCCTGCTCGGGTGGCATAGAGTACCGCGCCCACGTGCAGCGCATCGGCTGGCAGGGCTGGCGCCGCGACGGGGCGATGAGTGGCACCAAGGGCAAGTCCCTGCGTCTGGAGGCCATCGAGATTCGCCTGTACGGCGAGATGGCCAACCGCTACGACGTGTACTACCGTGTGCACTGCCAGCGCTTTGGCTGGATGGGCTGGGCGAGCAACGGCGACCGCTCCGGCTCGGCAGGCTACTCCAGACGCCTGGAGGGCATCCAGATCGTGCTTGTTCCCAAGGGTCAGCCCGGCCCGCCCACCACGTACCAGGGCATCAGCCAAAACGTGTGGCGCGCCTTCGCCCAGAAGGGCAAGAAGTAGCGGAGGCGGGCCGATCAAAGGGGGTAACCCCCATTGATATGCCGCTTGCGGCAATCAATGGGGGTTACCCCCTTTGATCGGCCCCCATCCAAACGTGGCGAGAGTGTGGAGGATGGCAACGCCCGGCTCCGTGGCTTTTTGACATCAGCCGCGGAGCAGCGTAATCTTATCAATCGCTGATTCAAGGTAGTGGTGCTGCGCTGCCTTTATCGATACATGCAAACGATAGGTACCGAAGGAGAAACGCTTTGCCTACCATTAACCAACTCGTTCGTCAGGGGCGCAAGTCGGTTGCGTCCAAGTCCAAGAACGCCGCACTCCAGCACAACCCCCAAAAGCGTGGCGTGTGCACGCGCGTGTTTACCACCACGCCCAAGAAGCCTAACTCCGCTCTGCGCAAGGTCGCCCGTGTGCGCCTGGTAAACGGCATCGAGGTTACGGCCTACATCCCCGGCGAGGGACACAACCTGCAGGAGCACTCCATCGTGCTCATCCGCGGCGGCCGCGTGCGCGACCTCCCCGGTGTGCGCTACAAGATTATTCGCGGCGCCTACGACTGCGCTGCCGTGCAGAATCGCAAGCGTGCCCGCTCCCGCTATGGCGCCAAGCGCCCCAAGGAGTAGGGTCCTAGGTTCTGCAGCATCTAAGTATTGTTTCTACCAAGAGGAGATAAAACATGCCGCGTCGTGCAGCAGCAGTCCGTCGCGAAGTTATGCCGGACGCAAAGTACAATAACCGCCTGGTAACCCAGCTCATCAACAAGGTCCTCCTGGACGGCAAGAAGTCCGTCGCGGAGCGCATCGTGTACGATGCCTTCGACATTGTTGCCGAGCGCACCGACCAGGATCCGCTGGCCGTCTTCAAGAAGGCCATGGACAACGTGCGCCCCACGCTCGAGGTCAAGCCCAAGCGTGTTGGTGGCGCCACCTATCAGGTGCCCATGGAGGTCAACTCCCGCCGCGCCACCACCCTTGCCATCCGCTGGATGGTCAACTTCTCGCGTGCGCGCAAGGAGAAGAGCATGGCCCTGCGTCTTGCCAACGAGATTATGGACGCAGCCAATGGCGTAGGTGCCTCCGTCAAGCGTCGCGAGGACCTGTTTAAGATGGCCGAGGCCAACCGCGCCTTCTCGCACTACCGCTTCTAGGCCGGAAAGATGAGGAGTTTTTAGTTTATGGCGAAAGCTAAGTACAAGCTCGAAAAGCTGCGCAACATCGGCATCATGGCTCACATCGATGCCGGTAAGACGACCACTACCGAGCGCATTCTTTACTATACGGGCAAGACGCACAAGATTGGCGAGGTCCACGACGGTGCGGCTACCATGGACTGGATGGCCCAGGAGCAGGAGCGCGGCGTAACCATTACCTCCGCCGCCACCACGTGCTTTTGGAACGACTACGTAATCCAGATCATCGACACCCCGGGTCACGTTGACTTTACCGCCGAGGTCGAGCGCTGCCTGCGCGTTCTGGACGGCGCCGTCGCCGTGTTCGACGCCGTTGCCGGCGTGCAGCCGCAGTCCGAGACGGTGTGGCGTCAGGCCGGCACCTACGGCGTGCCCCGCATCGCCTTCATCAACAAGTACGACCGCGTGGGCGCCGACTTCTTCCACGCCATCGAGACCATGAAGGAGCGTCTGGGCGCCAACGCCGTTGCCGCGCAGATCCCCATGGGCGCCGAGTCCCAGTTCTGGGGCCTGGTCGACCTCGTTACCATGGAGGCGTGGGACTTCAAGGAAGACGCCAAGGGCATGATTTATCCCGAGAAGCTCGACGAGATTCCCGAGGACTTCGTCGACCTTGCCCAGGAGAAGCGCGAGGAGCTGCTTGACGTCGCCTCCAACTTCGACGACGAGCTCATGGAGCTCGCCCTCATGGAGGAGGAGATTCCCGTCGATATGCTCAAGGCCGCCATCCGCAAGGGCGTGCTTGCCGGCGAGATGAACCCCGTGTTCGTGGGCTCCGCATACAAGAACAAGGGCATCCAGGAGCTGCTCGACGCGGTTGTGGACTACCTGCCCAGCCCGCTCGACGTGGCCTCCATCGACGGCGTGGACCTCAAGGGCAACGAGGACCATCGCAAGGCCGACCCCAAGGAGCCCTTCGCGGCCCTGGCCTTCAAGATCATGACCGACCCGTACGTGGGCAAGCTCACCTACTTCCGCGTGTACTCCGGCCAGGCCGAGGCAGGCAGCCATGTGTACAACTCCGTTAAGGACAAGCGCGAGCGCCTGGGCCGCATTCTGGAGATGAACGCCAACGAGCGCGTTGACCGCGACAACTGCTTTGCGGGCGACATCGTGGCGTGCGTCGGCCTTAAGAACACCACCACGGGTGACACCCTGTGCGACGAGAAGCACCCCATCATCCTGGAGTCCATCGACTTCGCCGATCCCGTTATCGACGTTGCCGTGGAGCCCAAGACCAAGGCCGAGCAGGAAAAGATGTCCGTTGGCCTGTCCAAGCTGGCTGAGGAGGACCCGACGTTCCAGGTCCGCACCGACCACGAGACCGGTCAGACCATCATCGCCGGCATGGGCGAGCTGCACCTGGAGATCATCGTCGACCGTCTGCGTCGCGAGTTCAAGGTGGAGTGCAACGTGGGCAAGCCTCAGGTTGCCTACCGCGAGACCGCGGGCAAGGCCGTGCAGCACGTGCAGGGCAAGTTCGTGCGTCAGTCCGGTGGTCGTGGCCAGTACGGCGACGCCGTCATCGACATGGAGCCGATGGAGGCCGGGTTCGGCTACGAGTTCGTGGACGCCACCGTGGGCGGCGTCGTGCCCAAGGAGTACATCCCCTCGGTGGACAAGGGCATCCAGGAGGCGCTTAACTCGGGCGTCATCGCCGGGTACCCCGTGCAGGACATCAAGGTAACGCTGGTGGACGGCTCCTATCACGAGGTGGACTCCTCCGAGGCCGCATTCAAGGTGGCTGGCTCCATGGCCATCAAGAAGGCCCTGCAGCTGTCCGACCCCGTGCTGCTTGAGCCGGTCGAGGCCGTTGAGGTCGAGACCCCCGAGCAGTACATGGGAGACGTTATGGGCAACCTCAGCTCTCGTCGCGGCAAGATCGAGGGCATGGAGGACCGCTCCAACACCAAGGTCATCAAGGCCAAGGTGCCCCTGGGCGAGATGTTTGGCTATGCCACCGATCTTCGTTCTCAAACGCAGGGTCGCGCGAGCTACACCATGCAGTTCGACTCCTACGAGCCGGTGCCCAAGGCCGTTCGCGAGGAAATCGTCGCCAAGCACGGCGGCAACGCATAAGTAATGTCCGTAGCCTAGGCGGGGCGAAGGCCCCGCACCATGGAGGTAACAGTGTCAAGCCAAAAGATTAGGATCCGCCTCAAGGGCTACGATCATGAGGTAGTGGACCAGTCCGCCAAGCTCATCGTGGACACCGCCGTAAAGACCGGCGCCCGCGTGAGTGGCCCCATCCCCCTGCCTACCGAGCGTAACCTGTACACCGTCATCCGCTCGCCCCACAAGGACAAGGACTCGCGCGAGCAGTTCGAGATGCGTACCCACAAGCGCCTCATCGACATCCTTGATCCCTCGAGCTCCACGGTCGACAGCCTCATGCGCCTCGACCTTCCGGCGGGCGTCGACATCGACATCAAGCTCTAAGGAGCTCGTAGCCACAAATCAAAGGGGTAACCCCCGCTGATCGGTTGCACGCAGCCAATCAGCGGGGGTTACCCCTTTGATAGCCATCCCGTAAAATGTAACTCTGCTGTCATGCGGGATGTGCTAAAGTACTTGCATCGCATCCGGAGGAAGGTTCTGCAATGGAAGCCGAGAACTTGGACAATCGCCAAGAAGTGGCAGCCCGCATTCGCTCGTTGCGCGAGGACTACGAGATTTCTATCGAGGATATGGCGGAGGCCACGGGTCGCTCGGCCGACGAGTACATCGCACGCGAGAGCGGCGACATGGACCTTACCTTTACCTTCGTCTACAAGTGCGCCAAGAAGTTTGGCGTGGACGTGGTCGAGCTGCTCACGGGCGAGAGCCCGCGCCTGCGCCACTACGAGGTCGTGCGAGCGGGTCAGGGCCTGGTGCTCGAGCGCCACAGCGACTTCCACTACCAGCATAAGGCACCGCACTTTCGTAACCGCCTGGGCGAGACGTTCCTCGTGGACGTGCCCTACCAGCCGGGCAGCCAGCACGAGCCCATCCATCTGTCTTATCACGAGGGACAGGAGATGGACTTCGTCCTCAAGGGTCATCTGCGGTTCCGCTTTGAGGATCATTTTGAGGAAGTGGGTCCCGGCGACACGCTCTTCTACGACTCCGGTCGTGGCCACGGCATGATTGCCATAGACGGCGAGGATGCGCAAATCCTCGCGGTCGTCTTCGACCCCAAGCGCAAAGAGATTATCTAGGCATCGTCCCCTTCCTGCGGACGGTGCCGTTAAACCAATACAGTTGCGTGGCATGCCCACGCAGGTGGCCGTATGGCCATGTTCCTGTTTGTCGTGTAGATAATCTCTGTGCAAAGGATTTACATAATGCGTTATCTGAGTGAGAACTACCTGTCGGAAAGCCGCGACCGAAACGGCGAGGTTGCGCACCTCTCGCTGCACTACCCGCAGACCTTTAACTGGGCCTACGACGTGGTGGACGATATAGCAACCGTGGAACCCGACCGTCCTGCCATGGTGTGGTGCAACCCCGAGGGTGAGGAGCATCGGTTTAGCTTCGGCGACATCAAGTTTTGGTCGGACAAGTGCGCGAACTTCCTCGTCTCGCAGGGCATTCGCAAAGGTGACGCGGTGCTGGTAATCCTGCGCCGCCATTATCAGTTCTGGATCACGGCAGTGGCGTTGCACAAGATTGGCGCGCTGCTCGTACCGGCAACCTTTATGCTGCGCGAGCACGATCTGCACTATCGCCTGGAGTCGGCGGGCATCAAGGCGATCATTTGCACCGACGCCGGCACCATCGCCGACGTGTGCGATGCCGTCCAGCCGATGTGCCCCGACCTAGAGACCAAGATTCTGGTTGCTGCCGGAGGCGCCGGCCTCGCGGTGGATCAGCCGGACTTCGATCCGGCGGCGCACCAGGCGCTCTCGGGACCCGAGCACATTTGCGAGCTCACCTGCGAACGCGAAGGCTGGGTAGATTTCAACGCCGGCGTGCGTGCGGCAAGCGACTTTTGGGGACGCGTGGCTACCACGGTGGACGAACCCATGATCATGTACTTCTCGAGCGGTACCTCGGGTAACCCCAAGATGGTGCTGCACGACTACACCTACGCGCTGGCGCACACCATTACCGCCAAGCTGTGGCACAACACCGTGGGCGACAACGGCCTGCACTTTACCATTGCCGACACCGGATGGGGCAAGGCCGTGTGGGGCAAGTTCTATGGCGCATGGACCATGGAGTCGTGCGTGTTCACCTACGACTTCGACCGCTTCCACGCGCACGAGATCCTCTCGCACATTGACGACTACGGCATTACCACGCTGTGCTGCCCGCCCACCATGTACCGTCTACTCATGCGGCACATGCAGCACGACGAGAAGACCCAGTACAAGCTCACGTCGCTCGTGTACTGCACTACGGCAGGTGAGGCGCTCAACCCCGACCTGTACGACTTTTGGAAGCAGCAGACGGGCCTCACCATCTACGAGGGGTTCGGCCAGACCGAGACGCCGCTTACCGTGGCCAACCTCAACGGTTCACACCCCAAGCCGGGTTCCATGGGCAAGATCGTGCCGCTGTACGACATCCGTATCCTGCGTCCGGATCACAGCGAGTGCGAAGACGGCGAGACCGGCGAGATCTGCATTGCCTACGACCCCGAGCACAAGCCCGAGGGCATTATGGTGGAGTACTATCGCGACCCCGAGAAGACCGCCGAGGCCATCTATGACGGCTGGTATCATACGGGCGACACGGCGTGGCGCGACGAGGACGACTACCTGTGGTACGTGGGCCGCAACGACGACGTTATTAAGAGCTCGGGTTACCGCATTGGCCCGTTCGAGATAGAGAGCGTGTTGCTGGAGCATCCTGCGGTGCGCGAGTGCGCCGTTACCGGCGTGCCTGATCCCGTGCGCGGCAAGGCCGTAAAGGCCACCATCGTGCTGCACTCGGCGTACGAGGGCTCGCCCGAGCTCACGCGCGAGCTGCAATCCTACGTCAAGCGCGAGACGGCGCCATACAAGTATCCGCGCATCATTGACTACGTGGACGAGCTGCCCAAGACCGTTAACGGCAAGATTCGCCGTGTGGCCATCCGCAAGGCCGACGAGGCGGCGGTCAACGTCCACGACAAGCGCGACGGCCTGATCTAGCAGCGCTTTTCACGAACTGACCACTCCGTTGGCGAATGTGGACGGGTGGTGTCCGTTTGGGAAGAGGTGCCCTTGCGACATGCTTGCATGTCGCAAGGGCACCTCTTCCCAAACGGACACCCATACTCGTGTATGATGGAAAACAGTGACGGATCGAGAGGTGGGCGGTGCCATGAGACTCAAGCCAAAGCATTATCCGAGACTGTTTTTGGGCGTGGTGCTGGCGTTTGTGCTGGCTGGTGTAACGGGCTGTGGGGCGCAACAGAATAGCGCGGCACCAGAGCCCGAGAAGCAAGAGACGACGCAACAGGAGGCGTCGCAACAGGAGGCGTCGGAGGACGAAAGGCAGGCCGCCTACGACGACGCGCTGGAGGGCAATGGCGTCGTGTCCACCTTTATTGGCGAGGAGTTCTACAACGGAACGGTAAAGAGCCAGGAGGACGCGCTCAAGGCCGTGCAGAGCGTCTACAACCGCATTGGCGCGGACGACACCACCACGCTTGAGATTACGGCGGAGCGTCCCACGGAGGATGGCGTTACCTACTACGTGTTCTCTCAGCGTGCCGGCGACGTTCGGGTGCACGGGGCGAGCGTCAAGCTCATCGTAAACAAGGACGGCAAGGCCATTGGCCTGGTGAGCTCGATTCTGCCGAAGGTTAAGGCACCAGACCTCACCGCTTGGGGCGCGACTCAGGAGAAGGCCGAGGAGGCCGTGTCCACGGCCCTCAAGGAGGATGGCGTCAAGGGCGCGAACATCGTGAGCGGCGCGAGCGAGCAGACGGTTATCCCACTGAGCGACGATGCTCCCGACAAGTACCGCTATGCGTGGGTCGTCTACACGAACAACTACCTGGACAACGCCGAGATGGGCTACCTCGCGCACTACGTGAGTGAGGACGGCGACTACCTGTATGCCATCCCCGTGGTGGAGCCCAACAACAAGGAGGCTCTCGCCGGCAACACCATTACGTTTAAGTTCGACGCGTACGAGGAGGGCGAGAGCACCTTCGACACGACCCTGCACGACGGCAAGACGAAGACGATTAAGGTGCCCGTACTCAAGGACAAGCAGGACGGCACGATCGTTTTGGGCGATGCCAGGCGCAAGATTCTGTGCGCCGACTACGCAGACTACAGATACAACGAGAAGCTCTCGGTCTGTGCGTCCAAGGAAAACTCCTTCGACAATTTCGACCTGCTCGCCTACGACACGTTTATTCGCGTATGGGATTTCTTCGACGGCATTGGGTGGACGGGTGCCGACGGCGAGGGCACGCCCACGCTGCTGCTCATGAACTACGTGGACACGAACGGCGAGCAGCAGGACCAGGCGCTCTACATGGGCAGCCAAAACGGCTACCAGGTGTTCTGCTTTAACCGCATCAACCCCGACGGCGAGAACACCGACATTATTGCCCACGAGTTCACGCACTGCCTGACGGGCACCACCATGACCTCCAACCTGTATCGCAACGATTACGGCGCCATCAACGAGGGCATGAGTGACGTTATGGGCAACCTTGTGGAAATGCTCATTGAGGATAAGCCCGACATCGCCTGGGAGCTTGGCGCGGGATCGGGCGTGGAGAACACCCTGCGCTCGATGAAGGACCCCCACGCGCACCAGCAGCCCGAGTTCGTTGGCGACACGTACTACGTTCCCATGGTCGCCCAGGGCACCGAAAACAACGACTACGGTGGCGTGCACATTAACTCGTCGCTGCTCAACATCGTTTCGTACAAGCTGGACCAGGCGGGCATGAAGCCCGAAGACCAGCAGTTCTTCTGGATGAACGTGGCGCTAGCCATGACGCCGCGCACCGACTATCCCATGATGGCGGAGCTGTTACCCTGGTGCATGGAGCACAGTGGGTTCTCTCAGTACGTCGAGCCCCTTAAGAAGGCCATCGCGGATGCCAAGTACACGCAGACCACGGTAAAGCCCGAGCCGACGGAAGGCTGTGGCATCGTGACCCTCGACGTCGCGGACCAGAAGTTGGTGCAGGAGGGAACCGTTACCCTGGCGCTGGCGAGCGCGACCGAGGGGGGCGAGATTCTGAGCTGGCCTCCCATTGGATCCACCGTCGTTATGATCAACGCGCCCGCGGGAGATTACTATGCTGTCCTGAACAAGGGGGCTGACAGCAGCGACAACACGAGGAGCGCGTGTGTGGGTAAGGATGCAGACCGCCACTGGATACAGGTCGAGAAGTCCGACAACTCCTGGGTCACCGACGAGAATGCCATTCACGTTGAGGCGGGCAAGACGGTTACGCTGCCGTCGCTTGCCTCGTAGCGAGAACAAGCCGGTCAAAGGGGATGACCCCCACCGATAGGTCTACGGACAATCGGTGGGGGTCATCCCCTTTGACCGGCGATTGCATACCACGGGCGTGTTTCGCGTGTGTGACGAGGGCCCGCGCAGCGTTCGCGCGGGCCTCAATCGGTGGTATAACATCCTGCATGGAATCTTGTGCATTCATAGGGCTGCTGCTTCTGTAGGCGCTTCCGCGAGCAAGCGGTCGCGCCCGTAACCCCTTTTGCAGTCGTTTTGCCCTTAAACCCAAATCCAGAAGCGGAGATACAACCCCATGAAGCTCTCATTCTCTACCATTGGCTGCCCTGCCTACGCATGGACCGACATCTATCCCATGGCAAAGGACCTGGGATTCGACGGCATCGAGATTCGCGGTGTGGCGGGCAAGGCGTTTGCCCCCATGGCCCAGCCTTTCCTCGCGCGCCAGCGCGCCCGCACGCGCATCCTGCTCGAGCGCATTGGCCTGGAGATCTCGTGCTTCTCGAGCGCGAGCGAGCTGTGCACCGAGCAGGGTCGCATCGAAGCCATGAGCGAGGTGACGGAGTACATCGAGCTTGCGAGCGAGATGGGCACGCCATTCGTGCGCGTGCTGCCCTCGCGCGACATCGAGCCGCTGGACAACGTGGACGATGACGCCGTGATCGCCACGCTGCGCCAGCTTGCTGACTTTGCCGCCATCTACGACGTGTGCGTGCTTATGGAGACCGAGTCCAACTACGCCGATACCGCTCGCCTAGCGCGCGTGCTCGACGCCGTGGACTCGCCCTACGTGGGTGCCATCTGGGACATGCAGCACCCGTATCGCCTGTATGGCGAGTCGCCCCAGACGTCCATCGCCAACCTGGGCCACCACTTGCGTTATTGTCAGATAAAGGACTCCGTGGTAGCCGATGGCCACCTGCAATACCGCATGATGGGCGAGGGCGACATGCCCCTGCGCGAGATGCTCGACGCGTTGCGCGAGTCGGGCTTCGACGGGTACGTCTCGTTCGAGTGGCCTCGCCGTTGGGCGCGTGAGGTCGCTATCGGCGAGCCGGGCATCGTGTTTCCGCAGTTCATTAACTACATGCGTGACTATTTGGCTGGCGGGGCGCCAAGCGAGGAGCTTGGCAGTACGCAAAAGGCCCAGGTCGAGGTAGCCGCTCCCCAAGAGGAGCTTACCGGTGAGCTGCAGGTTTCTCGCACGGGCGCGGGGACCTACCCCTGGCCCAAGGAGCACCTCATCGACCTCACGTTCCCGCAGGTGCTCGACCACATATGCGAGGTGTATCCCGACCAGCCCGCGTTCCGCTTTACGGAGGTGGACTACGCCCGCACCTACGTGGAGTTTAGGGAGGACGTTAACGAGTTCGCCCGCGCCCTCATTGCCATGGGCGTTATGCCGGGCGACAAGGTGGCCATCTGGGCGACCAATGTGCCTGCGTGGTATCTCACCTTTTGGGCGAGCGTCAAGATTGGCGCGGTGCTGGTTACCGTTAACACCGGCTACAAGATTCACGAGCTGGAGTACCTGCTGCGTCAGAGCGACACGTGCACGCTGGTGATGATAGACGAGTACAAGGGCACGAGCTACCTGGACATCGTGGACGAGCTGGTGCCCGAGATGGGCGAGGCCGGTCGGCCCGGCGCCTGGCGCAGCGCCAAGCTGCCGTACCTGCGCAACGTGATTACCATCGACGGCCCGCATCCGGGCTGCTACTCGTGGAACGAGGCGCTTGCGCTCAGCCCGCGCGTAAAGCAGGCGGAGGTGGACTGGCGTTGCGCGCAGATCAAGAAGGACGACGTGTGCAACATGCAGTACACGAGCGGTACCACTGGCTTTCCCAAGGGCGTCATGCTCACGCACTACAACGTGGTGAACAACGGCAAGGCCATCGGCGACTGCATGGACCTCTCCACGGCCGACCGCATGATGATTCAGGTGCCCATGTTCCACTGCTTCGGCATGGTGCTGGCCATGACGGCGTCCATGACGCACGGCGTCACCATGAGTCCCATCTCGGCCTTCTCGCCGCGCAAGGGTCTGGCCTGCATTAACCAGGAGAAGATTACCTGCTTCCACGGCGTGCCCACCATGTTCATTGCCATGATGAACACGCACCCGGCATTCGAGGAGACCGACTTCAGCCACATGCGCACGGGCATCATGGCTGGTAGTCCCTGTCCCATCGAGAAGATGCGCGAGGTCATCGACCGCATGAACATGACCGAGATTTGCATCACCTATGGTCAGACCGAGGCCAGTCCCGCCACTACCATGAGCAAGACCACCGACACCATCGAGCAGCGTGTTACCACGGTGGGCCTGCCCATCTTTGGCGTGGAGACCAAGATCATCGACCCCGAGACGGGCGCCGAGCTGGGTGACAACGAGCCGGGTGAGTTCTGCAGTCGCGGCTACAACACCATGAAGGGCTACTACAAGATGCCCGAGGCCACGGCCGCTGCCATCGACGAGGACGGCTGGCTGCACTCCGGCGACATCCTCCTGCGCCAGAGCGACGGCTACTATCGCGTGACCGGCCGCCTCAAGGACATGATTATCCGCGGCGGCGAGAACGTGTATCCCAAGGAGATCGAGGACTTCCTCTATACCTTCCCCAAGACCAAGGACGTGCAGGTAATCGGTGTGCCCGACCGCGTGTACGGCGAGGCCGTGTGCGCCGAGATCGTCCTGCAGGAGGGCGAGACGGCCACCGAGGAGGAGGTAAAGGAGTTCTGCCGCGCCCGCGTGGCCAAGGAGAAGATTCCGCAGTACGTGGTGTTCGTGGACGGCTATCCCATGAACGAGGCCGGCAAGATCCAGAAGTACAAGATGCGCGAGGAGGCTGTGGAGCTGCTCGGCCTGCAGGACGCCGCCTCCATCGAGACGGCGTAGCGAGTGACACTGCAGGACAAAGGTGACGGGGACGTTTGTCCCACTTGGGACGGGACAAACGTCCCCGTCACCTTTGTCCCGCGTCAGTAGCCCTTGGACAGTTCGGTAAAGCCGTCGGGGATGTCGGAGGTGCTTGGTCCAACAAAGAACTCGTCGCCCGACTGCGCGACGCGGTCGTTGTACATGGACGTCTTCACAAGGTCGCCGTCGAGGGTGCGGTAGGAGTCGACCTCGTTGATCACGTCGTCCCACATGTTGATGATCTTCTCGTTCGTGCTTTCGCCCGTCGCGCTCGTATAGCCGCTCTCCGAGAAGAACGACGTGCCGTCCGATATGGCGGCGTTCTTGGCGTCCATGGCCACGGCCGCGATCATGGAGGAGATGTATTCCTCTGCGGCATAGTAGTTGGGCGTAAAGTAGGAGTTCGCGACAATCATCGTGTAGTCGTCGTAGTGCTCCTTGAATGCGGATTCGCTCGTGGCTGAGTAGACAATCGAGTACGGTATTCTCCAATAGCGGAAGGACTGGGCGAGGACGGAGCTCGCTATCGTGGCGTCGAACGCGTAGTCGGTCGCGGTCGTCTCGAGGTACCGGTCCCCAACCTGGTACTGCCGCCTGCACATGGTGGCGTCGGCGTATTGCGCGGTGACCACAGTGTTTCCTATGTTCCCACCACCTGTTATCTCCAGGCCCGCCGACTCGAATTCGGCCGCCGATGCGGTAGCGAGCTCGTGCAGGAGCTCAATGGTGTCTGCGTCCTCGGGCAGCTCGCTCACGAGCGTTGGTGCTGAGCCGTAGGTGTTGCTCATGTACATGTCGGTGAACTCAGCCGCATCCCGATAGTTGAGGTAGTTCGTGTAATACTCGAAGCTCGAGCCCTCTTGGCCCGATTCCTGCTGCACGAAGTCCACGCGAGAGGAAATCGCCACCTCGACTTGGCCATCGGGACTTGTGAGCGTGATGCTTCCCAGTCCCGGTGTCGCCGCGCTCGTAATGGTCCAGTCGCTGGCCACCGACGCCGTCCATCCCTGGGGCAAAAACGCACTGAAGACGTCTGTGCCCAGCTACTCGTCGATAAGCGCGTTGCGGGTGTAGTAGGTGCCCGTGACCACGGGCGTGGTCTCGGTCTCGGGCTTGGGTGCTTGGTCGTCCACACGTGTTGTCTGCGGTTCAGGCGAGGAGCCACTCCGTGATTCCTCATCAAGTGCGGCAGAGACGGCTCCGTTGCCTTGCCAACAGCCTGCCAACGAGATGGCGAGCAGAGACGCGATGAGCGTAGCGGTCAGCTATTTCATGAGGTTGCATCCCTTCCTATCGCAAGCTTCCGGCACACGAAGGTGAGCTGTGCCGTCTCCATCCGCTCAGTTGGTTCGTTAAACATAGTATGTTATTTCCTTGACAACAGTATAGGGCCAAATGTGGATAGACAGAGGGGACAGCCCCCTCTGTCTATCCCCAGCCTCACCGCCCACACCCCAACAAGTGGTATCCTGATGTTGCATAATCGCATAACAAACACAGGAGGTGCCGCCATGCGTTCACAGATTACGCGACGTGGGTTCGTCAAGCTTGCGACTGACGTCCTGTGGTCCCTGCCTGTGGTTGCCGGCGGCGTGCTGGCCACGGCGCCGCGCGAGGCGCTGGCCGACGACGTGCCCAAAAGCGAGACCTCGGGCGGCACGGTTGACTCCGGCGCTCCCGGTGCGACCATCATCGTGCTGCAGCCCAGCGAGGTGGGCTTCTATGTGGTGGACATGAGCACGTCCAAGAAGACGCCCATCCCGGGTGCGCATGTGCGCGTTACCTCTCGCTATAACGGAAAGACGGCCGAGGGCGACACCGACGAGCTGGGCATGCTCTCGCTCGACATAACGGAGCTCACCGAGAACCCCAACAACGAGGAGGTACCCAAGGAGTATTGCTGCAACGCGTCGCTGGAGGTGAGCAAGGAGGGATACCGCAACTTTAAGACCGGCATCCTGCGCCTCCACGGCGCCAAGGGACACTATGTGCCCACCCGCCCGGTGCAGCCGCTCATTCCGTATCCGGAGCTCGTGACCTTCGACGACTGGGATGCGCTCTACACCCAAAACGTCTTTAACATAGGCATAAAGAACACGCTCACTCACACGCTCCACATTCGCATCGTCAACATTGGCGATGACGACGACGGGGTGCTCATGCTCTACGACAAGACGAGCCGTCGCGTGATGCATCAGATCGAGGACTTCTCGGACGACGGCGTGCTGGAGGGTGCCTTTAGGTACGAGTTCTTGCGCATGGACGGCCCCAACGCGTTTACCAAGGACATGGACCTCGCCATACGCTTTGAGTGTCGAGACACGATTTTTGAGTTCCCCCTCGCGCTGCAGCTCGAGGAGGCCGTCTTCGACGAGCCCACCGAGGTCAAGGACATCATTGCCAAGCCGCTCGACACCTTCTACACCGAGGGCGTAGACGTTCCCCTGTCTAACAACCTCCTGTTGCCAAACGACCTGCCGCTCTGTGGCGGCGTCTTCCAGATGTGGCTTCCCGAGTTTCCCGTCTCCATATACTGCGATCCCTCCGGCTACGTGCAGCTCACCATGAAGTCGCCCGCCTTTGGGTACAAGAACGACTTTGGCGAATCGGAGGACAACGGGTGGCAGGTCTTCCCGCGCAGTTCCGTTGCGGAGCAGTGCAGCGAGTTGAAGGCGGGTTGGGAGAAGTCGCTCAACGAGACCGCCGCGGCGAGCTCCAAGGCGTCGGGCGTGCTCTCACACGCAAAGTTCTCTCCCAAGCTTACGGCAACCGTGAACCTGCAGTTTATGGCCATCGCCAAATGGGAAATGGAGCAACAGTACTTCCAGGGCGATGCCGTCTTCCAGGTCCTGCTCAGCATGGTCCTTTCGCTCACCGAGCAGTTCTTTGCCGGGCCCATACCCATGTACATCAACTTCACCTTTATTGGGCAGGCCATGGCAAACTATGCCGCGGGATTCACCGTCCCGCTTCCCGAAGGCGACACGCGTCCCAACCTGGTGCACGTTATCTCGGCCATCGATAAATACCAATGGGACTATACCAACACGGGAGTCTCGTTCAAGTTCCTCATCAAGCCAAGCCTCTCCGTTGGCGTGGGCGTAAAGGGCGTCGCCTCGGTATGCCTGTATGGCGAGTTCTTGCTCACCTACTTTATTGGGGTCACCTACCGGGGAAAGCTGGACAAGAAGACGCATCCCCTGCCGCATCGCATTGCGACCTACTGCATCAAGGCCGAGGTGGTTATTGAGTTCTTCCTGTTCACGCGCAGGTGGACGCTGTGGGAGAAGAAGAACGACAACTGGTACAACAACTGGAAGGACGGCCTCAAGACCGACAGCGTTGAGGGCCTGACCGCGCAAAGCATTTCCTCGGAGTCGCTTGAGGAGTTCCTTGCGGGCATGCGGCCCGTCGACGACCACATGCTGCAGGCCTCGCAGGAGTTCGAGCTCGACCAGAGCGTGGGTGGCATGACGGTGCAGAGCGCAGGTGACGCCAACACGCCGCCTGTGCCCACGGTAACCAGAGAATACCGCGAGGACGCCATGACCGGGCCAGACGGAGAGCCCCTTCCCTGCGTCGTGTACACGGTGTCCATGACGGGAAGCCCGACCACAGACCAGGGCAAGGACCAGGCCACAGACCGGGCCACAGACCAGGCCAGCGGCAAGCCCGAGCAAAAGGAGCAGTCGCAGGACGCGGCGCGCGAGGACACGCAGCCATCCGCCCAAGACGCCGACGACGCCGTTGCGGTGGTGTCTGCGGCCACAGACCAAGGCAGGGACAAGACACCCGAGACGGGCGAGGACGCCAGCGGCGGCGAGCAGATCGCAGGTGAGTCGCCCACGAGCAGGGAGCCCGCAAGCGCGACGCAGGGGCAGGCAACCATCGAGGAGGGTGAGCCACAGGACCAGGTTAGCGTGATGTCTGCGGACGAGGCGGATGCCAAGGAGACCGTCGTGGTAGACGCAGACGATACAGGCACGCAGACGCAGGCCACGCAAGGTCCCATCTCCTACGCGATTCCGTCGTACGCGCCCCTGTGGAACCACGAGCGGCGTCGTGGGCTTCGCACCATGTCGGAGGGAGACGACGCCGACGACTCGCCAAGCGTCGACGATGCCCCCGGCGTTGCGGGCATTGGCAGCAAGGGTGGCGTTCGCCCCAGCCTGGACGTGCGCATGTTCGACGAGCCCATCTATGGAAACCCCCGCGTAAAGATGGTTGAGATGGAGGGCGAGACCATCGCGCTGCGCCTGGGAAGCGTGGTGGTAAACGGCGCGCCACGCACGCGACTCATCGCCACGGTTATTCGGGGCAACCTGCGGCCTACGGGCACCAGCCAGGTGCTGGACTTTCCCCTGTCGCAAAACATGCTGGACGCGCAGTATGTGCGCAACGACCTGTACGATTACGAGTTCTCTGGCGTTGCGACGGCGCTGGAGAAGTGGGACGGCATCGCTGGCGTAACGCTGTACCGGCACCATCTCCAAGTCGTTGTGGTCAGCGGCACGCGAAACAATACCTCGGCGATTTCGGACGTGGCCTGTGAGCTGGTGTTCTCATACATTCAGTTCCAACACAACGGAAACGCCGGCGGCGATCCGTTTAGCTCGATATTCTCGTATGTGAGCTGGCCTGGTTCCAGCATATACGAGGACGGCAATACCTATAAGTTCCACTGCATCTCCAACGTGTACATTGAGCACACGTCAGATCCCGACAACAAAAACACCGAGTACGTCTTCTTCCTCGATCGGGCGGGTGGCTCGGAGGAGGAGGTCCTTGGCGAGGAAGCGCACGTGCGCCTGGGTATTATGCTGGTAAAGCACGAGACCGACGACACCACGTTTACGTGCAGATTCCCCCCGGCCGACAGAATACGGGAGATGATGGGTCCTGGCAACATAGACCCCACGGCGTTCGAGCTGGTGTTTTGGCCCACCATCGAGGGCTTTAGATACTATATGATACGAGGTCTGGACAAGGCCACGTACTTTACGATTTTTCTTGATGCCAAGGGCATTTATGACAAGGGCATCTGCTGCTTTGGCACGACGGAGAACGGCGAGGTGCTGCGCTACTGGAAGGCCGAGAAGTCCGACCTCGTGTTGTTTAAATTCCCCACGCCAACCTGCCTGTCGTGCAAGCCCGATGGCCAGCTTGCCTCCGTCCACGTGTACAACCCCTACGACACCAGCAGCGAGAACCTGCAGTATGCCAACATCGGCCCCGCCAGCTTTGGCGCAGCGTCGTTTGGCATATGGGGCGACTTCGTCTACTGGCCCACGACGCGCAAGACGGATGAGGGCGAGGGCGTACAAGTCGACGAGTATGGCGAGGTAAGCGAGGCGTCCGAGAACTACGAGTACCGCATCATGGCGGCGCGCCTGTGGAACAACAAGTTCTCCGATCCGTTTATCCTGGCCGAACTTGACCATAGGATAGACAACATCGTGGGCGTGAACGGAACCAGCGCCGCCCTCACCGTGTTGTCTTCGGAGCTCGAGGACGTCGACAACAATGCAGGCACCATGTGGTACACCTCCATCCCGTTTGTGCGCACGGCCACGATTATTGCGGCCGACTGTGAGATGCCCTTTGTGGTGCCGGGCGGCATCGCGGAGTTCTTTGTGACGATTCGCAACGACGGCAACACCTACATCAAGGGTTGCGTGGTCGAGATGTACGACGATGCAGACGGGGACAATGTCGACGAGTGGGAGCCGTGTGGTTCCGCGCAGGTGGGATTTGAGTACGAGCTGGTGGCGTCGATGTACAACCCGCCCGACGCGAAGGGCAACCCCACCAATGCCGAGGAGGACGGCGCGCTCGCGCCCGGCAAGATTGGCGTGTACCGTGCGCTCATGGCGATTCCCATGGAATGGGAGGGCAGCCACAGAATCACGTTTGTGGGCACCCACGCCTTCTACGACTTTGTGGAAGACTTTGGCACCAGTAGCGAGGATGGTGGGGCGCAGACCCTCACGACGGCTTCCAACGAGCCGAGCATCGAGAACATCGTGTACTACCAGGTAAAGCCTGGCGACATTCCCATGGACATGCTCACGGTGAGGACTTCGTACACGGAGCCCATCGTTATGGAAGACGCGCCCGTCTCGGTGATTGGGAAGGTTGGAAGCAACGGACCAACCGGCAACACCGGAGGCGGCAACGACGGTTCGCGTTCTGGCGCTGAGCGCTCGACGTTGCCGGACACGGCCGACACTCGCGACGGTGCGCTGGCGGGTGGCCTTGCCGCGGCAGGTGCGGCCGCGCTTGCCTACGAGCGTCGTCGAGCCAAGAACGAGGGGAAGTAAGGGGGCGGCATGGCAACCGGGACGCATCGCTTGCTGCTGGCGCTGGTGCTTCTTGCGAGCATGCTGGGTCTTGCTGTGCCGGCATATGCCGCAGAGCCTCAGTTTGATGGCGACGCGAGCGCGCTCACAAACGGGGACTGGATGTGTGGCATCGCCGGCGAGCGCTATCTGAGCGACATCGTGCTGCCGGGAACGTCTGGCTCGGCGACCTCGAATCTCTTTCTTCCCAGTCAGCAGGCTGCGGGCAATGGGAACGTGAGCAACGCAAAAGCGCAGGACTCAACCATCGCCACGCAGCTCACGCAGGGTGTTCGCCTGTTCGAGCTGCATGTAACCGCGGAGGATCCCGGAGTCGGATGGAGCGGCAGCAAGGACACGTTGTGGGTCGCCGAACGGGTGCAGACCGACGGTGGAGAGACTCTGTATTACGCCCAAGACGCAAACGGCAACGCCATATCGTTTAAACGTGCCATCAACTACATGCGGTCCTTCTTGAAGAAGCATCCCTACGAGACCGTGGTGGTTGCACTCAGCGAGACGGACGATGCCGCCCAGGTGTTTAGGAAGCTGCGCACCGAGCTTGATGACTATAAGAGCTACCTGTACTTGGGATCGGCGATGCCAAAGCTCAAGGACGTGCGTGGCAAAGTGGTGGTGTGCACGACTCACCCCGAGCTGCTGGGGGAGGACGGCGGCTTGGGGTTTCCCGCGCGGGGGACAACCTCCTCGGTGAGCGTGGGCGGCGTGCAGTTCTCGCCCCTTTCGGCAATGAACGCGGCAGAGGCGCAGGGCCTTGCGTTTGCGGACTCGGTACCGCGAACCGGAGACGTGCACGCCACCCATTCGAGCGTAGTCTATGCGGGTGCAGTCCCATCGCGAAACGATGAACCCACGCCGCGGGCATGCGCCAACTCGGTGAACCCCGTGCTCTTTGGCAACATGGGAACATTTGCCGAGCGTGGCACGCTGTATGGTTGGGTATTCGTGGGCTTTTTGAGCCAAAGCCAGGCAAAGCAACTGTGGGAGGCAAACTATCCATCCGATTTGGAGTACTGGACGGTGGAGTTCTGGACCGATGAGCCACAGGAGCAGCGTATGGCGCAAACCCATCTGCTCAAGGGATCTCGCGCGTATGCCCCGGCCTGCGACGTCGAGATTCCGGGCAAGTTCATCGACAGCTGGCGCAGTGAGGATGGGTCTTTCACATACGGGGTGAACGAGGGAATACCCGTCTCGAGCAACGGCACGAAGGTGTGGGCCAACTGGAACATGACGTGGTCGAGCCTGGCAAGCTGGCTTCTGCAACAGTCGGGTACCACGGGCAAAGCCGTCACGCTGGATTCGGACCTCACGGCGACGCCGCTCGATGGGGCGCTCGTGATCCCCGCGTACGCAGAGGTCACCATAGATCTTGCGCACCATACGCTCGACAGGGGTCTCTCCAAAAGGACCGAGGGCGTCGCGGACGGCTCGGTTATCCAGTTGGCTTCTGGTGCGACGCTCACCCTTACGGGCGGCGGCACGATTACCGGTGCTTACGCAAGCGGGCCTGGCGGTGGCGTGCTCATGGGAGAAGACTCCACGCTCACGCTTGGCGACGTGACGATTACCCAGAACCGGGCCGTTGGGAGTGGCGCTGGCGTATACGTGCCTGAAGGAGCGACGCTCAGGGCGTTTGGCACTCCCGTAGTCAAGAAGAACAGCACGAAGCTCCCCGACGAGTCTTCGGTGGACAGCAACGTGTTCTTGGGCAAGGACACGACGATTGCCATAGACGACGTGCTTGCAGGCGAGGCCTGCATCGACGTGACGACGTACCAAAAGCCCAAGACGGGCGAGCCGGTCGTACTCACGCAGGGACTCGGGGGCAAGGGGTCTGTAGCCAGCTTTAGGAGCGATGATCGCGCGTGTAAGGTGGGACAGAGTGCGGGTGAGGCGACCCTCTCCACGGGTGTGATCGTGACGTTTGACAGCACAGGTGGCTCCGACGTGCCCGACCAAAGAGTCGCGGAGGGCTTGCCCGCCAGTGTGCCCGACTATACTCCCGTAAAGTTCGACACGCGCCGCGTGTGGGTGGACAACCTCAACGGCAGCTTTGCGTTTAAGGGGTGGTACGCCGACGAGGCATGCACGCAGGAGTGGGACTTCTCGACGCCGGTGCAGCGCGACATGACGCTGTATGCCAAGTGGTGCGTCCGCTATACGTTCGACAGCACCGGGGGCAAGCCTCCGGTGAGCAGCGACACTGCGCATCCCATGGGGTACGACAACATCAACAAGCTCTACTACATTGACCTCGAGATCGGCGAAACGATTTTGGCGCCAACTGCAGAATCGCTCAATCCCGGCATGGAGCTGGAAGGATGGGTGTACAAGACGTGGCGGGATGATCAAACGGGAAGGCTCTTTGACTTCAATACGCCAGCCACCTCGAGCATTGCCTTTACGGCACGATGGCGCAAGCAAACGGAACCGCCCCATACGGTATGGTTCGTTCCGTGCAATGGCACGTCAAACATATCCTCGATTGAGGTGGCACATGGGCAATGCATTGCCTTGAGCCAGATACCAACAGACATCACGTGTGAGGGCTACGACCTCGAGGGCTGGTATACCAACGACTTCTTTACGAACAGGTGGGACTTCGCAACGGATACGGTCACTTCCGACCTCAGGCTCTATGCCAACTGGAAGCCCCAAACGCATTCGGTGAGGTTTGTGGACGAGGATGGCGCCACGCCTTTGGCGGACGAGCAGCCCGTGGCATATGGCGCGCAGGCTACCAGGCCAAGTCCCGATCCAGCAAAGGACGGCTATAGGTTCAGCGGCTGGCATGCCCCGGGCGACAGGGACGGCTATTCGTACCAGTTTACGCGACCCGTCTACGCGGACCTCACGCTTACGGCGATGTGGACCAAGTTGTATACCGTGACGCTCGACGCAAACGGTGGCACGGTGAGCCCTACCTCGTACATCGTCCGAGACGGTCGGTGGATCTCCCACGAGTACGAGATCGCGGATTTGCCAACGCCCACGCGTAACGGCTACCTGTTCAAAGGCTGGTACTATCGCGTGGCGGACGAGTCTGCCCAGGGTTGGCACTACGGAAGCCGGTACTCGGTGTCCTATCCCGTGCGTGAGGACATTACCGTCGTTGCCATGTGGGAGCGGGAGTCTACGCCGGATTCGGGGCAGGATCCCACGACCAAAACATGGAAGGTCGTCTTCGACTCGATGGGTGGGACGCCGGTCGATACGCAGACGGTCGAGGACGGGCAATGTGCTACCGCACCGGATCCGCCAGAAGGGCTTGCCGGCTTTACGTTCGACAGGTGGTATGCCGACGGGAAGGTCAATGAGTACGACTTCAGCCAGCCCGTGACGGGAGACCTCGTCTTGCGTGCCGGTTGGATGCCTATTGAATATAAGGTCACCTATGTAACCGGTAACGAAAACGGTGATGAACCGTTTACCGAGTGGCTTGCCTATGGCCAAAGTATCAAATCGTATCCCAATGAGGAGCCAACACGGGAGGGCTACATCTTCAAGCATTGGGTCAAGTCTGGTGAGACTGTGCCCTACGACTTTACCCTGCCGGTTATGCAGAATATGACGCTCGAGGTAGTGTGGGCAAAGCGTCATGAGGTAACGTTTGACTCCGCCGGCGGCAGTGGGATCGAGCCCCAGAAGGTCGAGGACGGCCAAACTGCGTCCGAGCCCGAAGATCCCACCAAGGAAGGCTACGTGTTTAGGTGCTGGTATCTCACCAATCCGGACGTGCCGTACAATTTTGCGACACCGGTAGAGGCAGACATCACGCTCCATGCTGCGTGGGATGCGGCGCCAACTGCGTTCAACGTGGTCTTCGACTCTGCCGGTGGCACGCCAGTCGATTCTCAGCGTGTGCATGCGGGCGAAACGGTTGCGCCTCCGCTCGACCCAACGAGGGATGGGCACAGGTTTGCTGGGTGGTATCTTGGCAACGCCGATGCGCCCTACGACTTCTCGTCGCCGGTGACCCAGGACCTCGTCCTCGTGGCGCATTGGATCGAGCCGCAAGCGACGACGCACGAAGTTACGTTCGACCTCAACTGGCAGGCGCCGTCTGCGATGCAGCCGCAAACCGTACACGACGGGGGCGTTGCCACGCGGCCAACCGATCCCGAGCGTGAGGGGTACGATTTCGTTGGCTGGTACGAGCTGCTGCCGGACGGGGCGGTCTCGCAAGACGATTTGGACGCAGCGGGCGATGTGGTGTGGATAGACCGCAAGGGCGGGGTCGACCAGGTGCTGCTGCCCTACGACTTCTCCTCGCCGGTAATAGGCAACGTCTTGCTGCGCGCGCGGTGGCGGGCAAAGAAGCATACGGTAACTTTCAACACCCAGGGTGGCAGCGAGCTCAGCCCCGTGGTCGTGAGCCATGGAGACACCCTTGCCTCCCTGAGCGATCCCGTAAGAAAGGGCTTCTTGTTTGACGGGTGGTCCACGGATCAGGAGGGCAAGCACCGGTATGTCCTCACCACACCCATTACGGGCGACCTTCTTTTGTATTCTCAATGGAAGAAGGAGAACGCGTTCCTAAGGGTGGACTTCAAATCCGACGGTGGCGGCGACGTGCCGTCGCAGGAGGTGCCGTACTTTGGATTGGCCAGCGAGCCCGCTGCTCTTTCACGCGAGGGCCATGAGTTTGACGGCTGGTGGGAAGTCCTGCCCGATGGATACATTACACGCGAGCAGGCAGATGAGCTCATCAACGATGACCCCGCCGTTGCGGACCGCCTGTGCTTCGACGATGACCGCGACGGCAAGGCGCTTCGGCGTTTCAACTTTGCCACCCCCGTTACGCACGACTTGGAGCTGCGTGCCAAATGGGACGCCCGCTTGCTGGACGTGAGGTTTGTCAGCGGTGGCGAGCTGGTGGACGAGCAAGTGGTTGCCTGGGGCGACCGGGCGACGTTGCCGCAGGATCCGTACCGCTACGGCTTCGTGTTTGCGGGATGGTATGCGGACGAGGCGCTCACGAAGGCGTACGACTTTACGGCGCCGGTTACCCAGGACCTCACCCTGTACGCGAAGTTTGCGGAGGCGACCTATACGGTTGCGTTTGACAGCGCTGGCGGTAGTGCGGTGGGCACGCAGACCGTTCGGCACGGGGACCTTGCGATTCGGCCGGCCGACCCCGTGCGAGAGGGACATGCGTTCTTGGGGTGGTTCGTGGATGGCGCGGACGAGCCGTTTGACTTCTCGGCCACGCCCATTCTGGACGACCTCACGCTGCGTGCGCGTTGGGATGGCGCGGACGTTCCGGATGTCGAGCCCCAGACGTACCAGGTGCATACGGCCATCGCTAACACCACGGGCTCGCCGGTGGTCTCTTCGCGCGAAGGTAGCTTCGATGCGGTGATGCGCGCGATGTTTTTGCGGGAGGCCACGGCCGCCAAGGCGGACGTGTACGTAACACTCACGTCGAGTGCCGTGCGTGAGGCCGACCTCGGTGCGGAGGAGCGGGATCTGCTTGCGGCGAAGCTGCGCGAGCTGGAGGCGCAGGCCGGGGTGTGGTTCGACCTCTCGATTGCCAAGCGGGTGGGAAGCGAGCAGGCCGATTCCGTGGGTGTGCACACCACGGACCAGCCGCTCAAGCTGGCGCTTGCGGTGCCACAGGCGCTAAAGGCGAGTGGTGGCACGAATCGCACGTTCTATGTGCTGCGCGTGCACGAGGGTGCGGTGGACGTGCTGGCCAAGGGCACGGGGGACTCGCTCAACGTGGAGAGCGACCGGTACTCCACGCATGTGCTGGCGTACGCGGATGCCGCGCAGACGAGTCGGGGCGGGCAAGCGGGCCAGACGGGCCAGCCCAGTCAGGCGGGGCAGGGGAGCGCGACCACAGCCACGTCGACGACCGGGTCGACGTCGACGCCCAGCACGGGCGACCGCACCGAGCCGCCCCTCGCCGTGCTCGTGGCTGGGATGCTGCTCGTCCTCGTGGGATGTCGACGCTTGGTGCGCCGCACAAAGTAGCGGTTCTCGCAAACGGACAACCTTTGTTCGGACGCGTGCGCGCCGCTGGTTTACAATGGACGCCGTTGCGCGATGAGGACGTGCGAGGCAGTCCCAAAAGGAGGGCACATGAACGAACTCAAGCTGGCGCCCATCACGGTGCTCGTGGGGCATGCCGGGGTGGGGAAGACCAACGTTGCGCTGGGCCTTGCGCTGGCGGAGGCTGCCGCTGGCCATGCGGTGACGCTGGCTGACCTCGACGTGGTTAACCCGTACTTCCGCTCGAGCGACTATCCTGAGCTGCTCGATGATGCCGGCGTGCGCCTGATTGCGCCGGTGCTCGCCCGCACCACGCTTGACACGCCCAGCCTCTCTGGCGAGCTTGACGCGGTTATTGGTGCGGTGCGCCGCGACCCAACGCAGCGGCTTATCCTGGACGTGGGTGGCGACGACGATGGCGCCACCACGGTGGGACGCTGGTCGAAGATGCTTGTGGAGGCCGAGGCGCAGGTGTTGTATGCGGTGTCGGCGTTCCGTGCGCTCACGCAGACGCCCGAGGAGGCGGCGGCAATGCTGCCCGACATCGAGGAGCACGCGCATTTGCGTGCGACCGGGATTCTTAACACGTCCAACTTGGGCGACGAGACGACTGACGAGCACGTGGAGCGTGGCCGTGCCTTTGCACGCGAGGTGGCCAGGCTTACGGGCTTGCCGCTCGCGGCCACCGTTGTGCCCGAAGCCGCGGCCTACGCGCCCGACCCCAACGAGCCCATCGTGATCCTGCCGCGCTACGTCAAGCGCCCCTGGGAATGAGAAAAGGGGCCAGGCCCCTTTTCTCGGATTCGTCCTGAGCGAACAGACTCTATTGGAGCTTGATTGGCCCCCACCCCATACGTCGACCCCACACAACTTTTGTTAACAATCCCTTGCGCACGATATCTAGGCCTATAATGGCTGAATGCCCATAACCCTAGGAGAGAGAGGAAGGGAATATGGCACGAATAATCGTCGACGACGTGTTTTGCAAGGGCTGTGGCCTGTGCGTCGCCGCGTGTCCAAAGGGCGTGCTCGCGCTCGACGAGGAGCGCATTACGCCTAAGGGGTATCATCCCGCGAAACTGGTTGATCCGGACGGGTGCATTGGGTGCGCTTCGTGCTACACCACCTGTCCCGACGTCGCAATTACGGTGGTGAAGTAGATGGCAAATAACAACGCAGCGCAAGAGCGCGTGCTCATGAAGGGCAACGAGGTGCTGGCCGAGGCTGCCATGCGCGCCGGCTGCCGCTTCTTCTTTGGGTATCCCATTACGCCGCAAACCGAGCTCGCGGCCTACATGGCCAAGAAGCTTCCCCTCATCGGTGGCACCTTCCTGCAGGCCGAGAGCGAGATTGCGGCCATTAACATGGTGTACGGCGCCGCGGCCGCAGGCGCGCGTGTTATGACGAGCTCCAGCTCGCCTGGCGTCTCGCTCAAGGGGGAGGGCGTCTCGTACATGGCCGGTGCCGACCTGCCTGGCGTTATCGTTAACGTGCAGCGTGGCGGCCCAGGACTTGGCGGCATCCAGCCCAGCCAGTCCGACTACTTCCAGGCCACGCGCGCGCTCGGCCACGGCGACTTCTTTATGCCGGTGCTCGCGCCCTCCACGGTGCAGGAGATGGCTGACCTTATCTACGACGCGTTCGACCTCGCCGACACCTACCGCACGCCCACGATGATTCTGGCCGACGGCATGATTGGCCAAATGATGGAGCCTGTGCTGCTGCCGCCCGAGCGCGACCCCGAGTCGCTGCCCGCCAAGCCGTGGGCGACCTCCGGCACGCGCATGGAGCGCGAGCACAACGTGGTGAACTCGCTGTACCTCAGCCCCGAGAAGCTCAACGACACCAACCACGAGCGTTTCGAGCGCTATGCCGCGATTCGCGCCAAAGAGCAGCGCGCCGAGCTCATGATGTGCGACGACGCCGAGCTGGTGGTCGTTGCCTTTGGTGCGGCGAGCCGCATTGCCCGCACCGCCGTGCGAGACGCCCGCGCCAAGGGCATCAAGTGTGGCCTGCTGCGCCCCATCACGCTGTGGCCGTTCCCCGAGCAGGCCATAGGCCAGCTCATTGACGGCGGCACGCGTGCGTTCCTGAGCGTGGAGCTCAACATGGGTCAGATGGTGGAGGACGTGCGCCTTGCCGCGTCCGGCCGCGTGCCCGTGTCGTTCTATGGCCAAACCGGCGGCGTGCTGCCCACGCCCGAGGAGGTCCTGGCGGCCATCGAGCAGGCTGCCGCAACCATGGAGAGGGGTGAGTAGCATGGCAAAGGCCAACGTTGCACCCATTACCCTGCCCAGCTACCAGCAGGAGCGCATCGGCTCGCAGATCGCCGAGACCGAGAAGATCGTCGCCGCGCGCCCGCGTGTGCTTACCGACGTCGTTACCAACTACTGCCCTGGCTGCACGCACGGCATCGTCAACCGCCTGGTTGCCGAGTGCATCAACGAGCTGGGCATCGAGGGCAAGACCGTGGGCATCGCGCCCGTGGGCTGCTCCGTTATGATGTACGACTTCTTTAACTGCGACATGATCGAGGCCGCGCATGGCCGTGCGCCCGCGGTGGCCACCGGCGTCAAGCGCGTGCATCCCGACAACGTGGTGTTCGCCTACCAGGGCGACGGCGACCTGGCCTCCATCGGCACGGCCGAGACGGTCCATGCCGCCACCCGTGGCGAGAAGATCACCGTGATCTTTATCAACAACGCAATCTATGGCATGACCGGCGGCCAGATGGCTCCCACGTCGCTGCCCAACCAGGTTACGCAAACCAGCCCGTATGGCCGTGACGTGAGCAAGGTGGGCTATCCCGTGCGCATCGCCGAGATGGTCTCCACGCTGGACGGCGTTGCGTACGTGGAGCGCGTTACCTGCGACTCGCGCGCCCACATCATGCAGGCCAAGAAGGCCATAAAGAAGGCGTTCCAAAACCAAATTGACGGCATTGGCTACTCGCTGGTTGAGGTCGTCGCCACCTGTCCCACCAACTGGGGCATGACGCCGCAGGATGCCTTCCAGTGGCTGCGCGACAACATGCTGCCGTACTATCCGCTGGGCGTGTACAAGGACGTGGTGGCCGATGGCTTTGCCAACGCTGCCGAAGCCGCGCTCGACCGCGCCAAGGACTGCCCCATCGCGCAACAGAAGAAGGAGGCGTAAGGTCATGGCAGAGTTCAATCACGAGCTTTTGTGCGTGCTCTCTGGTTTCGGCGGTCAGGGCCTGCTCTTTGCCGGCAAGATTATTGCCAACTGCGGCCTGATCGACGGCCGCCAGGTGTCGTGGATGCCCAGCTACGGTCCCGAGATGCGTGGCGGCACCGCCAACTGCAGCGTCTCGCTTTCGGACGAGGCCATCGGTTCGCCGTTTATTACCCGTCCCACGGCCGTTATCGCCATGAACCAGCCCAGCGTCGAGAAGTTCGCGGGCAGCGTGCAGCCGGGCGGCGTCGTGGTAATCGACACGACCCTGGCCATGAACGGTGCCCAGGGCATCGAGCTCGCCGAGGGCGTTGCGGTGCACGAGCTTGCTGCTACGCACCTGGCCGAGGAGGCGGGCCTCAAGGGCCTCGCCAACATCGTGTGCCTGGGCAAGTTGTGGTCGGTCGCGCCGTTCTGCGAGCGCGAGACCATCGAGGCGGCCATCGCCAAGTGCGTCCCGCCCAAGCGTCAACACCTGCTCGAGCCCAACCTGCGCGCCTTCCAGCTCGGTATCGACGCGTAGCAACGGCTTACGCCAATCAATAGAAGGGGGCAACCCCCATTGATAGGTCGTACGATCAATCAATGGGGGTTGCCCCTTTCCATTGGTGCCATCGTGGTTGCCGATAGCTACGGCCTTTTTCGATTAGTGGGAAGAACTTTGGGGAGATTTCGTCACCAACTGGGCATATGCCAAAACGGAATGCTTCGATTTCCCACTAGATAAAATACACAGTGGGAAATCGAA
>CACZFB010000007.1 GCA_902780305.1 uncultured Coriobacteriaceae bacterium | reverse complement strand
TTTCGCTAGTCTGTCTTCGTCGATCTCATCGATCGCAGTATCCGGTTTTCAAGGTTCGCCGCGCGTCGTCGGTGCGCCGCGCGAGGAGTTACTATACGCTTGAGTTTGGGCTGTGGAAGCGTGAATCTTTGCGTTCACAATTTCTGCACAATTGCAGATAACCCCCGGCAATCCACGTTGCCGGGGAGTTCGCATCGATAAGGCGCTCTACCTGCAAAAACTTACCAGAGTGGCAGCCTTTGCAGTGCGCTTTTGCAGGCCGCCTCCACCATGTTCTCGGCCTGCCGGGTATTTGGGGCCTCCGCATGGGCACGCACCAGCGACTCGGTTCTGGATGGCCTGAGCTGTACCCAGGAATCGTCATCGAATCGCAGTACGAGCCCATCGGCATGACCCACATATATAGGCTCTCTCCCGCACACGTCGCGCAGGTTGAGTCCGGGCAGTATGTTGCGGAACGACTGGATGGACGCCGGATCGAGCCGGATGTTCTTGTTTACGTGGTGCATGGAGCCAATGCTGCTCTCCATGTCCTGCACCAGCTCGGCAATGCCCACCTGTCGCTGAGCGCATGCCTCCACCAGGAGCAGCGCCGCAAAGATGCCATCGCGCTCGTTGAGATGACTTGGCACCGATATGCCGCCGAGCCCCTCGGTTCCCAACACAACGTCGCCCTCCAGCAGCTCGTGATAGATGCGCGTGAATCCCATGGGGACCGCCGTGAGCGGGCAACCAAGGCGCGCGGCCTGCCTGCGTATGTATGCCGAGCAGGCGTAGGGCGACACCACCCTGCCATGCTGCTGGCGTTCGCTCACCAGGTGATCGAGCACCAGTGGCGCCACGCGATAGGGCTCCACGAAGACGCCCCGCTCGTCCACCATGCCCAGACGGTCGGCATCGCCGTCGAACGCGATGCCAAAGGCGCCGCCTGTTTGCAGCACCGCCTGCTCGCACTTGTCCACCCACGGCTCAACCGGAGAAGGATGCAGGCCGCCAAAGTTCGTATCGGGGTCACCGTGAATCTGCGACACCCTGCAGCCCATTTGGGAGAGCAGATCGCAAACGTAGCCTTGCGCCGCACCATACATGGGGTCGACGACTATGCTGGGAGCCCAGTCGGCAATCGCGCTTGCATCCACGCTGCCCATCACATGCGCGAGATAGGGACCCATGAGGTCGACATGCTCCACCTCACCGCGATCGCGGATGGGAACAGACGACACGATTTTGGTCGCCACCTCGTAGAATTCGCTTGACATGGGCCCGCCGTCCGCACCGCGTGCCGATATGCCACCATACTCGCACGAGGCGCTCGAGGCCGTTATCACAACGGCCCCCACCGCCTGCTCGTCGCGAGCCACGCTCCATCCCAGCGCAGGCGTGGGGCAGGACGCATCGCTAACCATAGCTCTCAGCCCATAGCTTGCCAGCACGCCGCCGACGACCTCCGCAAAGTCTTTGCCCCGGAAGCGCGTGTCGTATCCAACGAGCACGGTACCACCGGGATTCGTCTCGGCCCAAATGTAGGCAAAGGCGTCGGCGGCACGCGCAACGTTCTGCTCGTCGAAACCCCTGTCGAAGCGCGTGCGCCAGCCCTTGTTGTCAAAGCGAATTATGCGCATTGACTATCCCAGCTTTACGTCCCTGCCCAGAGCCTCCTTAAACGCTGCGGCCTCGGACTCGTTGGCAAGGGCCATCCGTGCGTTGGTGGCCGCCCAGGCGGCGGGGGTGCCCGTGTCGCAGCCCTTGTCGGGGTCTACCACGACCGCGTACATCTCCTCTTCCTCGAGCAGGCGCTCCATGGCGTCGGTGAGCTGGATCTCTCCGCCCGCTCCGGTACCCTGCGTGGCAAGCAGGTCCATAATGCGCGGCGAGAGCAGATAGCGACCCACGATAAACAGGTGCGACGGGGCGTCCTCGGGTGCGGGCTTCTCGACCAGGCCCGTAACCTTCCACACGGCACCCTCTTCCTCGCCGGTGGCGTTGCAGCCAGGCAGCGACTCCACGCACTCGCCCGCGATGATGCCGTAGCGGCTCACCTGGTCGGCGGGTACGGGGGCTACGGCAATAACCGAGGCATGGTTATGTGCGGCCGAGACCGTTGCCATGTCCACGCACATCTGGCGATCCGGCACGAAGTAGTCGCCGAGCAGGACGAAGAAGGGATCGCCGTCCATCTGGTCCTTGGCGCAATACACGGCGTGGCCCAGACCCTTGGGGTCGTCCTGATACACGAAGGACACCGGCAGGGCCCCTGCCTCGTGCACGGCGTCGGCCAACGCGTCCTTGCCGCGCTCGCGCAGCATGGCCTCGAACTCCGCATCCTCGGCAAAGTATGCCTCGATTTGGGGCTTCTCGTGCGAGTTAACGATAACGACGCCATCCACGCCCTCGGGCTCGAGCGCCTCCTCCACCACATACTGGATTACCGGCTTGTTGAGCACGGGGAGCAGCTCCTTGGGACTGCACTTGGTGGCCGGAAGAAAGCGGGTGCCCAGACCAGCGGCGGGAATGATTGACTTCATGCTGTGACCCTCCTGATTTGCATAAGATAGAAAAGCATTCAAGCATCTGGATGATACCCATGCACTTCTTATGCCAAACGGTCGCGTCTGCCAACGGCCACAGACGTATGGGGGACTGGTACTTTGGCAATGTCACAGCGGCATTTTGAGAAAAGGGGCCAAACCCCTTTTTCTCATCCGTGGTGTCCGTTTGGTCGGCTACTCCTCGATGGCGATGCCCTGACGCTCGAGGTAACCGCACCAGCGGTCAATGGTGTCGTGCGAGAGGTAGTGCTCCATGAGGCAGGCCTCCTCGTCGGCCACCTCCTCCTGCACGCCCAGCTCGCCCACCAAAAACGCGCGAAGCGCACGATGACTGCGCCATACGCGGCGTGCATAGCGCTCCCCCTCGTCGGTGAGCGTCACCCGCCCATAGCGCATCTGCTCTATCATGCCCGCGTTTCGCAGCACCGAGAGGGTCTTCGAGACGCTGGCCTTCGAGACGCCCAGCTGATTGGCCACGTCCACCGAGCGTACCGACGCGCCGTCCTGATCACCCTCGCGGGACAGGCGGTAGATGGCCTCCAGATAGTCCTCGCCCGCCTTGGAGAGCCCGTGGTCCTGAGGCAAGTCGTTTCGCGCCATGCCAGCTCACCGCACCCTCATCGCAAATTCGTCCGCAGAGGGATCAAGCATGTTGACCCGACGTACCTGCGCGCCCAGCGCACAGAGTTTCTCGACGAAGCGCTCGTAGCCGCGGTCCACGTGATAGATGTCCGACACCGTGGTGGTTCCGTCGGCGACCAGACCCGCCATGATGAGGGCCGCGCCTCCGCGCAGGTCGGGGGAGCGCACCTCGGCGCCCGACAGTCGCTCGACGCCGTGAACAACGGCGTGGTGGCCCTGAATCACGATGTCGGACCCCATGCGCTGCAGCTCGCTGGCAAACATAAAGCGGTTCTCGAAGACGTTTTCGGTAACGATGCAGGTTCCCTGCGCCAAGGCGAGCAGGCACATGGTTTGCGCCTGCATGTCGGTGGGAAAGCCGGGGAACGGCAGGGTTTGAATGTCGGTGGGCATGAGCGGTGCCGTGCGCGACACCGTAACCTCTCGCCTGCCGCGCTCGATGGTTACACCCATCTGCTCGTACTTGCGCAAAACCAGACCCAGGTGCTGCGGATCGAACCCGCGCACGGTTACCGGCTGCCCCACCAGGGCACCAATGGCCACGAACGTACCCGCCTCGATGCGATCGCCCACGACGGCGTGCGTTACGGGATGCAGCTCGCCCACGCCGTGAATCTCGATTACCGGCGTACCGGCGCCTTGGATGTCGGCGCCCATCTCGTTGAGCATGTTGGCGAGGTCCACGATCTCGGGCTCGCGCGCGGCGTTGTCGATTACCGTTACGCCGTCTGCGTGCACCGAGGCCATGATGAGATTCTCGGTGGCGCCCACGCTGGCGAAGTCCAGGGTAACCGTGGCACCCTTAAGACCGTTTGGAGCGCTGGCGTGTATGTCGCCGTGATCCATGTCGAACTGCACGCCAAGGGCCTGCAGCCCCAGAATGTGCATGTCTATTTTGCGAGCGCCAATGTTGCAGCCGCCAGGCATGGCCACGATTGCCTTGCCAAAGCGAGCCAGCAACGGCCCGAGCACCGCGGTGGAAGCGCGCATTTGCGCAACCAGGCTGTAGGGCGTCTCCCAGCTATCCACCGAACTCGTGTCGATGCGCAGGGTGTGCTCGTCCACGACCTCAACCGTAGCGCCCAGCTCCTTGAGAACCTTGCCCATTACGTGCACGTCGGCGATGTTGGGGACGTTTTCCAGCGTGGTAACTCCCGGCGCGAGCAGCGTTGCCGCCATGAGCTTGAGCGCTGAGTTCTTTGCGCCCTCCACCGTAACCTCGCCCGTTACCGGATGCCCGCCCTCGATGCGTATTACTTCCATCCATCCTCCGCTCATGCTGCCAACGTGTTTGGTGAGCGCGATAAGAGTACACCAGATGAGGCGTATGGTTCAATCTGTCAACGCAGGACACATATTTCGACGTCAATCGATAGGGGTAACCCCCGTTGATAGGTTGCACGCAACCCATCAACGGGGGTTACCCCTATCGATTGACGTTCGGTCCTTCCGGCTATGCGTGGGCCAGAAGCATGTCGCACCAGGCGATCTTCTCGTTGTAGTAGGCGCGCCGATTGTCGTCTTCGGGCAGGGCGTCACGCGCGGCGATGGCCTTGTCCTTGGTGCGCTGCACGACGTCGGGCTCTATGTCGTCAGAGCGGCGCGCGTGGTTGGCGAGCACGATGACGTGGTCGGCCCCAACCTCGGCATACCCGCCCGAGACGATGATGCTCACCACGTCGCCGCCCTCGTCGTCCGGCAGCGTGAGGCGTACGACGCCGTTTCCCAGCGCACAGATCTCGGGCGCGTGGCCCGGCCATACGCCCAGCTCGCCCGAGGACGATACCAGCACCAAATGGTGCACGTTACCCTCGAACAGCAGCCGGTCGGGACGTACGAACTGGCACCTCATTACAGCTTCGCCGCCCTGGCACGCACGTCGTCAATGTTGCCGGCGTAGCGGAACGCCTGCTCGGGAATGTCGTCGCACTCGCCGTCCACGATGGCCGCGAACGAGCGAACGGTATCCTCGACACGCACGTACGAACCCGGATTGCCCGTAAACTTCTCGGCAACGTGGAAGGACTGGCTGAGGAACTGCTGGACCTTGCGCGCGCGGGACACGACAAGCTGCTGCTCCTCGCTGAGCTCGTCCATGCCCAGAATGGCAATGATATCCTGCAGGTCGGAGTACTGCTGAAGGATTTCCTGGGTCTTCTCGGCCACGCGGTAGTGCTCCTCGCCAACGATCTCGGGATCGAGGGCGCCCGAGGAGCTTGCCAGCGGGTCCACCGCCGGGTAGATGCCCAGCTCGGTAATGGAACGCGAGAGTACCGTGGTGGCGTCCAGGTGCGTAAACGTGGTTGCGGGCGCGGGGTCGGTAAGGTCGTCGGCCGGCACGTAGACCGCCTGCACCGACGTAATGGAACCCTCGCGCGTGGAGGTAATGCGCTCCTGCAGCTCGCCCATCTCGGTTGCCAGCGTGGGCTGGTAGCCAACGGCAGACGGCATGCGGCCCAGCAGCGCCGAAACCTCGGAGCCGGCCTGGGAGAAGCGGAAGATGTTGTCGATAAAGAGCAGCACGTCCTGACCCTGGTCACGGAAGTACTCGGCCGTGGTGAGGCCAGCCAGACCCACGCGCAAGCGCGCTCCGGGCGGCTCGTTCATCTGCCCGTAGACCAGGCAGGTCTTCTCGATGACGCCAGACTCGGTCATCTCCAGGTAGAGGTCGGTACCCTCGCGGGTGCGCTCGCCCACGCCGGTAAAGACGGAGGTGCCGCCATGCTCCTGAGCCAGGTTGTTGATAAGCTCCTGGATGAGCACGGTCTTACCAACGCCGGCACCGCCAAACAGGCCCGTCTTGCCACCACGGACGTAGGGCTCGAGCAGGTCGATGGCCTTGATGCCGGTCTCGAAGATCTCGGTGTTGGTGGTGAGGTCCGAGAAGGCCGGTGCGGGATGGTGGATGGGATAGCGCTGGATGTTCTCGGGCATGCCCTTGCCATCCACCGGCTCGCCCATTACGTTCCACACGCGTCCCAGCGTCTCGGGACCCACGGGCATCATCATAGGCATGCCCGTATCAATGGCCTTGAGGCCGCGCGTGAGGCCGTCGGTGGAGCTCATGGCAACCGTGCGCACCACGCGCCCGGGAAGCTGCGACTCCACCTCCAGTATGGTGCTCACGTGGCCCATGGGCGTTTCGGCGTCAACCTTCAGCGCCGAATAGATTACGGGCACGGCGTCCTCAAAGCGCACGTCCACAACAGGACCCACGATGCGCACAATGGTGCCTACGCCCGCACTCTTTCTGAGGAGGCTGAGCGCGGCCCGCTCGAAGACCTGCCCGTCCTTGCTTGGTGCTTCCATTACTTGTCCTCCAATGCGGACGCTCCAGCGATAATCTCGGTGAGCTCTGTGGTGATGGAACCTTGGCGCTCGCGGTTGTAGGTTCGGCTGAGCGCCGTAATGACCTCCTGGGCGTTGTCGGTGGCCGACTGCATGGCACGACGACGCGCGCCGTGCTCGGCCGCCGCCGAGTCCAGGAGAGCGTGAAACACGATGGTACGTATGTATGCTGGCATAAGGTAGCCCAGCACCTCCGAGGCCGAGGGATCGAAGGCATACACGGTTGGAATGGTGTTGTCGATCTCGGTGATCGCCTCGGGTTCGCGCGGTTGGTTGACCATGATGAGGTCCTCGGAGGTAACCGGCAGAATCTGCTCGTTTACCAGCTCCTGGTCCACGCGATTGCGCGCATGGCTGTAGTAGATGACCACGCGATCCAAAGACCCCGTTCGGTAGCCCTGGATGATGTAGGAGGCAATGCGGTCGGCGTCGTCCATGGTTGGCTCCGAGGAGTTGCCCTCGATGGAGAGGACCGGCTTGCGCCCGCGGAACGTAAAGTACTCCGTGGGGCGCCTGCCCGCCGTTATGAGCTCGCACTCGATGCCCTTTGCCTCGAGCTCCTCGATCTCGCGCTGCACCATACGCTGCGGCTGGATGTTAAAGCCGCCGGCCATGCCACGATCGGAGGCGATGAGCACGAAGAGCACCCGTCGCTCGACCGTATGCTTGAGCAGCAGCGGATCCTGCGACCCGGAGCTTGCGCTGGCCACGTGGCTCAGCATGCGCGTGATGGCGTCCTTGTACGGCTCCGCCTGCTGGGCCCGCTCAAGCGCACGGCGAATCTTTGCGGTGGAGATCATCTCCATCGTGCGCGTGACCTGCATCGTACTCTTTACCGAGTCGATGCGCGCCTTTATGTCGCGGAGGTTTGCCATGTATCCGCCTTAGTCCTTGAACCCAGGAACGGGAGCCTCCTCGGGCTCCTCGTTGCGCACGAGGCCGTGCTTCTTCTTAAACGACGTCTTGAACTCCTCGACGCAGCGGCGCAGGCGCTCCTGCGTCTCGTCGCTCATCCTGCCCTCACGCACCTTGTCGCGCGTATGGGGGTGCTTGCTGGCCATAAAGCCAGCGAGCTCGTCGCGGAACGGCACCACCAGCGAGAGGTCCAGGTCGTCAAGGTAGTTCTCCTTGGCGGCAAAGATCGCGATTACCTGATCGGCCACGTCGAGGGCCGAGTACCGCTTTTGCTTGAGGAGCTCCATCATGTGGGCGCCGTGGTTAAGCTGGTATTGGGTCGCCTCGTCCAGGTCGGAGCCAAATTGGCTGAACGCCTGCTTCTCTCGGTAGCTCGCCAGATCCAGGCGCAGCGTTCCAGCAACCTGCTTCATTGAGGCAAGCTGTGCCGCACCGCCTACGCGGCTTACCGAGATGCCCACGTCCACAGCCGGGCGCTGTCCCTGGAAGAACAGGTTGGACTGCAGGTAGATCTGGCCGTCGGTGATGGAAATCACGTTGGTGGGGATGTACGCCGAAACGTCGCCCTCCTGCGTCTCGATAAGCGGCAGAGCCGTCATCGAACCGGCGCCGTTCTCGTCGCTCATCTTTACCGCACGCTCGAGCAGGCGGGAGTGCAGGTAGAAGATGTCGCCGGGGTACGCCTCGCGTCCAGGCGGACGGCGCAGCGTAAGCGACATCTGTCGGTAGGCGACGGCCTGCTTGGAGAGGTCGTCGTACACCACCAGCACGTGCCCACCGGGATGTGTGGCATCGGCCGGCTCGCCGTTCTCGTCGTTGTACATAAAGAACTCGCCAATCGCGGCACCGGCCATGGGCGCGATGTACTGCAGCGGGGCCGAGTCGGCCGCCGTGGCCGAGACGATAACCGTCTTGTCCAGCACGCCGTGGCGATTGAGCGTCTCGCGAATGGCCGCCACCGTGGAGGCCTTCTGGCCAATGGCCACATAGATGCACACGATGTCGGTGTCGCGCTGGTTGATGATGGCGTCGATGGCGATGGCCGTCTTGCCCGTCTTGCGGTCGCCAATAATCAGCTCGCGCTGGCCGCGGCCAATGGGCACCATGGCGTCGATGGCCACAAGACCGGTTTGCACCGGTTCGTTTACCGGCTGGCGCTCCATGATGCCAGGCGCCTTGAACTCGATGGGGCGACGGTGAGTCGTCTGGATGGGGCCAAGGCCGTCCAGGGGCTGGCCCAGTGGGTTTACCACACGGCCCAGCATGCCACGTCCCACGGGAATGTCCATAACGCGACCCGTGGTGGTGCACTCATCGCCTTCCTTGATGGTGTCCACCTCGCCAAACAGTACCGCGCCCACCTCGTCTTCCTCGAGGTTCTGGGCAAGACCGTACACGTTGCGGCCCGTTGCCGAGCTGGTAAAGCGCAGCAGCTCGCCCGACATGGCGCTCTTAAGGCCAAACACGCGGGCAATGCCGTCACCCACCTCGGCGACCGTGGAGGCCTCCTGGCGCTCGACGACGGTTTCCAGCGAATCGAGCTCGCTGCGCAGCGTGCTCATAATTGCGGATGCATCGATCTTCTCGATCATTTATGCGTCACCTCCCATAAAGCTGGAGGAAAGCGTCTTGCGGATGTTTACCAGCTGCGCGCGAATCGAGGCGTCGCGACGGTGTCCCTTTGCCTCGATGATGATGCCGCCCAGAATCTTGGGCTCAACATGCTCAACCAAAAAGATGGGGGCATCGAAGTCGGTGGCGCACTTGTCGCGCACCTTGCGACGCAGCTCCGCGTTCATGGGGACGGCCGTGGTAACGTCCACGGTTACCGTCTCGTCCTCCGAGTCGAGCATGGTCTTGAGGTCTTCGTATACCTGGGTGATCAGCGTGGAGTCGCTTTCGCTTTCCATGCGGGCCAGCACCGAGAGCACCTCGGGCGAGAACTTTACCGCATGGCGAAGCTGCTGCACGTCGAGTGGCGCGCGACCTTCGCCTTTGGCCGCGTCGAGCAGCGAGCGAGCGTACTCCTCGATCTTCTGCTTGTCCACAGCCCTAATCCTCATTGAGGTCCCCCACTTCCATGAGGTACTTCTCAGCAAGACGGTGCTGCTCCTCGTCGTCGAGTGCGTCGCCAATAATCTTGGACGCGATCTCGACGGAGAGATCCACTACCTGGCCAGAGAGCTCGACCATGGCCTTCTTGCGCTCGGCGTCCACGGCATCGTGGGCCTTGGCAATAATGGAGACCGCGCTGGCCTGTGCCTCGGCAATAATCTTGGAGCGCTCCTCCTCGCCCTCGCGCTTGGCAGCGGCAATGATGTCGGCGGCCTCGCGCTCGGCGGCGCCAATGCGCTCGTCGCCGGTGCGCACCTTCTCCTCCGCCTCGGCGCGTGCGTCCTCGGCAGCCTTGATGTCGCCCGCGATCTTCTCCTCGCGCTCGTCGAGGGTCTTAATGATCATGGGCCAGGCCATCTTTGCCAGAATGACCCAGATTGCCAAAAAGGCGATGAGCGCGGGGATAAACTCTGCCGGCTTGGGGATCAGGATGTCTGGTCCCGCTGCATAGGCCGCGCTTGGCGTTGCGAGCGTTGCCGCAAGCGCAAGTCCACCCGCGACGCGCACACGGCCCGCAAGGCCCTGCTTGTTCGTGTTCATTCGAACCTCCAAAGACTACGCGCTAGGCGATAAGCGTAACAACGAAGCCGATCAGTGCGAGTGCCTCGACAAATGCCGACGCCAGGATAAAGACGGTAAACAGACGACCTTCCATCTCGGGCTGACGCGCCATCGAGGACGTGGCGCCAAGTGCCGCCAGACCAATACCAAGACCTGCACCAACAACACCGAGGCCGTATCCTATGACTCCCACAATTCCTCCTTTGTCATTCGCCGGACCGCCCGGCGAGTTCCAAGACTACTATGTGTAGCGGGCGAGCCCGCACAACACCAAACTAGTGCTCCTCCGCTTCGGCAAGCTGCACGTACACAGCCGTGAGCAGGGTAAAGACGTACGCCTGGATGGCCGCGACCATAATCTCCACCGCGTAGATAACCAGCAGGATGGCCAGCCAGAAGACCGAGGCCCCCGCCATACCGATCGCCTGAACCGAGATGCCCTGCAGCAGCGGCACGAAGAAGAGCGACGCCAGGATGGCGAACGCGCCCATAACCACGTGGCCAGCGAACAGGTTGCAGAACAGACGGACGGCCAGCGTTACCAGGCGCAGGAAGGTGGAGAGCAGCTCGATGCACCACACCAAGGCGTTCATGGGGAACGAGACGCCCGCGGGCGCGAGACTCTTTATGTAGCCGATGGGGCCTTTGGCCTTAACGCCCATAACAATAAAGTAGATAAACGAGACGAGTGCCACTGCGGCCGTGGTGCCGATGCAGCCAGTGCCGGGCTTGCAGCCCGGAATGACGCCCACAAGGTTGTTAAACAGGATGAAGAAGAACAGCGAGGCAATAAAGGGGAAGTGCCTGCGCCACGAGTCGCCCAGAAGGCCCTTGCACATGTCGTCTCGGCAGTACTCCACCAAGTACTCGACGCCGTTTACGAACCGTCCCTTGGGAACAAGGCCGTGCGCCCTCTGCTTCTTTTTGAACACGAACACCACGACGAGCATCAGTATGATTGCGACGAACATCCAGAACGTGTACTGGGTGAGACCGGCACCATACAGGTCGCCTTTCATTGCGGTGGACTCAAAGCCCCCTAAGAGCTCATCGATCTCCTCCGACAGCTTCTCCAGCGGATTCACCACGTTTCCTTTCTCCTAGCTGGTGCCATGCTGCGCATCGCGCCACGCCCTTGTTGCCTCGGCCGCCCACACAAGGAGGAACGAGCCAGCTTCTGCCGCGCCAAAGAGCAACACGTTCGCTTGCGACACGAGCCACACCACGAACACGGCCGCGGCAAGCATCGCGAACGAGACCATGATGCTCGCAAGACCCGCAAACACGCTTACCGGACGAGTCCCTTTGAGCGCCTGTTCAAACAGCACCGCGGGAGGAACGGCTCCCAGGACGCCAACCACCAGTCCCAAAGCCACAACGGCGGCTTCGCCCATGCGCGCCCTCCCCCTACGGAGTTTTAAACATTTTAGGATTCTAGTCCTTTTTGCAGGCAATGCCAGTGTTTTCTTGGTAATAGCACAGTTGCAGCCGCCGTTATTCGAAGGACGGCCCACTCTGTACGCCGGGATGAAGCCGGGTGCCAAAGATGCGGTCGCCCGCATCTCCCAGGCCGGGAAGGATGTACGCGTTATCGTCGAGCTGGCGATCGACGCAACAGGTGTAGAGCTCGACGTAGGGGCTGAAGTCGAGAACGTTCTTTATGCCCTCGGGGCAGCTCACCAGAGTGAGGCAGCGAATGTCGCGTGCGCCGGCACCCCGCAGGAACTGAATCGCGGCCGCGAGCGACCCACCCGTCGCCAGCATGGGATCGACCACCACGACCGTACGATTGCGCACGTCATCGGGCAGGTTGCAGTAATACGGAACGGGGTCGTGGGTCTCGGGATCCCGGTACATGCCCAGGTGTCCCACGCGCGCGGAGGGCACGAGCGTGAGCAGGCCCTCTACCATCCCCAGGCCTGCGCGCAGGACGGGAATGACGGCGAGCTTCTTGCCCGCGATGCGTCGACCGATCGTGGTCTCCAGCGGCGTCTGCACCTCATAGTCTTCCAGCGGCAGGTCACGCAGGGCCTCGTAGCCCTCCAGGATGGCCAGCTCGTTTACCAGCTGCCTAAAGTCCTTGGTCGACGTGTCCTTGCTGCGCAGCAGGGAAATCTTGTGCTGCACGAGCGGATGGTCGATCACGTGCAGGCGTGAGGCGTCGTAGTCGGGCATGGTTCCTCGCTTTCGTCGCTGGATGCATCGTTGATATTGTAGTACAACGACAACCCGTCGCCCGCGGTGGTACGAAGGGGACAGTCCCCGGCATATAGGGGACTTTCCCCTGTATACCGGGGGCTGTCCCCCGTGTACCACGAAGTGCTGCAGAAAAACCCGAACGGCTAGCCCAGCTCGGGATAGAGCGGGTGAACCGCAAGAAGCTCGGCGACCTCGGCCTTGACCGAGGCGAGCACGGCCTCGTCGTCGAGATGCGTGACCGTGGTGCCAATGAGCTCGCCAATACGCTCGGCCTCGGCCTCGCCAAAGCCGCGGGTGGTCATGGCTGCCGAACCCACGCGAATGCCCGAGGTAACGAACGGGCTGCGCTTCTCACCAGGAATGGTGTTCTTGTTTACGGTGATGCCCACCTCGTCGAGCACGTGCTCGGCAATCTTGCCGGTAACCTCGTCGCCGGCGGTGGTGAGGTCCACGAGCAGCAGGTGATTGTCGGTGCCGCCGGTAACCATGCGCAGGCCACGCGACTCCATGCCGCGACCCAGCGCCTTGGCGTTAACGCACACGTTTTGAATGTAGGTGGCAAACTCGGGTTGGAGCGCCTCGCCAAAGGCGACGGCCTTGCCGGCAATAACGTGCTCCAGCGGGCCGCCCTGGCTTCCGGGGAACACGGCGGAGTTGAGCCTGCGGGTAAGCTCCTCGTCGTTCCACAGGATAAGACCACCGCGCGTGCCGCGCAGCGTCTTGTGGGTGGTGGTGGTCACCACGTCGGCAACGCCCACCGGCGTGGGATGCGCGCCTGTGGCAACCAGGCCGGCAATGTGGGCCATGTCCACCATGAGCACCGCGCCATTGTCGTGCGCAATCTGGGCAAAGCGCTCGAAGTCGATAACGCGCGGGTATGCCGACGCGCCGGCAATGATGAGCTTGGGCTGGTACTTGGCAACCTTGGCCTCCACGTCGTCGAAGTCAATGCGCTCGGTTTGGGGATTGAGGCCATACGAGACGACGTTGTAGAGCTTGCCCGAGTAGTTGGCTGGCGAACCGTGGGTAAGATGGCCACCGTTGGAGAGGTCCATGCCCATAATGGTGTCGCCGGGCTGTGCAAACACGCTGGTAACCGCAAAGTTGGCCTGGGCGCCCGAGTGCGGCTGCACGTTGCAGAAGGATGCGCCAAAGAGCTTCTTTGCCCGCTCGCGAGCGATGTTCTCGACCACGTCCACGGCCCAGCAGCCGCCGTAGTAACGATGCCCTGGCAGTCCCTCGGCATACTTGTTGGTAAGCGGCGACCCCACGGCCTCCATAACCGCAAGGCTCACAAAGTTCTCGGAGGCAATGAGCTCGATGGAGTTGCGCTGACGCGTAAGCTCGTCAGACATGGCCGCCATGAGCTCGGGATCGTTGATGTACTTAAATTCCATGCTTCGCCTTTCGTGCGGGAATCCTGCAAAAGGTAGTATATACGCCCCGAACGGCATTGCTAGTGATTCTGCAAAACTCGCATGTATCGGCGGCATATCAATGGGGGTCCCCCTTTGATAGGCTGACACGTTCTAACCAGCCAGGCACTCCTTGACCCAGGCAATAAAGTTCTCGGTCGAAGAGCCCGTGCGCTCGGCCTGGGTGTGTCCCTGCCCCCACACGGTGGCAAAGTCAACCGACTTCACGCCCGAGTACGCCTTGAGCGCCAGCGCGAGGTTGAGTTCGGTGGCAAGCGCCGTATCGCCTTGGTTGATGCCACTGCGAATGCGCCAGTGCTGCGCCGGCGTGCTCTTGCCAAAGCCCGCCGAGGAAGCCAGCAGATAATACAGTGGCGTGTACATGGCAACGCGTGCCTCCACGGCCGTGCCCTGGGCATCCTTCTTGCCCAGGTCATCTTTGTAGTCCTTGGCATACGAGTTGCCCTGCGACTCCAGCACACCCGCCATGATGGCGTCGAAGTGCAGCGGGTTGCCATCGGTGCCAAAGAGGGTGTTCTCGCCTTGGCTGCGATCCAGCTGGTCGAACGCGCCCAGGCTCTTGGACGCCCGCTTGAGGGCCGCGCAGAAGTCCGCGACGCTGAGGATGGAGACGGTGTTGGACGACTCGTCGTAGGTAACCCACTCGCCGTCGGCGTTGAGGGCCGCAATGTAGTCGGCCGCGGTCTGGTACGTTCCCGAGAGACTCACGCCGCCCTCGTTCTGGTTGCGGGCGATGTTGTCCATCTCCTCGAACGCGGGCTGCTCGCCATTGGCCTCGCGCTCGCCTGCGCCTGCCTGATCGGCTGCGGCGGTGTCCTGCGACGGCTCGTCGCCGCCCGTGTTGGGCAGCGGACCCTTGGAGCGCATGTCGTTGCCCGGGGTGGCTTCGCCCTCCGTCGCAGCGTCCGCATCCCCCTCGGGCAGAGCCTCGTCGGGAAGCTTGCCGTCGTCGGGCACCTCCATCTGCTGCATGTCTCGTGCCTCGCGCGGACCTCCCTGTCCCCGACCACCGCTCGACTGTGCCTCGTAGGGAAACTCGGTGTCTGCCAGGAAGTTGTCCAGCGACTCCTCGATGGTCTTGCGCACGCACTCGTAGTAGCTGCCCGCCTGATAGACGCCTTCGCCGGATTGCTCGAGCTTGAGCTGCGAGCCCTCGTCGTCCACGATTCCGGCCGCGTTTACCCAGGCGGCATATGCCTCGGCAAGGCCCTTGGAGATGCCCGACTCCTCGTTGGAGAGGTCCTCTCGGGTGGAACCCATCATCCACTCGTACGCGGCGTCGGCCACGTCCAGGCCCGTGATGGGGCACCAGTCCATGGAGCCACACACCGCGTCGCTCACGTTGCCCGCGGCGCCGATGGCGCTGAGGTAGGGGGCGTATTCCTGGGCGTCCCCGGTTGCGCCCATCAGTGCCGACTGCGCGCCGCCGCCGCTCATGCCAAACGTAAAGATGCGGTCCATGTTGCCGGGCACGTTGCTCGCCACCTGCCGCAGGTAGCGCACCGCCGCCTTGAGGTCGGTGACACCAGCGGGGGCCCCGTCGTCGCGTCCGCGACAACCCGCGTGCACGTACACGAACCCCTCGTTGGTGTAGTCCGCCTGAGACTTGTACGCGGTAATGGGATCCTGCGCAGAGTAGCCGGGGGTGTTTATGGGCATTACGATGGGCGCAGTCGCCGCAGTAAAGCTCCCCTGCTGGCCGGAGTCGTTCTTCTTGCAGGTGTAGGTCCCGTCCCCGTTGTCGGTTGCCGTAAAGTAGGCGCCCGGCACGAGGATGGCGAGCTTCTGGTAGTTCTCGTTTACGGGCCTCTCGCAATAGGTGAGGCTGAGCTGGTAGTACACGTCGTCGTCGGCGTCGTACTCCCACTTTGTCTCGTTGAGCGCGAGCGTGGACGCAGCCTGGGTCTGCTGGCCGCCGTCGTCGGTCTTGGCGGGTTCCTCCTGCTTGCCGCATGCCGCCAACGCGGCCGCCGCAATGCCTGCCCCGCCCACGAACTGCCTTCTGGATATGCTCATGTCGCACCCCCATCTTGTATCAGCCTTGCAGCTAGCTTACGCCTTGAAGCTTAACCTATGCTGCATGCACAGCATCTTCACGGACGCGGCTGGCACGCTCGCGTGGTACGCAGGGGACGGTCCCCGCGTACGGCCGCCACACCTAACGGCGGTGCGTATCGCGCCAGAGGCACATCATCTCGTTGGTGAGCGAGAGGTCGTCCGGCTGTCCGGGAATCTGGTCCGGACCAACCCACACGGCGCTGCCCAGCTCCGACTCGTCCCGGTGGATGGTGGGGTCACCCACGACGTCACACCAAAAGCCACTCAGGATGTCGCCCGCCACGCCCCATGGCTGAGACTTGTAGTAGCGGATGTTAGAGACCTCCAGGCCGAGCTCCTCGCGCACCTCTCGGTGCACGCAGTCCTCAATCGTCTCACCAATCTCCACGAAGCCCGCCACCAGCGCGTCGATGGGCACGTAGCGCCCTCTGGCATAGCGGGTGATCACGATCTTGTTGCGCTTTGGGTCGCACACGCACACGATGACGGCTGGGTTGAGGCGCGGAAACATCACGTTGCCGCAGGAGGGGCAGCGCAGGGCGCGCAGGGCTTCGTGATGCTCGAGCGGCTGGCCACAGGCGCCGCAAAAGCGATTCTTTGCGTACCAGCCGGCAAGGTGCACGGCCGTGTAGGCCACAAGCATCAACTCGCGCGGACCGCGCCGCTCCATGCGCAGCGTACGGTTGCTTACGAGCTCGAAGCCGGCCGGCGGCCGGGCAGCCCCCGCATCGGCAGCCAGCCAACACGCGCGCTCGTCCAGCGAGAAAAGATAGGTGAGACCCTCGGCGGTCACGCCCGCCTCCTCCACGCTGGGCAGCTCGAACGCGTCGTCACCAACGCGACGCACCGCCAGCTCCTGTCCGCGCACAAAGCACACGAGGTCCTGCGGCGCAGGGATCGCGTGCGGGCGATACTCGTTTGCCAGACGGTGCGGTGCGATGTCCTGGATCATCGTCTCTCCCCTTTTGCGATTCTCATGATGCGCGCCGTGGGTATGGCGCCCTCCCGATACACGCACGGACCGGCATCTGCAACTCCCACGATGGTGCTTGCAACCGCGATGGGCGCAGGTCCCGCGTCCAGCGTAAGGTTGGCCTCGGCCACGATGCGCCCCTCAATTCCGGCGCCGCTGGTAGCTGCCGCCTCGCCGTGCGTGTTGGCGCTGGTGGTTGCCAGCGGACCCACCTCACGCGCGAGCGACCGAACGAGGTTGGAGTTGGGGACGCGCAGGGCAATGGTGCCGTCGGCGCCCCGATACTCGGGCGGCACGGCCTCGCTTGCGTCCACCACCAGTGTGAGCGCCCCCGGCCACAGCTCGCGGGCAAGGCGGTCCGCCCACGCGGGTACGTCTGTGCCGTACGCATGCAGGTCCTCGACGTCGGCCACGAGCCACGGCAGCGTTTGCGCACGGTCGCGGCGCTTGATGGCAAAGATGCGCTCGTGAGCGGGGTTGGCCGCCGTAGCCGCGCAGCCGATGCCGTACACCGAGTCGGTTGGCATCACCAGCACGCCACCTTCGCGCAGCACGTGCGCCGCCGTGGCGAGCGCGTCCGCGTCCGGATCGTCCTGACTCACCCGCAGCACTTCTCCCACGGCAATCATCTCCCCCGGCTGCCCAAAATGAGAAAAGGGGTTTGGCCCCTTTTCTCAGTGGCGGCAGGCGTCGTCGGGCGACATGCGCGCCACCTCGCCCGCCACGAACTTTACCAGCACGTCCGCTACACCAGGTGTCTCGCGGTCCACGTACACCGCGACGCCCGCCTGCGTAAAGCGCATGAGCGGTGGCATGCCCATGCCCGCCGCAATGATGGCGTCGGCATGCAAGCCCATGACGTGCGCAATCACGCCACCGCATCCCGCAACGTCGTGGTCGGCGTTTTGCACCACGTCCACCGTTACCGGATGCATATTGTCGTCGAAGTCGACGACCGTAAGCCAGGGCGCATGGCCAAAATGGCCGCTGCGAACACTATCCAGACCGTCGCTGGTCTCGCAGGGAACAACTACGCGCATGGTATTTCCTCTCTAACGTTACAACACGGACCGCAAGGGACGACGCTATCGGTCTCGTACGGCCACCAGCACGCGCGGGCGATGCGTGAGGTCGTCTCGCACCTCGACGCTCGCCCAGCCCGGCTGCTCCTCGACGAGCAGCGCCGCATCGTGCACGTTCTCCTCGAACAGCTCCACACACAGCATGCCGCCTGGGGCAAGCACCCGCGGAGCCTCGTCCAGCAGCCGGCGAAACACGTCGAGTCCGTCGGGGCCGCCGTCCAGCGCAAGCCCCGGCTCGAAGCCCTGCACCTCCACGGGCAGCGTGGGCACCACGTCACTGGGGATGTAGGGCGGGTTCGAGACGAACACGGCAAAGGTGCCCATAAGCTCTTCCGCCACGCCGGCAACCAGGTCGCACGCTACCACGTCCACGCGTCCGCCCAGCCCCAGCGCTTCCTCGTTGCGCCTGGCCAGCGCCGCAGCCTGCGGCGACACGTCGGTGGCGATCACGATGGCCCGCTTGCGCTCGCCGGCGATGGAGCAGGCGATGCACCCGGTTCCGGTACCTACCTCCAACACGCGCGGCATGGTGTGCTCGTCGCCACAGGCCAGGGCGGCGTCCACGCCCTCCAGCGCGGCGTCCACCAAGATCTCGGTCTCGGGTCTGGGGATGAGCACGCCCTTCTCGCAGCGCAGCACGATGTGGCGAAACGGCATCTCGCCCGTAACGTACTGCAGCGGCTCGCCCGCACCACGCCGACGAACGCCGGCGCGCATGAGGTCGAGCTCGCTCGGCGTAAGCGGCTTGTCGAAGTTCATGTAGATTTCCACCCGCGTGAGCCCGCAGGCGTTGCTCAGCAGCCATTCCGCCGAGAGACGCGGGTGCTCGTCGCCCTTGCGCTCCAAGTACCCCGTCGTCCAGGTAAGAATGCGCTTTACCGTCCAGACCTCGGTGGGCATCACACCGCCTCGGCAAGACGCTGCGCGCGGTCGGCGGCAGCCAGCGCCTCGATTACGCTTTGCAGCGTGTCGCCCAAAAGCACGCCGTTGTAAGTGGCGTTAAAGCCAATCCGGTGGTCGGTCACGCGATCCTGCGGCTGGTTGTACGTGCGAATCTTCTCGGAACGGTTGCCGTGGCCGATTTGGGCCAGGCGCTCGGCACCTTGCTCGGCCTGCTGACGCTCCAGCTCCATCTCGTACAGGCGTGCGCGCAACATTTGCATGCACACCTCGCGGTTTTGAATCTGCGAGCGCTGGTCCTGCGACTGCACCACGGTGTTGGTGGGCAGGTGGGTAATGCGCACGGCAGAATATGTGGTGTTCACGCCCTGCCCGCCGGGGCCGCTCGCGCAGTAGGTGTCTATGCGCAGGTCCTCCTCGGCAATCTGGATGTCGATCTCGTCGGCCTCGGGCAGCACGGCGACGGTGGCCGTAGAGGTGTGGATGCGGCCCTGACTCTCGGTCTTGGGCACGCGCTGCACGCGGTGCACGCCACTCTCGTACTTCATTACGGAGTACACCTTGTCGCCCGTCACCTTAAACTCGATGGTTTTGAACCCACCCGCCTCGCTGGGGCTCGACGAGAGGACCTCGATCTTCCACTTGCGGCCGGTCGCGAAGCGATGGTACATGTCGTAGAGGTCGCCGGCAAAGATGGCCGCCTCGTCGCCGCCCACGCCGGCGCGAATCTCCACGATGGTGTCCTTCTCGTCGTTGGGGTCGCCCGGGATGAGCATGATCTTGATCTCCTGCTCGAGCGAGGGCAGCTTGGCCTCATTGGCCGCGATGTCCTCCTGGAGCATGGCCTTCTCGTCGGGGTCGGACTCCTCGTGCAGCATCTCCTTGGCGACCTCAATGTCGTCCAGGGCGGTAAGGTACTCGCGAGCCTTGGCAACGAGCTCGGCCTGGCTCGCGTGCTCCTTGGCGATGCGGGCGTATTCCTTGGGGTCGCCCACCACGGCGGGGTCGACCATTCTCTTTTCCAGCTCCTCGTACGCGGCGATGAGCTTTTGTAGCTTGTCTCCCATGATTGCTCCTTGCGCGATTCGACGTTTAGCCCATCTAGGATACACCACCGCGCCAAGACGTGCGGCTTTGCACGAATTGCGCATGCTTGCGGGGGCGCGGGGACGTGGGGGACGTGGGACGTGGCTCTTTTTTGGCCTTCATATCGGGATGCTACTGGCCCGCGGCAGGTGGTTACACGTTTTGGGTCGAAAAGAGCCACTTTTTTGGCGATATGTGTCGTTTTTGAGTATCGCAAAATACGGGGCCGCATTTTTGAGCCTCCTACCTGCGACGATGGCGGGCTGCTTTGGCTACGGTGGGAATTTGAGACTTAAAAACGACACATATCGCCGAATTCTTGGCTATTCTTGGACCAAAACGTGTAACCACCTGTTCGAACCTCTTCCGAACCGTTAGCAGAACCGAAGGAAATATCCCATGAGTACTCATTCCACCGCACACAATGCCCCCGTTGTTCTGGACGGCCCATCCGCGCTCGCCTTTTACCGCGACCGCTGCCACACGATCAACCATCTGGACGAGACCCCGCAAGTCTCGGTCACGCATCCGGTCGTGATCGACGAGAAGCACTGGCTTACGGACGAGGACGTGGCAGCCTCGCTTGCCGAGACAAGCATCTTTGGCAGGTGCCCCGCCATCGCTCAAGAGTTCGAGGAGGATGTTAACGGCCTTCCCCTGCTCAACCGTTCGCGAATGGCAGGATTTGCGGACTGCTCCGCGAACTCCCGAGACATCAAGCGCATTCCCTACGACTTGCTGGGCATCAGGCCTCCCTCTCGCACGTCCCCACTGTTCGTGTTGGTAGGCAATGCGAGCAGCCGCCACCGCGTTAAGCACGTGAACGTTCGCTGCTGCTCCAAAAACCCTCCGAGCGGATCGCTCTGGCACATTGGCCATCGGGTGTACGTACCCACGCCTGAATTTTCGTTCTTGCTACTCGCATCGCATCTGAGCCTTGTGGAGCTCGTTATGGTTGGCATGGAACTGTGTGGGGCCTACCGACTGGTAGGGGCAAACACGCCGTCGTTGCTGCACTCCACCCTAACCCTCTACAACCAGGAGCCGTTTACCACGCCCGATCGGTTGCGCGCCTTTATCGATCGCGCCAAGGGCTTTCCGGGGGCGCTGCTTGCGCAACGCGCGTGCGGACTGATTGCTCCCGCTTCCGCATCGCCCATGGAAACCGCCGTATACCTGCTTTTGTGTCTCCCCCGCAACTTGGGCGGCTACGCAATTCCCCGACCCGTGCTCAACGCGCGAAGGCACGTAACCAAACGGGCCGAGACACTCACCACCAAGCACACGCTCGTCCCCGACCTCTACTGGCCCGCAGTGCGGTTGGACGTCGAATACGACAGTGAGGAATTTCACTCCGATTCTGCGCGACTCGAGCTTGGGCTACGTCGAACGCTCGCGCTTCGGGCCATGCACGTCGAGGTTATCTCGCTCACCAAGGAGGTCGTGTACGACAATGTCGCGTTCGACACTACCGCACGCATGGTGGCCAAGCGTTTGGGCAAGCGTTTACGGCCCCAAAGCGAGACGTTACGGGAAACGCGTCGTGCGTTGCGTGACACGGTTCTCCGTACGTAGGTGCAGGCCAGGAGAACCGTTACGTCCGGGCTGGCGGACCATGACCACGCCAGGTGGTTACACGTTTTGGGTCGAAAAGAGCCAAGAAATCGGCGATATGTGTCGTTTTTAAGTCTCAAACGCCCACCGTAGCCAAAGCGGCCCGCCATCGCCGCAGGTAGGAGGCTCAAAAATGCGGCCCCGTATTTCGCGACACTCAAAAACGACACATATCGCCAAAAAAGTGGCTCTTTTCGACCCGAAACGTGTAACCACTTGCCTGAACCCCGCTCAACACGCCAAGAGCGACTGGTAACCACGGCGGGACTGCCCCCTCATCGAAGGGGGTATAGTATTGAGGGAGCGCGGCCCGCGCTTGTCACCGCGAGGACCAATGGAGGTACCCCATGCACTGCCCTTCCTGCGGACAGGAAAACAACGACCTCGCAACCCGCTGCTCGCACTGCGGCTCCATCCTTCCCGAGCCTCACGCCACAGCCATGCTGGAAGAGGAGCCCACGGAGCCCCAGCCTCAGACCCAACCCACGTCGGACCCCGAGGGAACCGAGGAGCGCTCGTGGGTGCCCGAGGAAAGCCCCGTCGCCGCCCCCAACGAGAACCCCGAGTTCCGCGAGGTGGCCAAGGTAACCGAGAACTACATCTCCGCAAAGCGCAATCGCTTCTCCGAGTTCTTTGCTAGCCACCAAAAGGCCGTGGGCATTGGCCTCGCCCTGCTGGTGGTGGCCATCGTGGGTGGCGCCTGGCTCATACTGAGCACGACCAACACCCCCTCCTACCAGCAGATCGAGGACGACCTTTCGCAGCTGCTCACCACCTACGAATACTCGGGTGGCACCTACGGCCCCGACCTGGAGATTCCCCTGTCGAGCATCACCGTAACCAAGCGCGAACCCACGCAGGTTCCCCAAGACCTCGACGAGGCCGGCGTTAGCCCCACGGCCTTTAGCGTGGAGGCGGAGGCAACGTTTACCGACGCGGCCATCCATGCCGTGCGCAACGTAGCGGTAACGTACGTGCTCAGGCAAGACGGCTGGTCCATTGTTGGAGAGCCCGCCGAGCACGGGGTCTCGCTTACCGCCCAGTCAGGCGTGGACGAGGACAAAGTCCTAGAGAACATGGACAAGGTGCTCAACGAGGCAGCCAAGCCGGGCGACACCTCGCTCGCAGACATCTATGGCGACGGTGAGTTCGAGGTGGACGGCAGCGACTTTAACGCAACGCCCCAAAACGACACCGCCACCGACGACGTGGTTATCCGCTGCAGCAAGCAGGAGAACTTCTCGGCATACGAGGGCACCATTACCGCGCACTTTGCTTTTGAGTCGGGCAAGTGGAGCCTGCGAAAGGCCGAGGCCAACAGCGGGGCGACCACCAAGAGCTTCGAGCCGCTGGTGGGCACGTGGCGCGGCGAACTGCTTGAGCAAAAGGCCGTAGGCGCCAACTGCTACGGCGCCCGGGGCGAGGAGCTCGTGGTAACCATAGACAGCGTAGGGGACTCAACCTTGGGAAAGGGCCAGGTAAAGGGCAACGTCTCTGCGCTCGTGCATTTTCATAAGCGGCTCGACAAGAGCCAGGAGTCGACCACCGGAGACGAACGGCTGGAGGAGTTCCCCTTTGCGGGCACCATCTCCACCACCCACGACGAGACCACCGACAGCGACCTCACCATTACGTGCACCACTTCGGGAAGCGCTCGCGGCGAAGTGAGCTTTGTCTTGGCGTTTGGCACCGACGACGACCCGTCCGCCGCAATAGCCAAGGTAACCTCGACCCACACCTACGACGAGATGGTGCTGGGCCTCTTCCCGCACAAGGCCACGGCTCAGTTTACCGACACTTATCTGCTGAGCAAAGAGTAACGCGACATAGCAAAGGGGCAGGCCCACAGGACCTGCCCCTCGCGCGATGCTCTACAGAATCGCGTGCTACTCGGTGGCCTCCTCGGCCTCCACCGTAGCCTCCTCGGCGGCCTTGGCCTCCTCGGCAGCCTTCTTTGCAGCCTCAGCCTCGGCCTTCTTGGCGAACTCAGCGGCGCGCTTGGCCTTGGCAGCGGCCTTGGCCTCGGCAGCGGCCTTCTTGGCGGCGGCAGCCTCGGCGGCCTTCTTGGCGCGGGCCTCCTTGGCGGCAGCGGCGCGAGCAAGCTGCGCGGCAGCGGCGCCACCAAACTTGTCGGCAAAGCGCTGGACGCGTCCGCCGGTGTCAACGAGCTTCTGGGTGCCGGTGTAGAACGGGTGGCACTTGTCGCACAGGTCCAGCCTCATGCTGGGGACCGTGGCGCGCGTGGTCCACGTGTTGCCGCAGGAGCAGCGAACCGTGCACTCCATGTAGTCGGGATGGATTCCTTGCTTCATGTGTGACTCCTTACGTAGGCCCTGGTTACCGACCAGGACAGGGTTTCTCCCCCGCGGCACAGAGCAGGACGTCTGCCACCGCGACGGTCAAGCCGTACAAATATAGCGCAAAGCCCCGAGCGACGCAACGAACGCGTCCGTTTTCACGAGGTGGCCACGGACGCAGCATGCGCCAGCCAACCCGGGTATTCTGGCCATCTTTCTGGACACAATCTGGACAAGCGGGTATCATGTCCCGAAAATTTCACCGCAAATTCGTGAGCCCACGCATCACCACCGTCACCATCGAACGGATCGGCCGAGGCATGAGCAATAACGCGGCGTTGTCCGCATGGAAAGGAGTGGGACGATGGTTCCCGAGTGGCTTGATCTTGCGGCAGTGGTGGTGGGTGCCTTGGCGGGCGTCCTTGCTGCTCAGGAGCGCAAGTTAGACCTCGTGGGGTTCGTTGGCCTGTGCCTCATTTGCGCGCTGGGCGGCGGTCTGCTGCGCGATTGCATTATGCAGACCGGCTCCGTATATGCCCTCAGCTCGCATCTGGCAATCCCCCTGTGCGTGCTCACGGCTTTGGTGGGCTTTGTGTTTCCCCACACCGTAAAGCATTTTCCCAACCTCTACGAGTGGGTGGACATGGTTTCGGTGGCGCTCTTTGTGGTGGCCGGAACCAGCAAGGCGCTAAGCCACGAGCTCTATGCCGCGTCCGTCGTGCTTATGGGCACCATTACCGGCGTTGGCGGCGGCATGCTGCGCGACGTGTTCTTGGGAGAGATTCCGCAGGTGTTCAGGCGCTCCAACCTCTATGCGCTGTGCGCGGTTGCCGGATCGGTGGCCTACTATCTGTGCATAAAGGGCTTTAACGCCAACGAGTACGTGGCCGTTGCGGTTACTCTGGTAACGGTGGTGCTGCTACGCAGAGTCTCGCTAAAGCTGGACATCAAGTCCCCGGCCGACGTTGACCTGGCGCCCAAGGTGGCCAATGCCGGCAAGCGGCTGACCCGAGAGCTGCGCACACGCAAGGACCGGTAGCGTGCGGGACGGTCTGTCGCAGGCCAGCGCACACGATGGGTATACTGGTACTGGACGCATCGTCACACCAAGAGGAGGCGCCATGCCGCTGCCAAAAGCCACCGCACAAGACTACTGGGCACTTCCCGAGGGCGTACGTGCCGAGCTCATCGACGGCGAGCTTTGGGACCTCGCTTCGCCGAGCAGAAAGCATCAGGAGATCGTCTCGACCGTTGTCCGTCGTCTGGGTAACTTTATTGATGCCCATGGCGGGCCATGCAAGGTTTATCCCGCCCCTCTGGCAGTGAACCTCTTTGCCGACGACAGCACTTTTGTTGAGCCAGATGTGCTAGCCGTATGCGACAGCAAAAAGCTCTCGGATCGTGGGTGCGAAGGCGCGCCCGACTTCGTAATGGAAGTCGTCTCTCCATCCAACCCCGAGATGGACTACATTTCCAAACTCAACCTGTATCGTGAAGCCGGCGTACGTGAGTACTGGATCTGTGACCCCATGCGTGAGCGCACGCTTGTCTATAACTTTGGCTCCGATGCGGTGATGGCCATGCATGGTTTTGGCGAAACCGTATTGTCGAGCGTCTTTCCCGGATTCGAGATGAACTTTGCCCAGGTCGTAGCCGGGATGTAGGACTGCGACCGGGTTGTAAGGCCTTCACTCGTCCGGCCATCGAGCGCCCAAACGGCTTCCTAACAGGCCAGCAACGCCACGGGGGCGCGTCTCGATGAGACACGCCCCCGTGTGGTAAGGCTCTGTGCCGAGCGCTACTGCTGCTGTCTGCGACGGCGACAGAGCGCGCCAGCGAGAATGCCCAGAGCGCCCGTAGCCAGCAGCGCGACCACGCCCGCGTTATTGGTGGTGTCGCCCGTCGTGGCCAGCGATCCGCCCGTGGAGCTGCCGCTCGACGTGGTGCTCGACCCCGACTTGGACGCGGTGTAGGTGTTGGTGCAGGTTATGGTTGTGGACACGCCGTCCTTGCCCTTGGTCTCCTTGAGGTTGGAGGTGAGCCCGCCGGAGTTCGTCTCCTCCACTATGTAACCCAGCTCGCCGTTGTCGTACAGCGGGAGGTCCTTGGCGGTCTTGGTCTGGTTGTCCTTGAGGTTGAACGTGGCAACGCCCTTCTTGAACTCCATGTCGCCATACGTGCCAGTGAGGTCGTCGGCAACCTTGGTGTGCTTCTGATCCTTGTACAGCGTAACCTTGAAGCCGAAGCTCTTGGTCTTGTCCTCGGAGCGCGAGCTGGACACAGTCTTGCGAACCGCAATGGTCACGGGCGACTCAGTCTTGTTGACGACGTTGCCCGCAAGGCCCTGCAGCTGCTCGTCGGCCTTGAGCTCGAGCTCGCCGGTCTCGGTCTTGCCCGTGAGCGCCGAGAGGATGTTGGTGCGTCCCGTCCCGTCAAACTTGGGATCGGCGCTTGGGTCGGAGGTGTAGTCCCACGTAACGTTGTGGTCGGCGGTCACCGTAAACTCGATGGGATCGATGAGGTCGTAGCCCGAGGGCGCCTCGGTCTCGGTGAGGATATAGGTGCCGTCGTCCACGCCAATGGCCGTGAACACGTTCTTGGTGGTGGTGAGCGCAATCTCCTGGAGCGTGTCGTTGGAAAGCTTCTTCTCCAGCTTGAACTTGGCACCCTCAAGGGCGTTGGCGTCTGCGTCCACCTTGTTTACGTCGAGCTTGTAGGTGAAGGCGATTACGTAGTCCCAAGGCAGCTCGCCCTCGTCCTTGTCGTCCACCGACGTCGGGTTGTTGCTGTAAGCGAGCTTGCAGGCGTTGACGTTGCCCTCCTTACCCAGCTTGGCATTGCTGTTGAGCGTGGCGGTAAAGCGGACCTCGACCTTGGCGCTGTTGAGGTTCTCGTTACTGATAAGAGCCTTGCCGTCGCCCCACGTGAGCTTGTAAGCGAAGTCGTGTGCGTTCTCGGCGACCTTCTCCACGGTGTAGGTGGACGGGTCAACAACCTTGCCGTCGGCACCCGTTACCGTGATCAGGGCGTCCTTGTTGTAGTCGAGCGACTCCTCCATCTTGTCGGTAAAGGTGATGTGATACTTCTTGTAGGCCGTCACATCCTTGGCGAGCGTGGCCGTAAGCCGGTAGGGCACGGAGTCGCCAATGTCGTAGTCGGCGGAGTCCTGCCAGTCGCTGGTTTGGCCCGTGGTGTCGTTGATGTCCTGGATCTTCTTGTCGAAGCCAGGCTTGTCGGGTATGTAGGTGTTGGTGACGTCGACGGCCGTCGTCTGGCCCTTGACGACCACTGGCTTCGCAGGCGTGGTCGTGGCCGTTCCCTCGCCCACCTTGTAGGTGGTCTCGAAGCTGTACTTCTTGTGGGCGTTGGTCTCCGTTACGGTGTAGGTGCCGATGGGCAGGCCTTCGATCGTCCAAGCCAAGCCGTCATTCTCGCGCACGAACTGGTCCAAGGTGTTCGTGGCAATCTGGGTGTCTTCGGAATTCTTTACCGAGAAGGTAATCTGCTTGAGATCATCGGCGGTTAGGGTGCCAAGGTCAATCTTGGCAAAGTGCTTGGTTACCTTGATGCTGCCGGTGTCGACCGTGTTGGTGAGGGTGGTGAGGTAGCCAGCCACGTTGGTGACTTTGTTTTGCTCTTGCGTTCCGTTCTTGCTGTACGTCGTGCTGGCGAGCGTCCAGCCATTCACGCCGGGCTCTTTCCACGTATACGTGTAGTCGTTTCCGTTGTAGGCCTTCAGCGGCAGCTTGCCGAGCGCGGGCACCGTTTCCGGCGTTGCCTTCCAGTTGTTTTCCTTGTTGAGCGTAACCGTCAGGTACGGCTCCGTCGCATTGTCGCTGCGCATAAGGTTGACGTCTATCGAGTCGGGAACCATGCTCTTGGCGTCTGCGTGCGTGTTGCCGGCCTCGTCCCACACCTTCGCTATGGAGGCATTGGTTACTTCGCGCGTGTTGGTGACGGTGGCCTGTGCCAGCCGGTCCTTGGTAATCACCTGCTTTGAGTCCTCGGTCCCCGTGCCGCCGTCGTAAAGCTCGTACTTGGTCGAAGCCGCAAAGCCCTGCAGGGCATTATTGCTCAGCTCCTCAACCTCATAGGCCATGCCCTCGGGCAGCTTGGAAGCTGAGGCTCGCTCGTCATGCTTAAGCGATACCGTCGCCACGCCATTCTTGAACTCGAGCGGCTTGTCGGTGGGGCTTATGGTCGCATATGTCTTATTGATGTCCTCGGCCACGGTTGCCTTGGTCCAATCGTTGTACAACGTAACCTTAAAGGTGAACTCCTGGTCCTTGTCTTCGTCAAGGTCAGGGTACGCAAGCTCCTTGCGAACCGCCAAGTCACCCTTGTAGATACGTTCGTTGGTGAAGCTCACAAGCCTGGCGCCATTAATGACCTGACCGGACTGAATCTCGCCCACGCCATTGACCAAGCGGAAGTTCTCCTTCTGATCGTCGGTCATAACCTCTTTTACCGTGTAGTAGAGACCTGTCGGGATATTCTTTGCCTCCGCACGCCAGTTGTTATCCTTGCTGAGCTCAACGGTCGCCTTGCCTTCGTTGAACACGAGGTCTCCGAACTTTTTCGGTGGGTTCGCATTGTCAGGCGCAGTCGGATCGGTGGTGATGCCCGTCTCCTTAACGTTTGCGGGGTCTCCCTCGGCCACGTAGGTGCTGTAGAGCTGTACCTCAAATGTAAACTTCTCGTCGCCGCCCGTCTCGCCCGTGGGCGCAAACTCCTTGTTGATTATGAAACTTCCTCGCTCGCGGGTGTTGTTCTCTTTGATAACTACCTTGGTATCCGAGCCTTCCGGCTCGATTTCGTGCATAACGACGCCCAACGAGGAAATGTCGTTACCTCCCGTGGTCTCTTGCTCCACACCGTTAACCATCTTCGCCTGTATTGCCTCGTATCCAGCCGCATTCTCCTCATTGACGCTGTACTTAACACCCGTAGGCAGGTTCGTTATGGAGGCGTACTCACCGCTCTTAAGGCGCACATTCGCGATGCCGTTGGTAAACACCAGCTGCTGATCGCCGTCGGCGACCTTTCCATGCACGCCGTCGTCTGCCTTGGTGTTAATGCTCGCGTCATCGAGCCTTACGGCAATCAAGAACTCCTTGTCTTGGTCGGCAGTTGCGGCCGAGAAGAGCTGCTTGGTAATACGAATCGGGCCCGTAACGCGCTTGTTGGTGAATACAACCGTAGATGGGGTCGTGCTCAGAATCTGACCCTCGCCACCCGATTCCGTGGTCGTCGTCTGATGACCTTCGTCATCGGTCGTGGTGGAGGAGTATTCCTTGTTGTTGTCTGTGTCTGTTCCGTTGACCGTTACCCCTTCGAGCGTGAAGCCCGTGGCGCTAGCCTCAGTAACGGTGTAGTACGTATCGTTCGGCAAGCCTGTTGCCGTGGCGCTGTTGCCGCCCACAATCTGCACGACTGCGACGCCGTTGCTAAAGGTCATGTCGCCGTACTTGCCCGAGAGCGCGAGCGGGGTCGCATGCTGCGCGTCGGAGTACAGGCGAATCGTGAAGTCGAAGACCTTTGACTTGTCCGCTGCCGCCTCGGAGATGAGTTCCTTGGAGACGGTGAGGTTGCCGCCCTCGCGGGTGTTGGTGCAATCGGCTACGGCCAGGGCGTTGGTGCTGATGGTGCCCGTTGCGGACTTGCCGTCTTCGGTGGTCGTACCAGCCCAGGATGTCGTGAGGCCATTGTTCTCCGTCTCGGTAACGGTATAGCCGACGCCACGGGGAAGTGCCTTTGCGGAGTCGCCATTAGTACCGTCTTTATCCATGGGCACATAGGCAATCTCACCGGGCTGAGGCGACCACTCGTTTGGCGCCACTTTGTAGAAGTGCGCGAACTGTCCGTCCTTAAGCTCGATACCCTCTTGCCCAAGTGCGTTGCCATCCCACTGATAGAGCTTGCCTCCAGAGAACTTGACTTGGTCGTAGAGATCTGCCACGTATTCGCCGCGTGGCTGTCCGTTTGTCGTATCGTAGATGGGCTTGTAGTACCTTACGGTTGGATCATATTCGTCTTCGACCCACTGCGTTTCGTCGTATCCCGCAATGACGTCGTAGACAACCTGGCCCCAGTCGTCGATAACCGGGTCAAACTTGTATTTGCTGTATATCGCCTCGTACGAGTTGTCAGCGAGTTGGATATTGAAACGATACGTCGCTTCTTTGTCGCTGGCAAGGTCACTGACAACGGTCTTGCGAACCTCAAGCTCGCCGGTCTTTCTCGTATTGTTGTACCCACTCCGGGAACGCGCGTCGGGCAGGTTACCCGCACCTTCCGGAAGCGCCAGGCGCACCTCATCACTTATGAGCAGCCGTTCTCCCCCTTCGCCATACCCAGCTCTTCCCGTTGCACCGCTATCGCTAGTATCGAAGTCATTATCAGCATCCTCAGTTACCACGTAGCGCGTGCCCAGAGGTAGACCGCTGATTACCACGTGCTCCATGTGGCTTAGGTCGAAGCCCTCACCCTTGCCAACCACCGTGGCGATACCGCTGTCATTGAAGTTCACTGCGCCAGACCAATCAGGGGTATAACTGATTGTCTGACCGCCCTGATTGTTGTTGGTGACGTTCTGCTTATAGATGGTCACTTGATAGTTGTCCGCAGGAACGCTGTCGAGCAATTGCAGATGGAAGTGGAACTTCTTCGTCAGGTCACTCGCGAGACCACTGTCAACCTTTTTGTAGAGGACGATGGAAGCCGTCTGACGATCATTGACGAAGGTCACCCTGTCGGTATTTGGCACACCGTTGTTGTCTGTAATCTCACTGACTTGCAGTGTTGAGTTCTGAAGGGGCTTTCCGTTTTCATCCGTCTCGCGCCAGCCTTGCTCGGTGGCGTGATTGCCGAGCGTCATGGAGTTGTTGGCACCGCCTGTATTCTCGTTGATTTCTTCTCCGTACTGATAGTTGAACTCGGGATTGAAAACGGTGGTCGTATGCGTCCCGACGGCATCGGTCCATGTAATGGTCTTTGTCTCTGTGCCCTCATGGTAGAGGGGCAGGCCATTGTTGTCCTCGCCGCTGGTCCACGTTTGGTTGTACTGATAGCTATACTTTGTCGGAGTGTCGTTGATCCCATCGGTGTCGTTGGCGTAGGTTTCGTTCTCCCAAGAGGTGGAGTACCCCTGCGCGTTGCGTTCGGTCACTTTGTAGCGCACGCCCACGGGCAGGGTACCGACCACTTGCCCCGTTTGCGCATCGGTCTCTTCGGTGCTCTTGGACTGGCCGACCTTGAGCGTAAACGTGGCCGTGCCGTTGTTAAAGACCATGTCGCCAAACGTGCCGTTGATGGTCTTGTCGGAGAGCTCGACCGTAAAGAAGAACTCTTCGTCTGTGTTTGCATTCGCCTTGTTCTTCTTTTCGACCTTGAGGTTGCCCGCCTTGCGGTTGTTGGTGATCCTGGCGGTCGCGTTGCCCGAGTTTGGAATCTGTCCCTGCTCGCCCGTGGACGGACCCCACTGCTTGTCCTGGTTGTTTTCCTTATAGGTAATGACGCCTTGCTCTACCTTGGTACCCGAAGTGGAAGTGGCCACGTTAAAGTTTGAATCGTTCACCTCCATGGCGCGGAAGTACAGGCCCGTCTTTAGGTTCATGGCATAGCGGAAATCGCCATCCTTGAGCTTGAAGGTCGCCACGCCGCCGACGAAGTTCATGGCGTTCTCGCCAGTTCCATAGACGCCGTTGACGCTGGTGTCGATGAGATTAGCGAGCTCCGCGTCGGACTTGCCCGTCGGATCCTCCTTGTAGAGCGTGACGCGGAAGTCGAACTCCTTCTGCTTGTCGCTCTCGATGTGGCTCGAGACGTTCTTGTACACGAAGAGTCCGCCTTCGATGCGGGTGTTGGTAAAGCGGGAGGTGGTGACCTTATCGATCTTGCCGCTATCCGTCCAACCCTGGCCGAGCTTCGTGGAGGTCGTCATACCGGCATCGAGAGACTCGTGGGTGGCGCTTGCATTGTCCCATTTCCCAGTCTCTACGACTTTGTAGTAGATGCCTTGGGGCAGTTCTGTGAAGTGGGCTACCTCACCGTCAGCAAGTGAGAAAGCTGTTGTGTTGCCATTGATATTAGTAATCTGGTTACCAATCGTGTACTTCGCGTTTACTGCGGTCCGGGTTAAAAGATCCTTATCGGAATAGAACGAGATCGTAAAGGCGTACTTGGTGTTCTTGTCGTCGGCCGAGTGACTGATAACGGTCTTCGCGACGTCGAGCGCAGCAGGGATGCGGGTGTTCTTTGCCTCGGTGGTTGCCGTGGCATCACGCTTGATGGTGCCCTTGCCTTCGTGGCGCACGGCATCCTCAGAGGACACGGTATCCGTCCACGTCGTCTCAATGCCCTCGACGGAGGTCTCGGTGACAGTGTAGGTCGTGCCTGCGGGCAGGCCCGTGATGGAGGCGTACCCTTTATCGCCGAGCGTGAAGGTAGCCACGCCATTATTGAATGGAATTATGTTGTCGTTGCCGTTAACCTTGCCATAACCCGAACCGGTAATGTAGGCAGTCGGACTATCGCCCTGCACCGCCGTGATGCTCTTGTCCGAGAGCTCGACGCGGAAGGTGTAGCTGACATCTTTGTCGGTCTCGTAGTTGCTGTTCACAACCTTGTGAATGCGGAGGCTGCCTTCCTCGTGCGTGTTCTCGAACGCCGGACCCTCATAGGTGATGGTCTCTGTCCCCGTGCCTTTTTTCACTTCACCCACATAGGTGACACCTGTTACTTTGCCCTTGTCAGTGTTCTTGTACCACTCTCCTGGTTGAGCTGTATGCTCGACATCCTGTGCGTCTTTATATGTCTCGCCTGGTACTTCTTTTGTCCCGTTTATCACGGTCGTTGCAAAGCCGTTGGCGCTGGTCTCGGTGAGGGTGTAGCGCGTGCCGAGGGGCAGGTTCTCGAGCTTGAAGCTTCCGCCGTTCTTGATCTTGAAGGTCGCCGCGCCATTCTTGAAGCTTATTGCGGTGCCAGTGGTATTCTCAGCGTTCGCATAGTACCTACCGTAGGAATAGGTTGTGCCACCGTCCGTGAAGCCTTCGCCGTTCACCGCAGCGGCACCAGCGAGCCTGAGCGTGAAGGTAAACTCCTGGTCGGGAGCCGTGGGACCCACGACAGTCTTGCTGCCTTGCAGACCACCGCGTTTTCCGGTGTTCTTGAAGAGCGCATTGGACTCGGTTTGCGAAATCGCGCCATCAGCCTGAGTGCGCGTAGTCTCAAGGTTGGACTCGTTTCCGTTGTTGGCAACGCCAGAGAGCACGGTATCGGCGTCCTCGGCCTCGGTTACCTCGTAGCGAATGCCGCGCGGCAGACCGTCGATGGTCTTGGATTGGCCGGCCTTGAGCGTGAAGGTACCCACGCCATCCGTGAACGTCACGCCGCTGAAGGCCTTGTCGATGTCGTCCGCAACGAACGTCTGGTTGGAAGCCTCACCCTCGAGGTGTCCGAGCTTCACCGTAAAGGTGTACAGCTTGTTGGCATCGGCCGCCTTCTGAGAGAAGAGCTTCTTGGACACCGTGAGCTTGCCCGTCTCGCGTGTATTGGTGACCTCGACTGACGAAGGCGTGGTGGCGATGGTGCCCGTCTTGCCGTTTACAACATTGTTCGTCGTAACATCCGTACCGTTGCCCGTGACACCCGTGATCTTGAAGTCTGCCACACTCGCTTCCGTAACGGTGTACTTCACGTCTGTGGGAAGACCCTTGATGGTAGCGGACTGCCCACCGATGAGATCGACGGTAGCGGAGCTTTCGCTGAGCGTAATCTTACCGGTACTCGCTGGATTCGCAAAAACGATGTCATACTCGGCATTCTTCGCGGAATCCGAAAGCCCCTCAAACGCGACGGTAAAAGTGAAGGGCTTGGTCGCATCCGCAGGCAGGTCGGAGATGAGCTTCTTGGAGACGGTCAGCTCGCCCGGCGTGCGGGTGTTCTGGTAGGTGATCGCGTCGCCAGGACCGTTCACGATGACGCCTTCCACGGCACCCGTGACTGCCGCAGCCGTTCCGCCGTTCTCGCGCTTCGTAACGCCCGTCATACGGAAGCCTGGCGTACCGGCCTCGGTCACCGAGTAGTTGATCTCAGTGGGAAGCCCCTCGATCTTGACGGACTGGCTGCCCTTAAGCGTAATCGTCGCTACGCCCTGCGTGAACTTCACCTTCGTTTCGGCGGGATTCTTGGCCGGCGTATATGTTGCGTCGTACTCCTTGGTAATGCTCGTGTCGCTCAGGCGCACCGTGAAGGTGAAGTCCTGGTTCGCATCTGCCGCGCGGCCAGAGATGAGCTCCTTAGAGAGCGTGAGTGGACCCGTCGCGCGCTCGTTCGTAAACTCGACGGTGCGTCCGTCACGCGTGATGTTGTTCTGCGCCGTTTCGCCTGTCCCATCAGCTCCATCAATCACGTAACCCTTCATCGTGAAGTTGTCGGGCATGCTCGTCTCGGTAATCTCGAAGGCGAGGCCCACCGGCAGGCCCGTAGCCTGTACGCTGCCGTTGCCCTTAACCGTGACGGTCGCGACACCCTGCGTGAACGTCATACCACCGAAGACGCCGTTGATGCTGGTGTCGACCTCACCGCCAGCGGCCTTGAACATCTTCACCTCAAATTTGAACTCCTTGTTGCGGTCAGCCGCAGCGTCAGAGATGAGTTTCTTCGACAGCGTGAGGGGGCCGGTTATATGCGTGTTGGTGTAGCGTGCCGAGCTCGTGGTGGCAGAGATCTTACCGCTTGCGATAGTTCCGCCGTTCGGGTTCACGATCTTGTTTGAGCCGTCTTGGATTACGGTCGAGTACCTGCTCAGGTCCGCAACCTGATCAATCGTAATTTCACCGGTCAGGTGATCCTCCACTTCGGCCTTTACGGACGCATCGGAGATATCGAGTTCCTGCACCTGATAGCCATAATCGACGCCCAGGCCGTTAGATACAGCCTGCTGGCCCTTCTTGAGGAACACGTAGGCAACGCCATTGGTGTAGGAGATGTCATCGCCTTCGGTCACCTTGCCGTTGAGGCCCGTGTACGTGCCACCGGCGGGAAGCGTGATCGTCACCTTGAACGGGAAGTACAGGTTGTCGTCCGTACTTGTAGCCGAAGTCACGTTCTTGGCTATGACGAGACCGCCATTGTCGTACTGGTTGGTGAATTCCGCCTTGGCCACGGTGCGGGCAATAATTTTGCCCATGTTCCCAGTCGCACCAGAAAGTGTGAAGCCCTCGGCCTTCGCCTCGGTAACGGTGTAGGTTATACCAGCCGGCAGATCTTTAACACTAGCCTTCTCGCCGTGCTTGAGGATGACCTGTCCCACACCACTGGTAAACTCAATGCTTTTATGTGACGGAGACACCGCGTCGAACTTGCCGTTGATGGTCTTGTCCGAGAGCGATACGGTGAAGGTGAACTCGTCACCTGACGCCTGGCGCGAGGCGGGAAGGACGGTCTTATCGATTTCGAGGTCACCGTACTCGCGCGTATTCTTTGCCTTTACGGTCTTCGGGGTATCTTTGGTTATGGTTCCACTGGCTGGGTTGGTGCTTTCGGTGTTGCTCGTCCACGTGGTGACGAAACCCTCCTCGTTGGTCTCGGTTACGGTGTACTTGATGTTGTCCGGGAGCTTGACAGCCTCTTTGTATTGGCCGTCCTTGAGGGTGAATTCCGCAGCACCGTTGGTGAAGCTCATGGCCGTGTCGCCCGTACCATAGGTCCCCGTGAGCGCATAGCCGTCGAGCACGACTTTAAACTTGAACTCTTTGCTTTTGTCTTGGTCGTACTTGCTGTCCACTTCCTTCTCGACCTTAAGGTTGCCCTCATCGAGCTCGTTCTTGAACTCGACCTTGGACTCGGTCGTGGTTATCTTTCCGGTAGCCGCCCCAGCAGTCGTCTGATCGGCGTCGTTCACGGTTATGCCCGTAAGCGACCAACCTGCGGCGCTATCCTCGACGATCTTATAGTAGCGACCCGTGGGCAGGTTGCTTGCATTCTTCTTCTCGTTGCCAACAAGCTTGATGTTGGTCGCAACGCCGTTGTGGAAGGTGATTTCACCGTAGTTGCCATCGATGGAGGTATCGACCACGGTGCAAGCGGCATCCTTGTACATCGTGATCGTGAAGTTAAACAGCATGTTCTGGGCCGCAATCGGGCTCTTGGTGATGATGGACTTCTTGAGCTCGAATCCACCGAGTTCCTCGCAATCGTTGGTGAACTCGGCCGTCTGGATGGTGGCGGTATCGCCTGCCGTCACGGTAACCTGCTGGTCGTTGCCGCCCTGACCGTTGCCGTTCACGAGCTTCATTCCCGTAGGCAGCTGATTCTCAATCTCGTGGACGGTGTACGTACCAGGTTCCAAACCCTTGAGGGTCACGACACCATTGGCAACCGTGATGTCATCGGTCTTCCACACGGGCGTCTTGCCCTCATCACCCGTGCGCTCGTCAGTCCACTCGTACTGCGCCGACGTTGCCACTCCATCCTTGAAAGTAATCTTTACGCGAGCACGCTGGATTGACTCGCCCTTGTAGTCGCCTTTCCAAATCTGGAAGGTGTAGGTGCCGTCCGTCTTGGCCTTGCTGTCGGTCTGGGCCGCTTGCACGCCGTTCACCGTGACGTTCTTCTTAATATTGAGCGAACCCGTGTCGTACTTGTTGGTAAGTGTTGAGATAACCGCAGTCTGGTCGGTATTACCCGCCTCGACCGTAACCTTCACAGGGTTGGCGGCAGGCGTCGCAACCGATCCATCAGGCAGCGTCTCGCGTACCCAGTAGTCGCCCGCCTTGAGGTTTTGGATCTCGTCACTCGTAACGGCCTGTCCATCGGCGCCGATGGTGATGGAGAGCTGCGCGTCCTTGCCATCGATAGTTTTGGCGAGGTTAGTGCAGGCTTGCTCCGTGTAAACGTTGAAGTAATACGTGCCCGCAAGCTTGTCCTTCGCGCGCCGGGACGTGACCGAGTCGTCCGAGTTCTCCGCCACGACCTTTTTGACCTTGAGACCACCGAGATCGATGTTGTTGGTGAAGGAGGCCATACCTGTTGACAAGACGGCCGTGCCAGTCTTGCCGTCCACCGTAACGGTCTTGCTGTTGTCGCCCACGAGGCTGGTTCCGTTGCTAGGCTCTTCCTCGGTTACCGTATAGTTGCCAAGCTTGAAGTCACCAAGTTCGATATAGTCGTCCGTTCCGGGCGTGAGTGGATGGTCATTGTCACCATCGACGATGGCCCTCGTCATCGCTCCGTTCTCGACCTCGACGGTAACGCTCTTCGAAATCGACGACGTAGCGGCTTCGGCTCCTCTGATGGTGAAGCTGTACGAGCCGTCAGCCAGTTTGCCCGTAGTCGTGCTACCGTTCACCTGCACTTGCTTGAGCAGCTTGATGGAGCCGTTCTTGGGGACGTTGGTTATGGCCATGTCCTTACCCTGCGGCTGATACGACCACGTGTATTCGTCGTTGGAACCGTTCTGCTGCACGGTACCTTGGTTGGCAGGCTTACCGTTGATGGTCCACTCCAGAACCTGGTATTCAACTGGAACGTCATCGCCCGTAAAACCATCTCCTGCCGGCACGGCAAGTGGCAGGTCTGTGAAGTCCGCCTCCCAGCCGTTGGACTTGTTAAGCTCAATGAGCGGCGAATACTGCTTGCCCTGAGGATAGCCCGTGTCGGTCACATCTACCCAATGAGGCTTTTCGTTAGCATCGCTCGGATTGTTCTTGACCTCGCGACGGATCGTATTGCTCCACTCACCGTCACCGATCTTCTGTTGTAGACGCACGACCACAACGTCGGAATCGGACGGCTGATAACTGCGGTTTGTCGGATCTTCGGAACTCTGATTCGAATCGATGACGTTGCCCCAGTACTTCTTGATATGGATGTCCTTGCCGGGATAGTTCTTAGCGCTCATCGTGTCGTTGGAGTGGTAGATATAACGCTCGTAGTGCGTGATGCCGTCTTCCGAGATCATGAATTGGAAGTCATAGCCCGGGAGTTTGTGGTTTGCGGGAGCCTTGGTCTCACGCAGGAAGTAGTACTTGCCCGGCTCCAACGCCCAACCGTCCTGGTCCTGGAGACCGTAGACCGTCACCATACCATCTTCCTCTGATGTACCCTTATCTGGGCCGTACTTCTTCGTTTTACCCGAGGTGAAGGTTACGATGTTGCCTTCTCCATCCTTTACGGGTTTGCTTGTGTCGATGACATAGCCCGTAGGGTTATCGGGATTGATAGCACTGTCATCCCCTGGCATTGCCTCATACAGGGTGAACTCAGCCTCATTGAGCTTTTGAGACATGTTGCCGGCCTGGTACTTCATGAGCTTGATGGCATAGAGGTCAGCCGCACCGGTACCGGTGTTCTTACGGTGCGCCCAGTCACTGATGTGGTCTTCGTATCCAAGCATGGACACGTCGTTCTTGAAGTTTACGTTGATGGTGTCGCCCGCATTGCCGATACTGTCGTAAATGACGCGTGCGCGATAGGTGATCACGAACTCTTTGCCATCAGGTACGTTCTCGAACTTGAGCTCGTTGTCCTTCATGTCGTATACGACTTCGCCCGTTTCGGGTGTGGGCGACACCTTAATCGACGTAATGTCGATGCTCAGGTGATCAATGGTGTCAGTGATGTCGTAAGGGTTACCGCCGTTGATAACCGCGCCGCCGGGGTTGACAGTGAGTTTGAAGTTGGCATAGATCTCACCATCCTGGACGGTGAGGTCTTGTTGGGTCATAGGCTTGCCCTCGTCGTTCAGCATCTCCTTGGTGATACCCGGGAACTCGTATTTGACGTCACCAGGATCGGTGGAGGCACCCCACTTGGCCGTGTTGCTGAGGGTGTAGGTCTTGTCGTCTTCGCCGCCATCGGCATTATTGACTGCGCGGTTCTGGAGCTTTTTGAGCGCTGCCTCGTCCTTCACTGTAAGGTAGTACATGATCTTAGTAATGGGATAATAGCCTGTAGTGCTGGTCGTATCGCGCACCATACTCTCGTAGTTTGTAGTAAGGGCAATGCCGCTCCGGGTCTTAGTTTCGCCACCTTCTGTGATTTGCTCAGAGATTGGCATGTACGACACCGGGCTCGTAGAGCGGGTACCATTGTTTTGGTTAGTGGTGTACCACGCGAAGTAGTCGGGCGAGAAGCTTAGCGTGCCCATGGAGCTGGGGTAGTTTCCAGTGGCATCTGGTGCCAAGGGTGTCAGAATTTCGGTGTCGAAGAAGTCCTTGATGGTGTTGTCGTCCTGGGTAACGTTCTTAAGCAGGAGGGTGTACTTGTACACGGGAAGCTTTACGCCGTTGACCGTACGGTAGCCCGCGACTTCCGAGTCCTTGGCCACGCCAACGCCTGCGATGTCGGCCGTGGCGGTCTTGGTCTCGTTATTGATCTTTACGCTGTTGGTGTGGTTCTGGAGCCAGCTGTTGTTGGCTGCGTCGGCGAGCCATTGCTCGTTAACAGTCGTCTCATAGGTAACCGTCACGATGCGGGCGTGTCCACTTTCACCAGCTGAATCGAGGCCATTTCCACCGTCGGTTTTGTGGAACACGACGTCGAACGTGCTCTGGGTTCCAGAACTTCCCTGATGAGGAGTAACTGTGTACGATTCTCCAGAATTCAATCCCGTGACTTTTACGCTCTGATGGTATGCACCACTGCCTTCGGTCGCATCTCCAGGAATGACATAGAGGTCGTCTTGTACCCAACCAGAGGTAGCCCACGTACCGGGCAGGGTGTCAGTTATTGTGGCCCTAGCTCCCGAAAGGCCCTCCACAGGTACGCTAATCGTCGTAGTCCACGAAACGCGGTTGTTTACATAGTCGATGTTGTCCACGCGCTTGTTGAACTCGAACTTGTTGTCGTTGGAAGGCGTGATAACGCCCGTGCCCGTGCTCACGTGGTCGTTGTCGTACTTGACGGTGTTATTTACGGTCGTGGGCTTGTCTAGCTTCTGGCCCGTGCCATCGATCTTGACTTGGTACTCAACGACGTACTTATAGTTGTGACCAGCATCATCCGAGGGGACGGTATAGGTAAACCACTTACCAGCTTCGTTGTCTTTTGAGACTCTGCCCTTTCCGCCGCCGGTTCCATCCCAATTGAGGGTATCAGTACGAACCGGCTCCGCATTCGCGCTAGTCGAGTCGTATACTTTTATCGTAATGCCGGTCGTACCGTCTAGCGTGAGGTACTTACCTACGGTATCGGTAAGGGTGTAGCCGCCGCCACTCACGAGCGCATCGCCATTAAACGTATAGCTCGCCGTAAAAGACTTTCCGTCCTGGTTAAGGGTCATACCGTCCTTTTGCAGCTTGGGACTGTAATCGATGCGCGTGTTGATGTTGGTCTTGGAGGGCGTCGGCTGCTCATAACTCTTAACGCTCACCTCGTTGTTGCCTATTACGACCTTCGTCTTGCCGTCTTCCGTCTTTGGAATCACTGTCGGGTCGATGGTGGCGGAATACTTGATGGTAACGGTTTCGCCGTTCTTCATGTCGCCAATGTTGTAGTTGAAGGTGTTACCGCTACCCGAGACGGTGATGTCCTGGTCTTGGTAGGCTTGGTTTCCCTTGTTGGTGTTACGTTTAAAGGAGTTCCGGTCAAGTGTAAGAACGCCATTGGCGTCCTGCCCGTTCTGGTCTTTGCAGGAAATCGTATCCGTAATCTGCACGTTGGTGCTGTGGCCCGTGGAAGTTACCGTGGCGGTGTAGTTAATCTTTGGTGGGTTGCTCGAAAGGTCAAGAGACGCCGACTTGCTCGACTCCACCTTGCTCGTATTGTCGAGGTCTACCTTAATCGTGGCATCACCGCCGAAAGGAATCTCATCTCTTTTGTAGTCAAACTCGCCGTCGAAGCTCATGCTGATACGCGCATTGGTCGATCCCGTGAGCTTGCTAAAGTTGGGGTCATCCTTGTTGAACCAAACCTCCAACTGATTGTTCTCATTGATCCTGTACTTGTTACCAGACACCGTAAACTGCTTCCCCTCGGGGTCGGTAACAATAATCTTGAAATCCTTTGCCTCAGTCATTGGGAGTTTAAAATCGTTCGGCACGGTATAGTGCATAGGCGTGTCGTCGTCGGGGAACTGCTTGTCGCCTTCCTCAGCAAATGACATGGTGATGGTATACGTCTCGCCAGGCATGAGCTTGTACTTGCCGTTCTCCATCGGCGCGGAAACCGACACGCTCTTCACCTTGTCACTGAGGTCTGTTGGCCCCGCCTGCACCCCAATCGGCACACCCTGCGTCCCCACCAGCGGGTCCGTCACGTCGATCTCGTACTTGTCCCCATTGGTCATCGTCACGGTCAGCTTCTCCGGCGTAACAAACGACTTCAGGCTGGTAAGGCGCCAGTTGCTGTCAATCTGCACCACCGACACGAGCTCGGGGTTGGAGAACTCGACCTTGGCCACGTCTGCCATGCTGCGGTTAATGCCCAGTGCCATAAACAGGTTGGACAGCATTACGCTGTCACCACCGGGCATCTGGAAGAAGTAGCCACCGTAGGTAAAGTCCACCGTATAGCTAAAGGCATACACCGAGAAGCTCGTGGCGGTAAAGCTCGCGGTCTCCTTGGCAACCGACACGTTTGCGTCCACCTGCTCCGCCGTGGGCGTGCCATTTGCCATGGGCAGATGGGTCACCTCAACATGGCTCTTTGCCTGGGCGTCAAGCTCGTCGGCAAGCTGGTTGTTCTTAAACTGGAACGACACGACAACGTCGCCCTCCGAAGGCTGAATCTCCTTGCCGTCTAGCTCGAACTTCACGTCGTAGAGGAGCGTGTTTTGCGCGTTGTACTCGTCGCTGTTGGCGGCGGTGTTGTTGAGCGCCTTAATATAGGCGTCGTGGTTCGCGTCGCTCTGCTGCACACGCGTTACGCGGAGCTTGGCCGCGTCGGGAAGTGCGCTGGCCTTGGCGACCGTGGCGGTTACGCGCAGGTTGTCGTTCTCGTACACATACTCGGTCTTGGTGGCCGCGGTCTCCTCGGCCTGCTTCTGCTCGGGCTTGGCCTCGGCCTCCTCGTCCTGCTCCTCGGGCTTTTCCTCGTCCTTCTTCTGCTCTTCCTTCTTCTGTTCGGGCTTGCCCTCGTCCTTCTTGGTCTCGTCCTGCTTTGCGGGGGTAACGCTCACGGGCAACACGATGTCGCGACCAAAGTTAACGTCCCTGGCGTCCTTGGCAAAGGTGCCGGCCACGATGGTCTTGAGGGCCTGGTCGACCTCCTCCTTGGAGCGCTTGTCGGCGTCGCGCACGCGCCACACCAGGTGAATCGCGTTGTCGCTCACCCACCAGGACTCCTTGGCAAGCTCGATGGGCTGACGCTCGCCGTTGTCGTCCACGTAGGTAACCACCAGCGGCTCCTTGACAGCGGGCTGGTCGCCAACTGCGCTAAAGCCAGCGGGCAGGGCATAGGTGAGCTCACCGGTCTCGGCGTACTCCTTGCCGTCGATGCCCTCGGTAAAGGTGAGCTTCACGTTGTACGAGGCACCCTCGTCCACCACAAAGGCGCCGTCCTTCTCCTCGGTGCCCTCAAGTTCGGCCTTGGTAATGAAGTCTGCAAGATTCGCACTCAGCTTGCGCTCGGGCTGCTGGGGGGATTGAGCCTGCTCGGGCGAAACTTCCTGCTTGGGTTGCTCTTCGGGCTGTACGGTTGGCTGCTCGGTTGTGGCCTCGGGCGTCTGCTGCTCGGGCTGGCCGCTCTCGCCACCCTCCTCCACGACCACGTCCTCAACAGGCACGGTCGTCTGGCTGTTGGCAGCGTCATCCGTACCGGCATTCGCGTTTTGGTCCGCAGAGCCCTGCGTACCGCCTCCGGGATCGTTGCTACCGTCGGTCGTCTGTGGCTCCTGCGACGCCGTGTTGGTAAGGTCCAGGAACTCGTCGCGCGCCTCGGCCAAACCCTGAATGGGAATGAGGCTCATCACCAGCACGATGCTGGCCATCACGCTTGCCAAACGAGCCCACGGTGTGTTGTGTCGGTCGTTGCGTTTGTGTTGCATCTTTCTCTCCCCCGCTATACAGCTAAGTCAGCCCATCATTGCATGAGTGTCCATACAAATTCTGATTCTGATTAATTTCTGATTAATAGCTGATGAAAACCTGTAGTCTAGCGGCGAGCGAAGCAAAATACATCGGTAAACGGTTCCGCACCTTTAATATTGCCTATTCGTTATATGTTTTTTAGTTTATTGGTATGCTTCTGTCAGAAACTCGTGGCCGATCGCGGATGGCGGTGTCCGCTACCGCCGCTGGCGGAAGCAGTCCGAGAAGCGCTGGGTAATGCCGGCGTAGGTGGCTCCCGGTGCCGGCTGCCCCTTGGGAACAATCACAATCTGGATACCCTCGAGCCGCCTGGAGTAGCCCGCGCTGCCAGAACGTTGGCCGTTCTTGGCCCAGCCCATCCAACCAAACTTCTGGCAATGCACGCGATAGTACACGTCGTAATAACTGGCCATCTGACCATAGAGTCGAATTTCGATTGCCTCCAGCCGCAGCGACCTCCTGCTCGTTCCGGCCATGGCACCATCGCGCACAAAACCCTGCCAGCCGATCTTTTGCACGTGCGTGCGATACTCGATGCCACCAGCGTACTGCGCTCCCTCAAGCCGCACGTGGATGCCCTCCAGCCGCAGCGATCGACCGCTCGTGCCGCTCATGCCGCCGTTGCGCTTCCACCCCTGCCAACCAACCCGCTGCACATGGGTTTGGTACGCGACCGTGGCGGCCGGAATGCCCACCGTTACCGTACAGGTAGCCGTGCGACCACCGGCTGTGGCGGTAATCTGGGCGGTCCCCGGAACTAGGCCTGTTACCACACCCAAGGCGTTTACCGTGGCTACGCCCCCGTTTGAGCTTCTCCACGAAACCGCCTTGTTGGTGGCATTGCTGGGCGCAACGGTAGCCGTCAGTGCGGTCGACTTGCCCACGCCCAGCCAGGCCTGCGTCTGGCTGAGGCTCACCGAACTCACCGGCACGGCCAAAACCCGCAGCGTACCCGGCCTATACGTAAAGCTGTAGTTGGTTGCCGCTCCCCTTCCGGGCGTTATGGTGTAGGTGCCCGGTGTATTCCGCTGCGCAGCGCTCACGCTTACCGTTGGCGCCTTATAGCCTGCGGCCTTCGCGGCCGATTGCCCGCCCACGAAGCCCGTAACGGTCACCGTGGTTGGGGCGGCGGCTCCCGCATAGATGCTGCCACCGGCATAGGTTGCCGTAAGCATAGCCTTGGCAATGGTAAAGCTCGCCGTAGCCGTTCCCTGATAGTTGCCCTTGCCCGTTATGGTTACGCGCGCGGTGCCCGCATTCGTGTTGTTGGCGTACGAAACCGTATAGTCCGTGCCTTTTGCAAGCGTGTGCCCGTCCAACACGACCGTTGGGTTGGGCTGAATCGCTGAACCCGTGTAGGTGTAGCGCGTTGTGGGAAGCGTTACCGCAGCGCCAGCAAGGCTACGCGCATCGATGCGCCACGTAAGGGTACGGTTCACGCGCAGGTCACCCGGGTTCTTGTCGGACCACTGATAATAGCTGTTCAGCACAGCCGTTGCGGTGTACGTGCCCGCATTGACCGCCTGGGTCGTGCCCTGGATCGTGCAGTGAGAGCCACCCGTGACGCCTACCTGCGTAGCGCCGGTATAGGTATGGTTGGCAACGGTAGGCACGATCGCCTTGTCGTACACCACGAGGTTGCCCGAGTAGCTGCGGAAGAACTCGTAGTTGTCCGTGGGGTTGCCCAATTCCTCCTCGCTGGCATCCTCGGTGCCCTTGGTAATGGGAACGAGGGCCTTGACGCCAACCTCACCCAAGACGTTCGCGTTGGGACGCACCAACGTGGTAATCTCTTGCGCACCTACGCCCTTGCCGTCAACCACCTCGACGCTGTTGATGCCCTGACCAGACGAGTTGGAGGTCATCAACCACAGCGCTGGCAACTTAAAGCCCGGAAGCGACGTTACCCGCTCGGCGGTAACGGGACTGGTTACCGTTATGCTGTCTTTGTACAGCTGCGTAAGCTGCATGCCGATTTGGGCGGGGGTGCCGCTGAGGTCCGTGCGCCATGTGGCCCCTCCGTTAAACCGCAGGTCCAGGCGGGCCTTGTTAATAATCCACTCCACGGTCTTGTTGTCGGTCGTACCGTCTTCCCACACGTAGGATCCCGTGTCCGAAAGCGCAAGAACGGTGGTGTACTCGCCCGCGTCCTTTGCCGTGGCAACGCCCTCGGCAACCACATAACCGGCATTGGTGGGCACGCCGGTTTGCTGGCGTCCGTTGTAGGTAAACGTCGAGCCGCTTGGTATGGGCACGGCCAGCTTGCGCACCACGGTAATGTTGCCCTGCGCGTACTCGTTAAAGAAGTAGTTGTTCGCCGAGCCACCGCTTATGGTGGTCTCGTACACATGCACGTCCTCGCCCTCCGGCAGGATCGCCTTGCCGGTGGACTCGTCTCGAGCGCCTCCAAAGTCGATGGCGGGGGCCTCGTATCCTTGGGCAGTAAGCGCAGTTTCGCTGTTTGCGAAGCCGGTTACCTGCATTTCCGTTGGCACAAGTACGCCAACACGCACGGTGCACGGCTCGTAGGTTGCCGTAAGCGGCGCCTTGGCAATGGACCAGTCAACGGTCTTGTCCGCGCTGGTCTCGTCGTCCCAGGTATAGCCGGCAACCAGATGGGCCGTGGTGCGGTAGGTGCCCGCCTCGGTGGCCTTGGCTCCCTCGTATGGCTGGGTACTCGCAACCACGACCCCCGCACCATCCGCAATCTTTTGCGTGGTAAGCGTATACGCCTGGTTGCCCATGACGCCCGCCTGCTCGACTCCGGCATACACGAGCCCCTCGACGGCCTCTGGACTGGCAACGCTGAAGAGCGTGGCGCCTTTTGCGGCGGCCACCGCCCGGTAGCTGTTGAGCAGCCCGGCGCTCGACGAATCCTTGGTGGCATAGGATCCGTTGTGGTTGACCTCGTCGGTCGTCGTGACCAACAGCTCGCGAACCCGCCGCACATTCAGCCCCGGATTCGCCGCAAACATAAGCGCGGCAGCGCCCGAGACAATCGGCGTTGCCTGCGAGGTGCCCACAAGACCAGAGTAATCGCTGTTGGACCCCTTGTATGTGGACCAAACGTAGTCGTCGTAGGACTTGGCTGAGCCTCCCATGGCGCTCACGGTTTTGTTGACATTGACGTCAGAACTCGTTTTGTAATTGGTGTAGTAGGTATGGCACTTGTCTTTGTCTACTGCCATAACGGCAAGGCTGTCGGTACAGTCCGACGGCACTGTGGGCTCGGTCGAGCTTTCGTTGCCGGCCGCGCACACACACAGAATGCCCTTGTTCGCAAGCTGCGTAATGAGCGCATCCAGCGCCGCGTCGGTCCCCTCACCACCCAGGCTGAGGTTCACCACGCGTATGTTGGTCCCCTCCGTCTCGTTGAGCTCAACCACCTTGTTGAGCGCCTTCATTACGGTGTCGGTCGAGCCGCGCCCCTGGGCGTTGAGTATGCGCATGGGCACGATGCTGGCGTTATGAGACACCCCGGCCGTTCCAAGATTGTTGTTTACACTGGCACCGACGATGCCGCACACGTGCGTACCGTGCCCGTTTTCGTCTCCGCAGTCACTGCTGCTCAGGCTCAGTGCAAGGCGCTGGCCGCCGTTGGCGCTGTTGGTAATGAAGTCCCAGGCATTAAGCCAGTCCAGATTGGCGGTAAGGTCCTCATGGTTCATGCGGCAGCCCGTGTCGAGCACCGCCACGCCCACGCTGCCGTTGGTTTGCGCGAGTTCCCACGCCTCCAGAACGCTTGAGAGCTCAAGGTGACGCGCCATGTCGTTTCGATAGTAATAGTCGTTGATGTCCAAGGCGTTAGCCGTCACCTCATCGATCGGCTCAGGCAGCTGGTACACGTAGTTGGGCTGGGCAAAGGCCACACCGGGCATGGCAGTGAGCTCTTCCACGGCCTGCTCGACGGACGTGTTGTTGGGTACCTCGGCCACGGCTGCCGCAACGTCACTCGCGTCGGCAGACGTTATTTGTTCGGTAACGGCGTAACCGCTGTTGGCCAGCTCGGTCTCGGTTTGCTCAACGGGCGCCGAGGCGTCCTCGTACACCACGACGACCTCACCCGGCACATATTCGCCCTCGGCGCGTGCCACGGCACATGGCATGAGCCCAAACGCCACAATCAGGATGGCGAGCACGAGCGATAAACGCTGCGGTATATTGGGATGGCGCGTATACATATTCCAAGCATACCCGTTGCGAGACAAAGCATACAAAACAATCGGAAAGCTGTGCCTGGTTGTGCGCGTTGTCCGCTTGGGAAGAGGCACCTTTTGGCCATCGGCCGATGGCCAAAAGGTGCCTCTTCCCAAGCGGACAACGCCGCCGATGGGTGTCTATCGGTTACTGCTGCTGCTTGCGGCGACGGTACCAAATGCCTCCCGCGACGCCGGCAGCGCCAACGACCAGCGCCACGATGGGCAGGACCATGTTCGTGGAGTCGCTCGTCTTGGCCAGCGAGCCCCGTGCAGAGCTAAAGGACGAGGCCTTCCTAGACGAAATCTTAGAAGCGTTCTTGCGGTAGCTGTTGGTGCAGGTAATGGTCGTGGACAGGCCGTCCTTGGACTTGCTCTCGGTCAGCTTGGACGTAAGGCCACAGGAGTCGGTCTCCTGGACGTTGTAAATCAGCTTGCCCAGCTGGTTGAGCGGGATGTCCTTGGCAACCTTCTTCTGGTTGTGCTTGAGCTTAAACGTGGCCACGCCATCCTTAAACTCCATGTCGCCATACTTGCCCGTAATACCCTTGCCGTCCATGTCGGTAAGGGTCACCTTAAAGGTGTAGTCCTTCTTCTTGTCCTCGGCACGCGAGCTGGAGACGACCTTGCGAACCGTAATGGTTCCGGGGTTCTCGGCGTATACGTTGGTAACCACCAGCTCCTTGTCCTCGATGTTGTCCTCCGTAAGGCCATAGGTAATGGTCGTCAGGAGGTTGTCGTCCACCACTACCTTGGCATACTTGGCCAAGGTGTCGTACGTCATGCCGTTGGTCTTGAGGGACGGCTCGCTCTCGGTAATGGTATACAGATAGGTTCCCGGCTCGGAATAGGTTATCTCGTTGAACGTAGCCACCTCACCGGCCTTTGCCGTTGTGGTCTTGTTCGTGGGGAGCTTCTCGCCCTGCGCGGTGTTGGTTTGGCCCATGCCGCCCATGTTTTCGCCAAGTATGCTCGTGGCAGACTCGTCGCTCGTCTCGCTCTTGTCGCTGGGCTTGTCCAGCTTAAAGGTAAAGTCCTCGGTACCCGTATAGCCTTCGCCGTCAACCTTCTTGGTAAGCTGGAGTGCCGCCTTGCCCTCGTACGTGTTGGTTACGGTAATGGCACCATCCTTTGCCTCGGACCCTTCTTCTGATCCCTTTACATCCACGTTCTGCTTCTCCTGGCCGTCCGACGTGTAGCTGGTGCTTATGTTCCACTCGGTGCTCGAGCTTGCAGAAAAGCTCTCGCTCACGGCGTACGTGCCGTCCTCCAAGCCAGAAAGGATCCACGTTGGATCGGTACCCTCTTTGTCGAAGTTCGTAAACTTGTCCAACGTGCACGCATACGTCTTGCCATTGGGGCCGTTAACAATAAAGGTAATGTTCTTCGCGATCTCTGCCGAGAGCCGCCTGAGGCCCTGCATCTTAAAGGTTACCGTGAGCTTGCCGTTGCCCTTGACCTCGTCCGTCACGTCAATCGTAATCACGTCACCGTTCTTCATAACCACGGTAAGGGTCTCGGGCGTGTTGAACGGCTGGAGGCTCACCAGGCGCCAGTTGTTGTCGAGCTGCACCACCGACAAAAGATTGGGGTCGCTAAACGTAACCTTGCTTACGTCGGCAGCGCTGCGGTTGATGCCCAGGGCCATAAACAGGCTGGAGAGCATAATGCTGCCGTTACCCGGCATCTTGTAGCAGTAGCCGCTGTACATAAAGTCCACCGTATAGCTAAACGAGTACACCGAGAAGCTCGTTGCGGTAAAGTTGGCGCTCTCCTTGGCTACGGACACGTTTGCGTCTACCTGCTCCACCATGGGCACGCCGGCAATAACGGGGAGGTGGTTTACCTCCACGTAGCCCTTGGCATCGGCCTCGAGCTCGTTAGAGAGCTGCGCGCCCTTAAACTGGAACGCCACCGAGACCTCGCCGTCCTTTGGCTGGACCTCCACGCCGTCCTGCACAAACGCCACGTCGTAGAGCAGCGTGTTGTTCTCGTCGTACTCGTTGTTGTTGGAGGCGGTGCCGTTAAGCGCCTGGATAAAGGCGTCACCTTGCTGCACGCGGCTCACCACGAGCTCTGCGGTGTCGGGAAGCACGCTGGCGTCGGTGGTCGTGGCGACCACGCGAAGCTCGTCGTTCTCGAACACGTACTCGGTGCGCTCGGCCTCTTCCTCCTCCTTTTGCTCTTCCTCTTCCTCGGTCTTTTCCTCGTCCTTGGCCTCGTCCTTGTTCTCTTCCTTGGCCTCGTCCTTCTTTTCGGGGGTTACGCTGAGGGCGATGGCACCGGTACCGAAGTCGACATCCTGATGGTCTTGAGGGCCTGGTCGACCTCCTCCTTGGAGCGCTTGTCGGCGTCGCGCACGCGCCACACCAGGTGAATCGCGTTGTCGCTCACCCACCAGGAGTTCTTGTCGAGCTCGATGCCCTGACGCTCGCCGTTGTCGTCCACGTAGGTAACCACCAGAGGATCTGCGGCTGCGGGCTGGTTGCCGTCGGCGGTAAAGCCGGCGGGCAGGGCGTAGGTGAGCTCCTCGGTCTCGGCGTACTCCTTGCCGTCGATGCCCTCGGTAAAGGTGAGCTTTACGGTGTACGAGACACCCTCGTCTACCACGGTCGCGCCGTCCTTTTCGCCAGCGCCCTCGATCTCGGCCTTGGTAATGAAGTCCGCCAGGTTGGCGCTCAGGTTACGCTCGGGCTGCTCGGCCGGCTGCTCGGGCTCGGACGCGGGCTCGTCCTTTGGCTGCTCGGGCTCGCCCTGGGGAGCCGCGGGAGGCTGGTCGTTCTGGCTGCCCTGGTCCGGGTTTTGGGCGGGTGCGCCCATCTCGCCGCCAAGGCCACCGGTGGCACCACCGTTGCTCACGGCCGGCTCGCCGCCCGCGTTGTTCTGCTCCTCTGGTGTGGACGTCGCAGTGGGTTCCGCAACCTCACTGTATGCCTCAGCCAAGCCCTGTACGGGTATAAGGCTCAACACCAGCACGATACTGGCCATCACGCTCGCCAAAAATGCCAACGGTGTGTTGTGTGTGTCGTGTGTATTGCGTTGCATCTTTCTCTCCAGCATCGTCTTGAGCCAATCGACCCAATTCTGCATATAGTGTCTATAGAAAATACAGATTGACGGGGATGCCTGTCAAGCCGTATTTGCAAAGAGTTGCCGTTGCTTGGCGCGCGGTGTCCGTTACCGCATCAGCGCGGCGTTTGCAAAGTGATACAACTTGGCGGGCTGTAGGATGCCGTCGCACCAACGCACCTTGACCCATTGAGGCATGAGGGTCAGGGCGAAGCGTCCCTGCGACCCGTCCTCCAGATCAACAGGCAGAGCGCGGGCAAACGTGGCGTCCGCAACCAGCCGCCAGCGCTCGTCCGCAATCCCCCAGGCCTCAAACAGCTGCATAAGACGCGCGCCGGGACCACTCGCAAAGGAGGCAACAACGTCGGCGGGTTGCATGCAGTCGAACTTGGCATCTATGGCAAACGTGCCACCGACCTCGCCACCCGAGCTCACGTCAAACTGGAAGTCCACGCTCCCGGGCACCGTGGCAAGAAACGTCGAGACCTGTTCCAGCATGGCATCGTCGTACGCAGCAAAGCCCACCTCGTCGAACGCCCGTGCCACGCGTGCTGGATCTGCCGCGCATGCGTCGCGCTCGCCGTTGCCCAAATAGCCACACACACGCATCGCAGATCCCGGGCGACCGCGAAACAGCCCAAAGAACGCGAGGGGCCACTCCTCTGGCATGCGATTTGTCTGCTGCATATAAAGCTGTGCGCGATCGGGTTCGCCAATTGCCCGGCAAAACGGCTCCACGAGCTCGGTGTGGGCACGCGGCTCAAAATGCACGGCGGCTTTGGGCAGCGACGGGTCCTTTACGTCCAGCTCAAAGCCAAAGCACACGTCAGAATACTCTTCGCCCAACCCGGCATACCAATCCAGCAGGGGCTCCATCCCCAGCACTGTGTTGCTATCGATGCGCGTATGGGGCTCAAGCTTGCCGTAGAGCACCGTTACGTCCATAAACGGTTCGCCCATAAGGGGAAACTCCAAATAGACACTGGGAAACGCCTTGCCAACCATAAACGGCCGCAGAGCCACCCGCGCGCGGTCAACGCAATCCCCAAACAACACGTTCTTTCGGCCGTTGTCTGCGGCCTGCAGGCACAGCACCTCAAAGCTGTCGGCATACGATGGCATCTGCATTATGCTTGCCCCTCGACCTTCTTGCTGGTAGCAGCGCTGACGTCGGCGCCATCCTCCGCGTTCTCCGCAGGGGTGCCGAGGCCTGCCACGATATAGAGCTTGGCGTCCATGGGCTGCCCGTCGCACCAGCGCAGCTTTACCATGGAGGGACAGCAATACAGCCGCTGCTCATCATCGTTTCGGGCAACGCGCTTGGAGAACGCGAGCTCGTCCACCAGATGCCAGCGCTCGTCGGCAAGCCCCCACTTCTGGACCATCCCAAAGATCGCGGCAGGCTCCTCCTCTGGGACGTATTTCAACACACGCGTGCGTTCGTCGAAACGCTCGCAGTGAACGCTGGTGCCAAAGGTGGGGCCAACCACGCCATCCGCACCAACGTTAAACTGAAACTCCAAACGGTACGGCGCCAGTTGGGCACAATACTCCAGCAGCGTGTCACTGATGCTTTGGAGCCCGGCGGCACGCAAGTCCCTTGCAAGCAGCTCGCTGTTCCGGGCATATGCCATGCAGCGCTCCCGATTTGGTATGCACTCAACACGCAGGCCCATGCCCACACGCCCAGGAAACACGCCGGCGTAGCAGGCAAACCAGTCCTGGGGAATGCGAGCGGCAAAGTCGCGATACGCCGCAACCAGATCGGCCCCGCCGGCAACCTCTAGGAACTCGCACGTCACGTCCACATCCCGTGAGCGCACCAGCAGCTGCACGGCGGGATTTTGGATGTCCCCCGCGCTCACGTCGTAGCTCAGCGCAAGCTGGTTTACTGCAAGGGCGTGCTTCTCTTTAACGAACCACGAGAAGATTTCCGGATGGCCGGCGGTTTCGTCCTCCGAGAAACGCATGCTGGCTGACATCTGATCCCGGGCGGCCAGTACATGCAGGTCGAACCATGGGTCCCCCATAAGCGGCAGCTCGAACCACAGTATGGGAAACGCCTCCCCCGCCAAGCTGCGCGCAAAGGCCTCGCGTGCCAGCGGTGCGCAGTCACCAAACAGCGCCGCCTCGCGCCCGTCCTTTGCCATGAGCGCATACATGATGAGGTACAAAAGCTCCCGGTTCGGCATAGTACGGCTCCCCTCGCCCGCTATCGTCTCATCTCTTGCAGAGTATAAATCATAGTGACTGGGCCGAACATGGGTGCCCGTGGCCTCTGACCTATCAAGGGGGGTTACCCCCTTGATAGGTCGACACATTCCGCCCAGCCCGTGAACGGCAACGAAACCTGAAGCAAAGCCAAATTTGAGGTCCGATTTTAAGCTTACCAAGAGCATTGTTTCACTCCCGTGCAGACGGCCCGAGCACCGTTTGCCTGTGGCCCGCGCGGGTACATCCATTACGTACCCCAAAGAGGAAGGTGAACCAACATGAGCAACAGGTATCAGGAACAGCACGTCCGCACCGGAAACACGTGGAAGGGCGTCCTTGGCGGCGCAGTCGCAGGGGCAGCGGTCTCGGCATCGCTGGCCGTCGCGCTCGTGGGAACGGGGATGCTCTCCCCTGCCACCGCCGCGCGCCAAACCAACCCGCAGAACTTTTCCAGCACGGCACTCAACATTACGCCGGCAAGCGGCGAGGCCAGCACGTCGGAGGCCGTGGCAGCAAAGTGCCTGCCCTCGGTCGTCTCGGTAAACGTCGTGACGCCCAGCGGTGAGGGCATCGGCTCGGGTGTGGTGCTCGACACCGAGGGCAACATAATTACCAACTGGCACGTGGCCGGTGACGCAACCAGCATTCAGGTGACCATTGAAGGCAACACCTACGACGCCACCCTCGTGGGCGGAGACGCCTCGAGCGACGTGGCGGTAATCAAGGCGGAGCTCAACGGCACCCCGGTAACGCCCATCGAGGTGGGCGACTCCTCGCAGCTCGTGGTAGGCGACTGGGTTATGACGCTGGGCAGCCCGCTGGGGCTCGACCAGTCCGTCTCGACCGGTATTGTAAGCGCCCTGTACCGCAATCAGATTATGGCCGATACCACCGGAAACACGCTGTACACCAACCTCATTCAGGTGGATGCGGCCATCAACGGCGGCAACTCGGGCGGGGCGTTGGTAAACGACCAAGGCCAGCTCGTGGGCATCAACTCGCTGATCGCCGACGCCTCGGGCAGCGGGTCCTTCTCGGGAATCGGCTTTGCCATTCCAGGCAACTACGCCGTGGAAATCGCCAACAAGGTGATTGCCGGCGAGCAGGTGACCCATGCCTACATTGGCGTCTCGTGTGCCACGGTTAATGCACAGACCGCGCAGACCAACAACCTGGGGGCAAGCGAGGGTGCCTATGTGGCCGAAGTCGCCCAAGACAGTCCCGCCCAGAAGGCCGGCATTGAGGTTGGTGACATCATTACCAAGATTGGCAACCTGGACGTGACCTCGGCCGACAGCCTGTTGCTGGCCGTGCGCAGCAACTCCGTGGGCGACGCGGTGGACGTACAGTACGTGCGCGACGGACAGACGCTTACCACCAGCGTAACGCTTGGCTCCGACGAGCGACTGCAGGCACAGCAGGAGCAGGAGCAGGCGCAAATGCAGCGGCAACAGCAGGAGTCGCTCGATCAGCGCTACCTGGATCAGTACTTTGGACAACTTCCGTACTAGCCCATTTGGCCGCTGAGCCGTAAAAGTAACGTAAATCGATAGCGGGTAGTAACCTGTGGCGCCACCGTTCGCTTGTCGGTGGCGCCCCTTGCGGCCATGACGACCCCTTGCGTGGTATAACAATAACTGACGCGAGTCGGGGGAGCGCATGAAGCAGCAAAAAGCATCGCATAAGGACAAGGCAACGAGCAACATTGCCTATGTTGCCCGCTCCGTATCCCCCCGCATGCGCACCATCAACATCTGCTCGTTTATCCTGGCCCTCATCCTTGCGGCTCTCACGCTTATGGACCTTCACTTTGCCATAAGCACCCAAACGAGATCCAACCGAATAACCGAGGCCCACCATGCCTGTCAGCAGGCCGTCGACGTGCTGCAAGACGCCTCCGACCGTCTTACGTTCGAGGCTCGCCAGTACGTGGAGACCGCCGACCTCCAGCACTTGAGCAACTACATAAACGAGATGGAGCAGGATCGCAACCGCGAGAACGCTCTGCAAACGCTACGAGAGAACGCCACCAACGAACGGGCAATCGCGGCCTTGGAGCAGGCGGGAGGAGTCTCCGACGAGCTGGCAAAGGTCGAGCTCCATGCCATGCGCTTGGTGGCGGAGGCCCAGCACAACCAGTCACTCCCCAGCTCCTTGCAAGGCGTATCCCTCAGCGAAGACGAGCAGGGTCTCTCGACAAGCAAGAAGATGGAGCTGGCAAACAAGCTGGTAACGGATGAGCACTACATGCGCCAAAAACTCGAGATAAAAAACCAGGTGCAGGAGTCCTCGGAACTGCTCATCGACACGCTGCGCGCCGACCTCGATCAATGCAATACCACCTTGGACACGCAACTTACCGCATTGCGCGTGGGCGTTATCCTGCTATTGCTCGTCCTCGGGTTCGTAATCGTCTCCACAACCATCATGCTGCTTTGGCCCATGACCATGTATGCGAAGAGCATCCGCGACGACGAGGCACTCGAACCCATGGGCGCCCAAGAGCTGCGCTACCTAACCGCCGCGTACAACGACATGTACGCCCGTCACCACGACCGCGCCGAGTCGCTCTCCTTCGAGGCGCACAACGACGCGCTCACCGGCGTGTACAACCGCGGCGCCTTCGACAAGCTCCTCTCGGAGAACAAGGGCACCTGCGCGCTTATCCTCGTGGACATCGACAACTTTAAGGTCTTTAACGACCAGTGGGGCCACGAGATGGGCGACGCGATTCTTATTGAGGTCGCCGCCACCCTGTTTGCATCCTTCAAGTCGACCGACCACATCTGCCGCATTGGCGGCGACGAGTTCTCTGTAATAATGGCCGACACCCACCCCAAGCTGCGCAACGTTATTGCCACACGTATCGAGAAGGTCGCGGCGTTCTTGCGCGACGATTCCAACGGCCTTCCCGCCGCCACCATTTCGGTGGGCGTTGCCTTTGGGGAGCTGGGATGCGCCGAGGACGAGCTATTTAAGCATGCCGACAGCGCCCTGTACGAGGTAAAGCGTCGCGGTCGCGACGGCTACGCGTTCTACGACGAGCTATAGCAGCCACGACGGCGTTGTCCGTTTGGGAATAGGTGCGTTCATCCTTTGCGTCTGTGATGAGGCACACGCTTGGCGGTCTTTTGCGATATGCTCAGATTACGCCGATACCCACGCCAACACGAAGGACGCAAAACACCATGGATGCCGACCAGATTATGCACGAGGACGACCTGCTCATCGTTGAGGACGCCGCACGTGCGGTGGAGGAGCACGAGCTCGTTGCCTACTACCAGCCCATCGTCAATGCCGCAGACAACCGCGTGGTTGGCGCCGAGGCCCTGGTGCGCTACACCATGAGCGACGGCACCGTAATTCCGGCGGGCCTCTTTGTTCCCGCGCTCGATCGCACCGACACCATCTTTGGACTCGACTGGTACATGGCCGAGGAGATTTGCGGCTATCTGCAAAACACGCAGGGTGCCGCGGGCAACGTGCCCATTTCGCTTAATTTCTCGCTGCGCCACGCCACCATGGGCGACTTTGCGCAGACGCTGGCGGACACGCTGCAGTGGCACGACGTGGACCACGCCCAGGTGTGCGTGGAGCTCGACAGCGCGGCACTGCTCGAGCAGGACGCTGCCGTAAGCGCCATGGTTGCGGCAGCTGGGCAAAAGGGCTTCCGCGTGGTGGCCGACAACTGCGCCATCGACTCGAACGACCTGCGCACGCTCAAGGATCTGGGCGTGCAGGGCGCCAAGCTTGCGCCCGCGTTTTGGGGCACGCAGTCGACCGACGACCTGGCCAAGCTGGTGCAGGCGGCCGAGCAGTGCGGCATCGAGGTATCGGCAGGCGGCGTCGAGAACGAGGGAGAAAAGCAGGCCCTGCTCGCCGCGGGCATCACGCATATGCAGGGGTATTTCTTTGCCAAGCCCATGGACGGCGAGGCGCTGCAGGCCTTTTGCGCATAGCGCTCGGGCTACCTGGTAGCGCGGCGTCGTACAAAGGGGACTGTCCCTTGTGTCCAGGGGACTGTCCCCTTTGTACGACGCTGCGGTCGCTACTCCTGTGCGCCCGAGTAGAACTCGGTCTGGGTCACATTCTTTTGGATGAGTACGCTCGACTGCCTAAACGTCTTAACAAGCTCGTCCGACACCTCGTGCACCTTGTCCTCGGTCGTGTCGCTGAGGTATATCACCAACGTGTACTCCTGACACACCTTTCCGTTGTCACCGACCCAGCCGCCTTCCGCCTCCTGAATCGTGTATCCGCCCAGCTTGGAAATAAGGATCTGCCGCGCCTTCTCCTTGCACTCCTCGTGAGAGAACACCGGCTCGTTGGTGTCCTTGTCGTTGGTGCCCAGGTACAGCACGTACTGGACGTCACCCTGAGCCTGCGCGGCACTGTTGGCCGCACTCGTAGCGGAGTCGGACGCCTGCTGGCTCTGGCTAGCCTGCCCGCACCCGGCAAGGGCCATTACGGCAACGCACACCGCGACCAGTATCGACAACACGCGCTTCTTCACAGCATTTCCTCCTTGGTCCCAAAACATAACGTCGGCATAATGCTACCTCACGCTGCCCTAAGAAAAGGGATCAGGTCCTTTTCTCAAAAACCCGTTTTCTCACAGTATTATGAGACTTGCGCGTCGCGAGAGGACAGGCCCAGACGGCAAGGACGGCAGCAACGGGAGGCTTCGATGGGACACGACCACGCACTACGCACCATTTGGCAGATCCATGGCAGCGATGCACACCGCATGACGGTGCAGCTGCTCGAGGCATGCGAGGCACACAGGCTGGTTCCTCCCAATGGCTCGGTTGCGCTCAAGCCCAACCTGGTACTCTCGTCGGCTCCCGAGGAGGGCGCGGTGACGCATCCCGGCGTGGTGAGCGGTTGCATCGAGCATTTTCGCAACCACGGCATACACGACGTGAGCGTTATGGAGAGCAGCTGGGTGGGTGACAATACCCTGCGAGCGCTGCGCCGTTCGGGCATCGAGGACGTCTGCAAGGCATACGGCGTGCCGTTTGTTGACCTTAAGCGCGACGAGGCCGTTGCCGTTCGCTCGAGCATCGGCCAGCTTCGGGTGTGCCGTCGGGCACTCGAGGCCGATCTGCTGGTCGACCTGCCGGTACTCAAGGGCCACTGTCAAACCCGGATGACCTGCGCGCTCAAGAACCTCAAGGGCTGCATTCCCGATGCGGAGAAACGCCGTTACCATTCGCTGGGCCTTACCAAGCCCATCGCCGCGCTGGGTGCGGTGCTCAAGCCGGGGCTCGTGGTGGTGGACAGTATCTGCGGCGACCTCTGCTTTGAGGAGGGAGGCACGCCGGTGCGCACAAACACCATGTACGCCTGCATGGACGCAGTGCAGGCCGATGCCTACGGCCGCGCGCTTATGGGTCTTGCGCCCGCCGAGGTTCCTTACATCGAGTTGGCTGAGCAATACGGTGCCGGACACGCAAGCTGGAGCGCGGAAGACCTCGTGTTTCTTAACGCGCCTTCGGACTGCGCAGACTACGCAGCGCCAACCGGCACCGTCGAGCGCCTCACGCGACGCGTTCGGCAGCAAAACGCCTGCTCGGCGTGCTTTGCCGCACTGGTCCGCGCACTCTATGCCACCGGCCGTGGCAAGGAACAGGACATCTATATTGGCCAAGGCTGGCGAGGCTGCGAGCTTGACGGCCTCGGCGTCGGCGCATGCTGCCGCGGCGCCTCGACCAACGTCCCCGGTTGCCCGCCCACGGCAGACGCGATTGCCAAGGCGCTCACATAACCTCCGTCCTGCGATTTGCCGCAAAAAAAAGCTTGGGACGCCTCGGGGACCCGCGCGTAATACAAGCCAAAGGTCCTAACACAAAAGGAGGTCGTCATGGCCACGTCCATAAAGCATACCGCCAAGTCCACCATCGCCGCTGCCATCGCCTGCGCACTCGCCCTCGGCACGTCGGCCGTCCCGGCACTCGCAACCACCGACCCAAACACGGATGACCACAAGCGCATCGTAAACGCCCAGGGCATGGCTTCCGATACGGCCATCGAAATCGTTCGAGTCTACTTCAGCATCGACAGGGGCATGGTACTCTGTCCCAACTGCGTCCCATGCGACTACCAGGGCCACGATTGCTACGAGGTCTCCTTCATGGTACCCAGTTGGTACGACCCGTCCGCCGGTCGCCAAAATGGTTGCATCACGAGCTACACGGCCTACGTCGACATACACACCGGCGAAGTCCTGGGGAGCGTGGCCTACTGACTTTGAGAAAAGGGGCCAAACCCCTTTTCTCATTTTGCCCGGGAAACTGAGAAAAGGGGTTTGGCCCCTTTTCTCACTGCGGGCACGTATGACCGCCCGAGTGCTGGGCGGCCCGTAGCGCGGCATCGGCGTTGGAGTAGGCGTCGTGCAGGTCCGTGGCCTGCTGTGGATAGCAGGAGTAGCCTGCGGACAGGGTAAAGGCGTAACTCTCGCCCTCATGCTCGCAAACGATCTCCGCTTTTGTAAGACCCTCAAGGCATGGCCCCATTTGTCCTGCGTCATCCCCAAACAGCACGGCGACGAACTCGTCACCGGCGTTTCGTCCAATCACCGATCCCGCGGGGAACGCGTGCTCCAGTTGCCGTGCGATCTTGTTGAGGGCGGCGTCGCCAAAATCGCGCCCGTATGCCCTGTTGGCATCCTTGAATCCGTCGATGGCAATAAGCGCGAGCGAGTACGGGACGCCTCCCCTAACGGACAGGCAGTCGGCGATGGCGAGGTCCACGCCATTGTGGTTAAGGAGGCCCGTGAGCCTGTCGTGCGTCGCGAGCTGCTCGACCGTCTCCATGAGCCGTCGGTTCACTATGCGCGCCCCGACGAACGACGCGACGCTCCGGAGCACGCGTATGGAGTCCACGCCCTCCTCCAGCATGTAGTTGTCGGCTCCGAGGTAGCCGAGCAGCTGCCCGCCGCCGTAGAAGGGGACGGCCAGCAGGTGGGTAATCCCCTGACGGGAGAGTTGCCAGTACATCTGCGGGTCGACCTCCCTGAACTCCTCGACGTCGGGGATTACGACGACGGGCTCACGTGCGAGCAGCTTCTCCCAAGTGGCAAACTCCGAGAAGTCCAAGTCTTGGAGCGTATCGATCTGGGGCTCAATCCCCTCTGCGCACCACTCGAAGGTGTTGTCCACGCTCGTCTCGCCACATTCGAACACATAGAGGCGGTCGGGATGGATGACCTCGCTCATAATCTCGAGCAATCGATTCATGGCAGCGTCGTAGCTCAGCTCGCCGTTGAGCGCGTTGGCAATGCGGATGATAAGGTCGGACGTGTCCAGGCCGACGCGCATCTCCTCTCGCTCGTGATGTTCCGCGTCCGCGATGGAGAATGCGTAAACGCAGCAGTCCTTCGCGGGGGACGGTGCGAAGTGGAAGCTGACCCAGTGCCCCACCTCGGGGCTGAATGCGGTGCCGTGGGCCTCCTCGCCCAGCATGGCTGCCTTGTGGTGGTAGGGAAACCACATCCTACCCGCGTCCCCCGCCACCTCCAGGAGTGACTTGCCGGCGAGTTCCATGTCGCCGTAGCCGCTCCAGCTCCGATACAGCTCGTTGGCGTACACGAACCTCGAGTCCACGACCTCGTCGCCCGACTCGTCGAGGGTCACGCGGAAGACCGCGTATCCCACCGGCACGTCGCCGAACGACCCGAGGGCTGTGCCGAGCATGGTGGGGACACCCACAACGAGGTAGGCGGCGGCCTCAGGCGACGAGGACAGGGGCCTCACGTAGAACTGGAAGCTCGATCCGTCCTCGAGCCTTCCCGCCACAAGCTCCCATGCACCTGACTTGTCGCTCTGCGCAAACGCGGCGACGAACTCAGCGTCCAGCTCGCGCTGCGCCTCGTTGGCACACAGCCCGGAGTGACCCGCACGCAGGACGCCCGCGCGCTCCATGATCTCGCCGAACGGCCGGTTGTCGCGCACCACATACCAGACGCCTCCGCGCCGCTCGAACACACCCGCGGGGAATTCCGAGATCGAGAGTCCCTCGATGCCCCGCTCGTCGTCGTATTCCGAGAAGTCCGTGAGGCTCACGTGACTCACGTCGTTCCAGTAGCCCTCCTCGCCGTGCGCCTCGCGTGGCAGGCCTATTCCCTCGAACCAGCGTCTGGAGATCACGTCCAGTGGCTGTGGCGACGAGAACAAGTAGCCCTGGAGCATGTCGCAGCCAATGCCCTCGAGAAAGGCCGCCTGCTCCTCAGTCTCCACGCCCTCGGCGAGCGAGCGCACGCCGAGCCTCTTCGAGGTGCGCACGATGCCCTCGACGATCGAGCTCGCCTTCTCCCAGTCGCGCGCGGCGCCGCGCAGGAACTCCATGTCGAGCTTCACCACGTCGAACTCGTAGCGCTGCAGCACGTTGAGGGAGGAGTAGCCGCTGCCAAAGTCGTCCATCCAGACCTCGAACCCCGCGTCGTGGAGAGACCTCACCTGGGCCATAAAGAGCTCGGGGTCGGAGTGGATGGCGGACTCGGTGAACTCAACGTGGAGGAGCTCGTGCGGCACGCCCAACGCGTCTGTGCGCGATGTTATTTCCTGTGCGACCTCAAACTGCACGAGGTCTCGATAGGAGATGTTCACCGACACCGGCACGACGGGCACGCCCGACTTGCGCTTCTTTTCGAGGTCCTTCAGAACGCAGTCGATTATGTGGAGGTCGAGTCTGTGCAGCAGGGAGGCGTCCTCGAGCACCGGGATAAACCGGTCGGGAGGCAGCACGCCGTACTCTGGGTCAACCCAGCGCGCAAGCGCCTCCTCCTCGCAGACCTTGCAGGTGGCCGAGCGCATGACCGGCTGGTAGTAGGGCCGGATCCATCCCTCGTCAATGGCCTGGTCCAGGCACTCGAGTACGTGGCTGCGCAGCTGGGCCTCCGCCCTCATCTCGTTGGTGAACCACACGAGGTGGGACCGCCACGTGCTGCGGTCCAGGTCGCAGGCCGTCCGCGCGCGGTCGAAGCCGACCTCAACGATGTCGTCGCGCTCGTCACAGAGGTACAGGCCGGCGCGCACGGGCGGGACGCGCTCGAAGTCCGCCGAGGCGAAGAGGGCGAACACCCCCTCGACCTTCTCTGCGACGCCGTTCTCTGCGGCGAACGCGTAGAAGTGGTCCTCGCCGACGCGCGAGCACGCCTCCCCGCCGAACTCAGCACGCAGTGAGTCGGCGAAGGCACGCAGGAGCCGGTCGCCCTCCTCCCTGCCGTAGCGCGTGTTGAATCCCTTCATGCCCATGATGTCGAAGGCCATGGCCACGACACGCTGTCCGGCACCCAACAGGAGAGAGGCGCCCGTGCGGGCGAGCGCGTGGAAGCGGTCCATGCCCGACAGACCAGTGAGCCAGTCCACGGCGCTCTCCGGCGCCACGCGGGCGACGAACACCTCGAATATGGGACGGCCGTACTCGGACTCCTCCATGAGCCTGCCGTAGTCCACCACCGTGACGAGCCTTCCGGACTTGGTGCGTATGCGGTAATAGACGTGGTCGAGGCTGCCGCGGTCACCGACTTGCCCCCATATGCTGTTCTCTACGGCTCCCAGGTCGTCCTCGCATACGAAGTGCCTGAAGGACCCCTTCGTGAGCGCCAGGAAGTCCTCCGCGTCGTCGCACTCGAAGAGGCGCACGACGTACCCGTTCGCATGTATGATCTCCTCGTCGCCGTCGGCGTAGTAGCGGACAAAACCGCCAGGGATCGACTCGGTGTCCACTCGCAAACGGTTCTCGAAGCGATTCGGATGACCATCGCGCATCTCGTGTCCCCTGTGATAGTTAGAATGCCCATATATAGTCATTATAGTCCTTGCGACGGGAAATCGGGGTCGACGTTGCCCCAGAAGCTAGGCGTGCTTCATCAATTGTTACGGTTTACGGGTTGCCAGAATGGTGACCTATCAAAGGGCTTAGACACACCCCGCATGCGTGGCCTATAATCTATTTGGATACGCGCAGCTTAAACGAGGAGAGACCCCATGAAACCACATCGCATGCCATCTCGCTGGCTCATCATCTCGTTTGTCGTTACGCTCATGCACCTTGCGCTTTTCTCGTCGGCCGCCCGTGCGGATGAGGTCGACGACATGCTGGCTGCCGGCAGCTACGTCGAGGGTGAGGTCGTCGCGGCGTTCTTTCCTCAAAGTGGCCAGATCGTGGCACAGTCCGAGGCGCCTTACGAGGTCACGCCGCTCATGAGGGTGGGCACGTCGGCAACCGGGACAGGAGACGGCACGCTGACGGCGCAATCCGAGGAGGGCCTCACGCTCTCGTCCGTTACCTCCGCCACGCTCACGACCGAGGAGCTCCTGCGCCTGCTGTCCGAAGACGCAAACGTCGCCTTCGTCGAGCCCAACTACACCTTCTCGATCGAGGACTCGGAACCGAGCGACCCCACGTTGGACAACAGCATGTCGCCGCAGGCAGATGCCACCACCGTCGGCGACCTGAAGCCGATGCAGTGGGCCAACTGGACGACCGACAAGACGCTGCGCACGGAGGCCTTTACGGCCAACCCGTCCATCAATGTGCCCAACTTCGCAGCGTCGCAGCCCGGCGAAAACATGAGCAAGCCAGTCGTGGTGGCGCTTCTCGACACGGCCGTCGACAACCAGCACCCCGATCTGGTCAACGTCTTGTACCACTTCTCCCCCGAACAGCAGGCCGCGCTCGGCTGCTATGAGTTTGGCTACAAGGCGGGAAACAAGGGAGCCCAGGGAAACTACTACGACCCGGAATCCGTCTCGATCGGGCACGGCACGCACACGGCGGGCATCATCGGGGCGGAATGGAACGGCTTTGGAACCAGCGGCGTCGCATCAGACGTGCGCATCGTGTCGATTGACTTCGCAAGCAAGGGCGGGGCCGTGACGACTTCGGACGCCATCTGCGCCTTCGAGTTCGTCGACCGATTCAACAAGCAGGCCTCCGATGACGAGCGCATTAGGATCACCAGCAACTCCTGGGGTTCCATGCACACGAGTCGCGCCATCGACGCGGCCGTTCGCAAGCTGGGGGAAACGTGGAACACCGTCAGCGTCTTCTCCGCAGGCAACGACGGCAGGAACAACGACCACTACGAGCGAGCCAACTCGTACGTCCAGAACAACCCCTATGCCGTCATCGTCGCCAACTCGAGCGGAGACGAGGCCCTGAACGACAGCAGCGACTACGGCACCGGCAGCGTGGACCTGGCGGCGCCCGGGACGCGCATCCTGTCGACCATGACCAATACGGACGCGCATGCGCAGTACCTTGCCGACGCGACCCGCTCGACCGACCCGCTCTACGTAGGGTTCGATGGCAATTCCGAGCCCCAGGTAACCGTCTCCCAGCTCTACCAGGACGACAAGCCCAGCGTTTTGCACGACGACACCGTCGTCAAGTCAGACGTGGGGAAACGGGTCGACAACGTCCACGCCTGCGGGTCAGGCAGCCTCAAGATTGACGTCGACCAGGCATATTCCGTCGACTCGAGCGGAGGCGGGAAGTTCAACCACTACGACGTGAAGTTCGACGTCGACCTCACGGGTACGGACATCGCAGTCAGGCTGATGGGACTCAAGGGCCTTCATCTCGGATTGATGTTCGCAGGCGGCAAGGACTCGACAAGCGCAATGGTCTGGTCGCTCGCCACGAACCTCGCAAACATCGAATTCACCTCCGGCATTAGTCCGGACAGCCGCGCCGACTGGCTCCCCTTCGACAAGGTCATCACCGAGCTCCAGGCAAACGACAAGGCCATCGAGGGAAAGGACCCGCCGACGGGGGCGGCACTGTATCCCGAAGGAGACCACCTCGTGATCAAGCTTCGCGTCGCGCTCCCCGCGGGATGCACCACGTTCTACGTCGACTCGCTGGGACTGGGAACGCAGACGTCGCCCTACGGCTTCAAGACGGGCACGTCCATGTCCACTCCAGTCGTGTCGGGGGCCGGAGCTGTGCTCGCCTCGCAGGGGCATGAGGGCACCGAGCTCGCGTCGCTGCTGCGCTCGAAGGTGCGCGTTCCCGATCCCGCGCTTGCGGTGAAGACCGGCGGCATCTTCGACTTCCTGGCTGACGGCACGACCGAACCCACAGATTCGCACGCCCTTGGCCCCGACATCACCGGCGTGGACGTTAATGGCACGACCGTGACCATAACGGGTGACAACTTCGGCGCAAAGCCAGGGTCCGTGAAACTTGCCCGCTACGTGGTTGGCGCCAAGGACCAGCCTCTTGCCGCGACGGTTGCGTCATGGTCGGACGAAGAGGTGAGGCTCACGCTCGATGCCCCAATCGAGGGGATCCTTCGCGCCGTGCTCACCAATTCCGCTGGCAAATGGGACACGCAGTACCTCTTTGTGAGCAAGGGTGCGAGCGTCTTCGAGCAAGACCTGCCCTTCGACCCCTCCGCCGGCGACGCCTTCGTCTATGGCGACGCGCCCGGCGACTGGGAGACCAAGGGGCCACTCGTAGGCCTGGGCTGCAAGCTGTACCACCTGCCCGCCTATGGGGGAGACGACGAGCTTGCGCCGGGATACAGCAAGATGCTCTGCTTCGACCTCAAGAAGCAGACGTGGTCGGAGCTTCCCGCATTGCCTGAGTGGCTGAGCGGCGTCTCCGCGGTCATGCACGACGGCAAGATAGTCGTCGAGGGCGCCACCATGTATGAGCTGGAGACCGGCGAGCACAAGTCGTCGTTCCCTGAGGGAGAGGCCGCCGAGGAGCGCGTGTACGTGTTCGACCCCGCGGACGGCTCGTGGACGAAGGCGTCCGCGGACGGAATGCTCCTGGGCCAGACGATCGTCAATGACGACGGCAACCTCAAGCTGGCAGGCGGCTCCATGCCCGACCCAGAGCACCCGGAGCAGCCGTGGAGGACGGTGCCGGCTCCGATGACTGCCTACGACCTCTCGTCAGGTGCGGGAGACGAGCTTTGCGCCCTGCCCCTCGCGCTTTCCAATCCCCAGGTGGCGGCACACGACAAAACGCTGCTCATCTGCAGCGACGGCATGAGCACCATGGCCTTGGCCCCCGCGGTCATTCGCGTCCGGGAGGGACGGGCGACCGAGCTCGAGGGGGCGTTTCCGGCATTCGTGGGCGACTCGGAAACGATCACATACATTCTCTTCAGCGAAATGAGAAACATTCGCCTCCACAACGTGATCGCGCCGACGAGCGACGGATTCGTGCTCGTAGGCCCGCCCGCTAAAGACGGTATGTCTGACACCTACGTACTGCGCGACGACTCAGATAAGTTCGAGCCGTACGCCAGGCGCTCGTCCGAGGATTGCGTATACTCGCAGGCCGCGTGCACCTATCGCGGAAGGCTCTTCGTAATCGGGGCATCCCTGCTCGAGCCCAACAACAGGCTCTTCCGCGCAACCGCTATGGCGGTACCCGAGTACCCAGGCGACATACCTTGCGACCCCGAGACCGCGGACGCGATCGACCTCACGGGTTCTGGCCACGTGCAGACCGTCGGCGACGTAACTGCCAAGGGTAAGGACAAGGGCATCGCAATCGGCACCGAGGGCCAGTCAAAGCGCCTCGAGGCCTTCTCCGTGAGCCTGCCCAAGAACGCGGAGGGCTCCATCGAGTATCGCTCCCACGTCCAGCGCATCGGCTGGGAGCAATCCTGGGCAAAGGACGGCGCCAAGTCCGGCACCACGGGCGAGTCCAGGCGCATCGAGGCCGTGCAGATGCAGCTCTCCGGCAAGGTCGCGGACACCCATAGCGTCTGGTACCGCGTGCACTCACAGACCTTCGGATGGCTCGGCTGGGCCAGTGACGGCCAGGCGGCGGGCACCGCGGGCCAGTCCAAGCGCGCCGAGGCGATCGAGGTGCAAGTGCTCCCAAAGGGCCAGGCTCCCGCAGACTACAAGAAGGGCGAGGCCTCCTACGTGGGCGCCGTCACTGGCAGCGCCCACGTCCAGGGCACCGGCTGGACCTCCACGAGGTCCTCGCTCAAGTTTGGCACCGAAGGAAAGTCCAAGCGCCTCGAGGCCGTCAAGATCTCTGTCCTCAACCAGCCCACCGGAGGCGGCATCTCCTACGAGGCCCACGTGCAGGGCACCGGCTGGATGCCCGCGGCCGCGGACGGCAAGGTAGCCGGCACCGAGCATCAGTCCAAGAGGGTCGAGGCCGTACGTATAAGCCTCACAGGCGACATGGCAAAGCAGGGCGGCTACTCCGTGTGGTACCGCGTGCACAGCCAGACCCACGGCTGGCTTGGCTGGGCGCACGACGGAGCCGACGCCGGCACCACGGGCCTCTCCAAGCGCGCCGAGGCGATCGAGGTGCAGATCCTGCCGCAGGATCAGCACCCCGCGGACTACGACCCCTCCCAGGCCGCGTGTCTAACGAAGCAGTAGCGCGGCTCTAGAGTCTTCGTCTCACTGGTGCCGGTGTCCGTTTGGGAAGAGGTGCCTTCTACACAATGTGTGGGCGTGCGGGTGCAGCCCAACGTCAAAAAACGCCCGCATCCTCCGCTTGAGCAGCCGTTCCCGGGCCGAAGTTGTAGATGTGAACTCGGTTCGGCGCGTCGAGAGTTCACATCTACAGCGACACATCAACCTTCGTACCTGTTATCAGGCGTTTCCCCGAACTTCCGCGTCGCGTTTTGTAGATGTGAACTCGTGTCGCCGCCCGGGAGTTCACATCTACAAAACGCGCGAGGGGCGGACTCCCGTGAGCTGGGACTATGCACGTGCGTTATCGCCCGTTCTGGAGACGTGAGCCGCCTCCGCGCGGCCCGCCCGTCCCGAGGGGCCCATGGCGCGGCCGAAGTGTGCGGAGCGCCCTGCGCCCCTGGGCGCCATAGCCGCTGCCAAACGCTTGGGCGAACTCGCACACCCACACATCGTGACGATGAGCCTCAATGGGGGTTACCCCCTTTGATGGGTCAAGACATTCTGGCCAGCCCGTGCAGTCACAGGGATTCGAACCCGCGAGGTCATGTGGGGATTAGATCTCGGGCGTTACGATTGGCGAGCTGGGCGGCTCCTGCTGAATCGCCTGGGACGACTCCTGTGGCTGATCGGACGAGGCGGAGCACGAGTGACCCAGCAGCATGGCAAGCGCAACCACAAGGAGCGCCAGTCCCAGGAAGAGGGGCACGACCCAGCTTAGGGTGCCCCTGCGCGTCTGGCTTTTCACCCGCTACTCCCTCTCCTTAGCATCGCGTACCTTGGTGGCGGCACCGATTGCCGCAATGGCCACGCCGCCAAGGGCCACGCCGACCACGAGCAACGGCGACGTGGGATCGCCCGTGGTCGCGAGACTCTGTTGGGTAAGCGCAGAGGCCGTGCTGCCGCCCGTGCTCGAGTTGGAGCCGTCACCACCTTGTTTCGGCGAATCTGCAGGCGTGCCTGGGGTAAGCTCAGAGGCCGCGCCGCCGCCTGCGCTCGAGTTGGAGTCGTCATCACCTTGTTTCGACGAATCTGCAGGCGTGCCTGGGTCGGCCGTGGCGTCTCCCTCCTGGGCAACCTGCAGCGCTTCGGTACGCGTGTCCCGCTCGGCACCCTCCGCGAGCGCGGCCGCAGGATACCCCACCAACAGCACCCCTGTGAGGGCAAAGGCTATGGCTCTTCTCATCTTGTGCTCCCTTCTGGGTGCCGCCTAGATCTCCGGCGTCACGATGGGCCCATTTGGGTCTCCCTTGCCTCCGGCGACCTCGTCCACCTCGGACTTGTCCAGCTTCTTGGCGGACTCCTTCTCGTCCATTTGCCGTTCTGAGTGCCTCTCTGCGTGCTTGTCATCCATAGTGGTATCTCTTCTCTTTTTCCTCCATAACATGGCTTACGCCTTTATGTAGTTGTCTGCGCAACGCCAGTAACGCCACAGCGCTGTAGCCAGGTACTGAGCATCCAGGTCGTCCTTATGTGCGCTGGACCCAAACACGGCCCACGCGAAGGAGAGCGCCGATGCAATCACCCGCACGTTGGTGCCTCCCGTGGTCGTTATGCGCACGTCGTAGGCCTTGTCCAGCTCATGGGCCATAATACCGGAGACCGAAACGACCCAGCGCCCATCGGACGTCTGCTCCACGCTCAGTGGGGTTCCGTCGGCCAACGCACAGGATTTTATTCCCGCGTTGTCTTTGGTGCTCACGTACAGGCGCATGGTCGTGTTGGTCTCGAGGTCCAGACCCATAGACACGGCCTTCACCTCGCCGTCGGCCGGTACGTTGGCCTTTACCGCGTATGTTGCCGAGGCCGAGCGCGCCTCCTCCACCATGTCTGCCGTAAGCGCCGCGTGCTCGGACATGCTCTTGTAGTCATTGCCAATGCTCCAGCCGTGAATACCGCTCAGGTAGGGCTGCGTGTAGTGGCCAAAGTCCGCGAGCGAGAAGATGAGGTCCCTCGTCACCTGGTCGTAGTCTCCGGAGATCTTATTGAAGTCACTCACGTATTGCGCGATGGAGTACTCCTGCGAGACCTGGCGATCCTCGCCGTCTACCGTGTAGTGGTAGGTGGCCGTTATGGTGTCGGCCATCTGTATGGAGCTGACATAGCACGTAAAGCCGTAGTAGCTGTGCTGCCTGTTCATGTACTCTGCATCGAATGGGTCGGTAGTTGTCGTACCACCCCTGCCGCTCACCGAGAACTCCATGTAGCTCGTGGAGTAGTCGATTTGCGCCATCTTGGGCAGCTCCATGAAGAAGTTGACGCCAATGGAGCCATCCAGAATGAGCGAATGAGTGCGGAACGTGGGTTCTTCCGCCTCGGCCCTAAACACTGGGTACAGGTTTAGCGTGCGTGCCGGCATCGTATCGCCAAAGCGGTACAGCACGCAGGGGTGCTTCTTGGCGACGTCCTCGTCCTTCCACGAGTTCGGAATCGTGTCCTCGTAGTAGTACAGCTCACCGTCCGTCTTGGGAGTCGTGGACCAGCCGGCGAAGATGCAGCCACTCTTGGTTAGGAACTCGTTCTCGTATGCGTCCAGGTTCGCCTCGTAGGGTACCTTCACGGTCTTTGCCGCCTTCTTGCCGGCCATATCCTCGTAGAACACGAGGTCGTAGGAGTTGCGCGTGTAGTACACGTAGAGGCTCGTCTTACCTTCCTCCACGTTTATGGAGGCGCCGGGCCTGAGGCCCGTCCGGCCCTGTTCGCCGTCTGTGAACTCGGTGCTGTAGCCGCTCACGGTAAAGTGCTCGTGCGTGGCAGGCGTGTAGGCGCTGTACGCCCGCGCGCTGGCCTCTTCAGGCTCCTCCCACGAGCCGTCCGGGTTTTGGAACACCTCGTAGACCTTCGCCTGTGCGGTCTTGTCGTTGTCCCACTGGGCGATGAACGTCACGTCGTCCGCCACCTCGTACGCGTCTTTGGGCTCGTAGGCGACCATGTTGCCCTTCGAGTCGACGGCCATCCAGTACAGGAAGCTGCCCTTGTTGGGGTCGGGGTCCTCGTAGATGCACTCGGGGATGGTGATGTCGGTGTACCTGAGCAGCCTGTAGGTCTTGGTCTCGGACGGGAGGGCGTCCGCGTTCGGCTTCGCCGTCACGGTGACGTAGTCCAGCCCGTCGAAGAAGTTCGACTGGTACACGTAGGCGGCGTCCGGCGCTTTCGCCCCGTCCATCTTGACCCAGCCGAAGTAGCGGCCCTTGTTGGCGGGGTTGCCATACACCTTGTCCTCTCCGAAGAACGCAGAGTGCACCTTGCTCGCGATCTCGAGCGGCCGCATGTTGGAGTCGAGGATGTCATCGAAGCTGTCCGCCTTGCTGTTCGTGTCGGGCTGCATGATGAAGTCCATGTGCTCGTTCGCGTCCGTCGGGAGCTTGAGGTCCGCTGTCCGCGCGAAGAAGGCCTTCAGCTGCTCGATCTTCTGCTCCGCGGGCACGGAGTTGCTGGTCCCGTCGGAAATCTTTGTGAGCCCGCCGACATCGAGCTCCAGACCGTGCACTTCCCCGCCGCCGCCCATGATGATGATCTGGCCGCGGCACTCCTTCAGCTGGGGCATGCGCGTGGGGCTGACGAACGGGCTGTCCGTGCCCTCCTCCATGTAGAGGTAGGACTTGCCCGTGCTGGGGTTGGTGTCTGAGTAGATCGCCTTGACGTGGTCCCTCAGGCGCTGGTAGACGATCTTCTTGTAATCATCGTCGTCGTCGGGGACCTCCGCGGCGCAGTTAAAGACGATGGTCTCGCTGGGGTGCTGCCGCAGGAAGTCCTCCGCCCAGCGGATAACCTGCTTGAAGTTGAGCTGGTCGTCGTCGTGGTCCTTGCCCCAGAATATGCCCGCCAGGGAGTTCTTGCCGTGGCACATCCACAGGTTGGTGCCGTCGTCGCTCGTGCAGTGGTTCGACTTGCCGTACGCGAGCGAGATGAGCGTCGGGTTGGCCAGGAGGGTGATGGGGTCGCTGATGCCGTACGTTATCATGCCGCCGAGGAACTGGGTCACGTCGAAGACGCTGCTTCCCCAGAACGCCACCTCGTCGTACCAGTCGTGGTCGTTATAGTAGTTGCTCAGGCGCAGGTCGAGCACGCGCACGCCCGCGTCGAGCTGCTCGTCGATGTAGAGGTGCTGCGTCTGGGCGCTCTTGTCGAACCCAAGGGCCGACCCGATGGAGGAGCCCACCCACGCGTAGGCCTCCTTCATGGAGCTGTCGTGTGTGTACGGGATGTTGATCTCGTTGAGGTAGCGGTCCCCCGAGATGCCACCCATCCAAGAGGCGCCCATCGAGGCGAGTGTCTCGGAGACCTGGTCGGGCCGCTTGACGAAGTCGTCCTTGTCGTCGTCGGCCGAGAACTGTATGTGGACGGCGGCCTCGTCGCCCTTGCGATACACCTCGTAGCCGTAGCTCGACTTGAAGAACTCGGTGGGATCTGCGTCGCCCTCGTAGGTGCCGAAGCCGTTCGTGAAGACTCCTTCGGTCTTCTCCAGCACGACCCCGATGGGGCTGGTTACAACGAGCGGCCCCGAGATGGTGAGCTTCTTGCCGGAGGCGAGGTACACGTCGCCGCCGTCGTTGTTCGCGATGGAGACGTTCCTCTGCATGCTGACGGAACTCGAACTACCACTCATGTAGACTCCGCCGCCCTTGCCGCTCGCGTCGTTACCCTCTATGCTCGCGTCGAACAGGCTCAGCTTCCCCTTGTTGTTCACCATCACGCCGCCGCCGACGTCATACGATGTGTTTTTACTCAGGGTGCAACCCGTGAGGTCGGTCTTGCCGGAGGTGTAGATGCCGCCGCCGCTTCCGTGCGCCTGGTTGCCGCTCACGGTGCAGTTGGTGAGCTCCACGGTGCCGTAGGAATTGACCAAGCCACCGCCCGCGAGCTTGGTCACCTTGTTGCCGTTGAACTGGGCGTCGCGCGCGACCAGCTTGGTGTCTTCGGTGACGTACACGCCACCACCGTCGGGCGAGGTGTTGCCGTTGAAGGAGCCGCCGGCGACCTGCATCGTGCCGCTTTGCAGGTACACGCCGCCGCCCGCGCCGTTCGCCTTGTTGCCCGTGACCGCGACGCCGTTCATCGTGAGCGCGTTGGACCTCGTGTTGGCGTAGATGCCGCCGCCGTCCTTGGCCTCGTTTCCTGTGACGAGACAGTTGGAAAGCGTCACCTTGCCGTCGAGGCAGAGGCCACCGCCGAAATCGCCTGTCTTGTTGTTCATGATGATGCCCCCAGTGGCCTTGAGCGTGCCGCTGGAGTTCAGGCATATGCCGCCGCCGACTTCCTTCGAATGGTTCACCTTGATGGTTCCGCCCTCGAGGTTCAGCGTACCGCTCACGTTCAGGCCGCCGCCCCGCTTCGCGTTTCCGCCCGTGATCGTGCCCAGGCCGTCGGAGGCGTCGCGCAGGGTGAGGGTCGAGCCCTTCTCCACCCAGATGACGTGGCCGCCACCCTCGCTGTAGCCGTCCTCGTAGTAGTTTCTGCCGTCTTTCCTGTAGAGCTTCCGGTCGATGGTGCGGCCCGAGAGCTCTATGACCACGTTCTTGTTGTTATTCACCGCCAGGCGCGTGTCGCCGTCCTGCGCCTCGATGTTGTTCTTGAGACCGATCACCTGGCCGGGCGTGGAGTTGTTGATGGCCTGCTGCAGCTCTTTCCAACTGCTCACCCACTTGTCCGCCTGCACATCCACGTACAGCTCGCCGTCACGTACCGTGAGGTTCGGCGCGTCCTCGTCGTACGTGAACTGCCGAAGGGCGGCGCTGACGGCCGCGCCGTCTTTCGCGTTCAGCCCCTTGGACACCTTGCGCGGGATGTTGTACGCCACGAAGTCCAGCCGCGCGCTGCCGCCGAGGCCGCCCTCGTCGATGGTGATGACGTCGTTCTCGGTAATGAGGATGTTGTTTGCCTGCGGCGCGCTGTTGCCCGTCACCACGGGGCTGCCCGAGACGTGGAGCCCGAACGCCGCTATGCCGCCTGCCCCGATGTCGGCCGTGTTGCCCTGTACGGTGCCGCCGTTCAGGTGCAGGTTGTCGCTATTGCACCAGATGCCGCCGGCCCATCCCGTCGAATGGTTGTTCCTTATGGCGCAGTCCTCGACGGTGAACGTGTAATTGTAGCCCGCTGGTATGTAAGGCCTGCCCACCTCTAGCCCGCCTCCACGGACTGCCGTGTTGGAGCATATCTCCCCTCCCGTGATGAGGCCCGAGCCGTCGGAGGAGATTGCGCCGCCAGCCCCATCTGTGATGTTATTGCTTAGAGTGCCACCGCTCATGACCAGGGAGGAACCCTTTTCGACACGGATGCCGGCACCCTCGGAAGAGGCATAGTTTCCGTCCACGACACCGCCGCTCATGGTCATGCTGGCGCCCTCGTCAAGATAGACGCCGCCGCCTGCGCATGATTCACGATAGATAAGTCCGGAAGTTGCGGTGCTCGTCGTACCAGCCACCTTGTTGCTTTTGATGGCACCGCCCTCAAGATCAAATTTTGCACCTGGCGCAACGTAGACTCCGCCGCCGTAATGCCCCAAGTTTCCTGCCACGTTGCCAGCCTTCAGGACGAGCTTGCCCTTGACGTAGATGCCGCTGCCGTGCTTGGCCATGCCGCCGGCGATGAGGCCGTTTCCGGTGGGACTCTTGTCCGAGACCGAAGCGTCCGTGACGGTCAGCTCCGCGCCCTCCTCGACGATGAACACGTGGTTCTTGCCGTCTGAGGGGTCCCTGCATTCCGACTGGGTCAGCACCAGGCCACGGCTGATCACATGACCGTTCAGGTCGATGGTGAGCTTCTTGTTCTTGGGAATCACGAGCGTGGTTTCGGGCTCGTTCGCGCGATAGTCCTTTTTCAGGGTTATGGTGTCGCCATCGTTTGCATCGTTGATCTGCTTTTGCAGGAGCGTCCAACCGCCCTGCATGGCGGCCTCGCCGTTCGCATCCGTTATGACCTCGAACGTCGGGTCGGTCGAGTGGAAGAACGTGTTCGGCAACTTGCCGGGGTTGTTGTCCTTGAAGCCCGTGGTGAACGTTCCGAAGCCGCCGAAATTCAGCTGCACGCCCATGCTGACGCCTGATGTCAGCGGCCCGATGACCTTTATGGGCTTAATTGCCCCCTCTTGGGGAGAGAGGAATATCTCGTCGCCGACGGAAGCGCGGTTCCCGGTTACCACGGGCGCGTCCTTTATCTTGAGCTCCTTTCCTTTCTCCACCGACATGCCGCCGCCCTTGCCGCCGGCCTTGTTGCCGGTGATGGTGCCGCCGGAGAGGGTTATTCCGCAGGCATCGTAGATTCCGCCGCCGTCGTCCTCCGAGCTGTTGTAGGCGATCCTCCCGCCCGTGATGGTTGCGCTGCCCTTTACGCATAGGCCGCCGCCACGGCCGCTCGACGAGTTCGACAGGATCTCGCCGCCCGACATCGTCAAAGTTCCCTCGGTATAGATCCCGCCGCCCTCTTTGCTTGCAACATTGCCCTCGATCTTGCCACCCGTGATGTTGATGACGGAGCCTTCGTAGCCGCGAATGCCGCCTCCACCATATCCGACATTATTAGTATTATTTGCAATAACGCCGCCGCTCATGTTGAGTTTGGCGCCGAAGAGAACCGTAACGCCTCCGCCGTCACCTTGATTGTTGGCAATGGTGCCCCCCTCGAGGTTGAGCGTAGCGCCCTTAAGAGTTGTGTAGCTGCAATTGAGGGTCACGGCGCCACGCCCCCTGCCGTTCCCACCCGTGATCAAGCCGCCGCCGGCGCTGTCCGTAATGGTCAGCACAGCATTTACAGCACCTGGGTCATCAAACTTGCCAACATTTATCACCTGGCCATCGTGGTCCAGTGACGTGCAGCTTCGGTTGAGCGTATGGCCGTTCAAGTCGAGCGTCAGTCTCTTCGTGACGAGGAGAGGGTCATCTTTGATTCCTGCGCTGTAATCTTTATCCAGGGTGATGGTCGCGCCGGACTCTGCGGCGTCAATCTGGGCCTGGAGGTCCCCCCAGGTGCTCGCTCCAATCTTCGCCTCGCCGTTGTCGTCCTTGTACACGGCGATACTGGCAACATCGTAGAAGAAGTACTTCGCGGGAACATCATCGTCGGCTGCGTTGTGCGTTGCGAAGCCCGTGGTGAACGTGATGTTGGGGTCGTTGTTGCCCTCTTGGTCCGCCATGATAAAGCCCACGCTGGCACCGTCCTCCAGTGCGCCGTTCACGTCGAGCTTCCTGCCTTTCCCGATGTAGACGTTGCTGCCCGTCCCGCCCGTCTTGTTGTCCTTCACGACGGGCGCGCCCTTGACGCCCATGTCCTTCGCGTTGGTGGCTATGTGGATGCCGCCGCCGTAGCGTTCGGCGTAGTTCTGGGTGTACGTGCCGCCGTCGATGGACACCTTCGCCCCGGTCTCGAGGTAAATCGCGCCGCCCTTTTCGAGCGCGTTGTTCTTGCTGAAGGTGCCGCCCTCGATCGTGGTGTTGCACGTGCTGCCGCAGTTCCAGATGGCGCCGCCGTTGTTGTACGCGCGGTTGTTGGTGAAGGTGCAGTCCTTGAGCTGGAGAGTTCTGTAGTTCACGATCGCGCCGCCGGAATGGCGCGTCGACCTGTTGTCGTCGAACAGAGTCCCCGTGGCTATCAATTTGTTGCTGTCATCTTTGACGAAGATGCCGCCGCAATCGTCGGATTCATTGTGCACGACGGAGCCGCGCGTGATTTCGATCGTGCCCTTCCACTGGTAAACGGCGCCGCCTTGGACAGTCGACCTGTTGCCGTTGAAGGTTACATCCGTGAACGTGGAGGTCTTGCCGCTGTGGTTGACGTTTATACCGCCGCCGTGCTTGCCGGTGTTGGTCGCGATGGTGCAGTTGGACAACGTTACGGTGCCGTCGGCGCAGATGCCACCGCCGTAGGCGGCGCACGAGTTCTTCGTGACGCTGCCGTAGGTCATCTTCAGCGTGGCGCCGCCTTTGACGTACACGCCACCGCCGTTGACGGTGGCCTTGTTGCCCGTGATGGCGCCGCCCTCCACGTTGAACGTGCCGGCGACGTTGATGCCGCCGCCGTTTCCGCTTATGTTGCCGCCCGTGATCCTACCGCGGCCGCCCGAGTCGCGGACGGTGAGCGTGGCGCCGCTCTCCACCCAGATGACGTGGCCCGTGTCAGTCTGCGCGCCCTTGTCGGCAAGGCCACGATCGAGCGTATGGCTCGCAAGGTCGATGACCACGTTCTTTTTGGGTTTGACGTCGAGGCGGATGTCGCCGTCGGCCGCCTTGATGTTGCCGCCGAGCTCGATGACCTGGCCGTCGGTGGCCGCGTTGAGCGCGGTTTGTAGCTCGCTCCATGACGAGACGGTCTTGTCGGCCGACTTCTTCGCGTACAGCTCGCCGCCCGCGAGTATGGCGGTTATGCCCTCGGGCGCGTTCTCCAGCGTGAACATGCTGACGGCCTTGTTGCCCGACGCGACGAGCCCGGAGGTAAGGTAACGGGGGTAGCCCGTCGCCTCGGTCCCGATGCCGATGTTCGAGCTCGAGTCAAGCCTGCCGTCCACGCCGAGGGTCTTGCCTGCGTCGAGGTAGAGGTTGGATTGCCTGTTGTTGGCCACGACCGCCCTGCCGCTCACGGCGAGGCTGCCTGTCGAGTAGATCCCGCCGCCGGTGACGGCGTCGGCATCGGAAGTGCTCGTGAGCGAGTTGCCCGCGACCTCGCAGTCCTTCATGTGAAGCGATCCGCGGTTGTCGATGCCGCCGCCGTGCGCATACGCCTTGTTGCCCGTGACGGTGACGCCCTCGAGGTCGAGCTTGCCCGAAGTGGAGTTGTAAATGCCACCTCCGGAATCAGCCCATCCGCCCGTGATGGTGCCGTCCTTCACGGTGAGCGTTCCCTCGTTCTCGATGACGGCGTAGCTCGTCTGCTGGCTCACCTCGCGTTTTAGGGCGAAGCCACCGAGGTCGATGGTCGCCGTCGCGCCTGTCGGCACGTCGATGTAGTTGCTCCCGAGCGGGAAGTCATGGGTCAGTTTGTAGGTCTTGCCGTCCTCAAGCGTGTACTTGCCGCCCGAGGCCTCGCCAAACGAGTCCACGACCTCCTCCGCCTGCACAGACAAGAGCGTCATGCTGTCCAGCGCCGGTGCGGTGGTCGGTTGTGGCAGGCCAAGCGTCTGGAGGAGGGCATTTTTGTCCTTCACGCCCTCGTCGCCTTCTTCGGAGGCTCCCTGGTCATCCCTTGTCTGCTCGTCAGCGTTGTTTGCATCGTCGGAGTCATCCGTACTGTTAGTTTTCGACGTGGTAATCGCAATGCGATACTCACGCTTAGCGATGGTTACCACGAGCCACGCCTCGGAGCTGAATGCCTGAGCCGCCGCAACGGTCCATATGCCGTCCGCATCCCGGGCCACAAGGCCCTCGTTGCCCTCGGTGCGCACCGCCTCGACCTCGCCCGCAAGCCCGACTGCGTCCAGGACGTCAGCAAGGGGGACCTCGTCGCCGGCCGAAAGCTCAAGGCTCAGGTTGTCGTAGCCAAACTCCACCACGTACCAGGATGAGAGGTCGGCTGCCATAAACGACACGGTGCCTTTCTTCTCATCCGTTATGGATGCCTTCCGCTTTGCAACAAGCTCGGCTTCGTATTCGCCTTCGGCTTTTGAACTCACGTGGTAGACGCTTGCCGTAAGGTTCTTGTCTGCCGCTTCGGCTAGGGAGAGAATCACTTCTGCGCGCTGATCGCCTGCGGGCTGCAGCTCGTTGCCGTTGCCATCGAGCACCTGTATGCGCAGCGTGTGGGTCGTCGCCACGTTGGGCTTGGGTTGGGGAGCTGCCTCGTCCTCCGCGTCCTCGCTGGCGGAGTCGGTCTTCATCTGGGCCTCTTGGTCGTACTGAACGTCCTCGGTCCTTGGGGCGCGTGCGATCTTAACAGCCTGGGCAATTCGGTCCCTCTCCGGTTTATCGGGCATCGCCTCAACGGCCTCGACCACCTGCAGGGTAGCCTCCACGGGGAACGTGCCATCGGGAGCCTTAACCGTAACGGTCGCGCCTACGACCTCCTGGCTCCCCTCGAACGCTGGCATGGCGGATCCGGACTCAGGTTCGGACTCCGCAACCACCCCCTTCGCCTCAGTGGTCTGCACGACCTCCTCCGGCCCCACGCTTTGCGATGATCCATCCTCCTGCAACTCGGTCAGCGCCTCCGCCAATGCGGGTGCCGGCACCATGTTGAGCAGCATCGCAATCGAGATGAGCACGGAAAAAACTCTAGCTACACGATTCTGTTTCATAGCCCTCAACCCCATCGTCAAAACGAGCCTAGGACGCCTAGGACAATTATACACAGCAAATAATCGAGACAGGTCATGCAGATGCCCAGCAGACATCCCTGAGGGGTCCACCTGTTACTATTCACGGGCTGGCCAGGATGTGCCAGCCTATCAAAGAGGGTAACCCCTATTGATAGGCCACCGCCGGTTTAGTGCCTCATGGTGTGATTTATAATGACATATGACCCCAAAAAACTCGTGCATCATGAAGGCGGTGGGAGCATGGCGGAAACTGGCAGCGAGCTGTTCAGACAGAAGGTCATCGACAAGATGTCCTCACCTGACGAGCTCACGGACTGCCTAAAGGTCATGAGCCCCAGCGTGTGGGCCATCCTCGCCGCCGTGGTCGTGCTGCTGGCAGGGCTCATCGCATGGGCATGCGTTGGCACGCTGCCCACCAAAGCGGATGCGAGCGTCATCGTGCAAGGCGGAACCGCCTCGGTGCACGTCGTAGACTCCTACGATATCGCCGCAGGCATGAAGCTAACCGTCAACCCCCAAGATTCCCAGGACCCCCAGGAGCGTACCATCGAATCGGTCACCACCGACGAACAGGGAAGGTCGGTCGGCCACGCAGACGTGAATCTGCCCGACGGCACCTATGACGGCACGGTGGTCGTGGACGAGACCCGTGCCATAGACTTTCTTCTGCAGAGCAACTAGTCGGTGCAGGGTGATGGCAGGATGGCCTCCTTCTTTTCGAGACGCAACAAGGCGAAAGAGCCGCGCACCAAGGGTGTGGCGAAGGTTCCCGTGGTCATGCAGCTCGAGGCCCTCGAGTGCGGTGCCGCCTCGCTCGCGATGGTGATGGCCTACTACGGCAAGTGGGTACCCCTTGAACAGGTGCGCGAGGACTGCGGCGTGTCGCGTGATGGCTCGAAGGCCAGTAACATTTGGGACGCCGCGGAGCACTACGGCTTCGAGGTGGATGCTTACAAGACCACCCCAGAGCACCTCAAGGAAAGCGGCACCTTCCCGTGCATCATCCACTGGAACATGGAACACTTTGTCGTTCTCGATGGCTTCCGTGGGTCTTACGCCTACCTCAACGACCCGGCTAGGGGAATGGTCAAGGTAAGCTGGGAGGAGTTCGACGAGTCGTTCACCGGCGTCGTGCTCATCCCCACTCCCTCAGAGGACTTCGAGCCAAGCGGCAGCCGCCAGAGCGTGCTCGCGTTCGCGAAGAAGAGCCTCACGGGTGCAGGTGCCGCCACCGCCTTCGTGGTGATCGCCACCGTGATCGCCTACCTGTTCGGCATCGTGAACTCCGTCACGTCGCGAATCTTTATGGACCGCCTGCTTACCGGCACAAACCCCGACTGGCTGGGCCCCTTCACGGCGGTGCTGGCCGGTTTGGCCGTGCTCCAGCTCATCGTGGCATGGATCCAGGCAATCTACTCGCTTCGGATAAGCGGCAAGATGGACATAGTGGGCTCCACCACGTACATGTGGAAGGTGCTGCACCTGCCCCTGCGGTTCTTCTCGCAACGGTATGCGGGAGACATCCAGTCGCGCGCGTCGATGAACGCATCGGTGGCCAACACCCTCATCCAGGCCTTCGCGCCCGTAGCCATCAATACCGCCATGATGGTCTTCTACCTCGTGCTCATGGTGCGCCAGAGCCTGGTGCTGACCGCCGTGGGACTCGGGGCCATCGCCCTCAACGCACTGGTCTCTCGGGTCGTGTCGGCCAGGCGCATCAATATCTCGCGGGCGCGGATCCGCGACGCAAGCAGGTACGGCTCGCTTACCGTAACGGGCATCGAAAAGGTCGAGACCATTAAGGCAAGCGGTGCTGAGCTGGGGTTCTTCCGAAAGTGGGCGGGCTACCAGGCGTCGCTGAACGCACATGACATGCGGGCCGCGCGGCTCAACCAGTATTTGGGCGTGTTGCCCAGCCTGCTCTCCACCCTGGCCAACAGCGTCGTGCTCATCCTGGGCGTGCACCTGGCCATGGGAGGGTCGTTCACGCTCGGTGCCGTGCTGATGTTCCAGGGCTTCCTGTCCTCGTTCATGCAGCCCGCCATGACCCTGATCGGCGCCTCCCAGACGGTCCAGGAGATGCGCACGCAGATGGACTACATCCAGGACGTGATGGAGTATCCCGAGGACGAGGGGCTTGCGGGAACGCCCGCGGCCAGCGATGACGAGCTCGTGAAGCTCCGGGGCGAGGTCGAGGTCAAGGACGTCACGTTCGGGTACTCGCCGCTGGCCGAGCCGCTCATCGAGAACCTCTCGTTCACGGTGAGGCCGGGCGGCAGCGTGGCGTTCGTCGGGGCATCGGGTTGCGGCAAGTCCACGGTGTCTGCCCTGGTCGCCGGGCTGTACCAACCGTGGAGCGGAGAGGTGCTCCTCGACGGGAAGCCCCGCGCCGCCTGGCCGCACGAGGTGGTGACGAGCTCGGTAGCGGTCGTGGACCAGGAGATAACCCTGTTTGACGACACCATCGAGAACAACATCAAGATGTTCGACCCCGCCATCGAGGACTACGAGATGATACTCGCCGCACGCGACGCGGGCATCCACGATGACATACAGAGGATGCCCGGGGGTTACCAGCGCAAGCTCAAAAGCGGCGGCACCGACCTGTCTGGCGGACAGCGGCAGCGCATCGAGATCGCGCGCGTGCTGGCGACCGACCCCACGGTCGTTATCCTCGACGAGGCGACGAGCGCGCTTGACGCTCCCACCGAGGCGCACGTCATGCGCTGCATACGCGACCGCGGCATAACCAGCATCGTGGTGGCCCACCGGCTTTCCACCATTCGCGACTGCGACGAGATCATCGTCCTCGACCACGGGCGGGTGGTCGAGCGCGGCACCCACGACGAGCTCGTGGCAAAGCACGGCGCATACGCCGAGCTGGTCTTGAGCGAGTAGGAGAGCGCCATGAATTCGACCAAGAGCCAGATCAAGGAGCGACGCGACTTTGATGACCAATGCGTAAGCGACTCGCTTCTGAGGGCCGCAGGCGTGGTTATGGGCGAGGAATCCATGCGGCGCGCGGTGGGCGACAGCGTGGCCGCAGGCAACGCGATAGGCCGCATCATGCACTACTACCGCTACAAGGTGAGCGAAGTGCCCGAGTCCGTCACCAACATCTACGACCGGCTCGACTTCTGCCTGCGGCCCCACGGCGTGATGTATCGCGAGGTGGAGCTGCAGAAGGGCTGGTACCGAGAGGCGTTCAGCCCCATCCTCGCCTTCACCAAGGGGGAGGGCACGCCAGTCGCGCTCATTCCCGGACGGGTCTCGGGCTACTGGTACCAAGACTCCCAGACGGAGCTGCCGGTCAAGCTGAACGCGAGCAATGCCAGGCAGTTCGACGATCGGGCGATCAGCTTCTACCGCCCGCTCCCGCAAAGGGAGCTGGGCATGGGCGACCTCCTTCGCTACATGTTCCGATGCGTCACCGTGAACGACGTGGCTATAAAGGGCGCCGCTGCCTTGGCCGTCGCGCTCGTGGGACTGCTTCTGCCCCGGCTCGTGCGCATCCTCACCGGGCCCGTGCTCGTAAGCGGCGAGGTCGCGGCGCTCATCGGCATCGCCATCAGTATCGTCTGCGTCACCGTGTCCCAGCAGCTCGTTAAAAGCTCGGCCGACCTTCTCTCATCGAGGCTCGAGGCCAAGGTGCGGCTGGGCGTGGAGGCCTCCATGATGATGCGCCTGCTGTCGCTGCCCGTGGGCTTCTTCGCGGAGTACAGCCCGGGCGAGCTCAAGAGCAGGTTCTTCTCGGTACAATCGCTCTGCACGCTGCTCATGTCGATCATCACGTCTACGGGAATATCCTCGCTCGCCTCGCTCCTGTACGTGACGCAGATATTCGCGTTCACGCCGGCGCTCGTGGTGCCCGCGCTGCTCATCGTGCTTGTTACGGTCGTCACTTCGACCCTCAGCTCGCTCGTGGGCATCAAGGTGAGCAAGCGGCGCATGGAGGCGTCGGCACGGGAGTCGGGCCTGTCGTACACCGTCATCTCCGGCATTCGCAAGATTCGTCTCGCTGGTGCCGAAAAGAGAATGTTCGCCAAATGGCTCGACACCTATACGGACGTGGCCGACCTCACGTACAACCCGCCGCTGCTCATAAAGATGAGCGACGTCATCAGTCTTGGAATTACGCTTGTCTCAGGCATCATCCTGTACTACCTTGCCGTAAAAAGCGGCATCGACCAGTCGTCGTACTTCGCCTTCACCACGGCCTACGGGATGATCATGGGCGCGTTTACTGCGCTGAGCGGCAAGCTCCTGCAGGTGGCGAGCGTGCGACCCCTGTACCAGATGGCGGAGCCATTCCTGAAGGCGGTGCCCGAGACAGCCGAGAACAAGGAGGTCGTCGCGGATGTGCGGGGAAACGTGCGATTCGACCACGTGTCGTTTCGCTACGGCCCCGACATGCCGCTGGTCTTCGACGACCTGTCGCTGAGCATACGCGAAGGCGAGTACGTGGCCATCGTGGGGAAGTCGGGCTGCGGGAAGTCCACCCTTGTTCGGCTGCTGCTGGGCTTCGAGACGCCTGAGCGGGGGACCGTGACCATGGACGGCAAGGACCTCGCCCGGGTTGACCTCCCCTCGCTTCGGCGCAAGATAGGCACCGTCATGCAGCACGACGGCCTCTTCCAGGGCAGCATCTTCTACAACATTGCCCTCACGGCACCCGATCTCACGATGGAGGGCGCCTGGAGGGCCGCGGAGATCGCGGGAATCGCCGACGACATTCGGGCGATGCCCATGGGCATGCACACCCTCATCTCAGAGGGGCAGGGTGGGATATCCGGCGGCCAGAAGCAGCGGCTCATGATAGCACGCGCCGTGGCGCCGAACCCCAAGCTGCTCATCTTCGACGAGGCAACGTCCGCCCTCGACAACAAGTCGCAGCGTCAGGTCACTGACGCGCTCGACGCCATGGGCTGCACGCGCATCGTGGTCGCGCATCGCCTCTCGACGATCCGGCGGTGCGACCGGATCATCATGCTGGACCAGGGAAGGATCGTCGATGAGGGGACTTACGAAGAGCTGCTGGCGAAGAACGGTCCCTTCGCCAAGTTGGTGGCACGGCAGCGCGTGGAATAAGGGAAGAGGCCGGCAGGTATCATCCGTCGACCTCAACTATTGGTAGGGCATACCGCAAAAGAGTCGAACTCGGGGCGTGCGGGAACCGTTGCGTGATTAGGTGCGGGCTCTGAGATTGAATTCACCTTACCGATAAAGACCCCCGATGGTGACCAGATGCCACTCAGGCATGCCCTCGGCCTTCTCGACAGTCCCCTTCGACAGGGAATGCTTCGAGAAGAGGTAGAAGGATTTTGGCTCGTACCCCCTAACGAGTGCCGCGCGGCGCTCGAGCTCGCGCATCGCCTCGGTCTCGTCGAACGACTCACGATACTTGCACTCCCCCACAAGCATCTCCCTGCTCTGGGTGTTTGCAGCCACAACGTCTATGTCCGTCGTCGTCCGCCTGCCGGGGTCCGAACCCCACCACGAGCCGAAGGCGTCAACCCTCAAGGGGAGCCGCCCCTCGATGGCCTGAGACGGGAGCCACTCGCGGCAGACCCGCTCGAAACGCAGACCAAGGTAGGCATCGAGGTCACCATCGCTTATGGCAGCGAGGGCGAGCGTGCCGGCACCGTCCTCGACCTGCGTGACCCTCGGCATGACGAAGCGGTACCAGAAAGCAAACGCCGCCTCCCGGATGCGATAGATCCCCCGCTTGCTGCGCTCGGGGCTCTCGCCGAAGGGCACCGCCCGCTCGAGGATGCCGAGAGACACGAGGGTGGTGAGGTATCCCGCGAGGGAATTGCGCTCGATCTTGGTCCTCTCGGCGATCTCCTTGGGCCTCGTGGCACCGCCCGCGACGGCTCGGAGCACCGAGTTGTATGCGGCGGGCTCCGAGAGCTCCTGCCTCAGCAGCATGCCCGGCTCCCCGTACAGGAATCCCGCCGGGTCGAAGTAGAGCTCGCGCAGGTTCTCGCGCAGGCTCCTTCCCTCTCTCACCTGGGCGAGGTAGTACGGGACCCCTCCCACGCAACCGTAGATGCGGAATGCCTCGTCGGGCGTAGCCCAGGGGACCATTTGTGCGGCGTCCCGGTACCCGAGGGGGCCGAGTCTCATCTGCAGGGTCCTACGTCCGTAGAGCGGGCTCTTGCGGCCCAGGACGTCGCTCTCCATGAAGCCCTGGTTGGACCCGCAGAGAATGACGAAAGCCCCCGTCGCCTGCAGCCTGTGGTCGATGCACACCTGCAAGAGCGACGGAAGCGAACCATTGCGCTTCGCCGCGTAGGGGAACTCGTCGAACACGAAGACGAATCGCTCCTGTGTTGCACGCTCGCACAGGTAGTCGAGGGCGTCTCGCCAGCTGTCGAAGCGCACGCCTCCAGGCAGTCCGAAGAACTCGGCCAACGCACGGGTAAAGTCTGCGAGGTTGTCTGCATCCGCCTGTTCGAGCGCCGTGAAGAAGAGCGCCCGTTTGCCGCGCGCGAACTCCGAGATGAGGGTCGTCTTTCCCACGCGACGCCGCCCGTATATGACCGCCATCTGGAACGTGCCCGTGCTGTAGGCGTCCTCTAGCCGCCTCAGCTCATCTTTCCTGCCGACAAACATGGCGCCTCCAGTAATGGTTGTTCTAACAAAGGTTTTTCTGACAACCATTTTAGGCCTCGAAAGATGCTGGAGCAAGGCGTCGGGAGAATACACGTTGATGGTGGGGAGGATCTACTGCAACACGCCCGAACAAGAAAGCTTCACTCGCCCCTCCGTGGCGTTCGTCGAGGAGGGTGGCACCTGCGGTTCGCGCCCCGCCAAATTGGCCTCTGTAAAGTCATTGGTAGGGCATACCACGAAAGAGTCGAACTCGGGTCATGCGGGGCCGTTGCGTGATTGGGTGTAGATTCTGAAGTGAATACGAGGCGTCAGGGCAGCATCTTGGTGAGGTTGCGCGCTCCGTATATGAAGCGACGAACCTCCATTACGTCATCGAAGACCACGTAGAACACCATGTAGTTGCCCACCGCAAACCAGTAGTACGGCTGAGGGCGCGAGCGAGTGGTCTTGTAGACCCGTGCCGTGGTAGGTGCTTTGGCATGCTCGAGGATTGCCTCCTCGGTACGGTCGAGCAGGTGCTGCGCGGCAGTAGGGTTCTTGAGAATATCACGTATATAGAATACAGCCTGCTCGAGGTCATCCCAAAAGAGTGGCAGATACTGGAGCCTATATCGCCTCGGCACGATGCAGCTCCTCCTTTAGGGCGCCGAACACCTCGTCGTGGGAATAGCGCATCGTGGTAGACGCCGCCTGGCGATCCGCCGCGTCAAGCATCGCCTCGACGCTCCCCGTGAGGCTCTCGTACTGCTCCATGTTCATCACGACCATGGATCCGTACCCGTTCTTGGTGAGGAATACAGGGCCACCCGTGGCCACCGCCTCCTCCACCGCGGCGTAGTGGTTGCGCAGCTCCGAAACTGGCATTATTTGCATTGCGCCCTCCCTATGACAAATTTTATCTGAATTATATCATCATGAGCTCAAGCGAAGAGTCATACGAACAATCTATCCTAGAACCGAAGAACGTCTGCCTCGGTAGCCTGGCGGCCATCTTGTAGAGGTTGCCCGAGCCGTCGTGAATCTGGAACGCCCGCAGCGTCGCGCGTTGCTCCTCGATGGGGCGCAGATCGTACATGTAGGGGTTCTTGTCCAGCAGCTCGTAGAACCTCTCCGGCCCCATCTCGCGCACGAAGGTGTACTGAGGAACAGGATTTGCATTCAGTTTGCCGATTGCTTCGAGCGAACGTTCGATTATGTCGTCAAGCATGCCAGGCAACGCGGTTACATTTGCAACGACCCACCCGACTTCCTCCGCCTGTGAAGCCATTGCGGTTAGAAGCGCCGTCTTCCCCGTTCCCCGCGCACCCGAAAGGAGCATCGTTAGCTCGGGGGCACGCATCGAGCTCGCAAAGGCACGCGACGTGTTTCGAAGAAGCTGATCGCGTCCCGCCATGACTATGGGCACCTCGCCGAAGAAGGGAGTGAACGGGTTGTTTTGCATACGGCACCCTCCTTGATTGTTTTTAATGTCTTTTAATATTGTGTAGAATTTGTGTACACAATACACTATATCGTGCATTTTGATGCCACAGTTAAGGCAGCATGCACAAATCCATGCTACACCGTCCTCAGCTCTACCTCGCGGCCCGTCTTCTCCTCCACACGCTTGAATGCCTGCACGGCGTTGAGCTTGGTGGTGTCGTCGAGGTTGCGGTCGGCCGCCCGCACCAGCTCGCAGCTCAGGTAGATGTCGCTCGCAATGTCGTGATCGGCCGTCTGGACGGGCGGGCCGCGCGGGGGTGGCTCACGTCTCCAGAACGGGCGATAACTCACGTGCATAGTCCCAGCTCACGGGAGTCCGCCTCCCGCGCGTTTTGTAGATGTGAACTCCTAGGCTTCGACACGAGTTCACATCTACAAAACGCGATGCGGAAGTTCGGAGAAATGCCTGATTACAGGTACGAAGGTTGATGAGTCGTTGTAGATGTGAACTCTCGAGGCGCCGGACCGAGTTCACATCTACAACTTCGGCCCGGGGCGGGGCGTCCGGGAACGGCTGATCAAGCGGAGGGCGCCGGCGCTTACAGACGTTGTGCTGCGCCCGCACGCCCACGCATTGCGCAGAGGGCTCAACGAATAGCGCAGGATTTACAACGAGGGGTACATCTCGCGCTATTCAGCAAAACTGATGGTAGGGGCGGCGGGGCTCCCGCCTTGCCTCCGGCAAGGCTCTGCGGCCTCGTCGCGTGCGCTCCTCGGCCCGCGACGCTCCGCGTCGCGACCTTGCGGCTCGAGCCCCGCCGGGACGTTGCGAAGGCGTCCCCGAGCCCGCGGGACGCCCCTTGCTGGAAAGACTATTTGGTAGGGGCGGCGGGGCTCGAACCCGCACGCCTTTCGGCGGAAGATTTTAAGTCTCCTGCGTCTGCCAATTCCGCCACGCCCCCAGAAAGTGTTACCTAGTGTAGCGCATTCGCGCTGCGCGTGTTTGCTACGGCTCCCTACAACTGGGGTCGCCAGCCCACGGGCGAGGGGTCTCCATCGGCCGTTGCGGCCACCGTAAGAGAGAGGCCAAACAGCAGGTCGCTCTCGCTCACCGTAAGCTCGTCCATACCAAACGCGTCCATGGCCTCGCCCACGGCAATCACGCCACCCAGGATAACCGGCGCGCGCTTGGCCTGTATGCCCGGCAGCTCCGCGCGCTCCTCCACCGTGATCGCCGCCAGCCGCTCCTCCTGCTCGCGCACCGCCTCGCGCGAGAGCGTGGCCAGGTGCACCTGCGAGGAGTCGTATGGCACGAGTCGCTTTTGCAGCGCAACAATCGTGGTGGACGTCCCGCCCGTCATAACCAGCCGAGAAACGTCGTGCAGCTGCTCGGCGTACCGCTCGGCCACCGTAACAAACTCGCCCCGGGCAAACGCATGAGCCGCCGCAACGTCCTCCGCTCGGGGAGGGTTCGCATCGCTGAGGAACTTCTCGGTAACGCGGCGGCACCCCACATCCACTGAGCGCACGAAGTCCAAAGACAGCGTCCCCTCGTCGAGCGAGCCAAGCGCGAACTCGGTGGAACCGCCGCCGTTGTCGGCAACCAGCAGCCGGTCGCCGCCAAAGTCCTGGGCCACGCCCAAAAAGGTGAGGCTCCCCTCGACCTGCCCGGGAATCACCTGCGCCACAAGGCCGCGGGCCGCAAACGCGTTGAGCAGATCCTGCGAGTTACGCGCGTCTCGCGCCGCGCTGGTAAGGGTGCAGCACACCGCCGTCGCTCCCGACTGGCGTATTTGCGTGAGGTATCCATCCACGCATGCCAACAGCCGCTTGCAGGCGCCGTCGGCAAGCATGCCGGTCTTGTCGACGCCTTCGCCCAGGTTTACGATGGTCGACTCACGAACCATGCGCTGCACGCGCGAGGAGGCAACGTCGGCTATGGCCAGACGCGCCGTTACCGTACCCACATCCACAACAGCCACACGCGTCATGCCGCACCCTCCTTGCGAAGGACCGTCCTCGTCCCTACTCGTTGCCTCGCTGATATCCAAACACCGTGTCCAGCCATCCAACGTACCATGGCTGGCTCTCCTCGTACCGGTCTATGGCCTCCTGCACCGCAGACGGGTCGGCGACCTTTTGCTCCTCAACGCCGCTGACCACCAAGGCCTCCTCGCCCGGATACACGTACCCGCGCCGGCGTGCCTCGTCCTCTATGCCCTCAAGCGACTGCAGGCGGTCCAGGTCGTGATCGAGGTCGGCGTTTTGCTGTGCCAGGACCTCGTACTCAACCTGCAGCACGCCGGATTCGCGCCACGCCAGGTAGTAGGCGCGCGCGGGTCCCCACAGCACGCCAAACACGAGCGCCGCCACCACGACCAGCACCGCGAGTACCAGCGGAAGGCGTCCCGCGAAGCTTGGCAGGGCAAAGTCGAACGTGCGTGTTTTGGTCTTTTGGGTGTACACCGCCGGCCGAGCCGTAACCTCGGCCTGGCGCGTATCGGTTACGTCGCTGTAGTCTCGCGGACGGCGCGTCGTCTGGCTCCGGTTGCGCGAGCGATGGGTGGTCTGCCCCAACCCGAGCGCCCTCGACGCCGGCAGCGAGAGCACGTCGGCACCAATGGACCTGGCACGCTTCCTGTCCTGCCTGCTCACCCTACGCGCATCACGCGTGTCACGCGTGCTGGAGGATTGCCTGCGGCCCCTGCCCGAGCGGTCGTACGCGCCCGTGTGAATGGTGGCCGCAACACGCGATTGGTCGTCACGCGGCATATACTGCGTGCCAACATGTCTGCGCGATGGCGAATCCTGTCGGCTTGCAGACGAGCGCCGACGGTTGTTAGAGGAGCTGTAGCGTGTCATTCTCGTGCTTCGTTTTTGGTCCGTTGCTGCAATAGTGCCTTTGTTGGGTTATTCATTATGGCACACATGCCATGCCCGTCAATGGAAAAACTGGCAAGGCCAAAAAGACGCACCAAGGGCCACGGGGCAGCGCCCCTCGTTATCCCCTTGCGCGCCCGTAGACCCTGCATGCTATTCGTCCGCCTTCACGTCGTCCCACAGCCGGTTGAGTTCCGCGGTGGACAGCCCCTCCAGGCTACCCCTCCGCTCCATGGCGGCCCAGCGCCGCCTGAACTTGCGATTGGATGCGGCAAGCGCCTCCTCGGCATCTATGCCGCACTTCCGCGCCACGTTTACCAGCGCAAACAGTATGTCTCCAAACTCCTGGGCCGCCGCGGGCGTTCCTGGTCGCTCCTGCTCGAACTCCGCTCGCTCCTCGTTCACCTTGTCCCAGACGTCGGCCACGGTCTCCCACTCAAAACCGGCCTTGGCGGCGCGCGTAGAGATCTTTTGCGCCTGCATGAGCGCCGGAAGTGACGTGGGCACGGAGTCCAAAAGACCGGCCTTGCCGTCGCCCCCCGCGCGCTCCTTGCGCTTTACGGAGTCCCACACGTCCAGCGCCTCGCCGGCATTCGTAGCCGAGTCCGGATTGCCTCCGTCGGGGTCGCCAAACACGTGCGGATGCCTACGGATGAGCTTCTTGTTAAGGGTGCGGCAGATGTCGTCGATGTTGAACGCCTCCTCGTCCGAGGCAATCTGGGCGTGGAGCAGCACCTGCTCCAGCACGTCCCCCAACTCCTCGCACAGGCTCACGTCGTCGTCGGCGGCAATCGCCTCCACCGCCTCGTAGGCCTCCTCAATCATATTCTTGGTAATGCTGCGATGGGTCTGCTCTCGATCCCACGGACAGCCATCCGGCTGACGCAAACGCCATATGGTGCGCACCAGCCTATCGAACTCCGGATGCTCCTCGGGCGAGTCGTCTCGCGCGGCAGTGTCGCGGTCGATCTGGCGCTCGCGCGACACGAACTCCTTGGTGTTGCCGTACCTGCCGTCACGCACCACGCGCTTTGCCACGTGCTTTGCCACGATGAGGTCCACGCTGTCGTCGCACATCGACTCCAGCAGGAGGTCGGCCACAAGCCCCATGCACTCCCGGTTGGGATGCAGGCGGTCGTCCATAAACAGGGTGCGGTCCTTGGGAATGCCGTGATACCCGTCCACGATGTGCATGTTGCGGTGGCGCGAGCACACGCGGCCCAGCATTTGGTGCATCCACGTGAGCGGCTGGTCGCACGGCATGGGATCGTGCTCGTCCACGCGCCACAGCGGCGAGAGTACATAGGTGGGCACCTTGGGGAAGAACCAGCTCAGCCGGTCCAGGAAGGCCTTCGCACCGCCTTCGATGCCCTCCACCGAGCGCATGCGCGCCCAGTCGTTGGTTCCGTACGCGACCACAATGACCTCGGGGGCCTCACCACGCCACAACGAGAACCCGCCCAGGGAGCGCTCGTCGAACACGTGACCCGCAACGGCCTGGTTTACCAGGTCAATGCCCAGGGTGTTGGCAATCTGTGCAGGATAGGACGATGAGGGGTTGCCGCACACGAACCCTTGGGTTATGGAGTCGCCCAAGGCAAGCAGGTAGCCTCGCGCGGGCACCGGCTTGAGCGATCCGTTGGTGGCAAGGTTGCCCACCGCCACCGTCATAATGCTGGGCAGGTAGATGCGCACCTCGACCTCGTCGTGATCGTGGTTGTCGAAGGCAAACCGCAAGACGCCGTCGACCGGGGCAACCGTCGCAACCAAACGCCCGTCCACCATAAGGTCGATGCCGTCCACATTGCCCTCCTCGGCGGTGCCAAAGGGGACCTTTCCCTCCACGCCGCCCTCCATCACCGCGCGATAGAGCGCATGGCGAGGATTGAGCTCGCGAATAACGCGGCAATCCAGCGAGACCTCAGTGCCGTCGGTTGCGAAGCTTATAACCACGCCCGCCGTGGACGCCGCGCGTTCTTGTCGGCCGATCTGCGCAAAGTGCTCCAGCTGCTCGGGGAAGAAGCGCCTGGGTATTACAAGACCGTCGGGCAGTTCCTCAAGATGTACGGCACCGCGCACATAGGGCGCAAGGGGATGATTGGTGCGAACGGCAATTACGTTGGCTGGGGCCATGTATCCCTCCGATTTGGTCGCGGCGTATACACCATGGTATGCGCGAAAACCCGCGATGTTCATGGCAAATCGGGGACTGACGCAAAAAGAAACCACATCCTGCGATTTTATCAATATTGCAAGATACTAACGCCTCGCCCGCTCTGCGGTTCGACCTCGCACACGGCTGGCGACTACCGGGTTCTCAGCTTCTTTACGCGCTCCGAAATCTGTGTGAGCTCATCCTTGTCCAACTCGGGCAGGCGCTCGAGCTTGTCCAAGAACTCCGTAACGGACTCCTGCAAATGGAGCTGGCGCTTCTCGTTAAAGAAGTCCAAGATCACGCTGGTAATAACCGCCGTGGCAATAATGGCACAGACGGCACAGACGACGGTGGCCACGCGGCCACAAAGGGTTATTGCCGTAAAGTCACCCAGACCCACCGTGGTCGACACGGCAAACAAAAACCAGCATGCGTCCCCATAGTTGTTGATGCCAGGCTCAAAGAACATAACCAAGAGGGCGCACAAGAGAAAGACGGCCAAAAAGCCAGTAATGACTTTGTTCGCACCAGAATTCTTTATGACCAGCCACAGCAGGCGAATCGTCTTCATGGGACCTCCTTCGCACCTCATTCTAGCGCGCTTTTGTACCGAGGGATGGTACCTCTTCCCAAACGGACACTGCGCTAACCGACTCGCAAGCCCTACCCCAAACACCACCCATGCACAGCAGCCGCAAATGCGCTACAGTGACAAAAGCGAAAGGAGCATGGGTGAAAGGTTGGCGCAACACGGCACTGGCATGTGCACTCGCAGGCCTCTTGGCATGCGGGCTATGCGCGTGCGGTGGCGGTGGTGACTCGGGCGGTAGTGCCCCTGCCGCCAGCCAGGACGCTACCTCGGGCACGGCCTTCAGTGCCCCCAAATCGGTTGACTCCCCCCAGTTCGACCCCGCAAAGGCCGTTACCCAAAACGATGGCTCCATCGACACCAGCTCGGTCTCCAAGGGCGTCGTAATGGCCTCGGCAAAGAGCGCCAGCAGGCTCAAGCTCCTGGTAACCTGCGGCGAGATGAGCTACAACTACGACCTGCCCGGAGACGGCACGCCCATCACGTGCCCCATCAACATGGGCGACGGCTCCTACACGTTTGCCATCATGCGCAACACCGGCGGCAACAACTATGTTGAGACCACCTCCACCACGGCCGACGTAAAGCTGGAGTCCGAGTTCGCCCCCTTTACGCAGCCGAACATGTTTTGCAACTATCAGGACGACAGCGCCTGCGTGGCCAAGGCCCGCGAGCTCACGGCCAACGCGCAAAACGAGGGCGACGCCGTAAAGGCGGTATGCGACTACATCACGCAAAACGTGACGTACGACACCGACAAGGCCGCACAGCTCAGCGGAACGACCGGCTATGTGCCAGACCCCAACGAGACGCTCTCGTCGGGCAAGGGCATCTGCTTCGACTACGCGTCGCTGGGTGCCGCCATGTTACGCAGCGTGGGCATTCCCACCAAGATCGTGACCGGTTACGTGTCGCCCGAGGATCTGTACCATGCGTGGATAATGGTCTACATCGACGGAAGCTGGACAAGTGCCCGATTCTCGGTCGATCCACAGTCGTGGAGTCGAGTCGATCTGACGTTTGGTTCTGGTACTGAAACTGTGGGCTTTGTGGGTGACGGAAAAACATATACTGAACGATACGTGTACTAGGAAGAAGACAAGGAGCTGACGCCCATGGCAACATCCATGCTTGAGGGTAGCGCGGTGAGCGCCTTTTGCGGCGGCGTAGCGGTAATGATTGCCGCAGGCATCCAAACCGACGAGGCGGTGTTCATGCTCGCCGACGAGCATGAGGAGTCCGAGTTCAAAACCATGTGCGATGCGGTGTATCTGCGGCTTGCAGACGGCAACTCGCTGGCAGACGCCATGGAGTCCACGGCGGTGTTCCCCGAGTACGCAGTGGCCATGGTTCGTGCCGGCGAACAGGCCGGCCGGCTTGAGCAGGTGCTGCGTCGCCTGGACGTGTACTACGAGGAGGAGGAGCGCACCTTTGCCAAGATGCGCTCGAGCGTGAGCTACCCGGCCGCGCTGTTGGCCATTATGAGCGTCATTCTCCTGTTCGCCGTCTCGTTTATCCTCCCGGTGTTTTTGGACGTGTACGAGAATCTGACTGGCACACTCACCACCGGCTCCTTCTCGTCCATGGGCATCTCCATTGCCATTGGCTGGATCGCGCTCGTCATTACGCTGCTCTGTACCATCTCGGTCGTGGTGCTCACCATAATGAGCGGGTCCGAGTCAGGGCGCGAGCGCGTGTTGGCGCTCTTCGAGAAGATGCCCTTTACACGCGACAGCATGTATCAGCTGGCACTCTCCCGCTTTACCGCCGCCCTCTCCACCTACGTGTCCTCGGGCGTGGACACCGAGACCGCCATGCACTCGTCGCTGGCCTTTGTCACCAACGACCGCCTGCGTCCAAAGGTGACGGCCGCATATGAGTCCATGATTGACGCCAGCAACCCGCGCAGCCTTGCGCAGGCCATCTCCGAGAACGACGTGTTCGAACCGCTCTACGCGCGCATGCTCACGGTTGGCTTGGAGACAGGCAGCTCCGACGAGATGCTCTCGCGCCTGTCGCAGATCTTCTTTGATGACGCGCTTGAGCGCATCGACCAGATTATCAACCGCATCGAGCCGCTGTTCGCGGCATTCCTCACCATCACCGTGGGTGCAACGCTCATAGCGGTCATGCTTCCGCTCATTGGCATCATGCGCTCCATAGGCTGACGGGCGGTACGCGATGTATCACGAGGTAACCAAGCGAGACAAGGCACGCAAGCGCAAGAGGCTCATGGTGGTCTTTCTGTGCTGCGGGCTGGTGGCGGCGGCGCTGGTCGTGGTGCTGCACGTCGTCCAGGCCAACGCCCGAGAGCAGGGTGCGGCGGCACTGCGGCAGTCCATCCTGAGCGCGGCGGTGCGTTGCTGCGCCGTCGAGGGCTCGTATCCCCTCTCGCTCAAGAAGTTAGAGGACGATTACGGTCTGCGTATTAACCATAATGATTACATTATTACCTATGAAGCCTATGCCAGCAACATGGCTCCAAGCGTGGTGGTGATCCCCCGATGAGCGGATCAAAGACAAAGGTCTTCGACGCGGTCGCCATTCGTGCCCGCCATAGGACGGATAAGGGACACCAGCTGCAGCGAGCGTTCTCCATCCTGCTTTTCTCGGTGTTCGTGGTGGTGGACCTCCTGGCGCTCGTCGCAGGCGCAAGCTCGTACGGGTCGATTACGACCATGCAAACCGCCAACGACAAGCGCATTATGACACTGGGCCCCATTACCAGCAGCGTACGCGCCAACGACGCGTCGGGCAGCGTGGCTACGGGCAAGGGCCCCGAGGGCAAGGCGCTCGTACTTGTGGAGAACAACGTCTCTGGCAGTTACGAGACGCGCATCTACCTCTACCAAGGCAAGATCGTGCAGGAGTATGCGCTTGCGGGGGCATCGTACACGCCCGAGAAGGCCACGGCCCTGGCCGAGTCCAATTCGTTTGACTTCTCCTACGACAACGGTCTGCTTACCGTTTTTACCGACGTCGGCAGCACCAAGGTGGCGCTGCGCAACCTGCAGGGAGGTGTGTAGCATGGCCGTCTCGGATGAGGTGAACTCCGTCGTGCGCAAGCACACCGAAACCAGAAGCGGCGTGGCCTTCCTCATCGAGGCACTGGTCGTGCTGGCGTTTCTTATGTTCGCGCTGGCCGTCTTCGTGCAGCTGTTCTCGAAGGCGCAGCTGGAGGGACTCAGGGCCAAGCAGCTGAGCGAGGCCGTACAGGTGGCCACCGTCCGAGCCGAGGAGTTCTCGGCCAACCCCAAGGGGACCAGCGGGACCACGGCCGAGGGCGACTACACGGTAACCTGCGACGTCGTTCCCACGCCGCATGCGGGCGGCACCCTGTATGACGCAACCATACGGGTGCGTAAGGACGACACGCAGCTCTACGAGCTCAAGACCTCCCGCTACGTGAGCGGCAACCAGGGAGGTGATGCGGCATGAGTCAGCCAAACGCCTCGGGCAGGGGCGGCAACATGCGGCATGGCCTCATCTCGCTGCTCACGGTTGTGGTGGTAATCTCCATAGCCACTGCGGCGGTGCTCACCGTGGCAACGTCGCACGCCATGGCCGCCTTGGCCCAGCGCCAGGCCACCATGACTACCGAGGGATACCAGGCGGAGCGAAGCGCCCAGGCACTGCTTGCCCGCATCGAGGATGAGCTCGTGGCGGCACGCAAGGCGGGCGAGACCGGCCAGGCAATGCGCTCCCGCGTGGAGAACCGCATCAACGGCATGCTGGTGGAGGTGTGCGAGGAGGGCGTAAACGCCACGTACTCCATGGACGGCAACGTTCTCACATGCACATTCGTTACGCCGGGAGGACGTAGCCTACAGACTTCGGCTACCATACAGGACAATGCGACTTTAGATGTAATCGCCTGGCGACTAACCGCCGCGGCGGAGGAAAGTGGAAGCGACGACATGCTGTGGACCGGTTCCACCGCTGGAGAGTAGGAGTGAGTGATGAAGCTCGAAGACATCTTGCAGGAAATGATCGACAACAAGGCCTCCGACATCTTTATCATCGCCGGTCTACAGCTTGCCTATAAGAAAGGCGGCCAGCAGTATCGCACCGACTCCGAGCGCCTCATGCCTGCCGACACGTACGACATCGTGCGGCAGGTGTACGACATCGCCGGTCGCGACTTCAGGCACTTTACCGAGAACGACCAGCACGACGACGACTTCTCGTTCTCCATTCCCGGACTGGGCCGCTTTCGCGCAAACGCGTTTAGGCAGCGCGGATCGGCAGGCGCCGTCATTCGCGTGATTCCGTTTGGCCTGCCCGACCCCGTGGAAAACAAGATTCCCGAGGAAGTGCTGTCGCTTTGCCGGTTCCAAAAGGGTCTGGTGCTGGTAACGGGATCTGCCGGCGCGGGCAAGTCCACCACGCTCGCCTGCATCGTGGACCGTCTTAACCACCAGCGCCACGGGCACATCGTTACGATGGAGGATCCCATCGAGTACATCCATCGCCATGGCACCTGCATCGTTACCCAGCGCGAGATTCCCACCGACATCGCCACCTACGCCGAGGCGCTGCGCTCGGCCATCCGCGAGTCTCCCGACGTCATCCTGCTGGGCGAGATGCGCGACCAAGACACCATGGCCACGGCCGTCACCGCCGCCGAGATGAGCCAGCTCATCTTCTCCACCATGCACACGTCCAGTGCCTCAAGCACCGTCGACCGCATTGTGGACTCGTTCCCCAGCGCGCAGCAGCGTCAGATTCGCATGCAGCTCTCGCTGGTGCTACGCGCCGTGGTAAGCCAGCAGCTCGTGCCCACCGTGGATGGCCACGTTGTCCCCGCGTTCGAGATCATGGTGGCCAACACCGCCATTCGCAACCTCATTCGCGAGGAGAAGACCTACCAGATCGACTCGGTTATTGCCAGTTCCGGCAAGCACGGCATGCGCACCATGGACCAGAGCCTGTTTGCGCTCGTTAAGGAGGGCACCATTACCCGAGACGTTGCCCTGCAGCACGCCATTCACCCCGAGGCCCTGCGCAACCGCCTTAACACCTCGGGGCTGTAACGCTCGCCGTTTTCCGCCTGTCGAAGGGGGCTCCCCCATTGATTGGTCGCACGTGGCCTCTCAATGGGGGAGTCCCTTTTTTAATAGGCGCGCTTTGTATGGTGAACATTAGATAAATTCCTTGCAGCAATAGCTATAAAGCACTACCGTGGTACGACAACGTCGGTCCATAAGTCCACGTAAAGGAGTACTCATGACAAGTGCGAACGAAGTGTATTTGTATAAACGCGAGGGGGCTTACATACCCCGTGTTGCCGCCGTGCACGATTTGTGCGGTTACGGCAAGTGCTCGCTGGGGATTGCGATTCCCGTGCTGAGCGCCGCAGGCTGCGACGTCTGCCCCGTTCCCACCTCGCTCTTCTCGGCCCACACCAAGTTTCCCGTGTGGCACATGCACGACACCACGTCCATGCTGGATGCCTATTTGGATGCCTGGCAGCAGGAGGGCATCGAGCTTGACGCCGTATACTCTGGCTTCTTGGGCGCACCCGAGCAGGTGGGTGCCATCCAACGGCTGTATGCGGAGCATCCCAAGGCGCTGCGCATCGTCGATCCGGTTATGGGCGACGGCGGAAAGCGCTACCCCACCTACACGCCCGAGCTGTGCGAGGCAATGGCCGCGCTGGTAGACGGCGCCGATCTACTCACCCCCAACCTTACCGAGGCGTCCATCCTCACCGGCATGCCGTACGAGGGCCAGGACGTGGACGATGCGTACGTAAACCGCGCGATAGACGCCCTTTTGGAGCTTGGTGCAAAGAACGTCGTCCTCAAGGGCATCACGCATGGCGACGGTCTCATTCGCAACTTCGTTGCCGGGCAAGACGTGCCGGTTGCGGAGGTCAGCTGCGAGCTGCTTCCCTACATGCTACACGGCACGGGCGACCTGTATGCCAGTGCCCTGCTCGCGGCCATCATGGCAGGGCAGTCGCTCTTGGAGAGCGTCGAGTTTTCCAGCACGCTGGTGCGCGATGCCATGCGCATCACCTCCAAGCAACCCGACTACGAGGTACGCGGCGTGAGTTTTGAGAGCGTGCTGAGGGAAGTAACCGCACTGGTGCACGACTAGTTGGCCGGATGGAGGGATAGCGGAGCCCTCCGCCTATCGAAGGGGGTTACCCCCATTGATTGGTCGCACGTGACCTATCAATGGGGGTAACCCCCTTCGATAGGCGACCGAGGTTAAAAAGTTGCCACGACTCTCGCCTTTAACGTGTTTTTTAGGGATGTGCTCACATTGTGCCGGTGTGAGCCATATACTTTACGAGTCTGTGCTACGAACTGGAAGGCCTCCATGGCGAGGAAAGACAAAAACGACCTAAGCCCACGCACCTCGATCAGCGCTGCCGAGGCAGAGGAGCTGTTTGCAAAGGTCGACAACTCTGGTCACGCAAACGAAGGCTCCGCGCAAGAGCAGCGCGAACGTCGCGAGCTTATGGGACACGGCGTTGAGGTAGACCCGCTCTCCTCCGACGACCCGTCCGGCTCCAACGTTGGCACCATCATTCAAAGAACGGCCATCGTGCTGGTGGTGCTCTTTGTGGGCGCCATCGCGTTTATACAGTTCTACGTCTCGCACGTGCGAAGCGCCAACACGGCAAACCTCTCCAGCAACGTAACCGTACGTACGGTTGCCGACGCGCTCGACGGCGGCGTGGAGTGGGGCGGCGGCTTTACGCAGTTCCCCTCCAGCTTCTCCGTGCAGGAGGCCGACGAGAACACCGGGCGCATCGAGGTTTCGGTCGTCGACACCACCTCGCGCAACGACTTGGTGTGTTTCTCCAGCTCACAGATCCAGGCGACAGCCTTCTCGGTTAACTCACTGCTCAACCCCGACATCGACACCGTGATTTACCACGTTAACGTGCATATGAGCGAAGAGGGTCAAAAGCAGCGTACCTCGCTGTTTGGCTTCTTCAAGCCCACAGGTGACATCAAGCCATTTATTACCTTCATTTGGACCAAGACCACGACGTCCAACGGTGAGGTCCGCTTTAACTGCACCGTCACCGGCCTGGACGCGAGCCTGCAAAACCTGCTTCGCGACCAGATTCTGGCCCAGGCGCCCGAGGTGGAGTCGGACGACCCGCGCGAGACCACCTACACGCAGTACCGACGCTAGTCAAAACACCAACCAAACCCAAAACCACACAGGGGGCGTGCCTCGAAGAGACGCGCCCCCTGTGCTCAGCCCTCGAGCCTTTGGTCCAATCGTCGTTAGTAGTTAACCACATGCTCCTCGAAGAAGGACTGCGGGTGGTTGCAAACGGGGCACACCTTTGGTGCCGCGTCGCCCACGTGCAAATGTCCGCAGTTGATGCACTTCCACACCTTTACGCCCTCGCGCTCGAAGACCTCGCCCTTCTCCACGCGCTCGGCCAGCTTGAGGTAACGCTCCTCGTGGGCCTTCTCGATTTCGCCAACCATCCTAAACTTGGCGGCAATCTCCTTGAACCCCTCAGCCTCGGCAGTCTCTGCAAAGCCAGCATACATGTCGGTCCACTCGTAGTTCTCGCCAGCGGCGGCATCGCGCAGGTTTGTAAGCGTGTCGGGCACAGCGCCGTCGTGCAGGTACTTAAACCACAGTTTTGCGTGCTCGCGCTCGTTGCCGGAGGTCTCCAGGAAGATCTGTTGAATCTGGACGAAACCGTCCTTCTTGGCGCGGCTCGCATAGTAGGCATACTTGTTGGTGGCCTGAGACTCGCCGGCAAAGGCCGCCTCAAGGTTCTTCTTGGTTTGCGAGTGCTCGAAGTCTACTGCCATAACAACTCCTCTCGTGGAAAACGTCTTCTAGCTAGCGTACCCAATTCTTCGGATGGCTAACCCCCACGGCCGTGGGTGGCGGTGTCCGTTTGGGAAGAGGTACCTTGTGGACATCGGCCGATGTCCACAAGGTACCTCTTCCCAAACGGACACCACGAGCAACCGGGCACAGGTTGACCAGCATGCCTGCACTACATTGTCCACACGCCGTCGGCGGCGCGGCAAAAGCCCTCTTGCTCGAGCTCACCCAGCAGCCCGAGGACGTCCTCGCGCGACACCGGCGGCCGGTTGGCCTGCTGTTCGAAGGCGCCAAGCCCCTGCACGGCATCATCCAACGCAAGTCCCGTCTCGCGCGCCGCCAACAGCATGCGCACGAGCTCGCCGCGCTTTTGCCTGTGAGACCCCACAAAGCGGGACTGCCGCACATGCGATTTGGACCGCCGCGACGGATTGGGCAGCACGCTCTTAAGGTAGGCCCCGTAGTCGAGCAGTGCGTAGTACCAACCACGCGCATCCTCGGTCGAGCACGACACCTCCACCAACGGCACGAGCTGCCGGTCAGGTACCCCCTCCTCCCGGGGAAAGAGCTCGTGCAGGAAGACCGTGCGCACGTTGGTCTCCAAATAGACCCCCGGCAGATTGAACGCAAAGGCACGGATGCCCGCCGCGGTTGCTCCGCCAATGCCCGGCAACGCCACAAGGTCGCGCGTTTCGCGCGGAAAGCCCTCGGGGCGCGAGTCGATTATGCCCGCCGCCTTGTGCAACGCCAAGGCACGCCGGTTGTATCCCAACCCCTGCCACTCCTCCAGCACATCGGCCGGCTGGGCCTGGGCCAGCATCCTCGTGGTGGGAAACCGCTCGAGCCAACGCTGCCAGCGTCCGTCCACGCGGGTGACCTGGGTCTGCTGCAGCATTACCTCGCTGATCCATATGGCATAGGGATCGCGGGTATGCCGCCACGGAAGGTCTCGATAGCGTTCCAAGCCATGGTGCCAAACGCGGGCGCAGAAGTCCTCAAGCGAGAGCGGAGGTTCGGGATTGGTGTTGGGCGGCCACACTTGCCTGCCGTCCATACGCGCTAGGCCATCTTCCAGCGAAGGATGGGCCAGCTGCGCTTGCGGGCCTCGCGCTTGAGCGTTGGTCCCGGCGACACAACGAAGGGATGCTTGGCACACGACAGCAGCTCCACGTCGCTGTGGTGGTCCCCATAGGCATACTCAAGGGTGCACGGCCTATTGTTCGCGCAGGTACGGGCCAAGGCTTTGGCCGTGTTCACCTTTGCGTTGCCCTCGGTAACGGGACCCTGCACCCGACCCGTGTAGCGACCTCGGTCGTCGAGCTCCATTCGCGTGGCGGCATAGCCATCCACACCCAAAACCTTTGCCGCCTCTCGGGCAATGGGCTCGAAGGTCGCCGAGACCAGCAGGGTAAGACACCCCTCCCGTCTCCTGCGCGCGATCTCCTCGATCGCGTGCTTCCTATACCGGGGGCGCAGGACCTCGTCGTGGAAGGTGACCATTATGTGGTCCACCTCGCTGGGGGAGCGTTTTCCCAAGTCCCTAAAGATCAGCTCTCGGGCACGCTCCTGCCTAAACGGCAAATGCAGCTTGTATCGAAAGCCCCACCACGCAAGACCCACGACGGAGTAGGGCGAGAGGTACCCATTGCGCATGAGCCATGTGGCAATAAGCGAACCCGACTGCCCGTCGATACAGGTGCCGTCGTAATCGAACACGGCAACGGGACACGCCTCCAACTCGTGCGTTTGCAAATCTGCTGCCATTACCTCGCCTGCTCGTCCTATACAAAAAGAACCTCGCAATGCGAGGCTCTTGAGAATACAATGGCGGGATGTAAGGGACTTGAACCCTCGACCTCCGACGTGACAGGCCGGCGCTCTAACCAACTGAGCTAACACCCCGTGCAATGCAAGAAGTATTCTACACGGAGAGACGGCCTCCTGTCTAGCCCCAACTCAAACTTTTTTGCGTGCAGTTTGGCTGGTGGTTCACGGGCTGGCCAGAATGTGCGGCCTATCAAAAGGGGTAACCCCCATTGATAGGTCATCGCCGGCCATCGATTTACGTGGTTTGCATGAGCCCCCATCTGTCTGCGTCAAGGGTACTCGTTGCAGCCAGTTCGACCAAGCGATTTGCCTCCGCGCCCTTGGTGGCATCGGCAGTCGAGACGCGAACGTCCAGGGTGGCGTCCAATGCGGCAAGGAGGGAGATAAGGCGGTCGACGCTCAGGTTGTTGAGCTCGCCGTTTTCGACCGCGTAAACCGTCCTCAGCGGTATGCCCGAACTCTCCGAGAGCTCCTTTCGACTGATGCCATATCGCTGCCTGAGCGATTTGACCAAGGCGCCTGCCTCGGCGGAAGAGGTTAACTGCATGATGCTTCACTCCAGTACTTGCGGCGCTTCGCGATTCAAAACGATTTTGCAGCATGCTGCAATCATTGTCAATTGTGCAGCATGCTGCAAAACCGGAACTGAGAAAAGGGCTTTGGCCCCTTTTCTCAGGTTTGGCCCCTATTCTCACTTTTACCGATAACTATGCGCGCATCTCCTTGCAATGCAGTACTATGAAGGCCTGACTTACCAACAAGTCGACCCTTGGGAGGGGGACTCCCCAAGAGCAAAGGAGAGCACCATGAAGTTTGTATGCCCCGTGTGCGGTTACGTTGAGGAGATCGACGGCGACGAGCTGCCTGCCGACTACAAGTGCCCCGTGTGCAAGTGCCCCGGCGAGAAGTTCAACAAGATGGAAGGCGAGCTGACCTGGGCCGCCGAGCACGTGGTAGGCATCGGCAAGGCAGATGGCGTGCCGCAGGACATCATCGACGACCTGCGCGCCAACTTCGAGGGCGAGTGCAGCGAGGTCGGCATGTATCTGGCCATGTCGCGCGTTGCCTATCGCGAGGGCTATCCCGAGATCGGCGAGTACTGGAAGACGGCTGCCTTCGAGGAGGCCGAGCACGCCGCCAAGTTCGCCGAGCTGCTGGGCGAGGTCGTAACCGACTCCACCAAGAAGAACCTCGAGATGCGCGTTGAGGCCGAGAACGGCGCCACCGCCGGCAAGACCGACCTCGCCAAGCGCGCGAAGGCGCTCAACCTTGACGCCATCCACGACACCGTACACGAGATGGCCCGCGACGAGGCGCGTCACGGCAAGGCATTTGCCGGTCTGCTCAAGCGCTACTTCGGCTAGAGCCAATCAGACACCAACCGGTGTTCACCAATCGAAGGGGGAGCCCCCATTGATTGCCCTCAGCGGCATGTCAATGGGGGCTCCCCCTTCGATTGGTTAGCGTTTAGCGGTTAATCAAACGACCTTGGCCAATTTACCCAAAATATACCAAACCAAGCACGCAAGATGCGCTACCGTGTGTTGTGTCTATCTAAAAGTAGAGAGGTTGGCCCATCATCATGGAATCCATTAGAGACACGATTAACTTTGTCTATGAGGACAAGCTCATACGCAAGAGCAGCTTTCACTACATCATCCCGGCCATCATAGGTCTGGTGTTCGGCCAGATTTCGCCCGTCATCGGAGGCATCTGCATCTCCGCAAGCCTGGGAGAGGTCCCCTTCTCGGCGCTCAGCACGATTGAGCCCATCAACCTGGTATTTAGTGCCATCGGCGGCCTCGGCGGCGTGGGTTGCGGCATCACCATTGCCAAATGCTCGGGATCGGGCGACAAGGACGCCGCCGCACGCATCTTTACGCGCACCATCGTCGCCCTGTCGGCGGTAACGGTAGCTCTGTGCGTCATCATGGCCATCTTTGCCGACCAGATTCTCATCTTCCTGCGCGCGACGCCCGACAACCTGGCCTATGCGCGCGAGTACCTGCTGGTGCTCTTAGCCGGCTCACTTGCAACCGTGCTCATGTTTGCCGGCGACTACATCCTTACCGACGACAACGACCCAGGCCTCGTGCTCGTTGGCAATGTGACGGCCGCCGTCGTCAACATCGTGGGCAACATCGTGGGCATGGAGGTCCTGCACTTCCACATTGGCGCCAGCGCCTTTGCCATGGTGTTTGGTAACCTGTGCGCCTGTCTCATCTTCCTGCGCCACTTCAAGAAGAAGGACAGCCTGTGCCGCTTCGTGAAGCCCGAGCGCAAAGAGGGCGACCCCAGCCTGTGGGCGTCGCTTAAGCCCGGAACGCCCATGGCTGCCATGTATGCGATGTTCGCAGTGCAGATGCTCGTACAGAACCTCGTGCTGGCCAAGGAGAGCGGCACCAGCGGCCTGGGCAACTCGGCAGTCATCGACAACCTCGTGCTGTTCCTCACCATCTTTACCGCCTCGGCGAGCGAGCCGGTTATGCCGCTTGCCTCGTCCTACTTTGGCGAGGGCAACCACTGCGGCATGCTGCTGGTCAAACGCTCCATGTACCACCTGGGCATGTTCATCCTCATCCCCATCATCGGCGTCCTGGTGCTCTTCCCGCAGCTCTTTATGGCGCTCTTCTCGGTTCAGGACAAGGTTATGCTCGAGACGCTGCCCTTTGCCATACGCATTGTGTGCTTAAACGCGCTGTTCACCTTTACCAACGACTCGATGGTCAACTACCTCGCGGCAACCGAGCGCGAGCACGTGGCAAACATCTCGTACGGCATCCAGATTGCCATCAACGTTGTTGCCACGCTGGGACTGTCTGGGGTCGCGGGCATGGACGCACCTTGGTACGGCACCATGATCTCCAACGTGTGCGCATGTCTCTTCCTGCTGCTTGTGGGACGCCTCTTCCGGGGTTTCTGGAAGCGCTACGCCGAGAACGCCCGAGTGCTCGACGGCGGGCACGCCCAGACGGAGGAAGTGGCCGCATGGCGCGAAGAGTCCGCCCAGTTCCTCACCGAGTCGCAGGTGGCAACGGTGTGGGAAAAAGTCATCGAGCCCTATCTGGCCGGCGACGGCAAGGAGCGCTCGCGGCTCTGCTCATACACCGTAATCGAGCGCGACAACGGCGACAAGGCCGCCATCCTGCGCTACGACTCGCACGTGCGGCTGCGCGACCTCCTGCTCGGCCAAGAGGGTGGCGAGGAGGACGAGGAGGAGCTCTCGCACGTGTATGGCGAGTGCATCGACTCCGAGTTCAACACCCTGCGCCGAAAGATGATCAACTTTAAGGCCGAATAGGTACGACATCTTGCAACGAAAGCGAGGACACATGACCGAAAAAGAATTCAAGCGGCTGCTGAGCATCCACGACACCGAGTGGACCGTCCCCTATCGTCCCGCCTATCGGCTCGTCGAGGACAGCGCCCACGAGCATCCCGATCGCATGGCGGTTGTCGCATGCGACCGCTCGCTCACCTACGGTGAGCTCAACGAGGAGTCGAACGCCGCGGCGCGGGCCCTCGTCGAGGCCGGCGTGGGTGCGGACGACAAGGTAGCCGTGCTGGCCGACCGTGACGGCTGGGGCTACGTAATGCGCACGGCCCCACTCAAGGCGGGCGCCGCCTTTATGCCCATCGACCCCGAGTATCCCGAGGAGCGCGTGCGCTACATCCTGGAGGACTCGGGCTGCAAGCTCGTGCTTACCACGCAGGCCATACACGAGCGCCGCGCCGACCTCTTTGCGGCGCTTGCAGACCTTGAGCTCAACGTGATCGAGGTTGAGTCGGCCGTTGCCACCCACGACACGGCCGACCTCGGCCTGGACGTGGACCCGCATGCCCTGGCCTACGTCATCTACACCTCGGGCTCCACGGGCAAGCCCAAGGGCGTGATGCTCGAGAACCACAACATCGTAAACTTCACGCATGTGAACCCGAAGAACATCGAGGCCGTATTCAATACGCAGTACAGTGACGTAACACTCGCCATGGCTGCGTTTACCTTTGACGTTTCGGTTCAGGAGCAGTTCCTGGCGCACGCGAACGGGCAGACCGTCGTGCTCGCCACACAGGAGCAGATCATGGATCCCGACGCCATGGCCCGTCTCGTCGAGCAGAACAACGTGGAGTCGTTTACCTGCACGCCGAGCTACCTGTCAAACATGATCGAGGTTCCGGTGTTTGCCGAGGCCATGAAGCGCATTCGCGCCGTGGACGTGGGCGCCGAGGCGTTCCCGGGCGACCTGTATACGCGCCTCAAGGCCATCAACCCCTCCATGCACATCATGAACAGCTATGGCCCCACCGAGTGCACCATTGGCAGTACCGCCATGATCCTGGAAGGTCCCGACGACATCACCATCGGCATCCCGTTTGCCAACTACCACTGCATGACGGTAAACGAGGAGGGCGAGCCGCTGCCCATCGGCACGCAGGGCGAGCTCGTTATCCTTGGCGACGGCGTGGGCCGCGGCTACATTGGCCGAGACGACCTCAACGAGCGCAATTTCGTCTCGTACTTTGGCATTCCCGCCTATCGCGCGGGCGATCTGGCCGTGGTGCGACCAGACGGCAACATTGAGTTCCACGGCCGCGTGGACGACCAGGTGAAGCTACGCGGCCTGCGCGTGGAGCTGGGTGAGGTCGAGAAGGTGATTGGCAGCTTCCCCGGCGTCAAGCAGGCCGTGGTGACGGTGGTAAAGGGCGCGCAGGAGTACCTAGCCGCCCACTTCCTCGCCGACACGACCATCGACATCGCCGAGCTCAAGCGCCACGCCAAGCAGTACCTTACCTCCTACATGGTGCCCCAGAGCTTCATGCAGCTGGATGAGTTCCCCCTCACGCCCAACGGCAAGGTGGACAAGCGGGCGCTGCCCGAGGCCGAACTCGACTACAGCGACATCGTGGGTGCCCAGAACGACACGCAGCAGCAGCTGTTGGACATCGTGTTTGGCATCCTCAAGACCGACCGGGTGGGCATTACGACAGACCTGCTTGAGGCGGGCCTCTCGTCGCTGGGTGCCATCCGCCTGTGCAGCGAGATTCGCGCGCAGTTTGACGTGGCCATAAAGACGTCGGAGCTCACCGACAACGCCACCGTGGAGGACCTCGAGCGCCTCATCGGCGAGGCTGGGGAGGCACGCACCTACGAGCTGCGGGACGAATACCCGCTTTCGCAAACGCAGACGGGCATCCTCATCGAGGTGCTACGCCATCCAGGCACGACGATGTACAACCTGCCCGAGCTCTACACACTCGACGCTTCGGTGGACATCGACCGCCTGGCCGACGCCGTGCGCGCCGCGATCGCGGTCCATCCGTACCTGTTTATGACCGTACGCAGGGACGAGCAGGGCGGCCTGCACGCCGTACGCCGAGACGACCACCCGTTTGAGGTCGAGGTCATTCACACGGCCAACCTGCCCACGGAGGACGAGCTCGTACGCCCCTTCGACCTTATGAGCGGCGAGCTGTTGTTCCGTGCCGAAATCTACGTGACCGACGACGGCTCCTACCTGCTGTTCGACACGCACCACATCGTGAGCGACGGCGGCTCCATCGACATCCTTATGGAGGACGTGGAGCGCGCCTTCCAGGGCGAGACCTTGCAGAAGGAGGAGTACACGGGCTTCGAGTTCGCACTCGACGAGGAGGAGGCGCGCGCCACCGAGCGTCTGGACGCCGCCAAGAGCTTCTACGATGGCTACTTCCGCGGCTGCGGCGGCGAGACGATGCCGGTGAAGGACGGCAGCGAGGACGCGGGGCACGTGGCTATGGAGCGCATACGCGGCAAAGCGGACGGCGCGGCGGTGCGCGCCTTCTGCGCCGAGCATGGCCTGCCACTCAACGCCTTCTTTACCGCTGCCTTCGCCTTCGCACTCAAGGAGTACGCTGACGCCGAGGTCCCGGTGTTTACCACCATCTATAACGGCCGCAATGACCCGCGCATCGCCAACAGCGTGTCCATGCTGGTAAAGACGCTGCCCGTGATGCTGGACTGCAAGGACGACGACTACGTGATGTCGCTGGTGGAGACCTGCAAGTCCTACCTCACCGCCGCCATGGCCAACGACCTCTACAGCTTTGCCGAGATCCACCAGGCCTACGGCATAGAGGGCGACATAATGTTCGTCTATCAGGGCGAGTTCGAGCACGGGTTCCCCCTCGGCGGCAAGAACGCCCCCGTGCGGCAGCTGGGGCTCTCGCGCGCCCGCTCCGCCTTCGCCCTGGACCTCTCGCTCGACGGCGACGAGCTGGTGTTCGAGCCCGAGTATGACCCGACGGTCTTCTCACCCTATACCGTGCATGGCATGGTGAGCCTTCTGGACCACATCGTGGACGAGTTCGTGGCGAAGGACCGCCTGCGCGACGTGACGCTGGTGTCTGCCGTGGACGAGGAGCGCATTCGCGCCCTGCACGACACGGACTGGCCGGTGGCCGAGCGTCCCGCCTATCGCCTGCTGCAGGACCAGGCCGAGGCGAGGCCCGACGCCGTGGCGCTCGTCGCCTGCGACCGCACGCTCACCTACGCCGAGCTCAACGCCGAGGCCAACGCGGTGGGCCATGCGCTCGCCAAGGCCGGGGCGCGCCCGGACTCCATGGTGGCCGTGATGGCCGACCGCGACAGCTGGGCCTACGTAATGCGCGAGGGCGTGCTGAAGTCGGGTGCAGCCTTCCTGCCCATCGACCCCGAGTACCCCGAGGAGCGCGTGCGCTACATCCTGGAGGACTCGGGCTGCCGCCAGCTGGTAACCACGCGTGCGATCCTCACGCGTCGGGCAGACCTCTTTGCGAGCATCGCCGAGCTGCAGATGGCCATCGTTGAGGCCTCCATGGCCACCGAGCACCAAAGCAGGGAGAACCTCGACGTGGCCGTCGATCCCCACGACCTGGCCTACGTCATCTACACTTCGGGCTCGACCGGCCGCCCCAAGGGCGTGATGATCGAGAACCACTGCCTGGTGAACTTCGTCGACGACAACGACAAGAACTACGAGACCTGCGGCTACACCCGTCGCGGGCACGTGAGCCTGGCCATCGCCGCCCTCACGTTTGACGTCTCGGTGATGGAGGAGTCCATCGCCTTGGCAAACGGCATGACCGCCGTGTTTGCCACGCAGGAGCAGATCATGAATCCCGATGCCATAAGCGCACTGATTCGCGATAACGGCGTCGATCTGATGACCTGCACGCCCAGCTACTTGGCCAACATGATCGAGGTACCCGTGTTCGCCGAGGCCATACGGCAGCTCGTGTCCGTGGACCTGGGCGCCGAGGCGTTCCCGCCCGACCTGCACGCACGTCTTACCGCCGTCAACCCCAACCTCTACATCATGAACGGCTACGGCCCCACCGAGGCCACCATCAGCTGCACCATGCAGGTGGTAACCGACGCCTCCGACGTGACCATCGGCATCCCCAACGCCAACGTGCACGTGGCGACCGTCGATCGCACCGGCCGCTTGCAGCCGCTGGGCGCCACGGGCGAGCTCGCCATCCTAGGCGCCGGCGTGGGGCGCGGCTACGTGGGGCGCGAAGACCTCAACGCGCGCAGCTTCGTCCGCCTGCTCGGCATGCCCGCATACCGCTCCGGAGACCTCGCGCGCCTGCGCGAGGACGGCCAGATCGAGTATCGCGGCCGCATGGACGATCAGGTTAAGCTGCGTGGCCTGCGCGTCGAGCTGGGCGAGATCGAGAGCGTGATGAACTCCTATCCCGGCGTCCGCACCAGCGTATGCGTGGTCGCCCATGGTCAAACGGACTACCTGGCCGCCTACTTCACCGCGGAGCGCGAGATCGACCTCGCCGACTTCAAGGCGCATCTGGCCAGCTACCTCACCGCCTACATGGTGCCCCAGGCCTACCTGCAGCTCGACGAGCTGCCACTCACGGCCAACGGCAAGGTGGACAAGAAGGCGCTGCCCGAGGTGCAGGTGACCGCCGACGAGATCGTGCCGCCCGAGAACCAGACGCAGGAGCGCATCTGCGCCATCGCCACCGAGGTCATCGGCGTCGAGGAGATTGGCATCACCACCGACCTCTTTGCCGTGGGCCTCTCGTCCATCGGCTGCATCCGCCTGTGCGCGCTGCTCGGCGACGAGTTTGGCGTGTCGGTAAAGGTTGCCGACGTCTTCGAGCGCAAGACGGTTCGCGAGCTCGAGCAGCTTGTTGCGGACGCCGCCGAAGTCGTAACGCACGAGCTGCGCGAGGCCTATCCCCTCTCGCAGACGCAGGCCGGCATCTTCGTTGAGTGCCTGCGCTTCCCCGAGACCACGGCCTACAACATCCCGTACCTGTATCGCCTGGACGACGAGGTGGACCTGGAGCTGCTGCGCGGCGCTCTGCAAAAGGCTCTGGTTGCACATCCCTACCTGTTTGCGACCATCCGCCGCGACGACGACGGCGAGATCCGCGCAGTAAGGAACGAGCCGGTGGCTCCCGAGCTTCCCATCGAGCGCGAGATGCCCGCACCGGCGGACCTCGTGCGCCCGTTCGACCTCACCTCGGGCGAGCCGCTGTTCCGCGTGGAGCTCTTTAACACAGCCGACGGCAAGTACCTCTTTGTGGACACGCACCACATCGTGAGCGACGGCGAGTCGCTGGACATCCTGTTCGGCGACGTGGAGCGCGCCTATGCCGGCGGCGACGTGGAGACCGAGACGTACACCGGCTTCGAGTACGCCCTGGACGAGGAGGCCGCGCGTGCCTCCGAGCGCCTGGACGCCGCCAAGAGCTTCTACGACGGCATCTTCCGCGGCTGTGGTGGCGACACCCTGCCCGTGAAGGACGGCAACAAGGACACCGGCCACATCGCGTTCGCGCGCGTGGAGGCTTCGGTCGCGAACGAAGTCCGCACCTGGTGCGAGGCACATGGCGCCACGGCCAACGCGTTCTTTACCACGGCCTTTGGCATGGCCCTGCAGTCCTACACCGCTGCCGAGGACGGTGCGGTGTTCGCCACCATCTACAACGGGCGCAACGACTCCAGGCTCGAGAACAGCGTGACCATGCTGGTAAAGACGCTGCCCATGCAATTTGTGGACGATCCCGCCCGTCCGGTGGCCGACGCCGTCGCTGCCTGCCAGCAGTATTTGCTGAGCGCCATGGCCAACGACATCTACAGCTTCGCCGAGATCAGCAACGCCTACGACATCAAGGGCGACCTGCTGTTTGCCTACCAAGGCGACGCCGCCAACGGCGACATGATTATCGGCGGCCGCAACGCCACCGAGATCGACCTCGAGCTCTCGCAGGCTAAGGCCGGCATGGACATCGACGTGTTCATGGAGGGCGACGAGGCAATCGCCAACTGCTCGTACGACCCCGCCCAATACAGCGCCCACACCGTTGAGGCCCTGCTGAACATGGCGCTGGTCGTGTGCCACGAGTTCACGACGCACGAGACCCTGGGCCAGGTGCGTCTCGTTACCGACGAGGACGAGCAGCGCATCCGTGCCCTGCACGACACCGACTGGCCGGTGGCCGAGCGCGCCGCCTATCGTCTGGTGCAGGACCAGGCCGAGGCGAAGCCCGACGCCGTGGCGCTCGTGGCCTGCGACCGCACGCTCACCTACGGCGAGCTCAACGCGCAGGCGAACGCCATTGCCCACGTCCTTGCGGACGGCGGCGTTGCCCCCGAGTCCATGGTGGCCGTGATGGCCGAGCGCAACAGCTGGGCCTACGTAATGCGCCAGGCCGCCCTCAAGGCCGGCGGCGCCTTCCTGCCCATCGACCCCGAGTACCCCGAGGAGCGCGTGCGCTACATCCTGGAGGACTCCGGCTGCAGGCTCGTGCTTACCACCGCCGAGGTGCTGGAGCAGCGCAAGGAGCTGTTCGAGCAGCTGGCCGACCTGGACCTCTCCATCGTGGAGGCGAAGCAGGCCGCGGCTGGGGGCGACACGCAGAACCTCAACGTCAACGTCGCGCCCCACAACCTCGCCTACGTCATCTACACCTCCGGGTCCACGGGACGGCCCAAGGGCGTGATGCTCACCAACCGCAACCTGGTGAACTTCGTGGACGACGACGACAAGAACCACGAGATCTTGGGCTACACGCGCCGCGGGCACGCGAGCCTGGCCATCGCCGCGCTCACCTTCGACTTCGCCATCATGGAGGAGTTCGTGCCCCTGGCCAACGGCCTCACCGTGGTGCTGGCCACCGGCGAGCAGATCCTCGACCCCATGGGAATCGCGAAGCTCATGATGGACAACCACGTGGACGTGATGAGCTGCACCCCCAGCTACATGTCCAACATGCTGGACGCCCCCGACTTCGCGCGCGCTGTGGCCGGCCTCGCCTCCGTGGACTTTGGCGCCGAGGCGTTCCCGCCCGCGCTCTTCGACAAGCTGCGCGAGATCAACCCCGGCCTCTACGTTATGAACGGCTACGGCCCCACCGAGGCCACCATCAGCTGCACCATGCAGGTGGTGGACGGCACCGGCGACATCACCATCGGCATCCCCAACGTCAACGTGCACGTGGCCACCGTCGACCGCGCCGGCCGCCTGCAGCCGCTGGGCGCCACCGGCGAGCTCGCCATCCTGGGCGACGGCGTGGGCCGCGGCTACGTGGGCCGCGACGACCTCACCACGCGCAGCTTCATTAGGCTGCTGGACATGCCGGCGTACCGCTCCGGCGACCTCGCGCGCATCCGCACCGACGGTCAGATCGAGTACCGCGGCCGCATGGACGACCAGGTTAAGCTGCGCGGCCTGCGCGTCGAGCTGGGCGAGATCGAGAGCGTGCTCAACTCCTATTCCGGCGTGCGCATGAGCACGGTTATTGTCGTGCATGGTCAGACGGACTACCTGGCCGCCTACTTTACGGCCGACGAGCAGGTCGACATCGACGCCCTCAAGGCACACCTCTCGTCCTACCTCACCGCCTACATGGTGCCCCAGGCCTACCTGCAGCTGGACGAGATCCCGCTTACGGCCAACGGCAAGGTGGACAAGAAGTCCCTGCCCACCATCGAGGCAACCCTTACCCAAAAGGAGGCCAAGCAACCGACCACGGAGCTGCAAACCAAGCTGCTGGCCATGTTCCACAAGGCGCTGGGCAATACCAACGTAGGCGTGGACGACAGCTTCTTCGAGGTTGGCGGCACGTCGCTCACGGCGGCGAAGGTTATGATGGCGGCCATGGTGGCAAACATCCCCATCGTGTATCAGGACATCTTTGACGCGCCCACGGTGGAGGGCCTGGAGCGCTTGGTCCTCGCCAAGCAGGAAAGCGAGGCGGACGCACCAGAGACGGAGGAGACCACCAGCGAGCAGCAAGGCGACTCCAACGTACCGGCTCAGCCCGCTGCGCTCAAGTACAACACGGTGGAGCACGTACACGAGGTCATGCCGGGAACGCTGGGCAACGTCCTGCTCACCGGCGGCAACGGGTTCCTTGGGGCACACATGCTCAGGGAGCTGCTCGAATCCACCGACGCCATCGTGTACTGCCTGGTGCGCGACGCCGACGTCTCGGCCGAGGAGCGACTGACCACCAACATGTTCTACTACTTCGAGGAAGACATCCGACCCCAGCTGGGTAGCAGGGTTTTCGTGCTGCGCGGCGACATCACGGACGAGGAGAGCCTGGAGGCAGCGGCGACCGCCGACTTCCAAACGGTCATCAACTGCGCGGCCAGCGTCAAGCACTTTGCCAGCCTGGACTTCCTGCTTAAGGTCAACACCGAGGGCGTACGCAACCTGGCACGGATGTGCGTGAAGAAGGGCGCTCGTCTCATCCACATTTCCACGGTCTCCGTTGCCGGCGACACGCTGGGCAACCTGCCTCACCCGCCGATTCTCTTCGAGAACATGCTGGAGCTTGGGCAGGACACCGCGTCCAATGGCTACGTACACTCCAAGTTCCTTGCCGAGCGCCTAATCCTTAAGATGGTGGACGAGGAGGGTCTCGACGCCAAGATCATGCGCGTTGGCAACCTGATGAGCCGCCAGCTGGACGGCGAGTTCCAAATGAACTTTAACACCAACAACTTTATGAACACGCTGCGATCCTATGTGGCACTGGGCAGCTTCCCCGTCGACGAGATGGACGTTGAGGACGAGTTCTCGCCCATCGACGAAGTGGCGCGCGCCATCGTGCTGCTTGCGGGAACGGACAAGAAGTTTACCGTCTTCCACGCGTACAATTCCCACAGCGTGGAGATGGGCAACATTATGCTGGCCATGCAGCAGTGCGGGATCGACATCGACGTCGTGGAGCCTGACGAGTTCGTGCGCAGGCTACGCGTGGCACTTGCCGACGACGCCGTAAACGCTTTCGTCTCTCCGCTGGTCAACTACAACCTGGACGACGCCGAGATGCGCTACGAGCTGGAGTCCGACAACCGCTTTACGGTCAAGGCACTTTACCGCCTTGGCTTCCAGTGGTCCATCACGGAGCTGAGCTATTTGCGCAAGGCCATCGACATGATGCTCCTCCTCGGGTTCTTCGACCTGGACGAGGGCGCATAGCCCCACCAAACCCGCTTCGCTGTACAAAAGGGACAGTCCCCTGTACACAGGGGACTGTCCCTTTTGTCCAGGGGACTGTCCCTTTTGTACCACTACCGTGTGCCGAGCAGCTCCAAGCCCGCGAGGATGGCCGACGTCGGACAGGCGGCCTTGCAGTTGCCGCAACGCATGCACTCGGGGCTGTTCACCTCGCGCTTTGGGTCGAGCCCCATGGGACAGACGCCCTTGCAGCGGTTGCAGCGGGAGCAGCCGCTCTTGTTCACGCGCATCTGATACACGCTCACACGGTTGAACAGCCCATAGAAGGCACCGAGGGGACACAGGTACGTGCAAAACGGTCGCCGTATGCACATAGAGGCGAC
>CACZFB010000006.1 GCA_902780305.1 uncultured Coriobacteriaceae bacterium | reverse complement strand
GATCAAGCTGTACGGCGAGATGGAGCAGCGCTACGACGTGTACTACCGCGTGCACTGCCAGCGCTTCGGCTGGATGGGCTGGGCCAAGAACGGCCAGCGGTCCGGCTCCGCGGGCTACTCCCGTCGCCTCGAGGGCATCCAGATCGTGCTCGTGCCCAAGGACCAGCCCGGACCCGGGCCCACCTGCAACGGCATCACCCAGCGCTTCGCGGCGCCCTTCAAGCAGAAGGGCAAGAAGTAGGAAAGACGCTCGCCCAGGGCCTTGCGCGCTGGGCGAGCGAGCATGCCGACAACTACCGTCGACCAGTGTGTCCTGAACACGTTGGCGAGCATCTCTGTGGCGCGCGTCCGCGTAGTGGCTTTTAATCTTTGCGCATTAGCCCATCCTGTAGCTACAAACTAATAAGCCACACTCCTGCTTGTGACATGCTAGCTTTTGCTTTATTTTATAAAGCAAAAGCAGCGAGAAAGGAGACGCCATGGACGCTACCGCACAGCTCAACGCGCGCATGAGCCAAGGTCTTAAGTCATCAGGGGACCAGGTGCTGGCCGAGGCGGGCATATCTCAAACCAAGCTCGTTCGCCTGGTGTGGCAAAAGGTGGCATCGGGCAGCGAGGGTCTGCGTCAGCTGCTTGAGGTATTGCAAGGCACCACACGCGCACCGGAACCCGCGCAGACCGAGAAACCTGCGCGCACAGAGCCGAACGTGGTCCGGGGCGAGCAGCTCTTTGCAGAAGGTATGGCCAAGCTTGGGTTGAGCCAAGAAACCGCAGCGCTCGTGTCCGCAACCACAGACTGGAAGGACCTGCGCGAAGAGGCTATCGCAGAGCGTCTGGAAGAGCGGGGAATCCTGTGAAGAAGCATCCACTTCGTCTGCTCCTCGACACCAACGTGCTGCTCGACGAGTACCTTCCCACAAGACCCTCATCCGCCGACTCGAGGCAGCTCATAGACCTCGCACTCGAACAGGGGCACGTACTTCTGTTTCCCGCTCGCGCCATCGGGGACGTTCACTATGTGATTTCCCGCACGTTCAAGCAGATGGTGCGGGAGGAACGGGGAGTCGTGCTGGAGACCGACGCCCGCGCCATCGCGGAGGTGGCATGGGGATGCGTGGACAACCTGTGCGAACTGGCGACCGCAGTGGGCATGGACGGCAGCGACGTTTGGCTCGCACGCAAGTATCGGGCGCTGCACGGCGATTTTGAGGATAACTTCGTGCTGGCTGCAGCCGAGCGAGCCGACGCGGATTTCTTGGTAACCAGCGACCGGCGGCTGCTCCGCAAGGCGACGGTCGCCGCACTCTCTCCCAAGGACCTGCTTGCACTGCTGCGCGCCGAATAGCTACTTGGTTGCCTGCGTGTCCGTTTGGGAAGCGGTGCCTGAACTGAGAAAAGGGGCCAAACCCCTTTTCTCAGTCGCTTGAGACGCCGAGGGCGAAGTACTACCATTCTTTACATGAAGTCACTCGCATCGGCCATACGGCCACCCAAGCAGACGCCCGAGGAAAAGCGCCAGGAGATGCTGGAACGACCCGTCGGGCCGCTCATCGTCTCGCTTGCCGTGCCGTCCATCTTTGCCAACGTGGTGTCGACCGTCTACAATCTGGCGGACACGTTCTTCGTGGGTCAGATGGGCTCGACGAGCGCGAGCGCCGCCGTGGGCGTGTCGTTTGTGACCTCAACCATCATCCAGGCCATGGCGTTCTACTTTGCGCAGGGCACGGGTATCCAGATGAGCCGCTACCTGGGGGCGGGCAACGCCAAGGAGGCCGCCGCCTACGTGAACACCGGCATCGCGGCAACCGTAACGTTGGGAACGCTCATCGCACTCGTCGGCCATCTGTTCCTGGACCAGCTGTGCTACCTGGGGGGCGCCACCGCCACCATCCTCCCCTACGCGCGCACCTACATAAGCATCCTGCTGTTTGGCGCGCCCTTCATCGCCAGCGGCTTTCTTATGAACATGCAGCTGCGGTTCCAGGGCGAGTCGTTCTACTCCATGCTGTGCATGGTGGCGGGTGCCGTGCTCAACACCATCCTCACCCCACTGCTCATCTTTCCGGCAGGCATGGGCATCGGCGGCAGCGCACTGGCGACCGTAATCAGCGAGGCCGTGAGCTTCGCCCTGTTGCTCTTCGAGATGAACCGCATTGGCATTACGCCCATCGGCCTGCGCTACGTGCGCGTGCCGAGCCTCGACATGATGCGACGCATCAACAACGGCGGCGTGCCGTCGTTTGCCCGGCAGGTGACCCTGGGCGTGGCGACCTCGCTGCTCAACAATGCCGCGGCACCCTTTGGTGACGCCGCCATCGCCGGCATCGCCGTGGTGCAGCGCATAACGAGCGTTGCGAACTTCTTCCAAATTGGCATCGGCCAGGGGTTCCAGCCCATCACGGGATACAACCTTGGCGCCAAGCGCTACGACCGCATACGGGAGGCGTTCTTTGCCGCCGTTCGGCTGTCGTTCATCTGGGTCGCCGCGATCGGCGTGATTACCTTTGCGTTTGCGCCACAGCTCATCGCGCTCTTTCGAGACGACCCCGCCGTGGTCGACTTCGGCACCCTCACCCTTCGGCTGTGCAGCATCACCATGTCCTTTACCGGCTTGGCTATGGCCACCAACTTCCTGCTGCAGACGGCGGGGAAGATGTGGCGCGCCACCTTCCTGGGCGCCTGTCGCCTGGGGCTAGTACTCGCCCCCGTCGTGCTCATACTTCCTCCCCTGCTAGGCAGGCTCGGCGTACAGATTGCCCAGCCCGTCACCGACCTGCTCACCACGCTCGTCGCGATTCCTCTCGCGCATGGCATCCTTCGCGAGCTCGACCAGCTGCCCGCGTAGCCGCTGCTTGCGTACGGCCGGCAACGGGCACAGGCCGACCAGCGCCGCTCGGGGGCGCCTGCCCGTTGCTCTGCAACTATTCCGATATGATGTTCTTAGAGCATAGCGGCGCAACATCAGGGGGGTGGCCATGGCAGCGGCGAATCGCAGCATCCGGGCACAGGGCAAAGACTACCTCTGGATTCTTCTGTTCCTCATCATCTTTATCAACGGCTTCGAGTCGGGCGGCTATCAGGCGAGCCTATGGAGCATTGGTCAGACCTACGACCTCTCCATCACGTCCATGGGCATCTTTGCGGCGGTCGAGCTGCTAGCCGACATGCTGGCGCCCATCCTGCTGGGCAACTGGGTCGACCGAGTCGGTAAAGGCAAGAGCATGCTCATCGCACTCGCCCTGCAGGTCGTATCGGCCCTCTTCGTCCTGCTCACCCAGGCGCGCGAGCTGTTCGTGGGCGGCATGTTCGTGCTGGGGCTCACCACCAGCACGCTGCAGTTTACGGCCATCGCGGCACTCGTCGATGCCTACCCCGCCACAGGCGGCAAGCGCATTGGGTACCTGACCTCGATGTATGCCCTTGGTGCGGTGGTCTCGCCCCTCGTGGTGTCGTTCTACCTGGGCCTTGGCATCAGCTGGCGCGCGTTGTTCGTCTTCCTTGCGCTGGGCTCGGCAATCGCCTTCCTGGGCATACGCATGGTTGGCACCGACCCGCGCGAGAAGGCACCAAGCCGAGATATGGGCAGTTCAACCGGAAAGTTCGTCCTTTCCGCCATCCTGCTGCTCTGCGTGATCATGTGCATCTACGTCGGTTTCGAGAATGGCTTCGCGTTCTTCGTCGACACGCTGTTTACCGACGTGCTCAACGCGTCAACCGGCAAGCTCGCGCTCTCGCTGTACTGGGCGGTAATGATTCCCTCGCGCATGCTGGTTGGGCACAATGCGAAGCATGCCGACAAGATCCTGCTCGGCTCGGTGATTGCCATTCCCTTGGTGGCCATCCTCATGGCGCTGACGTCGAACAGCACCGTGGTCATGCTGTTGGTCGTGCCGCTCGGCCTCGCCAGCGGCGCCATCTACCCCAGCGTCCTCAGCATCATGATTCCGTTTGCCGGCGAGCGCACGGCTACGGCAACCGGCATGATTACGGCAGCCACGGGCATCGGCGGATTCGCGCTCACGGCGCTCACCGGCTTCATGGCCGACCAGTGGGGCATGCAGATGGCGCTCGTCGTGCTGTCTGCGTTCTTCGTCATCAGCATCGCGGCCGTCCTGCGCCTTCGCGCCATGCTTGCCCGCTAGCCGCACCCCCGACCGCGCAAACGGTATTTTGGGGACGGTCCCCCGCGTACCACGACGTCACGCTATCGTGCCTGACGTATGCAGGCAACGATGCCGCAAGCAATGCCGCCAAGGGGCCAGGGAACCCAAAAGATCGCGTGGGCTCCTCCGGGAAGCCCGAGGGTGTCTCCGCAAAAGAGCAGGAAGAGCGCGATTGCCGTTGCCGTGAGCATAATGGCACCATAGATGCCGCTCTCACGTTTTTTGGCTCGCGCACGATTGGCAAGCTCGGGGTCGTCCAAGGAGCTTATCTCGGCATCGCTGAGTTCTGCCAAGGCTTGGTCGTTGTACTCCTCAACGTTCATTCGCCCTGTCGTAATGCCCGCATCAACTATGATCGTAACGCCTACGGCCAGCACGGGGAAGAACGCGAGGGGAGCAACTTGGTCGTTGTTGGCAACAATGGCGGTGAGGACCAGCGCGAGCAGGATAAAGGCAATGCCAATTACGATGCTGTAGCCCAGGCGCTTTTGCGCTGCCGCCTTTTCGTCTGGCGAATAGAAGTCCTCAACAAAGGGGTGCGCCTTTTGGAAGGCGCTGCGCTCAAAGGCTGCGGGTATGATAAGGGCGAGCGCAACCGCCAGGCCGCCAAAGAGTGCGAAGGCGGCGCCTGCTGCCGCAGAGAGACCAGCAATGGGGTTCGAGGAATTGGCAACGAAACCGGATGCGCCCACGGCAAGCAGGATGACGCCTACGCCCAAGGCTATGCGATGACCCGTCTTGAGCATGGTCTCGTCGTAGCCACAAACGTCGGTGGGTTTGGAATCGGGGGCAATGGCAAGCTCTGGCTCCAGATCGCGAGTGGTCAGGTCGCCCTTTATCAGCTCGTCGAGCGAGCAGTCAAAGAGGTCGCAGAGCTTAAGCAGCTTGTCCATTTCGGGGTATGACTTTTCGGCCTCCCACTTGCTCACGGATTGCCGGCTAACGCCCAGCAGCATGGCGAGCTGCTCTTGGGTCATGTTGCGGGTGGCACGCAGGTGTTGCAGGTTGTCTCTAAAGCTCATGATATTCTCCTTGCGTCGAGCCTCATCTTATAGCACATCCTGCGGTTGCCATGCGTGCCAGTCCACCAACTTGCGGCTTCTTTTTGCACCTTTGGGTAGCAACCAGCGGTTGACATCGCAGGTAGATGGCATGGCAACCAAAAAAACCTTCCTAAGACTGGGGAGCAGTCCGGTATTTAGGGGGCTGTCCCCTGTGTCCGGGGGACTGTCCCCCGAGTACCACCTAGCGCTGGCGGACGTATGCCTTGAGCACTACGTAGCGCTCGCCCGCATGCTTTGGGCGGATCGCGTAGCGCCCACAGGACGCGGGGACCACAAACGTCTCGGCGTAATGCACGACAAGCGGCTTAAACGCCGCATCCGGACTCTCCACAACTACGCACGCGCCCTCCACGAGGTTGAGCATGTTAAACCCTCCCGTCGCATCGTGGCATGTGACGTCGCAGCTGCTCACCCGGCGCGTCTCGATAAACTCGAGCTCGTGCAGGCCTGTGTGCTCCTCCAGGTAGTCCTCGCCATCGTGGACGACCTCCACCGCATTGACCAGATTCTTGCGCACCCAGTCCGTCGTACGGTCCCACTGAATGTTGCGCAGGCCGTCATCGAGGTGGATGGGGCGCGGCAGGCCGTCCAGCCCAAGGCGGTCCCAGTCCCAGAGCTTAAAGGTAAAGTTGTATGGCGTGGCCGAGACCTCCAGCACCATGACACCCGCGCCCGAGCAATGCACGGTGCCCGCCGGAATAAGAAAATGGTCGTGCGGGCGCGCGGGAAAGCGGTTCACGAAGCGCTCGGCATCGAAGCCAGCACCACGCTGCGCCTCACGCAGCCCGCGTGCGAGCTCGTCGCAGGTCACTCCGTCCTTGAGTCCCAAATACACGCACCCCCCGTCCTCGGCATCGAGGATGTAGTAGCTCTCGTCCTGGGTATACGTCATGCCAAACCGGCTGCGAATGTACTCCGTCATGGGATGCACCTGCAGGCTGAGGTTTTGTCCGCCCATGGTGTCCAAAAAGTCGAATCGGATGGGGAACTCGGCCCCAAAGCGGCAGTAGTTGCCCAGGCCCAGCAGCTCGACGGGCTGGTACAGCACCAGGTCCTGCGCAGGTACCTCCACCCGCACGTCTCCAAAGCGCAGATACAGGCTGTTCTCCTCGGGCACGCCGTCAAACGACCACGCGTAGTTGGGCGCATCGTCATCCAGGCCACACACGCGCCTCATCCACTGCCCACCCCACACGCCCGGGTCGAAGTACGGGACCAGGCGAAACGGTGTGCGCGCCACCTGCCGCAACCCCTCGCGCAGTGCCGAGCCGGCAACGAGCTTGGGCACCCCCGCCACATTGGAGTCGAGCAGGTAGTCCATCTGCTCGAAGACCTCCATCTTGCGCTTGTCGGCGATGCGCCATTCCACGAAGTAGCCACGCTTCACCTTGCGCAGCACGTCCTCGTTCCCGTTGTACGCGCGAAAGTTGGGCATACCGGCCCGATACCGCAGCTGGATCTCCCAGCGGGCCAGATCACAGTACACGAACACGTCGCCACGTGCGACCAGCCCCGCGCCCACGCCGTACACCAACGTACGTCCGCTCGCAGGCACGCTGGCACGCGCCGCACACAGCGCGTCGGAGTCCACGAAGTCCTCCATGCGCCCGTAGCACATAACGCCACGCACGCGGTCGTCGGTGAGAAACGGGCGCATCCGCGCCTCCATCTGCTCCCCGGCATAGAACACCTCGTCCGAACGCACCATCACGTCGGGATGGAAGCCCGCGCTCACCAGCTCGAGCACCTCGTCGTCCACACCCGGATAGCACTCCACCACGAGCGTGCAGTCCGACTGCTCCCCCATGCGCGCGAACACGCGCGTGAGGGCCTCGGCGCCCTCCCACACATCCTGGTCGTAACCCGTGACCACGGTTTGCGGAAAGCGATCATAACCCATAGCCATCCTCCCCTCACTGTAATGTTTATCAATTATACAAAACGCCACATGCAAAATGCCCCGTGCGTTGGCATACCGCACGGGGCAACAAGGAAGGAAGGAACCAGATAAGTGGGGGCTAGCGTGACGCCTGCATGGCTTCCAGCATCGCGTTCACGTTCTTTCGCCCGTTGGTGATGCCAATCCTGAGCACCACCACGACGATGAGGGAGAGGACACCAAACACGATGCCCAACACGCCGGCAACCATGCCGCCTCCCTCAGCGAACCCCCAGTACCCAAGCAGGAACGAGGCGGCAAGCAACGCGTATCCCAGTCGCAGCCACACCTGCAGGCGCTGAAGCGCCAGCGTCTGTGCGCGAGCCTCGTTGACCAGCGGATCGTCGGTCTGCTTCCACTCTCGACGATAGAGCTTGCGCTCCTTTGCCGTGGTCTTGGTTGCTGCCGCCATTGTCTTCCAATCTTCGCTCGTACTAGTAGGACAGGCCGGGGTTGAAGAAGCCCACGAGGACGCCCACCAGGGCGACGACCACGAGCAGGCCCATCACGACGGTCGGGGACATCTTACGCTTGGTCATGAGCCACCAGCAGAACCACACGAACACAAAGTTGAGCAGCTTGGGGTAGATCGAGTCAAGCGTGTCCTGGAGCACCAGGCTGCTGTCAGCCGAGAAGGGCACGACCAGCGCCGTGGTGATGTTAATCCACGTTGCCGCAACGGCACCAATAACCATGGTGCCCACCATAACGATGGAGGAGCGAAGCGCCGCGGACTGCGGGCCGACGAGGGCCTCGACGGCGGAGCCGCCCAGCTCGTAGCCCTGGTTGAAGGCGAACTTCATGCCAAAGTACATGGCGACGTTCCACACCACGATGTAGAACAGCGGGCCAAGGACGTTGCCGCCCGTGGACAGGCCGAGGGCGATGCCCAGCAGGATGGGGATGAAGGTGCCGACGATGATGGAGTCGCCAAGACCGGCGAGCGGGCCCATGAGGCCGGCGCGGATGCCGTTGATGGTGTCGTCGTCGAGGGGCTCGCCGTTGGCGCGCGCCTCCTCCAGGCCAACCGTGAGGCCGACGACCATGGTGCCGATCTGCGGCTCGGTGTTAAAGAACGTACGGTAGGTGGAGAGCGCCTGAATCTTCTCCTCGTCCGTGTCGTACAGCTCGTCCACTACGGGCAGCATGGCGGCCAGGTAGCCGAACGTCTGCATGTGCTCCTGCGAGAAGCAGGTGAGGTTACCATAAATCCAGCGAAGGAACGCGCTGTTACGCGCCTTCTGAGAAACCTTCTTGAGGTCAGCCATTATATGTCCTCCTCTTCCTCATCATCGAACGATCCGGCTCCTGCTCCCTCAATCGCGGGGCGCGCGGTCTTGAGCTGCTCGACCTTGAAGTTGATGAGCGCGAAGAACACGGCGATAAGAGCGGAGGCGATGAGGTTGCAGCCCATGACGGCCGCGAGCGTGAATCCAAGACCAAAGGTGACCCAGTCGAGCGGCTTCTGCACGACCTGCTTGCACAGGATGGCAACACCGACGGCGGGAAGCAGCGAGCCTACGGTAAAGAGCGTCTTCATGGCGACGCCGTCCATGGGCAGGTAGTCCTTCATCAGGCCAACCATGGACTCGCCGGCCATGCAGATAACGACGGTGGGAATGAAGGAGAACGCGATGTGGCTGATCCAGGGCAGCACGAAGTCAACCATGGGGATGGTCTTCTTGATGGTTGCCCACTTGCCACCGTCCATGGCCTTCCAGCCAATGCCCTGCCACACGAGGTTGAGCGTGGCGGTACCGTAGAACAGAACCGTTCCGAGGGTGCCGACTGCGGCGCCGAGCGAGGCGGCCAGGCCAGAGGCGGCCTCGGACGAGGGGTCGAGACCCTGTGCGCGGATGGCCAGGATGGCCAGCGGGATGCCGATGTAGGTTACGGCGCGAACGTCTGCCGAAACCGTGCCACCGGGCGTGACCAGCGCGATGTAGACGAGCTGGATGGAGGCGCCCACGATGATGCCGGTCTGAATGTCGCCCAGGATCAGGCCGACAACCAGGCCACCCACCAGCGGGCGTCCGAGCGTGTAGTTACCAATGGTGGTGCCACCCATGCCTGGCAGCGATGCCAAGCATGCAAAGAGTCCCAGAAGGACCGCTTGTACGATGCTAATTCCCATGGTTTCCCCTTACTTACTTAACGTCAAACTGACCGCGGAACTTGGGCCACTCGCCGATGGAGGCCTCCTTGATGAGCGCGAACTCAACGGTGTAGCCAGCCTTGGTCATGTCCTCGAATGCCTGGGCCTCCTCGGCCGTGATGGACTGGTTGTTGCCCAGCTTCACGGTGTTGGGACGGTCGTTGCACGGACCAACAATAACGCGCTTCACGTCGGAGGGCTTGAAGCCGAAGTCCACCAAGATCTCCTTCATGTCGAGCGGGTTCTTGGTGATGAGGAAGTAGCGCGTCTTGCTGGCAAGAACCTTGTCGGCGCTCTCCTTAAAGTGGTCCATGGTCCAAACGAAGATCTTCTTGTCGGGAGCGGCACCCTTGTAGGCGGCCTTGAGCACGGGATTGCTCGCAGCCACGTCGTTTACGGCAATGATGCCGTCGCAAGGGTACTCAAGGCTCCAACGAGTCACGGTCTGCCCATGAATCATGCGGTCGTCAATGCGTACGAACGAAATCATCTTTCTTACCTTCCTCCTTGTTGAACTACCGAAGTCGGACTAGAGGTCCTCTTCGTCCTCGTCGTCGAGGGCCAGCTCGACCTTGCGCGCGCCCTCACGGGCCTCGCCAATCACGCTGTCGGCAAGGGCGTCTCCGTCCAAGCCGTCGTCGATGGCCATGAGCGCGGCTATGGCCATGGGCAGCGACAGACCGCCAAAGGCGACGGTGCGTGCCAGGAGCCCCTTTTGCGTGAGCGTGTTGAGCGTGTTCGTGAGTGGCGAACCCCCCACGATGTCGCCCAAGACGATGACGGAGTCCTCGTCGCCAATAGGCGCGATCACCTTGCTCAGCTCCGCCACGAAGGCGTCGGCAGAAACGCCGTCCTCCATGGAGTAACTCAGCACGTCGTCGCGCTCGCCCAAAAGCATCCGAATCACGCTGTGGACGCCTGGCGCCATGGTTCCGTGGCTTACCAAGAGCAGATACTTCATAGGCACAATCTCCTTCCTTTCCTTCCATGCACTGCCGAGTGCCTCTTGTGTGACAAATTGAGCAACCCCGAGTGGATATTTCATATTTGTCACACCTTAATCGAACCTAGGATTATTATGGGAACGGCATGGAGCACAAAATACCAATGCTGTTACCGTTTTGTTCAGATTTGTGTGAACTTGGAGTCACCATGGAACTACCAGAAGATGAGATGACCACGCTGCTCACCACCCAGGAGATCGTTGATGCCATTCGGTTCGTCAACGAGAGCAGCTCCGATGACGACCTGTCTTTGATCGTCACCTATTCCAAGCACATGGTGTTCATTGCCGTCAACACCCACGTGTCCTCGCGCGAGATCGCCGAGCAGTACGAGGGCTTTGGCTCGTTTATCTCGATGGGCGACTCCGACGGGCTGCTCAAGTTCATCCGGACCAACATGCCGCTTATGGAGCTGCGCACCTCGAGCGACCCGTTGCTCCAGGGACGGACCGCCGTGGCGTTTTTGGCCAGCACCTGCGCGCAGGCTGCCCGCAACGGCGGCCTACCCGTGGCCCGTTGCTACGCCATCACGCAGGACTATATAAAGCTCGCAAACGAGTCGGTGAACGAGGAGCTCGTGCACTTCCTCATGCTACCCATGATGCTCGAGCTCACCAAGGCCGTGGGCACCGAGGCGCAGGCGTATGCGCACCCCATCTCGCACCACGCCATGACCTACGTGCGTAGCCACCTCAACGAGACGCTCGACGGCGACTCGGTGGCGCAGGCATGCGGCGTGAGCCGCAAGACGCTGTGCACCCGGTTTAAGCAGGAGACCGGCGAGACATTTGCCTCGTACGTGCGTCGCGTACGCGTCGAGCGCGCTCGACGCCTGCTCGACACCACCGACTTGGAGATCTCGCAGATCGCCTACCAGACGGGCTTCTCGTCGCAAAGCCACCTGCAAACCATGTTTAAGCGCGAGACCGGCTACACCCCGCGCGAGTGGCGCCTGCGCGAAATCAACGAGATCTAGGGACTAGGGGCACGGAAGAGCGTGGCCAGGTTTGCCGAGGCCGAGGCTACGCCTGCAAGAAGAGCCGCTCCAGCTCGCGTGCCACCCCGCACTCCTCGTTCGTCCAGGGCAGGGTGCGCGTCGCCACCTCTCGAACGCTGGGCTCGGCATTGGCCATCGCGCACGACACGCCCGCGGCCTGAAGCATGTCCACGTCGTTGGGCCCATCGCCAAAGGCGATGGCCTGGGCTGGGTCCACGTCATAGCGGTCGCAGAGCAGCGCCACCGCACGGCCCTTGTCGGCCTCGCGCGTCATAATCTCGCACAGCGTCTTGCTCGAGCGCACGACGTTGAGCTCCCCAAACCGCTCACTCAGCGTGCGCTCGGCACGCATGATGTCGTCCTGCTCGCCCATGAGCAGCATCTTGTGCACGCCCCGCTCGCCAAACGTCCCAGCGAGGTCGGAGCACTCCCGAGCCTGCGCCTGGACCAGGAACTCCTCGTTTTGCACGCGCGAGTCGGATCGGTCGTCCACGACCCAGTCGTGAAAGCCATAGGTTCCCACCACGACCTGCGGCCACTCCTGCGCCACGATGTCCTTTACCCGCTCGGCCAGCGAGACGGGAAACGTCGTGCTAAAGAGCTCCGCGCCTGCGTCGTCGAGCACATAGGCACCGGAATAGCAGGCCAAGGGGCCGGAAAAGCCCAGGTCGCGCTGGATGGGATAGAGGCCCTCGGGTGAGCGTGCCGAGACCAGGCACACCGGCACGCGCTCCGCCACGGCGCGGATCGTGGGCCCGCTTTGGGGAATCGCGTGGTGGTCGGCCCCCACCAGCGTCCCATCCACATCGCTAAACACCATCAAGACCTGCGCCATGTTCGCTCCCCCACAATCAGATTGCCATGCTCTTGGTCGCGATGGTAGCGAACTCCGCCGCCCCAGTCTTATACATATGGCACCGATATACGCCGCCTGCGGTTACACCGCCCGCCGCCGTGGTACGCGGGGGACAGTCCCCTGAACACAGGGGACTGTCCCTTGTGTCCAGGGGACTGTCCCTTGTGTCCAGGGGACTGTCCCTTGTGTCCAGGGGACTGTCTCCCGCGTACCACTATACGGCAGGGTTATCCCTGGAAGGGAACCACGTGCGCGACGGCGTCGTCCAGGCTCACCTCTACCTCGCCGTTGTCCAGGTCGCTCAGGGTGTAGCGCCAGTTGCCCATGCCCAGCTCGTGCATGTACGAGAGCTGGCGGAAGCCGTGGCGCGAGGTCATGCGCTCCACCAGGTCGTGGTTGTGCACCAGGCCGGCGTTGGTCATGGCAACCACCAGGTCCACGCTGGCGCTGTCGATGGCGCAGATGTCGGTGGACGCCAGGATGCCCACGTTGGGCGTCACCACCGGCTGGGCGGCAGTACCCTCGCAGTCGCAGCTCACGCTCATGTTGCGCAGGATGTTGACGTACACGATCTTGCTGCCAAAGTGATCGATGGTCGCCTTCGTGGACTCGGTGATCTTTTCCATCAGCTCCTCGTTGGCCACCGACCACTGGACACCCCACGACTGGCCGTTGTCGGAGGTCTGGGCATGAATCCACTTCTTGCCCTCCTTGCCCGAGGCGCAGCCAATGCCCAGGTTCTTGTTTGAGCCGCCAAAGCCGCCCATCATGTGTCCCTTGAAGTGCGTGAGGGTGAGCATGGAGTCGTAGTGCTCGAGGTTCGCCCCCACGGCCATGGTGTCGAACCACCTGCCACCGGTGACCGGCCACTCCACATAGCCGTCCTCGTCGGTGATGTCCACCGGACAGAACGTCCAGCCGTTGTGCGCGATGGTCTCGCGGTGCTTGCTCGTGGTGTCGCGATCACCGACGTAGTAGGTGTTCGTCTCCACGATCTTCGCGTCGGGAAGCTCCTTGTCCACCAGTTCGGCAACCCATGCGCGCGGGATGATGTTGGGACCGTCCTTCTCGCCCGTGTGCAGCTTGATGGCAACCTTCCCGTCGAGGGCGCCTGCCACCTTAACAAAGGCCTTGCGCAGGCCAACCGCGCTCAGGTCGCGCGTAAAGAACACGGTCGAGCTGGCCCCGTCGCGCTGATCGGGTGCCACGTACTGGTCGCCGTCGTTTGCTGGCGTCATGTTGTGAATGGCCATCTTGCCCTCCCGCTCACGATGCGTGCGTTGCTTACTTATATATAAGATACCACCACTCGCCTTCGTCGGGCCGTGGCCTTATTGCCGTACGCCCGGACGAATGCCTCACTGCTTCTTGTAGGTCTTGTACGCGATGCGCCCAAACGCGATGGCGGTTACGATGAGTACGACGGTTCGGATAATGGTCATGGCGTAGTAACCACCAGCACCCATCATGGCAATCATGCGGGCCGAGCGCTCCGCCGACAAGAGCTCCAGAATCCCGTCAACCGCATAGAACAGACAGCTGATAACGCAAATGCCGTACAGCAGCAACTGCGTCTTTCTCTCCTGCACGAACGAGCTCCAGTTGTAGTCGTTGTCCTTATCCGCCATGCCATTCGCCCCTTATCCGTTCCCCACCACATTCACACAAGCGCTGGAAGTCATGTTAGCATTACTCACGTCTAACAAACGAGAGGAGAAGCCATGGGCAAGATCGTGTTTTTGGACGTTGACGGCACACTCATCGACTACGAGGCCAAGTGCCCCGACTCGGCAAAGCAAGCCGTGGAGCTCGCGCGTGCCAACGGGAACAAGGTGTACATCTGCACCGGCTGCTCCAAGGCCGAGATCGCCCAGCGCGACCTGCCCGAACTCGACGGCATGATTGGCGCGAACGGCGGCTACGTCGAGGACGCCGGCGAGGTCGTGATGCACCAGAGTCTTACCACCGACGAGGTACGCCATATTGTGGACTGGTGCAACGGCCGCCATCTGGGCTTCTATCTCGAGGCCAACAGCGGCATGTACATCAACGAGTGGTTCGTGAAGCAGGCCCCCGCAACCATGAAGCGCTACGCGCTTGGCAAGGGCGCCGACGACGCCGCGGCCGAGGCGGCGGCAGACAGCTTTATTGGCGGCATGACCCGCACCGACGACCTGTATCGCGACGACGTGAACAAGGTGAGCTTTATCTTGTCCACCTACCAGGACCACCTGGACTCCAAGGAGGAGTTCCCCACCCTGGAGGCCAACACCTGGGGCGGCAAGGGCGAGCTCGCGCTCTTCGGCGACCTCGGGCCCACGGGAATCACCAAGAAGCACGCCATCGCGGTGCTGCTGGAGCACCTGGGCGCCAGCCAGGCCGACACCATAAGCTTTGGCGACGCCAAGATCGACCTCTCCATGTTCGAGCCGTGCGCCTACAACGTTGCCATGGGCAACGGTGGGCCCGAGATCAAGGCAGCCGCCGACTACATCACCGACGACGTCAACGAGGACGGCCTGTACAACGCCTTCCGGCATCTGGGGCTCATATAAGGCCGCATGTTCGAGAGGAGCACGCATGCAGAGCATGATGGCGACCGATCGGGACCGGAATGACCTGTTGATTCTGGTGGATGGCCTCGACCGGCAAACGGGCACGGCGACCAAGTGGCAGGCGCACGCGGACGGCCTGCTGCACCGCGCGTTTAGCGTAGTGCTCGTGCGCGACGGCGAGCGCGGACAGGAGCTGTTGCTCTCCCAGCGCGCCCTGGGCAAGTACCACTCGGGAGGCCTGTGGGCCAACTCGTGCTGCTCTCATCCGCGTGCGGGAGAGGACACCCTCGACGCTGCGTACCGGCGCGTACGCGAGGAGCTGGGCTGCGAGGCTAAGGACCTGCGGGAGGTGGGCTCGTTCGTCTACCGCGCTGAGTTTGCCAACGGGCTGTGCGAGCACGAGTACGACCATGTGCTGGTTGGCACCTGCGTGGGGACGCCTCAGCCGAACCTTCACGAGGTGAGCGAGATCCGTTGGATCGAGGCAAACGAGCTCGCGGCAGAGCTGGCACTCAGGCCCCGGCAGCTGTGCGCCTGGGCCCCCATGGTCCTCTCCATAGCCCTCAGGCACCTGTAGCGAACGCGGGGTCCTGCCTATCGAAGGGGTTGCCCCATTGGTTGCACTTGGGGGACTGTCCCCTGTGTCCGGGGGACTGTCCCTTTTGTCCAGGGGACTGTCCCCTTTGAAGGCTTATACTAGGGCAGGTAGGATCCTCTGCAGGGGTACATCCCTGCCTGCAAGACAGGAGTAAGACATGGCAAGCTTGGCGGAGTACCTGCGGTGGCGCGGAGACATCCAGTTCTTCGAGCATCCCTTCAACGACGCCGACAACATTATCCTATCGACGTTTGCCTACATCGACCTGACCGGCATCGTGCCCACCGAGGAGCAAGGCGGCAGCATGACGTTGCGCGATGCCTGCCGGGAGCTGCTCGCCATTCCCAGCGACGACTTCGCCAAGCGCATGTGCTTCCTGGGAAAGATCGACGCCGAGTTCATCCTGCTCCTGTCCAAGTCCGCCCGTTTCGGCAACATAGTGCTCAGCGCCTACCTGGACGTGGTCGACGCAGCGAAGAGCCTGCAGTTCGCGGCCTACCAGGCCACCCTGGACGACGGAAGCGTCTACGTGGCATACCGAGGCACCGACAGCACCATCGTGGGCTGGAAAGAGGACTTCATGCTGAGCTTTACCATTACCGAGTCCCAGCACGAGGCGGCACGCTACCTCCAGCGCGTGCTGAACAGGACCTCGGACACGGACGGTGGCCCCATGGTGCGCGTGGGCGGACACTCCAAGGGAGGCAACCTGGCCCAGTACGCCGGCCTGCGCTGCCCCGCAAATATGCGCAACCGGTTGGCATGCGTCTATTCCAACGACGGCCCGGGCATCGCGCCCGAGGTCATGCCCGAGGCGCCGGGCGGCGAGTTGGGCGGCACGCTGCGACGCATCGTGCCCACGTACAGCGTGGTGGGCATGCTCTTCGCGCGACCCGAGGACGAGCGCAGCATCATAGCGAGCAACGTCCATGGAATCACGCAGCATGACCCCACGACGTGGCTCCTGCAGCCAGTCGGCATCCAGGAGGAGAGAAAGCTGCACCACGACGCCCGAATCCTCAACGACGCCATCGCGACCTGGATGGACCAGCTCTCGCTCGAGGAGCGCGCCCAGGTTACCAGCCAGATCTTTGAGGCGCTCCAGGCGGGCGGTGCCGAGCACCTTACCGACGTGATCGCCTCCTCCAAGGACCTCACCGTCGTGATCCGCGCGCTCAACGACACCGACGAGCTCACGCACGAGGTGGTAAAGTCCCTGCTCCAGTGCCTCAAGGACTCCAAGACCGTCGCGACCCGCAAGGCCGCGCGCAAGGTGCTCAACCGTCTGTGGCCGCAACAGGACGACGAGGACGACGAGGACGAGGCGGCCGCCGAGGCGCTGTAGCACCCACCCTGTCATGCGGGCATAACGGAGCTGCCCCCCACAACCGCCTTCACGATGAGAGGAGCAACGGTGGCCATCACACCAGAGGAAGTCGCCGAGACGCTGAGCATGGTCTCTCAGCAGAACCTGGACCTGCGCACCATTACCATGGGCATCTCGCTGCTCGGCTGTGCCGACGAGCAGATGGACCGCATGTGCGCCAAGGTATACGACCGCATAACCCACACGGCCGAGCGCCTGGTGCCCGTGGCCGAGGAGCTCGAGCGAGAGTATGGTATTCCCATAGCCAACAAGCGCGTGTCGGTAACGCCCATCGCCCAGATTGCGGCGGCGTGTCCGCGTGCCGACCTCTCACCCATCGCGCACGCCATGAACCGCGCCGCACAAACGCTGGGCATCGACTTTATGGGTGGCTTCTCGGCACTCGTGCAAAAGGGCATGGGTGACGCGGACCGCAGGCTCATCGAGTCCATCCCGCACGCATTGGCCACCACCGAGCGCGTGTGCTCGAGCGTCAACGTGGCCAGCGTGCGCGCGGGCATCAACATGGACGCCGTGCTGCTTATGGCGCACAAGATTCGCGAGGCGGCCGAGCTCACCACCAACATAGACTGCTACGGCGCCGCCAAGCTGGTGGTGTTCTCCAACATGGTGGAGGACTCCCCCTTTATGGCCGGTGCCATCCACGGCTCCGGCGAATGCGACGCGGTAATCAACGTGGGCGTCTCGGGACCGGGCGTCATGGCCGCGGCGCTTCAGGAGCTTCCCCAGACCGCCAACCTCATGGACGTCGCCGAGCGCATCAAGCAGACCGCGTTCAAGATCACGCGCGCCGGAGAGCTTATGAGCCGCGAGGCGGCACGACGGCTGGGCGCCGAGAAGGGCATCGTGGACCTGTCGCTGGCGCCCACGCCCGCGGCCGGCGACTCCGTGGCACGCATCCTGGAGATCATCGGCGTGGGTGAGTGCGGCGGCCCCGGCACCACCTGCGCGCTCGCCCTGCTCAACGATGCGGTCAAGAAGGGCGGCGTGATGGCGAGCTCGAGCGTGGGAGGGCTCTCGGGCGCTTTCATCCCCGTGAGCGAGGACGCCGGCATGATTCGCGCCGCGCAGGATGGCGCGCTCTCGCTCGAGAAGCTCGAGGCCATGACCTGCGTGTGCTCCGTGGGCCTGGACATGATTGCCGTCCCCGGCGACACGAGCGTGGAGGCGATTGCGGGCATCATCGCCGACGAGATGGCCATCGGCGTGATTAACGGCAAGACCACCGCCGTGCGCCTGATTCCGGCAATTGGCCACGCTGAGGGCGACCTGCTGGAGTTCGGCGGCCTGTTTGGCTCCGCCCCCGTGATGCCCGTGAACCCGTTTGCCGGCAGCGTGTTCGCCCACCGCGGTGGCCGCTTCCCCGCCCCGCTCAACTCCCTGCGCAACTAGCCGTGGTATTTGGGGGACGGTCCCCGGTATATAGGAGACGGTCCCCTGTATACCGGGGACTGTCCCCCAAATACCACGTTTTGTTTGACGGCGGGCTACTCGAAGCCCAGGAAGCGCACCTCGGGCTCAAGGCGAACGCCAAACTGGCGCTCCACCTCGTCCTGCACGTGCGCGATGACGGCACGGACGTCGGCGGCGGTCGCATCGCCCAGATTGACCACGAAACCCGCATGCTTGTTGGACACGCACGCGTTGCCCACACGGTAGCCCTTGAGGCCTGAGTCCATAATCAGCTTGCCGGCAAAGTAGCCCTCCGGGCGCTTGAACGTGGAGCCGGCGCTGCCGTACTCAAGCGGCTGCTTCTCCTCGCGCCTGCGCGTGAGATCGTCCATCTTGGCGCGGACCGCGGAGGCGTCGGCAGGCTGCAGCGCGATGCGCGCGCGCAGCACCACGAGTCCCTCCGTGCGCACGCGACTCTTGCGATACCCCAGGTCCAGCTCCTCGACCCCCAGCGTACGGACCTCGTCGTTGGCATCGAGCACGTCCACGGACTCCAGCACGTCCGCCATGCAGCCGTCGTAGGCGCCCGCGTTCATAAAACAGGCACCACCGACGCTACCGGGAATGCCACAGGCGAACTCGAAGCCCCCAAGCCCGAGTTCGCACGCGCGCTCAGCCACGTCGGCAAGCGACGCACCAGCCTCGCACACCAGCACGTTGCCATCCTGCCCGATGTCGCGCAGGTCGTCCAGGGCAATCATCACGCCTCGGTACCCCACGTCGCTCACCAGCAGGTCGGAGCCCTTGCCCAGCACGAAGTACGGCACCTGCAGCTTGCGGCAGGCACCTACGCAGGCAACGAGCTCCTGGGTGCTCTGGGGCACCACGAACACGTCGGCGGGCCCACCCACGCCAAACGTGGTGTGCTCGCTCATGGGCTCGTTCAGTCGAATCATGGCAGTTCCTCTCTTGCGCCGCGGCGCCTGACGCCTCGCAATCACTGGTGGCTTCTGGCAGCCTTCGCCTCACCTACACCAGCCCGCGGGTCTCCTCAAGGCCAAGCGCGATGTTCATGTTTTGCACGGCCGCACCCGATGCGCCCTTGCCCAGGTTGTCGAAGAGCGCCGTCACGGTCGTGCGCTCCTCGTTGCCGCACACCACGATGCGCAGCTCGTTGGTCCCGGCAAGCTCGTTGGCATACAGCGTGGGCTGCGCCTCCGCAAAGGGCGCGACGCTCACCAGGGGCTCGCCCGCATAGTGCTCGCTCAGGCAGCGATGGACGTCACGTGCGTCGCGCACGCCCTGAAGCAGGCGGTTGTGCAGCATGACGGACGTCGCCATGCCCTTGTAGTAGTCGTCGACCACCGGCAGGAACACCGGCGCCTCCGCAAGCCCGCACACCGTCTGCATCTCGGGCAGGTGCTTGTGCGCCAGCGTCAGGCCGTAGATACCGGGGGCATCCAGCTCACGCGGGCGCCCCGACTCCTCGTAGGCGGCTATCATCCGCTTTCCGCCGCCAGAGTAGCCCGTAAGCGAGAAGCACGTAAGCGGATAGTCCGCGCCCATCACACCGGCCTGCACGAGCGGCGCCACCGTCGAGATAAGCCCCGTGGCATGGCAGCCAGGGTTGGCGATGCGCCTGCTGGAGGCGATGGCCGAGCGTTGCTCGGCGTTGAGCTCGGGAAAGCCGTAGGTCCACCCTGGAGCCGTGCGGTGGGCCGTCGAGGCGTCTATTACGCGCACGTCGGGATTCTCCACGAGAGAGACGGCCTCGCGTGCGCCCTCGTCGGGCAGGCACAGGAACACGACGTCCGCCGCGTTAATAAACTTGCGGCGCTCGTCCAGGTCGTGACGCTTGTCCTCGTCAATGCGCAAAAGCTCCAGGTCGTCTCGGTTGCCGATGCGCTCGAAGATTTGGAGTCCAGTCGTCCCACTTTGCCCATCAATGTACACGCGTGCCTTTGTCATATGCGCGTCTCCCTAATCGCATCACAATACGAGAACCCTATGATAGCGAATTGCAGCTGGCACACGGTCCATCGTGCGTTGGGGAGCGTTAGTAGCGATTTGCCACAGCGAGGGAGTTTGAGGTTGCTACGTGCGGACCGGCTGCACCATGGTAACAAAGACGTGCGCCGATAAAAGCCTTGATTTTTGCCGCATCTTGTGGTTATGCCTGCGCCAAGAGACCCGCGAATGCGCCATTGGGGACGGTCCCCGCGTGGCCAAAGCCGCTAGAGTCCGAGCGTTTGGCGAATGCAGTCCCAGATGGCATGCGAGCCCTGCGAGTCGGGATGCAGTCCGTCGTCGTTAAACTGGCTGGGCGACACCGCGTCGCGCGCGTCGACGAACAGGTAGCCGCGCTCGTCGCATATCTCGCGCAGCACGTCGCCCAGCGACGCCGCCGGCTCCACCAGCTGGTACTCCGGCCTGAGATCGCTTACCGGCGAGACCACCACCACGTACGAGGCGTGCTGCTCGACGTAGTCGAGCGCCGTGCGCGCGGCACTCGCGTACTCGTCCGGGCCATAGTAGCCGGCGTCGTTGGTACCCAGCGCCACGAACACGACGTCGGCACCGTCACCCACCCAAGCCTCGGGGTTCTGCGCAAGCTCGGTCATAAACGAGCCGTTGATGCCGGCATTGACAAAGTCCCGCACGCCGTGGTCGGCGGCATACGCCCGAAACTCGTTTGCCCAGCACTCGGCCGAGACGGGCGTCTCGTAGAAGACTATGCCCGACCCGTCGTCGAAGATCACGTTGCCCTCTCCCGCGATGTTGGGGTCCTCGTAGCCGTCGGTGCCATAGCCGGCGGTAATGCTGTCGCCCACCAGGCGCACCGAGCGGACCTTGCCCGCCAAGAGGTCGGCCGCCAACGGCGTCTTTGCCGTCTGTTGCTCCATGTCTTCCTCCTTCTGCCCTGCGTCTGCCACCACGGGCGCGGGCTCCACCGCAGGCGCGGACTCGGGTGCAGTCTCCGCTGAGGCCGGAGACGTCGGCGTCCCACGGTCCCAGGGGTGCCATGCCACAAGGCCTGCGACCGCCGCGACAGCGACGAGCGCGACGACCACAAGCGGCCAGCGCCTGTGGCCATCCGACGACGCCATGTGCCTTCCCGAAGTACCGCTCATGTCCACTCCTCGCGTCCTGCGGACCTCTGCGTCCCGCGGCCTGCGTTACGACTCCCCGAGCTTGGCCACGCCGCCAAAGCCGTCCACGTAGCACAGGCCACCGTCGCGGCTCCTCGACGCGCGTCCTCCCTCGCCCCCGTAGGTCACGCCGTCGAGCACGCGCGTGAGACTGTTTTGCCACGCGCCCTGCGACGCGATGTCGGCCAGATTGCCGGGGAGGATCACGTCGCACGAGAGCAGCTCGGCCAGCGCCGAGCTCCCGCTCAGTCGCAGTCCCGACTCCCGGCCCAGGCCACTGAGCGCACCGTCGTGCGCAACGGGCTTCGACCACAGCCGAATGACGGTCCCCTCGACGCGCGCCTGCTCGAGCACACCCTGCGCCGTCGCGACGTCCTTCTGCACGAACGCCGGAAGCGAGAGCTCGCCCATGCCCGAGTAGTACCAAACGATGCTGTCGCCGCCGCGTATCTCGGCGTGTGCGATGTCCTCCTCCAAAGAGCCGTTGACGTAGGCCCGCCACGTCTCGCCGGTAATGCCGTTCTCGCCCAGAGCGGCCAAGGACTCAAGCTGCACCGACCCGTCCTCGCCCTGCGTGTACGACAGGAGCCTTCCCTGCTGGTATCCGTTCTTGCCAAAGACCTTTACGGAGGCGTCCCAAGCGCTCTGACCATAGGTGATGCGCACGTTGGTGGGCATGATCCAATACGATTCGCTCGTTCCGCCCGGCCCGACCACCGCAACGCTCACCACGAAGGTCCCCACCTCGTAGCGCCACGTCACCTGATCGGCATCCCGCAGCTCGAGCTTGGACGCCACGCCCGCGTAGCGCTCGCCGTTAACGTACAGGTGCCAGCCGCTGCCGGTCGCCGGATCGAACGCGCAGGGCGTCTCGTCCAGGTTGCGCATGAGCGAGACGAGCACCTCGCGCGAGGAGGGCAGGCCCGTGGTGTAGTAGAGGTGCGAGTTGACCAGGGCCGTGGTGGTCGCGTGCCAGGCCGTGGCCCCCGGGTTGAGCGAGAGACCGTCCACCCGATCCCACTCGTCCCCGTCGGGACCCTCGAAGCTCACGCTTACCGTGAGGGGTGTGGCAGGAGTAGCGGTCGCCTCCTCAGCCGCGGCCGGGCGAGCCACGAGGAGGATCAGCGAGACCAGCAGCAGACACAGGCACACACCGAGCGCCGTGCGCATGCCTTGTTGCCTCTCCTCACGCATCGCACCTCCCGACCACGCCCGTGCCCAGCCCATCTGCGCACGCGCTCCATTCTACCGCATGCCGCAGGCTCCGCACCGGCACGCGGAGCGCACCCGGTGGTACGCGGGGGACTGTCCCCTGTGTCCAGGGGACTGTCCCTTGTGTCCAGGGGACTGTCCCTTGTGTCCAGGGGACTGTCCCTTTTGTCCAGGGGACTGTCCCCCGCGTACCACCGGCGGTCGGCAGGATGGAGAGAATGCGACCGCAAAAAAATAGCGGAAAAAAATTGGTGGTGTGAAATTTAATGTGGGGCGTCAATCCGACCTGCGCCAACGCGAGTTATCTACAGCCAATCAACGGACTTCTCAACAACATATTGTGGTTTTTAGCGACTTTCAACACAAGAGATTGTGGCATAGTAGGTTGCGACACAAGATGTGGCGGAAAAAACGAGTGCACACCACAACGCAGCAGGGCAGCAGCAAACAGCGGCCAAACGACCAGCAACTCGTGCATTCTACACCAACGGGACCGAGGAGCGGGCATGAAAATCATCAAACGCAACGGGTCGGAAGAAAACTTCGATACGAGCAAGATCGTAAACGCCATCACCGGCGCGAACGGCGAGGCTCCCGAGGAGGCGCGCCTTACCGAGCGCGAGATTCAGTTTGCGGCGCTCAACGTCGAGGACCAGTGTGCCGAGGCCGGACACACCGTTACGGTCGAGGAGGTCCAGGACCTCGTTGAGGACCAGCTCATGGCACTCGACCACTTTGAGGTTGCCCGTCGCTACATCATCTACCGCTACCTCCAAAACCAGAAGCGTCACAAGAACACCACCGACGACAAGATTCTCACGCTCATCGAGTCAAACAACGAGGAAGTGAAGCAGGAGAACTCCAACAAGAACCCCACCGTCGTGTCGGTGCAGCGTGACTACATGGCCGGCGAGGTCTCCAAGGACCTCACCATGCGCGAGCTTCTGCCCGAGGACGTGGTGCAGGCCCACAACGACGGTCTCATCCACTTCCACGACTCCGACTACTTCGCGCAGCACATGCACAACTGCGACCTCATCAACCTCGACGACATGCTGCAAAACGGTACCGTCATCAGCGGCACGCTCATTGAGCGCCCGCACTCGTTCTCCACGGCCTGCAACATCGCCACGCAGATCATCGCGCAGGTGGCCAGCTGCCAGTACGGCGGCCAGTCCATCAGCCTCACGCACCTCGCACCCTTCGTCGACGTGAGCCGCAAGAAGATCCGCCGCTCGGTGTACGCCGAGATGGAGGCCATCGGTTACCATGCCACGCCCGACCAGATCGACACCATGGTGGAGAAGCGCCTGCGCGAGGAGGTCGCACGCGGCGTGCAAACCATCCAGTACCAGGTAGTCACCCTCATGACCACCAACGGTCAGGCGCCCTTCATCACCGTGCTCATGTACCTCAACGAGGCGCGCAACGCACAGGAGAAGGCCGACCTTGCCCTCATCATCGAGGAGATGCTCAAGCAGCGTCACCAGGGCGTGAAGAACGAGAAGGGCGTGTGGATTACCCCGGCATTCCCCAAGCTCATCTACGTGCTGGAGGAGGACAACGTCTACGAGGGCAGCCCCTACTTCTACCTCACGCAGATGGCCGCCAAGTGCACGGCAAAGCGCATGGTGCCCGACTACATCTCCGAGAAGATGATGCTCAAGCTCAAGATCAATGGCAACGGCGAGGGCGACTGCTACACCTGCATGGGCTGCCGCTCCTTCCTCACGCCGGACCGCTCGGGCAACGGCTACGACAACGTGGCACGCGCCGGCAACTACGAGCCAGGCAAGCCCAAGTACTACGGTCGCTTCAACCAGGGCGTCGTCACCATCAACCTGCCCGATGTCGCCCTCTCGTCTGGCCGCGACATGGACAAGTTCTGGGAGGTGTTCGACGAGCGCCTGGACCTGTGCCACCGTGCGCTGCGCGCCCGCCACGAGCGCCTGCTGGGCACGCTCTCCGATGCGGCTCCCATCCTATGGCAGCATGGCGCGCTGGCTCGCCTCAACAAGGGCGAGGCCATCGACCCGCTGCTCTACGGCGGCTACTCCACCATCAGCCTGGGCTACGCCGGCCTCTATGAGTGCGTGAAGTACATGACGGGCTACTCGCACACCGACCCGCACGCCACCGACTTCGCCCTCTCCATCATGCAGCACATGAACGACCGCTGCGCCGAGTGGAAGGCCATCGAGAACATCGACTACTCCATCTACGGCACCCCCATCGAGTCCGTTACCTACAAGTTCGCCAAATGCCTGCAGCGCCGCTTTGGCATCGTCCCCGGCGTCACCGACAAGGGCTACATCACCAACAGCTACCACGTCCACGTTACCGAGGAGATCGACGCCTTTACCAAGCTGCAGTTTGAGAGCACGTTCCAGCATCTCTCCCCCGGCGGAGCCATCTCCTACGTGGAGGTGCCCGACATGCAGGACAACCTCGAGGCCGTCATTCGCGTGATGCAGTTTATCTACAACCACATCATGTACGCCGAGCTCAACACCAAGAGCGACTACTGCCAGGTATGCGGCTTCGACGGGCAGATCAACATCGTGGAGGACGACGGCAAGCTCGTGTGGGAGTGCCCACACTGCGGCAACCGCGACCAGTCCAAGATGAACGTGGCGCGGCGCACGTGCGGCTACATCGGAACGCAGTTCTGGAACCAAGGACGTACGGAAGAGATCCGCGACCGAGTGCTGCATCTGTAATGTTCGCGCGAACGCGCCTCTGTTCCACGCTTCGAGCAGCTTGCTTCGCAAGAACTTGCGTGGAACAGAGGCGCGTTCGCGCTCTACAGCCATGCGTGGCTGGAGGAGAAGTGTGTGTGGCCTTCGGCCTCCCTGTATTGGGCGTCGCGAAGCGACGCGCCATCTTTTTTCGCGGTAGTGCCTGCAGCCCAACCCCGTTGGCGGTGGCTGCGACGATTGGGGCCGGCCTTGTGGCTCCGCGCGCAGTTCTGCGCAGCAGCTGTTTGAGCACGAAGCCACAAGGCCGGCCCCGCCCCAAGGAGGACTCATGAACTATGCGGAGATAAAGGAGTGTGACATCGCCAACGGCGTCGGCGTGCGCACGTCCCTGTTTGTCTCGGGGTGCCGGCACCGATGCCCCGGATGCTTCAACGAGGTGGCATGGAACTTTGCCGCCGGCGAGCCGTTTGGACAAGACGTCGCCGACCGCATCGTCGAATCGCTGCGCACACCGTATGTGGACGGGCTCTCGGTGCTCGGCGGCGAGCCGCTCGAGCCCGAGAACCAGGCCGTGCTCGCCCCCTTCCTCGAGCGCGTGCGTGCGGAGGCCCCAACCAAGGACATCTGGCTGTGGACCGGCTTCGTGTGGGAGGACCTCGCATGCGACGCCTGCCGCGCACACACGGAGGACCTGGACCGCATTCTCTCGTGCCTGCACGTCCTGGTGGACGGGCCATTCGTGGAGGCGCAGAAGGACATCACGTTGCGCTTTCGCGGGTCGGCCAACCAGCGCCTGATCGACGTCGCCGCCAGCCTCGAGGCAGGCGAGGTCGTACCATGGCAGGACGGCTCGTTCTTCTCGAAGCGCAGCTGGTGAGAAAAGGGGCCAAACCCCCTTTTCTCATTTTGCGCAAAAGTGAGAAAAGGGGTTTGGCCCCTTTTCTCACTCGGATACAATGGAGCTGCACGTAAGGAGTGATACATGCAGCCCAAACGAACCCCCGCATCGCCTGCCGCACGTCCGCGCATACGAGCCCTCGACGGGCTTCGCGCCGTTGCCATCGTGGCCATCATGCTCTACCACCTCAGGCTTCCCTGGATGCCCAGCGGGCACTTGGGCGTCATTGTCTTCTTCGTGCTGGGGGGCTACTTTGCCACCACGGCCGTAACGCGCGCCCACGACGGCACCGACACGTCGCACCTGCGCAGCCTGCTGCAAACCTGGTGGCGGCGCATCCGACGCATCGTGCCGTCGGTGGTCGTGCTCGTGGTGGTTACCGGTGCGCTGTGCGGGACTCTCAACCACGTGCTGCTCACCAAGATGCGACCCGACGTCCTACCCGCGCTCGGTTTCTTTCTTAACTGGTCGTACATTGTGCGGGGCACGTCGTACTTCAGCCAGATAGGCGGCCCTTCTCCCCTGCTGCACCTGTGGTATATGGGCGTCGACATGCAGTTCTTCCTGGTGTGGTCCGCGCTGCTCATGCTCTCGCTGCGCGTGGGCAAGGTGTTCGCCCGCAGGCTGAGCCTGCTGCTCGCCGTGGCATCCGCCGTGTGGATGGGCGTGGCGTTTTACCTATGGGGCGACGTGAACCGCGTGTACTACGGCACGGACGCGCGCGCCTTCGCGCTTCTGTTGGGCTCCTGGCTGGCGCTGGCCTTTCCTGCCGGCAAGGTGCCCGTCGTGGCAAAGCGCCTGCTCGTGCAGCCCGTGGGCGCCCGCCGACGCAACGCGCGGGGGCAGCGCTACCGTGCCACGACCTTCGCGCACCTGGCCGGGCTCTTGTCGATGGCCGCGCTGGTACTGGCCATGGCCTTGATTCCTGCCGAGACCCCGCTCTACTACTATGGCGGCTTTGCCGCGGCGGCGCTGGTGTCCACGCTGCTTGCGGCCACGCTGCTCGCCCCGAAGAGCGTGCTGGGCAACATCTTGTCGATTCCGCCAATCACCTACATGGGCACGCGGTCCTTCGCGCTTTACCTGTGGCACTATCCCATCTTCCAGCTTATGGCTGCCGACAAGACCACCACGTCCTGGAAGATGCGCCTGCTTGCGGTGGGTGTGACCATCGTGGCGGCCGAGGTCTCGTACTGGTTGGTGGAGCGTTCCTTCGCGCCACGGCCCAAGGACGCATCCACGCATCACATGGGTCGCATCGCACGCATGGCCACCGTTACCAGCCTCGCGCTTGCCACCGCGGGCTATGCCGCCTTCGCGCTCGTAACGACTCCCGATGAGACCCTCGTTCCCGAGGAGGCCATTGTGAGCACCGGAGAGTCGGCAGACAAGGCCTGGGACGTACGCAGCAACAAGGGGACCGTGGGCACGCAGGACGCGGCAGGTGCGCAGGACAGCGCCAACAAGGGCCAGGCGACAAATACGGGCGCCAAGGACGGCAAGACGGCCGCAGACGGCAAGGCCACCACAGACGGCAAGGCCACCACAGACGGCAAGAAGGACACAGATGGCAAGGCCACCACGACCGATGACAAGACCCAAAAGAAGACCGAGGCCAAGAAGGTCACCCTTACCGACGACACCATCGTGCACGCACCGAAGGCCGAGACGACCAAGGACGTGAGCGACCCCGTACTCATTGGCGACTCGGTGCCCGGTGATGCCGACTGGTCGGTGCGGCTGCCCAACGCCCTCGTGGACACCTACATCGGACGACGTCCGGACCAGGCCATCGAGGTGATCAAGGGCTATCTGGACCAAAAGGTCGTGGGGCACGTGGTGGTGTACGCCTGCTTCTCGAACACCACGGCTTCGGCCGAGCAGCTTGAGGAGATGATCGAGGTGTGCGGCAAGGACCGTCAGGTCTACCTCGTGGGCACCGTCAATCCCGACGGCTTCCAGGACCAGGCGAACGAGCTGTTGCAGGAGGCTGCGGACGCCCACGACAACGTGCACTACGTGGACTGGCCCGCCGTACTGGAGGGCCACCTTAAGGAATACCTGTGGGCCGACGAGACGCACCTGCGGCCCGAGGGCGCCGTCGTGTACGTGGACATGGTGACCCGCGCGGTGGCCCAGGCCATGGTAGACGCCGGCGGCACCACCGAAGGCTAGCAGCTACTCGTCGCAGCGCCTTCTCGACACCCGTTGTACAAAAGGGACAGTCCCCTGGACAAAGGGGACAGTCCCCCGGACACAGGGGACTGTCCCCTTTGTACGACGACAGCGCTTTGCCTATGCCAGCAGCGAGCCGGGCCAGATGGTGCCCGAAACGAGTGCGTCCCACTGGCTCGCGGTTATCGTGCGGCTCGTGCGCGCGACACCCTGCACGCGCGCGTACTCGTCCAGCTCGTCCACCATGGCCACAAAGGCCTCCAGCTCCGGCGGACGCTTGCGACGATCGGTCTGGGCTGGCACCTCGGCACGCGTAAGCAGCGCGCAGCCCAGCGTCGAGAAGCGCACGATCACGCCGGTGCGACGGTCTTGGGCGTCGTCCACCACGTAGGCGACCTCCACGGGACGGTGTTCCACGACGAGTTGCGCCACTTCCTCGGGCCCGCCCAGCTCGTCGAGCGAGACAAACAGGGGCATGCCCTGCTCGTGGCCGTCCATCACCTCGAGGCGCGTCGGGTTCACGAACAGGCAATCGCGCAGTCGGTCCACGTAGTCGAAGGTGGGAACGCGCTGACCGTTGAGCACCTCCTGCAGGCGCTCAACCGACTCATCCTTAAGCTCACGCGCCACGAGGGCGGTGCTGAACCTCGCAATCGCCTCACCCATGGGCGCCAACGCCGCTCGCAGGCGCTCTGCGTAGCGCAGCGCGTAGTCGATAGGAGCGGCAAGGTCCACGAGGGCACCTTCCTGGCCCGACGGCGCACCAACGAATCGCGCACCGCCTGTGCCTTGCTCCGTTGCCACGACCCGCAGGAACTCCTGGAGTGCAGGCAGCGCCTCGGGAACAGGCTGGGGCTGAGGCTGTGACTCGTCCTCGGGCTGTGGTTGCTGTGGGGCACGCACGGTCGTCTCGACCGCGGAGCGGGGCACGACGATGTCTCGCCCGGCCGGCGTGGGCCCAACTTCCCGCTCGCTCGGCTGCGGCACCAGGTCCAGAGACTGCTGCCCCTCCTCCGCGGCTGGCTCGGATTCCGACTCCGTGCCGGCCGAGACAGTCTCCGATTGCCGCGCGGCCTCCTGTGCGGCTTGGGCCTCCTGCGCCGCCCTGCGCTCGCGCTCCTCCTGACGCGCTCGCTCAAGCTGCTCGATGCGCTTGAGGTTGCGCGCGTTCTCGGCCCTACGCGCCTCTCGCTCCTGCTCCTCGAGCATAACGAATGCCGCCTCCACCTCGGGACGAAGCATCATCTCGAAGATCCCGGCACCCACCTTGCCCGTGGCGCGCGTCTGATAGAGCAGCGGCCACCACTCGTCCATGCCAAAACGGTCCTGCTGCGGTGCAGGGACGCCAAATCGCTCCCCCGCCCGCTGTGCCGCCTCGCCCAGCCAGCGACGATAGCGGCCCATGGTACCCCGGTAGCGAATGCTCAGTTGTTGGAACGTTGCGGGACCGCCATACTCGCGCAGGCAACGTACGGCCTTTGCCTGGTCGGTCTCGACGAACGACGGGCTGGAGAGCAGCTCCGCCCACTGCTCGGCGGTAATCGGCGACACGAACTCGTCCTCGGTGGGATGCCAGTCGTAGTCGATCTCCTCTTCCTCGACCTCTGGCTCCTCTATGGCCTCCGGCTCCCGGTTGCGCGCGCGTTCGTTCCTGATTATCGCCATGCTTGCTCCCCCATACCGACACACATACCAGAGAAGCGTACCATATAATGTGGTGCTTTTGGGGCACTCCACGAGCCACGCCCCGGAGGAACCCGGGTCGCCGCGGTCAACGTACGCCGAACAAAAGCGCCTGTTCCCTTTGTTCCGTTCTTCGGGCTACAGCTCGCCCAGGGCAATCATGTCGTCGGCAACCTTGAGCAGGGTGTCGATCTGCTCCAGCGTGAGCAGGCTGAAGCTCTCCCGCACCACGCCAAAGCCCTGGTAGGCACCCAGGATGTTGCCGCAGATGGCACCGGTGGAGTCGGAGTCGCCCCAATGGTTCACGGCGCAGCGAATGGCCGCGGCAAAGTCGTCGATGTACGACAGGGCGGCATAGATGGCGATGCACAGGGCCTCCTCGCCCACCCAGCCCTCGCCGAGCTCGTGGATGCGCGCACGGTCATCCTCAATCGTGGCATGCGGCAGCGTGGAGAGCTCAATCGCACGCATCACCATATCCACCAGCACATCGGCCTCGGGGAACGTGGAGTACTGCGCGGCCACGCTGCGCACGCTGTGCTCGATGATAAAGGACAGGGGCAGATTCTCTTCCTCCGCGCAGGAGCGTGCCACGATCTGCGCAAGCACCGCCGCGGGCAGCCAGCCCATGGGGTGGCCGTGCGTGAGCGCCGCCGACTCCGACGCCATCCTGGTTGCCCACTGGTAGCGACGGGAGTTGCGGAACTGCTCGTGGCCGCGCAGGCAATGGGCCACCAGACCAACCGGCGCGGCGCGCATCACGCCGCCGCACCCCTTGCTGTTGTTGACTGGCTCCAGTATGGTACCCGCGACGCCGCCCTGAATGGCATATAGGCACGTGTTGCCCGGCGCACGCTTGTGGCGCATGGCGTCCATGGACGTGAGCCACAGCTTGGGATGGGCGGGATCGTCCAGGTAGGTGTTGTTGCCCTGCGTGGCAAACCACTCCCGATAGGCAAGCCACACGTCGGACGAGTCGGGCGTACGGCCCTGCTCCGCCCCGTAGATAAGGCCCGCAGCAGTAAAGAGCGTCATCTGCGTGTCGTCCGAGAAGACCGCCTGAGGCTCATGGGAGAGCTTGGCAGCCTGCTCGAGGGTCTGTATGCCCTGCGGCCCAAAGACGGAGTCTATCTCGTCCTCTTTCATGAACTCTATGGGATAGCCAAGTGCGTCGCCGACAGCGCCCCCAATAAAGCAACCCCACACACGATCCTTGTCGTTAGCCATGCTCTCTCCCGGTTTGCAAACCAACCGCCTCTCACGCGCAAGCAACAACGCTCGCGCAAAACGCGCGGTTCGCAAAGATAGTAGCAGTCAACGACGCAATAACAAAATCTTGTGCCATCTTCGTGCCGTTCACCTGCATTTGGCTACCAAAACAGCTGTTCAGTTTTGAATGTAATGTGAAGATGCGCCCTCTTGCGATGCTTGGGGACCGAACAACGGTGCCTATCAGCTCTGTTCGCCAGACGCTGGGTAACACCAACAGGTGCCGTCGTTCAGCTGTCGCGCCGGCGCCAGTAGAAGGCGAAGAACAGCGCCGCCACGGCCGCCAGCACGATTGTGGACGCCACGCTTGCCTCCAGTCCCATCTCGCCGCCCGACAGCCACGTGCCCCCCTGGGTGGTACTCACCAGCAGCGTGGCGGTGGGGTCGGCCAGGTTACCGCTCACCGCCACGCCAAATATGTTGCCCTGGAAGAGGTTCCACGCCGCGTGAATCGCGCCCGCCATCCATATGCGACCCGATAGGAACACGCTCATGCCGCAGACGAGCGCCAGCAGGAACAGGTTGACGAAGGCAATGGCGTTGTAGCCACCGTTAAAGTGGTGCGGGAAGTACGAGAACCACACCGACGTCACCAGCAACGCCAGCCACGCGGGGTTCTTTCGCACGGCGCTCATCATAAAGGCACCACGATACATGACCTCCTCGCCAAAGGCCTGGAACAGGTACACCGCACACATCCACGGAATGGTCCACCACACCACGTTGTGCACGTTCACCTGGGTCTGGATGCCGCCAAGGGCAAGCGCCAGCAAGAACGAGCCGCCTATGCACGCAATACCCACGCCATAGCCCAGGACGAGGTCGCGCAGCACCCGCCACGGCGGAGAGAAGCGCAGGCCGAGGTCACGCGGCCTCATGCGCTCCCACAGGGCGCAGTAGAAGACCGCCGCGAAACTCAAGAGGCCGATGGCGATGAGCCAGATGCCGCCCATGGACGTGATGGGCTCAAGCTGCCGATCGCTCACGTAGGCTGCAAACCCGTTGGTAATCTTGCCCGACACGTTTATTACGATGGCGAACTTCACGAACTCGAGGGCGATGTTCCATCCTCCCTCGCAATGCTCGCGCACCTCCTGAACGATTGGCGAGTCGTCGAACCATGCAGCCATGCCTGCTCCTAACCTTGATGCCGTGCTCCCGACCACTATAGCGGTTTGCCCCGCAGACGCACGGCCGAACAAAGGCGTCTGTCACCTTTGTTCGGCCGTGCGATTCGACCATATGGGACGCGGGTCGTTACTTGCCAGAGCTCGTGGTGTTGACGTAACCGCTCACGAAGGGGGCGACGGTCACATCCTCGAACGAGGTGAATGTGGTCATGTCGTACATGTTGGACTTCTCGAAGGTCGCGTCAAGGCTCTTGCCCGGCTCGATCGTACCGTACGTAAACGAGTCGCCGCCGTGGTAGGTGCCCTCCTTGTCCAAAACCATGCAGCGCACCTTGGCGATGAGCACGGGATACGTCCCGTTGTTGGTGATCGTGAGCTTTAGGTGGTCCGCATCCGACTCGGTCGCCTGCACGTCCAGGTTCTTGTCGAGCGGCAGCATCCAAGCTTCCGACTTCTTGCAGGTTACGGTGTAGTTGACGCCGTCGGCGTGCTTGAGGTCGATGCCGTACAGCATCACGGTCTGGCCCGGACCCACGGCCAAGGCGTTGTCGGTCTGGTGGCCCTTGTCCGCCTTGCCGCTAAAGAACTTGAAGTCCGCGTCGATGTTGAGCGTGTCGCTGGTGTCGTTCTTTACCAGAAGGATGCAGCCGCTTGCCTTGCCACCCCAGCCGGACAGGCTGCCGGTGACCTCCTTCTTGGCGTCGGTGATGGACACCGACGCGCGCGGCGCGCCCTCGTCCCAGCGCGCGTAGAACGTTACGGGGCCATGCACGGGGTATTCATCGCCCGGCTGATAGCGCTTGGTACCCTCGCCGTCGTCGAGGTTCGTGGTCCATGCGCCAAACGTAAACCCATCGCGTTTGAACTTGCACTGGGGCAGCTCGAACAGGGAGCCCGAAAGCGCCGTGACCGCCTGCATCTTGCCCTCTTCGGAACCGTTGCCGTCGAAGCTGATCGTCACGTTCCACGCGGCCGTGTAGGTCGTGGACTCCTCGGCCGTCTGCTCGGTACCGGCGGGGAGCGGCTCGCTGTCCTTGTTGTTGCTGGGCACCCACCCGGCGAACTCGCAGTCCTTCCAGGTAAAGCCGTTCTCGGGAAGCTTGAACGTGCTACCCTTTTGTGCCTCGATGGCGGTAACCTCGCCCTCATGCGCACCGCCGCCGTCGAAGGTGATGGTGGCTACGGAGCCGCTGTCCTTGCCATTCCCAAGGCCACCAGCCGAGAGGCCACCGCTACCGCCGCTACCGCCGCTGGAAGGACCGAAGGCGCCGACGATTCGTACGATGCCCACAACGACCAGGATCACGCCGCACACGCCCATCACGATGCGGGCAGGCGTGGTGGTATACCACGGCTTGGGGGCGTCCGCCTGAGGCGGCTCTGGGGCCGTCGGCTCTGGTGCGGACGGCTCTGGGGCCGTCGGCTCTGGTGCGGGCGGCTCGGGCGCGGGCATCTCCTGCGTCTGTGCCACATCCTCGTTGTCGTGTGTCGTCACGGGGGTTCCGCATTCGGGACAGAACTTCGCCCCATCCAACAGCTCATTGCCGCACTTCTCGCAACGCATGGTACCCTCTCCTTCGTCCACACTCGATAGCTATGGCATCAGCATGACACAACAGGCCGGCAACGCATAGGATGCTCTCGGCGACCGAAAGAGGGGCCTGCCTATCAAAAGGGGCTCCCATTGATAGGTCGCACGCGACCAATCAATGGGAGCCCCTTTTGATAGGCAGTTCGCGCACGGGGTCCGCTAGCGCTGGCGGAACGGCGTGGCGTAGCGCTGGGTCACGCCGCGGTAGGTGGCGCCGGGGGCGGGCTGGCCCTTCCTCACCAGCACCACCTGGATGCCCTCGAGCCGCCTGGAGTAGCCGGCGCTGCCGGAGCGCGCGCCGTTCTTGGCCCAGCCCATCCAGCCGAACTTCTGGCAGTGCACGCGGTAGTAGACGTCGTAGCGGCTGGCCAGCTCGCCGGTGAGCCTGACCTCTATGGCCTCCAGGCGCCGCGACATGCCGGAGGTGCCGGCCATCTGCCCGTCGGCCCTCCAGCCCTGCCAGCCGATCCGCTGCACGTGGGTGCGGTACTGGATGCCTCCCGCGCACGGCAGGTCGGAGAGGCTTATGTTGATGCCCTCGAGGCGCAGGGACCTCCCCGTGGTGCCGCTCATGGCGCCGTCCGCCACGAAGGGCTGCCAGCCGACCCGCTGCACGTGGGTGCGGTAGGAGACGCGCGGGGCGCGCTCGGCCCGGCCGGGGGCGCCGGCGCTGCCGCCCTGGTTGGCGCCGCCGCCGTTTGCGGCGGCCTTGTCGACCGTCTCCCACTTGATGGTGTAGGGGCCGCCGGCTCCTGCGCCACGAGCGACCCTGATGTAATAGGTGCCGGCGGGAAGCTCCTTCTCCTCGACCCGCGCTTCAACGACCTCATCCCCATAGTTGTTGTCAGCCCTTGGGATGATGCTCTGCTTATCTCCTCCATAAAGCGCAAAGCTGTCGACCGTGTTGATCTTATTGTCTTTCTCCTGGCAGGTAATGCGCACGACCTTACCCTGTGCGACGGTGAACTTATAGAACGCAACGTCATCATCCCGGGTAAAGAGACTCCCAACAGCGCTCCCAACGCGCAAAGGCGTGGCAGTGTCAAAGGTGCTGTTACCGCGTACCGGAACGGTCGCAGGCTCGGCCGTGGCCCTTATACTTACCCTATGATTACCTGGGGCATTGATGCTACCCGTACCGCTCACGTAGAGCTCGACGGAGTACGTGCCCGGCCTGAGGTAGCAGTATTCGGAATTATACGGTGTGCCGATGAGCCATGTCGACTGCCAGTACCGTTTACCCGTGTCCTTATTCCACAACGACCACATGGTGGTACAGTTTTTATTCATCGTCAACTGCACCACCGATGCCTTGGACAGGGTGAACTCGTAGCTGCAGCCTGGCTGAGCGACGTACGGGTAAAAATCGTGCCACCGGCCGTTGAGCGCGAGCGTGCGCTGTGTGTCGGCCTGCACTTCGAGCGTCTGGGGGTCGGTGGCGAGTTCCGCCTGATCCGTTACTGCGTTGGCCTCCTGGGAGACCTGCACGCTTGCGGACGTCTCCTCGACCGCCACCTCATCGGCAGGCTGCGCGACTTCGGCGGGCTCCTCCACGGCCGCCACCTCGTCGGCGGGCTGCTCCACGGCCGTTTGGCCGTCGACTAGCTGCGCCTGGCCGCCAGCCACACCCTCGACCACCTCGGCCTGGTCGGGCGCGACGCCGACCTCCCCGGCCTCGCCCGCGAACGCGGGCGCGGGCGAGGCTCCCAGCACCAGAAGCGCCGACAGCCCCCATGCGACCACCCTCGGCGTCATCCTCCCGGACGGGTTCCGGCTCTCTTTTCTCATCACGTGCTCCTTCCTCGACGTGAGGCCCAAAGGCCTCCTCCCTTGCGTTGCGCACATCTTCTCGCGCGTTCGGGGAAAAACGTTGCGCAACATTGGCGGGCGTCGGGGGGAGGGCGCCGATTCGGGAAAACGCTACAGCCTCACCCGGCGCAGCAGGAGGGAGTTGCTCACCACGCTCACGCTGGAGAGCGCCATGCAGGCGGAGCTGAGCTCGGGAGGCAGGATGCCAAGGGCGGCGAGCGGGACGAGCAGCAGGTTGTACCCGAGCGCCCAGGCAAAGTTCTGGTGGATCTTGCGCATGGTGGCCCGGCTCAGCTCGATGGCACGCGCCACGTCCCGCACGTCGTCGTGCATGAGCACCACCTGGCCCACCTCCAGGGCAGCGTCGGAGCCGGCGCTCATGGCCATGCCAATGTCGGCCGTGGCCAGCGCGGGCGTGTCGTTGATGCCGTCGCCCACCATGGCGACCAGACGCTCGTGGTCGGGGTCCAACAGCTCCGCCACGCGGTCCGCCTTCTGGTCGGGCAGCACCTCGGCCATCACGTGGTTCGCCTCGATGCCCACCTCGGCGGCCACGTGCTCGGCCGCCACGCGCGCGTCTCCGGTGAGCAGATACACGTCGCATCCCAACTCGCGCAGGCGCGCCACACCCGCGGCGGCGCTCGGTTTGGGGCTGTCGGCGGCAGCAAGGGCACCCGCCACGCCAAACGAGGCAAACACCAGGTACATCACCGTGGCATGCGCGCCGGCACCCGCGCGCGAGAACTCTTGGCACCACGCGGGCAGGCCCTCGCCCGTGAGCTCACGCACCAGCCGCTCGTTGCCAAAACCAAAGCGCTCCCCATCCACGGTACCCACCACGCCGCGGCCCGTGAGGGCCTCGAAGTCGCGCACCATGCCCTGGGGGATGGCGATGTCGTGCTCGGCGGCATACATGAGCACCGCCCGCGCCAGCGGATGCTCGCTTCCCTGCTCCAGCGCGCCGGCAAAGCGAATCACGTCCTCCTCGCTCGCCTCGTCACCATGCGCGACGCCCACCACCATGGGCATGCCCTGGGTAATGGTGCCGGTCTTGTCGAAGACCACGCGCCGCAGCTTGCCCGCCCGCTGCAGCACATCGCCGTCCTTAATGAGAATCCCCTGCTCGGCGCCCTTGCCCGTCCCCACCATCACGGCCGTGGGCGTGGCCAGCCCCAGCGCGCACGGGCACGCCACGACCACCACCGACACCCCCGCCATGAGCGCGTGCTCGAACGAGGTGGCATCGATACCACCCGTCGCGGCCGCATAGGCCAGCCAACCCAGGAATGTGACGAGCCCCAGGGCAAGGATGGCCGGGACGAACACAGCCGCAATGCGGTCGGCCAGCTGCTGGATCTGCGGACGCGAACCCTGGGCCTTCTCGACCATCCGCACGATGCGACTCAGGGTGGACTCGGCGCCCACGCGGGTGGCACGCACGGTAAGGGCGCCGTTGCCGTTGATGGTGGCGCCGCACACCTCGTCGCCCGCGACCTTCTCGCACGGCATGGGCTCGCCCGTGAGCATGGACTCGTCCACCGAGCTCGAGCCGGCCACCACCACACCGTCCACGGGTACCTTCTCGCCAGGGCGCACGTCCACCACGTCGCCAACGCGCAGCTCGTCTATGGGCACGTCCACCACCTCGCCCGCGCGGTGGGCATGGGCGACCTTGGGCGCCAGGCTCATAAGCGACTCCACCGCCTCGCCCGCCCGGCCTTTGGCCCGCGCCTCCAGCAGCTTGCCCAATTGCACGAAGGTAATGAGCATGGCGCTGGTCTCGAAGGGCGCCATGGTGCCGGCGGCACGCGGCGAGAAGGTCACGTACAGCGAGTAGACAAAGGCGATGGTGGTACCCACGGCCACAAGCGTGTCCATGTTGGCCGACCGCGCCTTGAGCGCGCCCCACGCGCCTCGATAGAACCTGAGGCCGGCCACGAACTGCACCGGAATCGTGAGCACCAGGCACACCAGGTTCATGGCAAGCATCATCTGCTCGTGCGTGTGCTGGGCGCCAAAGAGCGCGTTGGCCACGGGCATGGTGAGCGGCATGCCCGCAGGGGTCATGCACACCACCATAACGAGGATGGTGAGTACGAGCGACATCACGAACAGGCGCAGGTCGTGTGCGCGCTGGGCAGCCTCGCGGGCGCGCCGCTCCTCGTCGAAGGCGGTCCGTCCCTCGCGGGGGATAACCGTCGCGCCATAGCCCAAATCCACGATGGTCTGCACCACCGCGGCCATGTTGGTTACCTCGGGGTCGTACGTCACCTCGCCGTTGTTGGCCGCAAGGTTCACGGCGCACTCCTGCACGCCGTCCATACGCCCCACCATCTTGGAAATGAGCGCCGAGCAGTTGGCGCAGTGCATACCCTCTATGGCAATGCGTTCCGTCTCCATGGGCAGGTCCTTCCGTCACGTTTTTTTATGGGACGATTATACCCATGGCAAGACGGTGCAAATCTGGACGGTTGATGGCCGCTGGGAGCCAATCAAAGGGGGTAACCCCCATTGATATGCCTGCGGCAATCAATGGGGGTTACCCCCTTTGATTGGCTGACACGCGTGGCTACCCCGCAACGACCTTTACGCTGCTACCCTCGGGGCTGGCCTTCACCTCCACGCGCTGCTCGATGCGCTTCTCCAGCTCCTCCACGTGGCTGATAATGGCCACCAGGCAGTCCCCGGACGCCAGGTCCGAGAGCACGCGCATAACCTGCTCAAGCGCGTCGGGATCCAGCGAGCCAAAGCCCTCGTCAATGAACACGGTGTCCAAGTGCATGCCACCGGCACGCTGCTGCGCATAGTCCGAGAGGCCCAGGGCGAGCGCGAGCGACGCCTCAAAGGACTCACCGCCCGACAGAGACGAGACGGGCCGACGCTTGCCCGTGGCGTAGTCCACCACGTCGAGCGAGAGGCCGCCCTTGCCGCGACGCTCCCCCTCCACGTTGCGCGCCAGCTGATAGTGGCCGTTGGACATAACCGCAAGGCGCCGGTTGGCGCAGATCACGATCTGGTCGAAGAAGAATCCCAGCACGTAACGCTCGAACGAGATGCGGTTGCTACCCGACGCCTGGCCACGTGCGATGCGCGAAACGCGTTCGGCGGCCCTTACGGCACTCTCGAGTCCCGGTAGCGTACGGGCGATCGCCCCCATCTCGTCGATGGTCTGCATGTTCATGCTCACGCGTGCCTCCGCCTTGCGCACCTCCCTGTCGGCGTCCTTCTCGGCCGTCTGGGCCACCATCAGAGCGCGCTTGGCCTTGGTGGTGCCCGGCGCCTTGTCCCCCTCGCTCACGCCCAGCTTCGCGAGCTGCGCCCGGCGCTCCTCTAGCACGGAGGCCGCCGACGACTGCTCCGAGAGGGCCTTTTGGTATTCCGCGCGTGCCAGCGTGAGCTCCTGCTCGATTTCCACGCGATGCTCGCGCGCGCTGTCGGCCGCCTGGCTCGCCTCCTCGCGCGAGGCAAACGGCAGGGCGGCGGCAGCCTCGTCGGCGAGCGCCTGCGCGGTGGCCGCGTCGGCGGCAGCGACTTCGTAGGACCCCGCAAGCGAGACCAGCTCATGGCGCACCTGGGCCAGGCGCTCCTCATCGGCCGAGAGCTGGTCGCGCAGCGCGTCGAGCTCGGAGAGTTTTTGCTCGAGCGCATGCGCGCGCTCGCGGTCGGCCGCAAGCTGGTCGCGCAGCCGTTGCCTCAGCTCGGCGAGCCTGCCGACGGCCAGACGCTCTGCCTGCGCCCCCGCGCACACGGCACCCGCCTCGTCGGTGAGCGCACCCACCAGTTCGCTTGCATCGGCCAGACACGCCTTGGAGCGCTCCTCCACTTTCGCGCTCAGCGAGAGGTACGCGTCCTGCGCCTCACGCATCCGCCGCTCGGCCTCCTCCTGCTTGTTGCGCGCCATGGTAAGCGAGCTGCGGTCGGGCGCGACGTCTGTGGGACGCGCGGGATGCGGATGCGTAACGGACCCGCACACCGGACACGGCTCGCCCTCCACCAGCGACGACGCCACGAAGGCCGCATCGTCTGCAACAAGCGCCGCGAACAGCTCCTCGGCCCGCATGCGCGCCTCCTCGGCAGCGCCCGTCGCCTCCTGGACCTCCTTCGCGCATGATCCCAGGTTCGCGCGCTCGCGCATGAGAGTTTGCAGCGAGTCCGCCACCGCCTGCGCCTGCGCGGACTGGCGCGTTGCGTGCTCGACCTGCGCCCTGGAGCGCTCGAGCTGGCTCGCCACGTCCTGTGCGACGGCGAGCTCCACCTGCGCATGGGCAACCGACGACTCCAGCCGCGCCCGCTCACCCTCCAGCTCGCCCTTTTGCTCGCTCAGCTGCGTGGCATGGCCTGCGGCCTTGCTGGCCTCGGCCTGACGCTGCTCGAGCTCGTCGTAACGCGGCAGGGACTTGGTGAGTTCCTCCTCACGTACCAGCAGGGCACGGTGCTGCTCCTCGTACCCGGCGCTGGCTTCGTCGAGCGCCTTCTTAAACACCTGCACGTGCGCGTTCGCGCGCACGAGCTTTCGCTTGGCCTCCTCGGTGGCCTCCAGGGCCACGACCGCCTCCTCCGCGGCACGCAGCTGCACACGTGCCTCCACGGTGTCCTCGCGAGCCTTGTCGCGCCGCTGCGCCAGCAGCGCGACCTCGTCCCCTTGCCGGCCCACCAGGGTCTTCGCGGCCTCTATGCACTCCTCGGCGCACAGCGCAGGCTGCTCGCGGTTCAGCACGCGCTGCACCGGGTCGTGCACCTCCGCCATGCCGCGGTCCAGCCGCTTGACGCACCCGCCAAACTCGATGCGCGCCTGCTCGAGCCGCTCGTTGGCCTCGCGGGCCATGCGCACCAGCTCGCCGGCAAAGCTGTCCAGCTCGTCGGTACCAAAGATCTTGCGCAGCACGACCTCGCGGTCGGCGGGGTCGGTGCACAGGAGGTCCCGAAACGCGCCCTGCGCGATCATGGTTACCTGTCGGAACTGAGAGTAGCTCAGGCCAAGGAGGTCGATGATTCGCTCGTTCACCTGGGTCGTGTTGCTCCCCAACGTCGCGTCGGCGCACGTGAGCTCGGCCATGGGCGCGTTCTCCACGAGTGCCGAGGCGTTCTCGCCGCCCGCCCTGCGGCGGGCAAGCAGCTGCTGCGGCCGGCGGACGACCTGATACTCGCGTCCCGCATGCTCGAAGACGAGCGTGACCTCGGTGGGCGTCTGTGCGTCGGCGTAGTCGCTGCGCAGCGTGCGCACGTCTCGGTCGCCCGAGGACTCGCCAAACAGGGCGTAGGCGATGGCGTCGAACAGCATCGTCTTGCCCGAGCCCGTGTCACCATAGATGAGGTACAGGCCATGGTCGCCGAACTTGGAGAAGTCTATGTTCACCGTTTGGGCGTAGGGACCAAACGCCGTAAGCGTGAGGTTGAGCGGCCTCATGCCACATCACCACCCTTCGCGAGCGCCTTCTCGAAGGCCTCGTCCACCAGCTTCTGCTCGTCCTCGGTCAAGGGCTTTCCCGCCTGGGCCTCGAAGAACTCGGCAAACAGCTCGTGCATGTCCTTGGAAAGGTCAATCTCGTCGGGCGCCTCGGTTACCCCCGCCGCACGCGTCACGGCGTTGTCGAAGGTCACCTGCTCCAGGTTGGGCCACACCTGACGAAGGCGCGCGACCACGTCTAGGGGATCGTCGTCGGTGACCACCGCATGCACGAAGTCCTCGCGCCGGCCCTCGTCCTCCTCCTTGGCCTGCCGCACCAGCTCCTCCACCGAGCCGCGCTCCATCCTAAAGTCGCGCAGGGGCTCCACCGGCACCAGTCGGTACTTTACATGCGTGCCCTCGTCGTCCTGCTTGATGCCCACGACCGCATACGACTTCTGCTGCGCCACCTCCGAGGAGGAGAGCTTGAGCGGGCTTCCGGCATAGCGGATGGTGTCTTCGCCGATGCGTTGCGGGCGATGGATGTGCCCCAGCGCCACGTAGTCGAAACTCTCGAACACGCGCCGGTCCACGTTGTCCAGCGTGCCCAGCGAGAGGTGCTCGGAGTCGCTGCGCTCGGGCGACACACCCGCGTTGGTAACGAACTGGTGGGCGACGCACACGTTGGGATGCTTGGCAAACGCGTCGCTCTTGCGCACCTCGTCCAGCACCAGCCGCAGTGCGGTGTCGTAGTTTACCACCAGCCCCGCGTCGAGGCCCATGCGCGTCGCCCACGCCCGCACGTCGGCCGGACGCACGAAGGGGACGAGCCAGAAGTTGACCCCATCGACCACCACGGGCTCCATGGCCTCCCTGAGCTCTCCCGCGACGTGGATGCCCGAGAGCGCGATAATGCTGGCACCCATCGAGACGCGCGCGCCGGAGTCGTGGTTGCCGCTTACGGCAAGCACCACGTTGCCGGCCTTGGCCATGCGGGTAATAAAGCGGTCCCACTGACGCACGGCGACCTCGGGGGGATTGGGACTGTCGAAGATGTCTCCGGCGACCACGAGCGCCTTCGAGCCGGATTGCGCCATGAGCTCCTCAAGCTGATTCAGCACGTGTTGCGTGTCGCGTTCCAAGGACATTTGGGCAAGCTTGCGACCCAGGTGGAGGTCGGACGTATGAACAAAACGCATGGCCGTCCAATCTTTCGTTGTTTAAGAGGGTTGGAAAGAGTATAGCAACACGTCGCGCAGCGCAAGGGGGAATCTGCCACAGCCAGGACGTACGGATTAAAAGGTTACGAGGCGGCCACGCCCTGCCCGCTCGGGTGGTACTTGGGGGGCGGTCCCCTGGACAAAAGGGACAGTCCCCTGTGTCCAAGGGACTGTCCCTTTTGTCCAGGGGACCGCCCCGCGCGTACTACCGGCCGTGGCAGGGCCATCGCCAGCCCGAATAGGTCTCGACCACACAGAGGGGGTGACCCCCATTGGTCGCCGCAAGCGGCGTTCCAATGGGGGTCACCCCGTGGTGCGGCTATCGGACGCTCGCGACGCGTCTCTCCCTATCGCGTGAGGGGATTGCCCGTGCCGTTAACGTCGAGGTCCCATGTGTCCCAGGGCATGCTGTACGAGTCCCAAGGCCACGTTTGCTGCTGCTGGTTCTGGCGCTGGTTGAGGTACTCCTCGTATTGCCGCTGCAGGTCCTGGTACTGCTCCTCCTGCTGCTTGCGCTCCTCCTCCTGCTGCGCCTGAAGCGCCTCGTCGGAGCCCAGCGTCACCTTGGTGGTGTGCTCGTCGTTGCCACGCACGTACGTCACGTCCACCTCGTCGCCCACCGCATAGGAGCGCACGGCCAGAATGAGGCCGTCGGCCGAGGTCACGTCGTGCGAGCCGATCTTGGTAACGATGTCGCCCTTCTCGATGCCGGCCTTGGCGGCGGGACTGTCGTCGGCCACCTCCGACACGTAGGCGCCCTGATTTACCGAGAGGTGGTTGGCCTGGGCGTTCTGCGCGTTTACCGTGGCACACGAAACGCCCATGTACGCATGGGTTACCTGCTCACCGGCAATCACCTTGTTGGCGATCTCCACGGCATAGTTGCCGGGAATCGCGAAGCCGATGCCCGAGAACGACTCCATGCCCGCGGCGTTCGAGTAGAGCGTGCTGATGCCCACGAGCTTGCCCTCATCGTTTACCAGCGCGCCGCCGGAGTTGCCGCCGTTGATGGCCGCGTCCACCTGAATCAGGTTGGTATAGATGGTGTTACCGGTGGACCCTGTCATAAGCGTGTTGCGGTACAGGGCCGAGACGATGCCCGAGGAGGCGGACTGGTCCAGGCCAAGCGGGCTGCCCAGGGTCATCACCCAGTCGCCCACTACGAGCGCCGACGAGTCACCAATCTCCATGGGCGTGACCTTTGCTCCGTTCAGGTCGGCTCGAATCACCGCAACGTCGCTCGAGGCGTCACCGCCCACCAGCGTGGCATCGTAACTCTGACCCTCGATGGTAACCGAGATGCTCTCGGCGTCGCCCGCAACGTGCCAGTTGGTAATGATGTTGCCGTCGGTGTCCAGCACGACGCCCGAGCCGATGCCCTCGCCCTCGGCGGTGGTCACGTACACCGAGACGACCGAGGGAAGGCACTTGGCCGCCACGGCCTGAGCCACCGTCGCGTCCTGACTGGTCGAGAGGCTAATGGTCTGGCCGGCGGCGGAGTCCGACGTCGCGCGCGTTGCGGCAGGCCGTGCGGCCAGCACGCCGGTGCCCATGAGCACGGCCACCAGGGCCGCCGACACCGCAGCGCCGGCAACGGCACCGCCCACAACGCCCTTCCACATGCCAGACCCCTGCTTGGGCTGCTGGGAAGGCTCGGGCTGCAGATCGTAGGTCATTCTTGGCGCCGGCTCGTCCGGCCATGCGGGTTGTGCCGGCCGCACCCTGCGCCTACGCGTCGTCCTGTCAAGATCCTCCTGCCCGCTGCCCTGCGAGCCCGGAACGGGAGGTGTCGTGTTGTTGCCTGTGGTCATCGTCTTGCCTTCTTTCCTTACGCATGCACAGCGCACATACAGACTGTACCCCTGTCTTGCGTCCGTCAGTCAATAAATGCCGACCTCTACAAGCGGGGTACAAGCCTTTTGGTAATCTTAAAAAATGGCGTCTCGGACCGCCCACCAGTTCGCCTAGAGCTTAAACAGGTAGCCCACGCCGCGAACCGTAACGATGTGCGCCGCCACCTGTGGGCCAACCTTGGAACGCACGCGACGGATGTGCACGTCCACGGTGCGCGTGCCACCACAGTACTCAAAGCCCCATACGCGATGCAGCAGCGTCTCGCGCGAGTAGGCGCGCGACGGATGGGTGGCCAAAAACGAAAGGAGCGAGTACTCCATAAGCGTGAGGTCCACCGGCTCGTCGTCAATATATACCTGGTACGTGGCGAGGTTTATGGTCATGTTGTCCACGGTAACGATGTCCGCCGGGGCACTCTCCTCCCCCGGCCACAGCAGCAGCTTGCTGCGCATCTCGAACTCGGCGGCACCAGCGGAGGCAAGAATAAAGTCGTTACGACCCTGAACCGGCATGCGCAGGGCGCCCAGGCGCTCCTCGTCCTGAACCATGAGCATGGGAATAAAGCCGTTCTCGGCCACGTAGGAGTCGACCGCGTTGAGCGTGTCCTCGTCGAGTCCTGCCGTGTCCAGAATGATGAGGTCGAACTCATGGCCGGAGGAGATGGCCTGCGAGAACGTATCGGGAAACGCGAGCGCTATGGAGACGTCCAGTGAGTGCGACAGCTCGCGCATACGCTCGTGATGGCGTGAAGATCGTGAGAGAAGCAGAATGTTTTTGTGGTGCATCGGGCAAAGCCCCCAAAACAACATTGGACGATGGTGTTCAAAACATCAGAACATAGTACCACATGCCGTCATGTTGCAAGCTCGTAACACATTTAAAACTTACGATAAAAGCCCCCTGGACAAAAGGGACAGTCCCCTGGACACAGGGGACTGTCCCTTTTGTCCAGGGGGCTGTCCCCCAAATACCACGGAGCTAGCCGATGCTGCCCAGGAACTGCGCGGTGCGCGGATTCTGGGGGTTGTCGAACACCATTTCGGGCGTGCCCTGTTCCACGACGACGCCGCCCTCCATGAACACCACGCGGTCGGCGACCTCGCGCGCGAAGCCCATCTCGTGCGTAACCACGATCATGGTCATGCCGCCGTTCTCGGCCAGGTCGCGCATGACGTCGAGGACGCCGCGCACGAGCTCGGGATCGAGCGCCGACGTCGGCTCGTCGAACAGCAAGATGTCGGGATGCATGGCCACGGCACGCGCGATGGCAACGCGCTGCTGTTGGCCACCGCTGAGCTGCGCCGGCTTGAAGTCGGCGCGGTCGAGCAGGCCCACGGCATCAAGCTGCTTGAGCGCCTCTGCCTCGGCCTCGGCCTTGGACTTCTTGAGCACCTTGGTCTGGCCAATCATCACGTTGCCCTTGGCAGTGAGGTTGGGAAAGAGGTTGAAGCTCTGGAACACCATGCCCAGGTTCTGCCGCAGCTTGTTGACCTCCTTGGTTACCAGGTGCCCCGTGATCTCCTTGTCCTCGATGAGGATGTGGCCCGCCGTGGGCGTCTCGAGCAGGTTGATGCAGCGCAGCATGGTGGACTTGCCCGAACCCGAGGGGCCGAGCACGCACACGACCTCGCCGGGCCACACCGTGAGATTGACGTCGGTGAGCACCTGCGTCTCGCCGTCGAAGGTCTTCATGAGGTGCTCGATGCGCACGCAGGGATGCTCGTGCGGCTCGAAGTGGTGCTTGGTGAGCCCCTTGTCGCGCTCGTGGGCCTCGCTCGCCGCCTGCTCTGCGTCGAGCGCGGGCGGCACGCGGTGCGCCTCGCGCCTGGCCTCGACCTTAGCCTTTGCCTTATCGAACATCGGCCACACCTCCAAACACGCTCGTTCCCGCCCTAAACGGCGCGCTGAGCGCCGATGCCAGTGTTGCCTCGGCACCTTCCGGCTCGGCGGGCGTCTGCTCGTCGTCCTGCTTGGCATCGGCCACCTTGGCCTTGGGCCTGGGGCCGCCGCCACGCTCGGAACGCGCGATGCGCTTCTCGATGATCGTTACCACCTTGATCAGCGGCAGCGTCACGATGAGGTAGAAGATGGCCGCCGTGACGTAGGGAGTCATGTTGCCCGTAACCGAGGTGAGGTTCTTGGAGAACATCATGAGCTCCATGACGCCCACCGACGAGAGCAGCGAGGTGTCCTTGAACGCCATAATAAAGTCACTGGTAACGGTGGGGATGACGCGACGCACGGTCTGCGGCAGGATGATGTTTACCATGGTCATGAGTCGACCCATGCCCAGACTCGCCGCGGCCTCGTACTGACCGGTCGGGATCGACTCGATGCCGGCGCGGAAGATCTCGGCCAAGTACGCGGACGAGTTGATGGCCATTACGATGACGCCCAGCACGTTGTTGTCGATGTTTATGTTCATCATGGGCAGGCCGAAGAACATGATGTAGATCTGCAGGAACAGCGGGGTGCCGCGCAGGACGTTGATGTACACCACGGCAATGGCGCGCACCACCCGAAACTTGCTCAGCTTCATGAGGGCGAAGACGAGGCCGAGCAGGATGGCAAACGGATACGCCACGACGACGATGCCCAGACACACGAGCCAGCCGGGGAACAGCGAGAAGAGCGACGTGAGGATGAGCTGGGGCTTGAGGAACATGCCCAGGAACTGGTTGGAGTTCCAGGCCTGCACCCACGGTTGTGCGTCCAAAAAGCTCACCATCTGCTGCAGCCAGGTGTTTGCAATGGTGGCGATGGGCTTGGAGGGAGCGAGTTCCTGCGTCTTACCCGCGCTCTCGTACGAACCATTTACGACGACGTCGCCACCCTCGGAGGGAAAGGTCATGTCCTCGATTTCCAGACGCAGCTTGTAGCCTGCCTTCGCCGGGTCGGAGAGCTTTACGGCGATGGTGTTGCCCGATGGGGTTGCCGTCGCATCGTTGGGAATGCGGGTGAGGTTGTCGAGCACCGTCACCTTGGTGGTGCTGTTGTCGAACGAGGCACCATTGGGGAGCGTGAGGGTCACCGAGGTAATCGACTCGCCGTCCTCGACGACACCCTCCCAGGTAAGGCGCGTGGGAATGCCGCCGATGACGCCCGAGCCGCCGTCCTCGTTGGGACGCGCCGTGGCCTTCTCGGTGGTGAGCGCCTGGGCCTGCGAGGGCACGAGCACCAGGGCAACCAGCAGCGCGGCGAAGGCGGCAACCAGGCGCTTGAGTCTGTTGCTAGAACCTGCGTGCATGCCTTACACCTCGGAACCGAACCACGTGACCTGCAGCTTCTTCATGGTGCCGTCCTCCACCATCTCCTTGAGCGCCTTGTTTATGGCTGCCGTCAGGGCGGGGTTCTTCTTCGAGACGGCAATGCCGTACTGCTCGCCGGTGGGAATGGCCTCGGCCACCTTGAGGTCGGCGTAGTTCTTCTCGGTCTCGATCTGGTACTTGGCCACCGGAAGGTCGGTGATCACCGCATCGTAGGTCTTGGAGTTGAGGCCGTTCATCGCGTTGATGATGTCGTCGAGCTTCACGATGCCCTTGGCGGCGTCGGCCACGGTAAGGTTCTCGCGCGCCCACTCCTCGCCGGTGGTGCCGTCCTGCACCGCAATCTTCTTGCCCTCGGCGTTGAGCGTCTCGAGCGTCTCCTCGGAGTCCTTGCGCAGCACCAGCGACTGGTTGGAGTCGAGGTAGGGGTCGGACATGTCAACCTCCTGCTTGCGCTTGTCGGTAATGGTCATGCCCGCGATGGCGATGTCGGCCTTGCCCGTTGCCTTGCCACCCGCGTAGTCGACCGACGAGATGGTGGGCACGAGGGTGTCGAAGCCCATGTTGCTCTCCTTGGTCCAGTTCGCCTCCAAGCCCATGTGCTTGGCAAGCTCGCGGGACAGGTCGATGTCGAAGCCCTTAGCCTCGCCAGTCTTCTCGTCCATGAACTCGAAGGGCGGGAAGTACATGTTGGAGATGCAGGTGAGCTTCCCCTCGGTTACCAGCATGATGGTGCTGGCATCGGCGGCAGCGGCATCGGCAGAGCCCGCATCGGCGGCCGGTTGCTGACCCCCGCCACATCCGACGAGCGCGATTGCCCCCATGCCGGCGAGCAGACTACCGCCTTTGATAAAAGAACGGCGAGACATGTTGTGCATCTTGGTTTCCTCCCTGTTTGCTTGACGCCTGTATTCATATTCGCAGGCGGGCGGCACCCAAGTCCGCCCGCCGCATGTGCGTTCTAATGGCTTTCGTGCTCAGCGACTAGAGGTTGCCACCGAACCACTTCTCCATGATCTTGTCGATGGTGCCATCGGCCTTCATGTCCTGGAGGGCCTTGTTCATGGCCTTGGTGAGCTCGGGGTTCTCCTTGGAGACCACGATGCCGTAGGACTCGCCGGTGGGAATCTGCACGGCGACCTCAAAGTCCTTGAAGGCGTCCTTGCAGTAGAAGGCCATGCAGGGCAGGTCGGCCACGACGGCCTGGCACTTGTCGGACTGCAGGTTCTGCAGGCAGTCGATGGCGTTGTCAAGCGGCTTGCACTCGGCGTTGGGGAGGTTCTCCTGCACCCACTCCTCGCCGGTGGTTCCCTGCTGCACGCACACCGTGATGTCCTTGGCGTTGAGCTTCTCGATGGTCTCGGTATCGGAGGCGCCCTTCTTGTCGGAGCCCTGCTTCATGACGATGGCTTGATTGGAGTCGATGTAGGACTCGGTGAAGTCAATCTCCTTCTTGCGCTCGTCGTTGATGGTAAAGGACGAGACGCCCACGTCGGCCTTGCCACCCTGCTTGATGAGCGGGATGATGGTGTCGAACTTCATGGGGCTGAGCCACTTCATGTTGAGGCCGCAGCGCTTGGCAACCTCGGTGGTGAGGTCGATCTCGAAGCCCTCATACTCGTCGGACTTGCCCTCGACCACGGACTCGAGCGGCGGATAGGCCATGTCGGACACACCGATGAGGGTGCCCTCCTCAACGAGCTTGAACCCGTTGGCGTCCGCCTTCGCGGAAGCGTACCAGCCGCCCGCGGAAGACTCAGTGGTGGCATCGGCAGCCTTGTTGTCGGCGGTGTTCTCGGCCGGCTTGCTGCCGCCACAGCCGGCAAGCACGAGCACGAGCGCGCAGAGGCAGGCGAAGGCGCCGGCCAGTCCAATAGTCCTGCTCTTCTTCATTGAGATGTCCCTTCTCTCTCGTGGCGCGACCGCGCACCCATGTGCGCACCAGCCCCGCCCGGCCGAGCTCCCGCCCGGTGGTCTTGCGGATAACAACCCAGTATGGACGAATCCCCCGCATCCGTCGAACGCAATGCATTCGATTTAACAGTTTGGCTATGTGGAGACAGCCAGCGGACCCGTCAAAGGGAGTAACCCCCATCGATAGACCAGCAGTCGATTCGTCCTAGAACCCCGCATAGTAGTGCGACTTCTCCCAGTCGGTGATGGTCGTGCAGTAGTCGTTCCACTCGATGCGCTTCTCGGCCAGGAGGTAGTCGCAAATGTGGTCACCCAACGTCTTGCGCATCAGCTCGCTCTGCTCGAACACCTCGATGGCCTCGCCCAGCGTGCGCGGCAGGTGCGTGCGGCCCATGCTCACCATATGTGCGTCGGTGACGTCCTTGCCCGTGTACTCCACCGGCAGCGGCAGCTCGTCCTCGATGCCCTTGAGGCCAGCGGCGATGGTTGCCGCAAACGCGAGGTACGGGTTGGCCGTGGGGTCGGGGTTGCGCAACTCGATGCGGGCCGAGGAGTGCTTGCCCGGCTTGTGGGCGGGAATGCGCACGAGCGCCGAGCGGTTCTTGCGGCCCCACGTGGTGTACACCGGCACCTCGCCGTTGGGCAGCAGCCGCTTGTACGAGTTGACCGTGGGATTGGTGACAAGCGTGAACTCGGGCGCATAGCGCAGGATGCCCGCGATGTAGTGGTGGGCGAGCTTCGACAGGTGGTAGTCCTCGGTCCCCCAAAACAGGTTGTCCCCGTCGAGGTCGAACAGCGACTGGCACAAGAACATGCCCGAGCCCGAGCAGCCCGCCAGCGGCTTGGGCATAAACGAGGCGAACAGCCCCTGCTCGTTGGCCTCCTGCTTGATTACCAGCCGAGCCGTCATAATGTTGTCGGCACAGCTCAAGGCCTCGCAGTAGCGCAGGTCGATGCCGTTTTGCGAGGGCGCGTTGGAATGATAGGAGTACTGCACGGGAATGGACATCTTCTCCAGCATGAGCGTGGTGGAGCGTCGGATGTCACGCGCCGAGTCGTAGGGCGTGAGGTCGAAGTAGCCCGCGTGGTCGACCGGAATGGGCTCGCGGTCGTCGCCAAAGTAGAAGTACTCCAGCTTGGGCCCCACGTTGGGCACATACCCCTTGGCCTCGGCGTTCGCGAGCACGCGGCCCAAACACGAGCGCGGGTCGCCCGAGAACAGCTGGCCATCGGGCGTGCAGATCTTGCAGAAGATGCGCGCCACGCCGCTGCTGCTCGGCCGCCACGGCAGGATCTGGAACGTCTCGGCGTCGGGGAAGGCCAGCATGTCCGACTCCTCGAGTGGCACGAACCCCGCGACGGCCGAGCCGTCGAACCCGATGCCCTCCTCAAACGACTCCTCGAGCTCCGCCGGCGATATGGAGAAGGACTTGAGGTTTCCCAGTACGTCGGTAAACCACAGGCGCACAAAGCGAATGTCGCGCTTCTCGATGGTGCGCAACACGAAGTCCACGTTTCTGTCGTTGCTCATTGCCCCTCCCAAGGACGGAACCGATTTTTTTCCATCAAGAACATGGCACATCGTTGTTTCGGGGCTGTTTCGTCTTTTGTGCCGGACGCAAAACCTTGTGCCAATCGGCAAGGCTTTTGCCAAAGGCGCGAAGGTTTCCGCCCGGCTTCCGCTCATCATCCGCTCTTGGGTGGCTGGACCGCGCTCGCGGAATAGTTGCCCGTTTGGGGTGTCACATTGTGCATACTTGTGGCATGAGGGCAGAAATGCTGCCGATTTCTCGAGAAAGGACCATCCACATGGCCGACAACCTGATGCATCTCGTTCTTATCCGCCACGGCGAGTCCGAGTGGAACAAGGCCAACCTGTTTACCGGTTGGACCGACGTCGACCTTTCTGAGGCCGGTGTCCAGGAGGCGCTCGACGGCGGCAAGGCCCTCAAGGACGCGGGCTTTGACTTCGACGTGTGCTACACCTCCCTCCTCAAGCGCGCCATCCACACGCTGAACAACGTCCTGTTCGCCATGGACCGCGAGTGGCTGCCCGTGTACAAGAGCTGGAAGCTCAACGAGCGTCACTACGGCGCCCTGCAGGGCATGAACAAGGCCGAGACCGCCGCCAAGTACGGCGACGAGCAGGTAAAGATCTGGCGTCGTTCCTTCGACATCCCCGCCAAGGCCCTCGATCCCGATGACGAGCGCTGCGCCCAGAAGGCCGAGAACTACCGCGAGGAGCCCATGCCCGAGCGCCTGCCCTACACCGAGTGCCTGAAGGACTGCATCGCCCGCGCATGGCCGTACTTCCAGGACGAGATCGCCCCGCAGCTCAAGGCTGGCAAGCGCGTCCTGATCGCCGCCCACGGCAACAGCCTGCGCTCCCTCGTCATGATGTTCGACAAGCTCACCCCCGAGGAGATCCTTGAGGTCAACATCCCGACCGCCGTGCCTCTGGCCTACACCTTCGACCAGGACTGGAACGTCGTGGAGAAGAAGTACATTGGCGACCCCGACGTGATCGCCGCCAAGATCGACGCCGTCGCCAACCAGGGCAAGGCCAAGAAGTAGCACCCCGCACCACCCAATCAAAAGGGGATAACCCCCATTGATAGGTCGCCGCGACCAATCAATGGGGGTTATCCCCTTTTGATTGGTCGTTAGCGATTGCGGAGCCGGAGCAGGCGCACGGTGAGGTCGGCGCCGCCTGCCAGCGCGATGGCCACGCCCACGGCCACGCAGAACGGCCGCATCACGGCGACGCAGCGCATCGCGGGATCCGCACACAGGTCCACGAGGACCCCGGGCATCAGCGCAACCAGTACGCCCAACAGCGCGGCCGCCAGCGAGAGACCCCGGCGCTCGCCCTCGTCCATCTCGAAGATGCGCACGAGCGAGAGCACCGCCAGCACCGCGCGTGCCGCCCACTGACACGTTCCCGTCGTGCCGTCGCCGTGCGCCCCGCAGGGCCCGGCAAACCCACAGATCCCCACCAGCAGCAGGGCGGACAAAGCCGTAAGGATGATGCCCACCAGCGGTTGGGCCTTGCCGTTTTGCATAGCGCTCCCCTCTTTCGCGCCCCTCGCGCGTCACTCGACCGTTTTGTCCGTCGCGTCGTCCGTCAGCTCGAACTCGGCCCCCGGCGTCATGTGCAGGCTGCCGTCCGTGTGCACCAGCAGGCCCTGCAGCGCGGGATGCGCCTGGAAGAACGCCTCGACGTCGTCTGCGGACCACATAAAGAGCGGCTTGGTGTACCCGTCACCGTCAATGGACTCATGCGAGAAGATCGACGCCGAGACGACGTCGGTCTGCACGGGGTAGCCCGTGCGCGGGTCCAGAATGTGCCAGTACGTGCGACCGTCCCGCTCGAAGCTCCGCTGGTACAGGCCACTGGTTACCAGCGAGCCGTCCGTGGTGCTCACCCGGGCCACGACCTGCGCGTCGTCGTCGCCCTTGGGGTCGCGCACGCCCACATGCCACGGCGTGCCGTCCTGCTTGTACCCATACACCTTGACGTTGCCGCCCAGGTTTACGTAGGCGCTCGTCACGCCACTGCGCACGAAGTACTCCATCAGGCGGTCGGCCACGTACCCCTTGGCGATGCCGCCCAGGTCCAGACGCGCCTGCGGGTCGCCCAACGCAATGGTATCGCCATCAAGCTCCACGCGCTCCCAGCCCACGTGCGGCAGCGCCCGCTCGACGTCTGCCCGCTCGGGAACCACGCCCTCCGAGAAGTCCCACAGCTCCGAGACCGCCCCAATGGTTATGTCGAACAGACCGCTGGACTCCTCGCAGTACGACAGCGCCCTGCCCACCACGTCGGTGGTGCGGTAGTCCACCGCCACCGGCTTGCCGCCGGCATTGTTGATGCGCCACACGTCGCTGCCCTCGCGCGTGCGCGAGAACAGCTCCTCGTAGCGCGCGCACATGCGGCACGCCTGGTCCAGCACGTCCTGGGGCATGGCGCCACCCAGCACGCACACGGTGTTGAAGGCGAACAACGTGCTTTGCAGCGAGGACGCTCCGGGCATGCCCGCGCAGCCCGCCAGGGGCAGCGAGCCCAGCCCCACCGCAAGCCGCATCAGCTGACGCCGCGTTATGCTCACGTGCGCTCCCCCTTGCCGTAGATGCGGGCCATCCCCGCGCCTTTGTACAACTCCATATGCCATGATACACTGAGCGCCAAAAGGGAGGACGCGCAACATGCAGGGCATTCGGGACAACCTCGCCACGATTGTGGCCGGCGTGCTGGTGGCGGCGGGGTTTGTGGCAGTCACGATGCTGCTGGGACCCTGGCGCACGACGGACGCGCGACGGCTGGACGTCCTGGTGTGCGATGCCGACGGGCACACCCAGCGCGTGCCGCTCGACCAGGACGCGCGCGTGTCCGTGAGCACCAGCCTGGGCACCAACGTGGTGGTGGTCGAGGGTGGCCGCGCGCGCATGGAACAGGCCGACTGCCCCCGTGGCGACTGCCTGCGCCAGCGCGCCATATCGCGTCCCGGCGAGCAGCTTGTCTGCCTGCCGCACCGACTATGGGTCGAGGTGGTCACACAGGACTCCGCCGGCGTGGACGCAGGCGGGGGCGACGCGACCGCCAGCGCGGATGATGGCGGGCAGAAGGACGTGGACCTTGTTGCGGGCTAGCCATGCAGGCCGCGTGGAAAAGACGCCCGCGCAGTCCCTCTCCCCCGCCGAGCGACGGCGCTGGACCCGCATCGGGGTCATGGCCGCACTCGCCTTGCTGCTCGGCTACGCCGAGACGTTCGTGCCCATCCCACTGCCCGGCGTCAAGCTGGGCCTTGCCAACATCGCAATCCTGGCGACGATCGCGCTGGGAGACGCGACTGGCGCGTGGTGTGTGGCGGCCATAAAGGTGCTGGCGTCAGGCCTGCTGTTTGGCTCCCCGCTCACCATGGCCTATGCCGCCGTCGGCACGGTCCTGGCCATGACGGGGATGGTGGGCCTGTCTCGCCTGCGCACCATGCGGCTGTGGATGGCGTCGGTGGTAGGGTCGCTCCTCCACGAACTGGGGCAGTTGCTGGTCGCCAGTCTGCTCATGGGCACCGGGGTGGTATGGCACCTCGCACCCGTGCTCTACCTCGCGGGCTGTGTTACCGGAGCGCTCTGCGGCATGCTCGCGCAACGGCTCGTCTGGGCTTTTGCGGCCGCAGACGCGCATGGCGTCGTGGTCGACGAACGACAACCCGCCGAGGCGCAGCCGCCAGAGCTCCGGGTGCGCGTGGCCTTCGTGATCCTCGTGGCCTTCGTGGTGGTCGTTTTGCACCAGACGTCGCCCGTGGTGCTCGCCGCACTGGTTGCCACTGTCTTGGCTTGCTGCGTGGCGATGCGCGTCGCGCCGCGCGCGATTGTGGCGACGCTCGTTCCGCTGGCTGGCATCGCTGGTGCGACGCTCGTACTCCAGCTGCTCGTCGCGCCACAGGATGCCGTGGTCGTCTGTGCCGTCGCCGTCTTGCGACTCGCCGCCATCACCTTTGCGAGCATCGCCTTCATGTGCCTCGTGCCCACCGAGGGGCTTGCCTCCATCGTGGCCTGGCTCGTGTCACCGCTCACGCGCCGAGGCGTGCGCACCCAGGGGTTCGTGCTCGCCCTCGACGTCGCCCTGGGACTCGTGCCCAAGGCGTCCGCGACGGTTCGGGAGTACGTGCGCACACAGGGAAGCCCCAGGAGCCTGCGCGCGCTGCGCGCCATGCTCCTGGGGCTCATCGAACAGCTCACCGAACAAAGGTGATGCGCCTACGTTCGACGCTACGCCGCGGCCTGCGCGGGTGCGTCCGCGGTCGTCTCGGCGGTGGTCGCGGTCGACGCCTCGGTGGTCGTCTCGGCGGCGGCCGGTGCCTCGGCGGACGTTGCAGCCGGCGCGGTCGGCGCGTTGAGGTCCAGCGTCACCAGCGACTTCTCCACGTCGAAGGCCGATCCAAACAGACGCTCGCAAAAGTCGTTGGCCCACTCCACCGTAAGCGTGGTGTTGTTGGCGTCGTTGATGTCCGTATGCAGCTCGTTGCTGGCCGCCAGGTCGTTGGTCCAGTCGCGCAGGAAGTAGGTGGTCATGTCGGTGGTGAGACCCAGATGGGTGACCATCGGCACGAACGTCGCCGAGACCACCGAGCACGTGCCGTCGGCCGCCTTCCTCAGCGTGACCTCGGCCATGCCGCCCATAAGGCTCTCGTCGCTGGGAGAGGTGCTCACGAAGTTGCCCGTGGACCAGTAGCACGGCACCTTCTTGCCGCCCTCGCCCTCGAACACCGTTACGGGCTCCATCACGTGCGGGTGGTTGCCAATAATCACGTCGGCACCCTCGTCCACAAAGAGCTTGGCCCACTGCTGCTGCATCTCCACCGGCTCGAGGCTGTACTCCTCGCCCCAGTGCGGGAACACCACAATCATGTCGGCCATCTCGCGCGCCTTCGCCATGGTTGCCTTCACGTGCTCCTCCTCCAGCATCGACACGATCCCATTGGTGTCGTTTACCTCGTTGCCGTTGAGGTCCAGCGTGTAGTTGAGCAGCGCCACCTTAAAGCCGTTCTTCTCGTACACGTACACGTCGTCCACCGACGAGTTCGCGTCGGAGGGGTCCGCCTGGCCGATGACGGCCACCTCGGGGTGCTTGGTCTTCCAGAACTCGCGCTCGGCCTTTACCAGCGTGTAGTGGTCGTCGAAGTTGCCGCTGTGGTCCATGGCATGGTTCGTTGCCTTGAGGATCGTGTTGAAGCCCGCCTTTACCTCGGCGTCGCCCACCTCCTGCGGGCCGTTGAACTCGGGGTAACCGTCGTAGCCGTCCGGCGCACTGCCGGTAAAGATGGGGCCGGCGATGGGGGTCTCCTGGTTGATGACCTTGATGTCCTTGCCCTCCAGCTCGCTGAGCACGTGGGTAAAGAGGTGGTCGTAGTTGCGGGTGCCGTCGTCGGCCAAGCCGCTCATACGTACCTGATAATGGAAGAGCATGTCGCCCACCATGAGCAGGTTAATGTCGGTCGCGCCTGCAGGTACGTTGCTCTGCGGCGCCTGAACGTCCGCACCCTCCTGCGGCGTACCCTGGGCGCTGCCGTCCTGCTGCTGGGCAGGCTCGGCCTTGTGGGCCACGCACGAGCGAACGCCAAGGAACACGCCCACGATTGCCGCTACCAGCAACACCGCCGCAATGACGACGGGCAGGACTGGGGACGACTTCTTGGGCTGTGGCTGCGGTGGCCTGCGCTGCGGCTGCCGGGCGCTATGGGCCGGCGCTGCGTGCCGTGCTTGCGGACGCGTGCGCGGGGCCGCGTCCGTTCGCGGCGACGGGCGCCGCTGACGCTGGGGTTGTCCTTGTCGTGCGTGCGTGGGACGTTTTTGCTCGGTCATGTGCCCTCCCTCGGACAATATGTGCGAACTCGATAATACGCGAATCATTCCCGCACACCAACAGCTTCACGCAAAATGAGAAAAGGGGCCAAACCCCTTTTCTCATTTTCTCAACCGCCTAGCGGTTCGCGATGCGAATCAGCACGTACTGGGTGGCCAGCGCCGCAAAGAGCACAACCATAACGATGAAGTAGGAGTACACGGCGCCGTCGAAGCCCACCATGCGCACAAGAATCACGGAGCAGAGCGCAACCACCACGAACGACCCCAGATACGTAAGCGTCGCCACCGCCTGACGGCGGAGCACCGTGATCGTCTGATACAAGAAGTCGATACCGGCCGACAGCCCGCCGGCAACTATCATAAGGTACTGCGCCGTGCGGTACGGCTCGAAGTCGGTACCATACAGCACGCCCGTAAGCCACACACCCACCATTCCGAACACGAACAGCATAACCACGGTCACACCCACGCTTACGGCCAGCATGGCGAGCACGACCACGTCGAACCGCGCGCGGCGGCTGCGGTCGGCCCACAGGTTGGCGATGCGCACCAGCTGCGGCTTGTACACGAAGCCCACGATCATGAGGATGGACTGTGCCGGAAAGTAGATGGCGTTAAAGAACACCTGGCTCTCGTACGGCAGCACGCCCTCCATGGCAAACTTGGGCATCGTCTCTATAAGCGCAAAGAGGAACTGGGCCGCAAAGGCGGGAAAGCACTCCACGAAGAGCTCCCGAATCTCCTCCGCATCCACGCTGCGCGACTTGGGCGTCTCGAGCAGGGCGAGCGGCAGCGTGAGCAGCACGAATGAGGCGACCGCCGAGAGGGCCATGCCCAGACTCGCCACCACGAGGCTGTGCGTTACCAGAAGCAGCACGCTGAACACCACGATGCCCAGCACAGAGCGCGCCGCCTGCGAGACGCCCGACAGGTAGAGCTTGCTCATCTGCTGCAGGCGCGCCTCGTACGTGTCGGCCAGGGCGTCCACCGCGCGAAAGCCGAAGGCGCCCCAAGTGATGAGGGCCATCTCCTGGTCGTATCCCTTTATCGCACACCACAGCCAGCCCACGATCAGCATGATCGCCACCGTAATCACGCGCTGCACCTGGTACGACGCAAACGAGTCGGCCTCGTCGATGTCGGACACCTGATACGTGCGCACGCCGTAGTTTCCCACGTACAGCAGCAGCGTAGCCGTGGTAAAGGCCATGGAGAACATGCCCGCCTGCTCCGCGCCGGCCAGCTGGGTTGCCACGATGGAGAGCAGCGGGAAGAGCGCGCCCCAGGCACCCAGGCCAATCGTGTTGAGCAGGTAGTCGCGCGTGGTCTGGTTTGCGGCGTACTCCGAGGCGCCGCGCGAGAAGGACCGCTTGTCGGCCACGTCGAGCAACCGGTCCCACCAGCGGTTGGCAGCACGCACGATGGCCGGAGGCTGGGTCGCCGGCCGGCTCGCCGGCCTGGTCGCCGACGACCTCGTACGCCTCCTACGTCCGTTTGCGGTTCGCCGTTCCCTCGCTGTTCGCCGTTCCCTCATGCGACTCCCTCGCTCCCCAAAGCTTGCGCCAAAGTGAGAAAAGGGGTTTGGCCCCTTTTCTCAGTTCGTCGGGCTACATGAGGCGAAGCGAGACCTCCTTGAGCTGGCGGCCAGACACGGCGGACGGGGCGCTGCTCATCAGGTCGTTTCCGTTGCTCGTCTTGGGGAACGCCATGACCTCGCGAATGGAGTCGCAGCCCGCGAGCAGCATGCACACGCGGTCCAGGCCAAGCGCGAAGCCGCCCATGGGGGGCGCGCCGTACTCCAGGGCATCCAGCAGGAAGCCAAACTGCTCCCGCGCGCCCTCCTCGGTAAAGCCCAGCAGCTTGAGGATGCGCATCTGCAGCTCGGCGTTGTGCACGCGCATGCCGCCGCCGCCCGCCTCGTAGCCGTCCATCACGAAGTCGTAGGTGTGCGAGCCCACCGACAGCGGGTCCGTCTCGATGCGGTCGATGTCCTCCTCGAAGGGCTGGGTAAACGGCTGGTGCTCGGCCGCGTACGCCTTGCGGTCCTCGTCCCAGTGCACCAGCGGGAAGTCCACGACCCACAGGAAGTCGTGCCCCTCGCGCGGCAGCTCCATGGCGTTGGCCATGTGGTTGCGCATGCCACCCAGGATCTCGCACGACAGGGTACGCTCGCCCGCGGCAAACATCACCAGGTCGCCGGGCTCGACCTCGCACTCGGCGCGCAGGCCCGCCATCTCCTCGTCCGAGAAGAACTTGACGATGGGGCTGTTTATGGATCCGTCCTCACGGAAGGCAATCCACGCCAGCCCCTTGGCGCCAAACGTGGCCGCCACGTTGGCGAGCTTGTCGATCTGGCTGCGCGGCCACTTGCCGGCACCCTTGGCGTTGATGCACTTTACCACCTGGCCGTCGGTGTTCGCGGCCGTGGCAAAGATCTTGAACTTGGAGTTGGCAAAGAGCTGCGTCACGTCGTGCAGGTGCATGCCAAAGCGCGTGTCGGGCTTGTCGGTGCCATAGGTGTCCATGGCCTCGCGGTAAGTGATGCGACGCAGCGGCGTGGGCATGTCCACCCCCACGGCGGCAAACGCGTCGGCGAAGACCTCCTCGAGCGCGCCCATCACGTCGTCCTGCTCGACGAAGCTCATCTCCACGTCGACCTGCGTGAACTCGGGCTGGCGGTCGGCGCGCAGGTCCTCGTCGCGGAAGCACTTGGCAACCTGGTAGTAGCGCTCCACGCCACCCACCATGAGCAGCTGCTTGAGCAGCTGGGGGCTTTGCGGCAGCGCATAGAAGTTGCCCGGCTGCAGGCGGCTGGGAACGATGAAGTCGCGGGCGCCCTCGGGCGTGGACTTAAACAGCGCGGGCGTCTCCACCTCCATGAACGCGCGACGATGCAGGGCCTCGCGCAGGGCAAAGGTAAAGTCGGAGCGCAGGCGCATGCGCGACATCATGGCCGGACGGCGCAGGTCCAGGTACCGATACCGCAGGCGCACGTCCTCCGAGACGTCCAGACGGTCCTCGATTTGGAACGCGGGCGTGTGGCTGGTGTTGAGCACCTCGATGCTCGACACCAGGACCTCGATCTCGCCGGTGGCGAGCTTCTCGTTCTCCATGCCCTCCGGGCGCTTGCGCACCACACCGCTCACCTTGATGGGCCACTCGGAGCGCACGGTCTCGGCGGTGTGGAACGCGGTGCCGCCGGAGTTGTCGGGGTCGAACGAAATCTGCGTGACGCCCTCGCGGTCGCGCAGGTCAATAAAGATCAGGCCACCGTGGTCGCGGCGATGCCAGACCCAGCCAGTAAGTGTGACCTCGGCACCGATGTCGCTGGGGCGCAGCTCGGCGCAGGTGTGGGTGTGCATGGAAAACGTGCTCAATTTGCTGTTCCTTTCGTCTCTTGCCGTTCCGTGTCGGTACGAGCGGCCTCGTAGCAGACGGCAGCGCGGCGTAAACGGCACCGCGTCGCACAAGGACAGCATTGTACTACGGACAAGTTTATGATGCTCCGACAAACCGCAATCGTTTGCGGTATCCTTCTAACCAACGATTGCGCACACGCTTGCAGTCAAGGACCAACCCGAGGGCGGGACCCTCGTTCCCTTGCCACAAGCGCCAACCGTAGCAACGAACGACCAACGACTACCATTCCGAGGTATTCGCCATGACCAACAAACCCAGCCACCTGCGCTCCACAGATTCTGCGGCCGACCCCGAGGCAACCCAGCTGCTCGGCGGGCAGGACCCCGCCGCCACGCAGTTGCTCGGCGGTCAGGACCCCCAGGCGACGCAATTGCTCGGCGGGCAGGACCCCGCCGCGACGCAACTGCTCGGCAAGTCCGACCCCATGGAGACCCGCCTGCTCGACCGAGACGACCTCGGGCAGGGCCCAGGCGACGCAAGCGGCGACCAGGACAAGACCGTGGCCTCGCCAGCGCTGGGCTACGGCATGGAGCGCAAGAACATGCTCGATCCGTTTGGGGACGATGAGCAGGACGAAACCCCACTCGTGGTGGCAAGCGACCCGGCCGACCAGATGGTTGACGCGGACCCGCTGCTGCCCGTAATCGGGGCCGAGGACGTTCCCCAGCCGGTGGTTCCCTCCGACGCCAGCCGCGAGCGTCTTTCACGACGCGAGGTCGCGGCGGTCAGCGAGGACCGCGCCTACTACGAGGGCGGCGCCACGCCGTACCTCTCGCAACGCCAGGCGCGCGAGCGGGCGGAGGAGACACGGAAGCGCCACTCGCGCATCCGGGTGATTCTTATTACGGTGTTCATCGTGGCCGCCATGGGTGCGGGCGGCTGGTTCATTTGGCAGAGCCTGAGCAAACCGCAGGCCGCACCGGTGCCCGAGTACCAAACGGCCAACATCGAGCAGGGCGAGTTCCTGGAGACGGTTAACAAGACGTCGTCGGTCTCGGCGCTCGACGAGCAGGACGTGAACGTGGAGGCGTCGGGATCCCTCACGTCGATGCTCGTGTCCAACGGCGACCATGTGGACGAGGGACAGGAGCTGTTCCGTTTGGAGAACTCCTCGATCCACGATGCCGCCCAGCGCGCGCAGGACGCGCTCGACGCCGCCCAAGCCGACACCGACTCGCGCGTGCGCGCACTCGAGCAGGCGCAGCAGACGCTCGCCAACGAGGAGAAGCAGGTGGAGAACCTCAGGAAGAGCGCCAACGCCACCACGACCACGGTCTCGAGCGACGGGCACACGACCACCACGACCACCGAGGGCGGCACCGCCGCATCCAAGGCGGCCGTCGCTGCCGCCGAGGCCGTACTCGAGCAGGCCAAGCGCAACGTGGAGGATGCCGAGAACCGAGTCAAGGACTCCGAGACCACCCTCCAGGCGGTACAGGAGACCTACAACCTGGCGCATGAGCAAGAGCTCAAGCTCATCGTGCACGCGCCCATCTCCGGAACGGTGGAGGGCATCGACTCCGAGCTCAAGGAGGGCAAGAACATTGCCAACGGCGAGCAGCTGTGTCGCGTGCTGGACAAGTCGGCCATGCGCCTGGAGCTCAAGCTTACCCAGGAGGAGGCACAGGGCGTGAAGGAGGGAACCGAGGTGCGGCTCACCTTCCCCGCCGTCGCAGACCTGGGCACCATAACGACAAAGATCGAGTCGGTAATGGAGCCCGAAGAGGAGACGGAGGAGGAAGAGGAGGAGCCGGTAACGGTAAGCATCCTGCTCGAGGATCCCGACGAGCGCATTACCCCCAACATGGAGGCGCAGGCCACGATCGTGGTGCAGAGCATCCCCAATTCGCTCATCGTGCCGTTGGAGTCCGTAAAGACCGACGACGACAACTCCACCTACCTCAACGTGCTGCTCGACGCCTCGCGTGGCATCGTCTCGAAGGTGCCGGTGCGCGTCGTCGCCAAAAACAAGACGCAGGCCGCCGTGAGCTCCGACAGCATCCAAAAGGACAATGCCGTGGTGCTGGGCGACGTGGACGAGGCCTCGGTCCAAAAGGACGAATCCCAGGCGAAGCAGGAGCAGGAGCAGCCGAAGGAAGAGCCCAAGCAAAGCGAGGAGCAGGACGAGGAGCAGCGGGACGAGGAGAACGGCTCCGAAGAGCCCGCCGACGAGCAGTCCGAGGAGTAGGCGGCGTCAGTCACCTATCGAAGGGGGTAACCCCCATTGATTGCCGCAAGCGGCATATCAATGGGGGTTACCCCCTTCGATAGGCTGGCACGGGTTGGCCGTCGTTTGCCCCTAAAACTACACCTCGATGCTCAGTGCGCCGGCATCGGTGTCGTAGTCGTCGCCGAGCACCTCCTCGCAGCGCTGGTCGTAGAAGCTGCGCGTGTACGAGTAGCCATCCCAACCGGTTCGGGCAATTTCGTCGGTGTAGTCGGCGAGCAGGTACGTGCTGTACTCGTCGCCGTTCGCACGATGAGTAACCACGGGCTTGAGCTTGGCGCCCGTCACCGTGTACGTGCCGTTGTCGGAACGGTCGATGGAGAACTCAGCCATGCCGCCCAGGAAATGCTCGGGAGCATTCAGACCCGAAACCAAGCAGCCCAGCGAGTAGTAGCACAGCGTCTTGTGATTGCCCTCGCCCGAAAGCACCTCGACGCCCTGTAGCACGCGCGGGTGCGTGCCCACGATGACGTCCACGCCCAGCTTCGCATAGAGCTCGGCGTACTCGCGCTGCTCGTCGCTGATTTCGGGGTTGTTCTCGTCACCCCAATGCGGGCAGGCCACGATGACCTCGGCGCCCAAATCACGCGCCCTCGAGACGTCCTCACGCACCTTATCCTCGTCGAGCGGGGCCACGACCGAGTGATCGTCACCCTCGATGCCAAAGGAGTGGTTGAGCACGGCAATCTTAAAACCGTCCTTCGAGTACGTGTACACGTCGCTCACGTAGTCCGAAAGCCCGGGGTTCTTAACGGGATCGGGCTCCGCGACACCCAGGATGGGCAGGTTGGGCTGCTCGGTATGCCACCACGACAGCTCCTTGTGCACACCGTCCGTGCCCCAGTCCAGCGCATGGTCGTTTGCGTGCAGGATCACGTTGAAGCCCGCAGCAACCTCGGCCCTTCCCAGGTCCTGTGGCGCGTTGAGCGGATTGGTGCCACCAAACCCATGGTCGCTGCCCGCCATCGGGGTCTCCTGGTTGAGCATGCGCACGTCGAACTTGCCCACCTCGTCGCTAATGTTAGAGAACAGATGCACGAAGTTGTAGGCGTTGCCATCGGTCTTCTTGCCACTCTCCACGACCGAGCCATTGGCCACCACGTCGCCCGCCGCCACAAACGAGATGGACGCCGGCTGCGTGGTGGTTATGAGCACGTCCTCATGACCCGAGGCCTTGGACTCGGTGGAGGTCGTCGATCCCGCGGAGTGCGTGAGCGCATAGATAAGCTGACGCCCAAACAGCACCGCGGCGCCCCCCACGATGAGTACCAGCACGATCCATACCGCTATCTTGGTGATACGGTTGACGCGACGACGCTGCCTATATGAGGCCACGCCCCGCGCGCGCGAGTAGTGGTTGGCAAACACACGCTGGTCTCCGCCCGAGGCGTTTGGTTTGTTGCTAAAATCGCTCATGCGCTTCCTTTCCCGCGCATATTCTACACACTCACACAATAATACGATGAAATGCGTCAAAATGCGAAGACAAAGCGATAAGTGAAGGAGGAATATGGGTAAATCTGCCGTGGTGTTCGATCTGGACGGTACGCTGCTCAACACGCTGGACGATCTTGCCGCCTCAACCAACCATTCTCTTGCCGCATACAACCTGCCTCCACGCAGCACCGACGAGGTACGCCGCTTCGTGGGAAACGGCATTCGCAACCTCATCCGCCTCGCCGTGCCAGAAGGCTCGGACGAGTCGCTCGTCGAGGAGGTGCACGCCGTCTTCGACGCACACTACAGCGCGCACAACCTGGACGCCACCCAACCGTACGACGGCGTACCCGAGGTGGTGGAGCATCTGCGAGCGGCCCACATCCCCTGCTGCGTGGTCTCGAACAAGGGCGACTATGCCGTCCAACCGCTCGTACGGCACTTCTTTGGCGGCCTGTTTAGCGTGGCCTGCGGCGAGCGGGAGCGCGACGGCATTCGGCGCAAGCCCTGGCCCGACACCGTGCTGGCATGCCTGGACGCCGTCGGCTGCACGCCCGAGGCCAGCGTATACGTGGGCGACTCCGAGGTGGACTTGCAGACCGCGCGCAACGCCGGCATGCCCTGCGTAGCAGTCACCTGGGGCTTTCGAGACGAACAGCTCCTCATCGACAACGGCGCGCACGTCCTGGCGCACACGCCCGCAGAGCTCGAGGCCGCCCTCTTCGCCATGGTGCGGTAACGAACCGCGCCTGCCGATCAAAGGGGGTAACCCCAATGTCACTTAGTTAAGGGTTGGCCATGGCGCCCGCGGGCGGCGCCCCCGCCGCCCGCGGGACACTCCGTCTGCCAGTTCGCCACCTACGCTAGGCGCCACCTCCCGAGTCCGCACCCGTCAGCCGTCGCCGGGCAGCCCCGGCGCATGCGGCGCCCGGCCCCCCGGGCCGCAGCCGCACGCCATCCCGCCTCCCGGCGCCGTCAGTGCCTCCCGGAGAAGGCCGCCGGCCGCCGGGGCCTCCTTCGTCGCTTGAAGCGCCGCCCGCCCCTCACGGCCTGGGTGCGCCTGGCGCACACGGCCGCGAGGTCGGCGCGCCCCCCGCGCACGCACTCCATCGCCACCTTGAACGCCACGGTGCGGTCCGTGGC